>NZ_CASDOY010000004.1 GCF_949282365.1 uncultured Desulfovibrio sp.
TCCCCTTCCCGGCCGGCAATAAAAAAGCGATTTAGCACACGATTTAGCACACAGGGCTGAATCGCTTTCATGCTTAGGGGATATTTTTGCACATATCCCATTGATTTCCTTGGTGGGCAGTACAGGACTTGAACCTGTGGCCCCCGCCTTGTAAGGGCGGTGCTCAACCAGCTGAGCTAACTGCCCGCAGATATGTCTCTTTGCAAAAAAGACAGGTAGTTATCTAATATAACGCCGTGCCCCTGTCAACATGGCCTCAGTTGAACTGCAGCGGTTTTGCCATCAAGGCCGCCATATCTCCGGCCAGCTTTTCCTTGAGAGCCGTCGCCCGGACAGTATCCTTCATGATCATGTCCACCTGGCGGCTGTGGATCAGCAGATAGCCGATCAGGCGCGTCCGCCGCAGTGTCTCCTCGGCATTGTAGGCTTCTGCCACGGCAAACATGGAGTCGTTTTTGATGTCCACGCGGAAGCCGTGCGCCTCCAGAAGATCGGCCAGCATCCTAGCCCGGAGGATGCGCCGGCTGACATCGGCCGCGCCGCCCTTGAACTGGAAGCTGACGAAGTTTTCATGCTCGTTGTCGCCCGCGAGACATTCCACCGTGCAGAAATGATAGCCGTACCGGGCCTGCAGGATCATGTAGCGCGAGGCGATGATAAAGAAGTTCTTGTCGGCCATGGCCGTAGGCGCCGTGCTTTCCAGCTCGCGATTCATGGTGCTTTCAAAAACCACGCTCATGAAGCCCGAGGCGCTGGTCGCCGGCGGTCCCGCCCAGGGGACGGCCACCATGCCGTTCCACAGGGCAAGCATGGGCTTGCAGGCGATGTCGCCCAGCTCCACCAGGGGCCCGCTGATGCCCCGCTTGAAGCCGTCATCCATGTCGATGACCCAGTACTGCAGCTTGACGCCCACCTTGAGCTGTTTGCCCATATTCCGGTTGAGGGCCGCCTCGCCATCGAACATCAGCCCCACCGCTTTTTCATGGCAGAAGCGGGTGATGTCATGCAGGCTCGTGCAGTGCGCCGGAGAAAAGTCCGGCGATTCCGGGTCCAGAAGATGCAGGGGCGTCATCAGGGCGGCTAGCTCCTTGAGTCGCTGATAGACAGGACTGCCCGCCATGAGATTGGGTGGTGTCGTCCCGGCCGGGATCAGCTCAGGATGCGCACCGGACAGGACGAGCCCCTGATCGGCCAGCAAGGTGACCTCGCCGGCATCCTCCAGCAGCTTCCCGGCATCCTTCAGACTGAACAGGGCCGGGAGCTTGTATTCCCGGGCTACGGAAGCCAGATGCCCGGCCATGCCGCCCGTCTCGCTGATGAGGCCCGCCGCGCGTGACAGCAGCGTGGCCCAACGGGGCTGGGCCCGCTCGATGACCAGGATACCGCCACGAGGGAAAGACAGCATGTCCGCATCCTTGCGGGCCACGAAAACCGGTCCCACAGCCACGCCGGAGCTGACGGCCATGCCGCCCCGCGCCAGGACAGGCAGATCGTCCAGGGCCACTTCTTCAGCGGCGGCAGGATCTTCCCCGGCCTGATCAGGCACGCTTTCAAACAAAGGGCGACTTTGCAGGACAACGATGCGGGTATTGCCCTCATAGGGTTCCAGTGCCCATTCCACGTCCTGCGGTTCATTGTAGAATTCTTCCAGAGCCAACGCCACCTGGGCCAGCTCCCGGGCCTGCTCATCCGTCAGGCTGGGGCGGCTGGCGGCCTCGTCTTCCAGATCGGAACGGCTGACGCCCTGCGCCGCCTCGGGCGCGCAATCCAGACGGAAGGCCTTGTGGGCGATATGCTTTTCCAGCAGTTCCGGCGGATTCTGACGACTGAAGGCAAAGACGTCGGGAGTGACGGCCCCGTCCACCACGGCCTGGGGCAGACCGGGGACGGCGTTGAGCGTCACCTGCCCCCGCCCCTGACGGCTGGCCACGGGATCGCGACTGTAGGCCACCCCGCCGGCCAGGGCCTGCACCATGCTGAGGACCCCCACGCTCATGGGCGCCGCCTCGTCCGGGATACCGCGCTGGAAACGGTAACTCATGGCCGTCACAGCGTATTTGCTGGCTACGATCTCCTTCCAGACCTCGCAGGCTTCTTCGGGCAGGATGTTGAGCTCCGAGCGGTACTGACCGGCAAAGGTCACCCCCAGGGCATCCTCGCCCACGGCGCTGCTGCGCAAGGCCAGCCGCAGATCGCTGCCACGGCGTTCCACCATGGCGGCCACGGCCTCCTCGATGGCCTGCTCCAAGTCCGGCGGCAGAGGTGCATTGAGGATGCACTGCTGCAAGGCGGCCGACAGGCTGAACAGGTCGTCCATGCTGTCCATGTCCGCACTCTGGATACGCCGGGAGATCTCATCCCGCAGACCGTTGTATTCCATGAAGGCATGATAGGCGTTGACCGTCACGGCAAAGCCGTCCGGCACGGCCAGGCCCACATTGGCGGCCACTTCGCCTAGGTTGGCCATCTTGCCACCGACCTGCGGCATGTCGCCCAGCCTGATGTCCGTCAAGGGCAGCAGCAGCGGCCCTTCCGTGACCAGGCTCTTGCGCCCCAGCACTTCCGTGATGCGGCCGCTGACCTTATTGAAGGCCGTCTGCAGGCTCTCGTACTGATTGTCGGAAAGCGCATTCAGCTCGCGCACCATCTGGTAGACGGCCGTGGCCGCCCTTGTCCCGGCACCCCGCACATAGCTCATGCCGAAGGGATGCGTACCGGCCAGAGCTTCTTCCACCTCGCTCATGATCTCGAGCGCGTTCTTGTTGGAAGACAATAAGCGACGGAAACGGGCGCAACGCTCACGGAGCTGTTTTTTCAGCTCTTCCTCGCGCGCCAGATCCTCGGGGCTCAGCTCTTTCTGCCCGCCCAGCAACTGTCGCAATCGTGCAAGTATGGACATATCATGCAGCGGCGCGAACCGCCTCCTCCATCTTTATGATCAGCTCATTGATGGCCACCGGTTTCAGCATGTAATCATAGGCCCCCAGATCCATCCCCTGTACCGCCACGCCCAGGGAGGCATGCCCCGTCAGCAGCAGCACCGGCAGTTTAGGCGCGATCTTCTTCATGTGGCGCAGGGTCTCCAGGCCGTCCATACCGGGCATGCGCACGTCCATGACCACCACCTGGAACATGGTCTCGGGCTGTTTCAGGGCCTCGGTGACGATATCCAGCGCGCTCTGGCCGTCAGGAGCGGTCACGATGGTCATGCCGCGGCGGGACAGACGTTTTTCCATCAGCTGCAGGAATTCCACTTCATCATCAACAAAGAGTGCATGCATGGCATTCTCCTAGGCGTCTTCGCTGGTTTCAAGAGGTTGGCTCGGCGGTTCCGCGGGCAGACTGATACAGAAGGTCGTGCCCTTCCCCACGGTACTGCTGACCTCGATACGGCCACCAAGCTTTCCCAGAATCGTAAAGCAGATGGCCAGGCCAAGCCCTGTACCCTCGCCCACTGCCTTCGTGGTGAAGAAAGGATCGAAAATGCGCTGCATGGTCTCTTCGTCCATGCCGGGCCCCGTATCCTTGAAGTAGATGCGCGCCCCCGTTTCCCAGGGCTCTGTGCGCACGGAGATGGAGCCGTTCTTGCCTATGGCATCGATGGCATTGTCGATGATATTGATGAAGACCTGCTCCAGCTGGGCCGAGTCAGAAAGGATGACCGGCACATCGGGGGAGAATTCCTTTTCGATGGTGATATTGCGGCCGCGAGCCTCTGTCTTGAGGAATTCCGTCGCCTGATCCACCAGGACATTGACCATGATCTCCGAACGGCCGGGATTCATGCGCCGGCCAAAGCCCAGCATGCGCTGCGTGATGCCCTTGGCGCGCTGCACATGCTGCTCGATCTTGTCCGTGCTTTCCATGATCTCTTCGTAGTTGACCATGTTCTTGGGATTCTCGTCCTGCAGCAGGTCCCGGATCCAGCCGGCATTCTCCTGGATGAGCATCAGGGGGTTGTTGACCTCATGCGCCACACCGGCCGCCATCTTGCCCAGGGCCGCCATCTTGCTGGACTGCAGCATGCGGGCGTCGATGTGGGCCTGCTTCCTGTCGGCAGCGGCCAGACAGGAGACGATGTAGCGGGTGCCCAGGAAGGCGCCGACCGTGACCAGCACGGCGCCCAGCGCCATGAACAGCAGGATGTACATCCGCAGGCGATGCAGCGGGGCCAGGCTTTCCCGCACGTCGTCCACGATCACCAGGAGCCATGGCATGGAATCCAGATGCATCACGGCAGCCAGGGGCTCCTTGCTGCCGGAATCCCCCTGTCGGGCCGGCAGGGGCACCAGGGCGATGCCCTGGCGCAGCACATTGGGCAGGCTGACATCGAACTGCTCCATGATATGGCCGTAATCACGGGAATCCGTCTGCAGCACGCCGTGTTCATTGATCAGGAAGGCGTCGCTGCGTTCCCCGGAGTAGACGCGCTGCAACAGGCTGTTGATGGCTTCCATGTCGATGGTGGCGCGCATGATGAAACTTTCGCCCCCCTCATGGCGCAGGACCGCGATGATGAAATGCGGCACATTGCGGAAGCCCATGAACACGTCGCTGACAAAGACCCCTTTGCGCAGCACCTCCGCGAACCAGGGAGCGTTGGCATAATTGGCATCGCGCAGATCGAAGGGCCCCACATAGGAGATGTGGCGGCCGTCCATGCCGATGATGCCCAGGTCCACGAAGGAGCGCCCGCTCTGCTGCATGACGGTGAAGAAGCGGCTCAGGCGGTCGGGATCCCGCAATTCGGCAAGGTCGTGCGTAAAGGCAAGTGTTTTGATCTGGGAAACACGCTCGTGCAGGAAGGTGTCCAGCGCCCGATGTTTACTGCTGCAGACGGCTTCGATACCGGCGGAGATCTTTTCATCATAGATGGCGTTGATGCGGTCTATGCTGAAAATCCCCAAGGCCACCAGCGGCAAAAGGGCAAGCCCCAGATGTGTAACGAACAGGCGGCGAAAGATGCGCCTGTATTCCCGGGTGGAAGACATCTACTCCTCCTTGGCTGAAATCTGCTGGGACAGGTCTCCACCAGTCAGCAGGATACGGCAATGGTTCAGCATGGTCTTGCGGGTCGCCGCCACCTTGGCGCTGTCCTGCATGATCATGTCCAGCTGGCGGGTATGGATGGTCAGGTAGCCGGCCACGGCCAGCAGGCACTGGCCTTCTTCCATATCCATGCCTTCCAGTCTTGCGGTGACGGCATCATTGCGCACCACGGGCGTCAGGCCGAACTCCCACAGCAGATCGGCCACAAAGCGTACCCGCAGGATGCGGCGCTCGATATTGGCAGCCCCGCCGCGCAACTGGAAGGCCACATAATTCTCCGGCGTGCGGTCGCCCAGCCGGGCCTCGACGGAAACGAAATGGAAGCCGAACCGGGAATGCAGACTGCAATAGTCACGGGACACCATAAAATAGTTCTTTTCCGTAAAATAGGCCGTCTGGGCCGCCGGGTCCAGATTGGGATTGGCCGTGGCCTCGAAGAGCACGGACAGGAAACCCTTGCCGTCCACAGGCGGCGGCCCCTGCCAGGGATAGGCGTTCATGCCGCGCCAGATGGCCTGCAAGGGGACGGAGGTGATGTCCTCCACATCGATGACCGGTCCGGGCTGCACCTTGCCGAAGCCGTCATTGAGATTGACGACCCAGAACTGTTTGAGCACCTGGTCGCGCAGCTGCTTGATGCGCTGGGCGGCATACTGCTTGTCCGATCCCAGGGTGAACATGGCGCTGACGGCCTTTTCATGGCAATAGCGGGCGATGTCATGATAGGTCTGGCAGTTGGCCGCCTTGAAATCCACACTGTCCACGTCGATGGTCAGGGGCAGGATATGTTCCGCGGCATGCTGCAATACCCGGTAGACGGGGCTGCCGGGCAGATAGTCGCGGGGAGGATGGGCCTGGGCCATGAGCTCGTCCAGCTGGCCGCTGAAGACACAGCCCATTTCCGTACAGACGGTGACCTTCTCGCCCGTGGCCAGTTTTTCCGTGGCTCCGGCCAGACCGAACATGGCCGGGATGCCGAACTCGCGCGCCAGGGAGAACAGGCGCGACCCGAGCAGACCGTCCTCGGCGATGATGGCCCCGGCGCGGTCCACCAGGGAAGCCCACTGGTAGAGGTCACGCTGCACCACCAGGATGCCGCCGTCGGGGAAATCCAGCACGTCCGCCCAGGAGCGGGCGACGACCACCGGTCCGCAGGCGCGGCCGCGGCTGGTGGTGACGCCGCCGGCCAGCAGGGGCGCGGGCAGATTGTCGTCCGCGCTGGATTCGGCCTCGCCGTCCCGCTCTTCCTGGGTCCGGGCCTTGATGACCATGGCCCTGGCCATGACGACCTGCGTCTGCCCCGAAGGCGTACGCAACCAGACCATGGACTGGGGACAGCCCGACCGACGTTCCAGCTCCATGGCCAGCGCGGCCACCTCGGCCGCTGCCTGATCCGAAAAGGCGCTGCCGTCTTCGGCATCATGCATGCACCGGGCGCTGACCTTGTAGGGCGGCGTGCGGGAAACGTGCATCACGTCGACGGGCACCAGGGAATATTCCATATCCTGCGGCAGGCCGTTACAGAAATAGATGTGGACGTTGCCACCCTTGAGGTCGATGGGATTGGCCGTGTGGGCCGTGCCGCCGAAGCTGCCCTCCTCCACGGCAAGGCAGGTGATGCACAGGCGCGCATTGGCTTCCATCAGGCCGCGGGCCCGACGATAGACGAGGGCCTGGGC
Source organism: uncultured Desulfovibrio sp. (assembly GCF_949282365.1). GTDB lineage: Bacteria > Desulfobacterota > Desulfovibrionia > Desulfovibrionales > Desulfovibrionaceae > Desulfovibrio. The sequence goes on from NZ_CASDOY010000004.1 coordinate 6,729, forward strand.
CTGCTGCTTGCGGGCCAGCGTCTTGTGCAACGCCGCCAGGATCTCCATATCCGGCGCGTGCAGGGAGACGGTAGGCCCCCAGACCAGCAGCCCGGGATCCGACTCCGAATGCTGCTCCCCTTCATCGGTACAGGGCCACAGACGCCCCTTGAACAGCAGTCGCATCCTGCCCGGGCACTTCTGGCGCAGCTGCTCCAGTGCGGCACAGAACTCCATCACCAGCCTGTCGGGCAAGGGCGTGCTTTCCGTCAGCTCGCCCAGACTTTCCGAAAGCTCCTGCAGCGTCTCGGGCACATAGCCCCCGGCAGCCTGGATGCGGCGGTCCATCTCCTCCAGCATCTCCGTGCCGGCAAAAAGGCTCATGCAGCCGGCGGCCGTCACCACGAAACCTTCGGGGACCACCTCGGGGCAGCGCCGCCGCAGCTCGCCGAGCCGGACCGTGGATCTGTCGGCAAGACCGCTGCCGGCATCGTCGCCCGCCTCCTCCAGGGAAAGGATGTATGGACCTTCCAGCAACTGGAGGCGGGGATAGACCTCGCTGGCCACAGCGGTCTGCAGATGGCCGAAGCGTTCGTACAGGGCCTTGCACTGGGACGGGTTGAGGCGTTCCAGATGCTGGATGCACTGATAGACCTGTGTCGCCACGCTCGTGCAGAGGGCCTGCACCCGATGCAGGCCAAAAGGATGATCGCAGCACAGGGTGTATTCCAGTGAGGTCATGTTTTCCTGGAATTTGTTCCAGGCCGTCAGGAAGAGTTTGAAGCGATGATGCCGGACTGCAAAGGTATGCTCGGGGCTGGCGTCCGCGCCGGAGCTGCCCTTGTCACGACCTGTGATGCGCTTGAAAAATTTGCTTAAAAACATGCTGTGCCTCACCCGGGAAATCAGCAGAAGACAGTGGAGCTCCCCCCTGGCGGGCGGCGGGGAATCTGCTCTGCAGGATATTGTGCATAATATCGCAAGCAAGCTGCGGATTCAAGCCCGGTCAGGGATCCCGACGAATTTATCGCGGTCCGCTCCAGGAGCCCTGCCGGCGGCCCGCAGGCTGGCCTGACGGAACTCCTGCGGTGTGTTGACATTGAAAAAAAAGGCCGCATCCGCTTCGCCGTAGCGCACAAAATGCTGCAGGGACAGGGGGACGGCCTCGCGCATCTTCAATCGTCCCTGTGCTGCGGCCGCTTCCAGAAAGGGCGCCGCCTCCACCCGATAAATGGCCGCCAGGGATTCCGTCCAGCCGTTGGGGGCCATGAAGGCCGTCATCAGGGCCTGCCGCGGCGCGGCCGCAAAGGCTGCCGCCAGTCGCCGCAGCACGTCCGTCCGCATGAACGGCATGTCGCACGACAGAGCCAGCACCGCCGGGATGCCTTCGGAGCGGGCCCGCATCAGGGCCGCATGCACGCCGCAAATGGGACCGGAGACCGGCAGGATGTCATGCACACAGCTCTGCCCAGCACAGCTCTGGCCCGCACGACAGGAGACCCAGACCGGTGCGCAGAGCGGCCGCAATACGGACAGGCCCTGTTCCAGCAGTGTGGGACCAGACAGGCCCCGCAGGCGCAGCAGGCTTTTGTCCCGGCCCATGCGGCGGGAGAGCCCTCCCGCCAAAACGACCCCAGCGATCTGCTCCACGATTCCTCCCGCAGGATGCCGGCCACGAAAGGCCTTGCCAAGACGTCTTCCTGCCAGCATAATGCCCGGCGAAAAGGCTGGCAAGTCCGCATTCTTGACAGGTGGTACGGTCTTCCCTAAAATTTTTGAAAATCATTTTCGGATCATACATGACACGACACCCTTCCCTCCGCCACAGCTTCCATGTGACTGTGGGCCTTCTGGCCCTGGCCCTGCTCTTTTTCGCCCTGCCCCTGTCCCTGCACGCGGCGGCACGCCCCGTCCATGTCCTGGCCACGACCTATCCCGTCTGGCAACTGGCCCGGCCGCTGGTCGCCGGACTGGACGATGTGCATCTCGACCTGCTGGTCCCGGCAACGACCGGCTGCCCGCATGACTATGCCCCTACCCCGGCCGATCTGGCCAAGGTCGCGGCCGCTGACATGATCCTGCTCAATGGCCTGGGCCTGGAAAAGGCCTTTGCCCCGGTGCTGGCCCAGACGGAGGCCCGCAAGGTGGACTGCAGCCAGGGCATCGCCCTGCTGGCCGGCGATGAGGATCACGAGGCGGCGGGGCATACCCGTCACGAAAGCTACAATCCCCATATCTTCACTTCTCCGGCGGCGGCCTCCCGCATGGTCGGGACCATGGCCGCGGCCCTGGTCCAGGCCTGCCCGGAACAGGCCGGGACCATAGGCGAGCGGGCGGCGACCCTGCAAAAGACGCTGCTGGACGTCGAACAGCGGCTCGCGGCCCTGGGGACGGCCCATCCCGGCGCCTGCGTCCTGCTGCAGCATGACTCCCTGGCCTACATGATGCGTTCCGCCGGACTGTCCGTCATGGACGTCCTGCAGGAAAACGAGGAGCAGGCCCCCTCCGCCGCCCGGTTGCTGGAATGCATCACACACATCCAGAAGGCCCGCCCTGTGCTGCTGATAGGCGAACCCCAGTTCTCGCCCCGGCCGCTGGAGACCCTGGCCGCCGAGACCGGCGTCCCCGTCATCCAGCTGGAATCCCTGGCCTCCGGACCGGAAAACACACCGCCGGACTATTTTGCACAGCAGATGCGCCACAACTGCCAGATCCTTGAAAATGCCCTTGCCCACTAACGCCGCAGCAGCCATCGACATCGTCCATGTGGACGTCCGCCGGGGCGATCTCCATATCCTGCAGGATATCTCGACCACGGTTCCCCAGGGCAGCAGCACCGTGCTGGTGGGTCCCAACGGCGCCGGGAAAAGTACCCTGCTGCACTGCATCATCGACGAGATCGCCTATACCGGGGACATCCGCATGCGGACTCCCGGCGGCGGGAGGCCCCGTCTGGCCTATGTGCCGCAGAACCTGCAGATGGACAGCGCCCTGCCCCTGACCGTGGCCGAATTCCTCTCCCTGGGGCATCAGCGCCGTCCCCTGTGGCTCGGCATCAAGGGCAGCGCCTCCCGGCGCGCCCGCGCGGCCCTGTCCCCCGTGCATGCGGAGCATCTGATCCGCCGCCGCATGAGCGATCTTTCGGGCGGGGAACTGCGTCGTGTCCTGCTGGCCGCGGCCCTGTCCCGCGAGCCGGACATCCTGCTGCTGGACGAACCGGCGGCGGGGGTCGATTTCCAGGGCGAGCGGCTTTTCTGGGATGTCCTCGACAGCGCCCGACGCCAGCAGGGCTTCACCCAGCTGATGGTGACGCACAATTTGCCGCTGGCGGCCCACTATGCCGACCATGTCATCGGCCTGAACAAAAAAGTCATCGCCCAGGGCCCGCCCCAGACGACCCTGACGGCGGCCATCCTGATGAAACTGTTTGGCGTCCCCATCCATCTCTATCCCAACCAGTGCGAACATCCCGAAGCCGCCTGCAACAAGTGCGGCGCCCTGTGTCATGCCCTGCGCATGGCGCCTGCGGGCAGGGAGGACAGGGGGCAGCGCCATGCCTGATCTTGCAGCCGTCTGCCATCTTTTTTCCCTGCTGCCGCTGGACTGCCTGAAACTGGGCTTCATGCAGCAGGCCTTGCTGGCCGTCCTGCTGCTCATGCCCATGACGGCCGCCCTGGGGGTGGAGGTCATCTCCTTCCGCATGGCTTTCTTTTCCGACGCCATCGGCCATTCGGCCTTTGCCGGCGTGGCCCTGGGGCTGCTGCTGGCCGTGGACCCGCACTGGTCCATGCCTGTCTTCGGCGTGCTGGTGGGGCTGGCGGTCATGGCCGTACGCCGGGGCAGCGCCCTGTCGTCCGATACGGTCATCGGCATCGTCTTTTCCGCCGTCGTGGCCTTCGGTCTGGCCGTCGTCAGCCGCCAGCCGGGCATGGCCCGCACCATGCAGCAATTCCTCTACGGCGACGTGCTGACCGTGAGCCAGGGCGAGATCCTCTGCCTCGCCGTCCTCTTCCTCGCCATGCTGCTGTTCCAGATCATCGGCTACAACCGCCTGCTCTACATCGCCCTCAACCCCGTCATGGCACGGGTCCACGGTATCAGGGTCTGCCTGTGGCAGTATGCCTTTTCCGGCCTGCTGGCCCTGGTCGTCATGTTCTGCGTCTGGACGGTAGGCGTCCTGCTGGTCACGGCCATGCTCATCGTCCCGGCAGCGGCGGGCCGCAATTTCGCCCAGACCGCAGGCGGCATGTTCTGGTGGGCCCAGGTCGTGGCCGTCAGCTCCGGCGTGGCCGGCCTGCTGCTCTCGGCGCAGGAGTGGCTTTCCACGGCCAGCGGCGCCACCATGATCCTGGTGGCCTGCCTGTGGTTCGCGCTCAGCAGCGTCTGGGCCCGCCTGCGCCGTCCCCACCGCCTCTCCTGACCCCGACGCCCCGGGGCCGGACGCGCCCCGTCCCCGGCTCCCGCCGTCCCGCTTTGCCGGGACGCAGGCCCGGCCCGCGCGGGCTGGCGTCCTTCCCCATCCCCGTCTGCCGTCCCCTGCCGTATCGGCCTCTCCCGCGCGCGCCAGCTGAAGGGACATTGCCTCCCCACATCCCGATGCCCGGCTGTCCGGGCCGCCACTGCCGACACGGTGGTCCCGGCAAGGGCATCCGGGAGCATGCCGCCGCACGGCGATCACCAAAGTGGGGCTTTCGCCCCGCATCCGGCCCTCCTCCGCCCTGCCGGCAGACAGGAAAGGCCAGCCTGCAGATAGACTTTGACAAGACCGGCACCTGGGCCTAGCATGGCATGGGTATCGGCATCGGCAATGCCTTGCGCCACGCGGCACGCCAGCCGATACCGGAACCGGACTGCATCGTTATGGACAGGTTGCTCCTTTCCCTCTGCCTTATCTTCATCAGCCTTGCTGCGGGCTATGCCGCACAGCGCCTGCTGCGCATCCCCCGCCCCAGGATGGAGACTGTCCGACGGCGCATGCAGTCGCTCGCCGTGTTCTGCCTGATCCCCTGCTCCGCCATGCTGTCCCTGTGGGGCCTGCCCGCGCCGGATCCCCGCCTGCTGACGCTCCCGCTGCTGGGCATCACCGCCTGGATCTGGGGCGGTTTCCTTTCCCTGCAGGCGGCCCGGCGACTGCGGCTGGAGCCTTCCCGCACCGGCAGTTTCTACTGCTGCGGCACTTTTTCCAACCTCGGCGCTGTGGGCGCTCTGGTCTCCGTACTTTTTTTCGGCGAAAAAGCCATCGCCATCGTGGCCCTGTTCAGGCTCTGTGAAGAGATGTTCTATTTCGGCATCGCCTTTCCCGTGGCGCGGCACCTGGGCGGCGGCCAGGGGGGATTCCACTTTCGTTCCTTCCGGCCGGACCCCGTGCTGCTGCTCATCCTGACGGCTCTGGGCCTGGGTCTTGTCCTGAACGTGCTGGATGTTCCCCGGCCTGCCTCCCTGGGCCCGCTGGCCTCGGCGGCCATGCTGCTGGCAACGGTCCTGTTCCTCTTTGCCATCGGCCTCGGGCTGCGGCCCTCGCGCATCTCCTGCTACACGCGCGAAGCCGCGGCCCTGGCTGCCGTCAAGTTCATCGGCGTCCCGGCCCTGCTGGTGCCGCTGGCCGGGCTGGCCGGGCTGGGCGGCATCGACGGGGGGCTGCCGCTCCGGGTCGTGACCGTCCTTTCCTGCATGCCTGTGGCCATGACGGCCCTGGTCCCGCCGGTGCTGTTCCGACTCGATGTCGATCTGGCCAATGCCCTGTGGATATTCTCCACCCTGGCCCTGATCATCATCTTGCCTGTGCTGTATGTCGTCCTGCCGCTTTTGTGAGGCGTTGCCGCATGTCGTGGGGACCTGCGGCCAGACGCCACTGCAGGACGTTTTATCCTGAGGAGGATGTTCTATGAAAGGTTGTTATCGCTGGGTCGTCCTGGCCCTGTGTGCCTGTCTGCTGGCGCTGCCGGCCACGGCGGCCCCGTACAAAAGCGAATACAAACTGAGCGTCGTACCCGGCGCCACGTCCGGCTGGGGCCTGACCGGGACCTTCTTCGCCGACCTGGTGCGCGAACGCAGCCAGGGGCGCATCAATATCAAGGTCTACCACTCCAGCCAGCTGCTGGCCGGCAAGCAGACCTCCGAATTCCTGCTGCTGCGCAACGGCGCCATCGACTTTGCCCTGGCGTCCACCATCAACTGGTCGCCCCAGATCAAGGAACTGAACCTGCCCGCCCTGCCCTTCCTCCTGGCGGTGGAGCCTGACCGCTACAAGGCCATGGACGCCATCCTGGCCGGCAAATCCGGCAAGATGATGACCGAAGCCGTGGAAAAGAAGGGCGTCAAGATCCTCGGCTGGACCGAGAACGGCTTTCGCGAACTGACGACGTCCAAGGGCCCCATCACCAAGGCTGAGGACCTGCGCGGCCTGAAGATTCGCGTGGTGGGCAGCCCCATCTTCATCGAGACCTTCCGCGCGCTGGGCGCCAACCCCGTGAACATGAACTGGAGCGAGGCCACCACCGGTTTCCAGCAGGGCGTGGTCGACGGGCAGGAAAACCCCACCAACGGCATCAATATCCCGCTCAAGATCTGGGATTACCACAAGTTCCACTGCGACTGGCACTACATCATCGACCCTCTGATGCTGAGCGTGAACCCCCGCGTCTGGAAGTCCTTCAGCCCTGAAGACCAGAAGCTGCTGCTGGAATGCGCCGTGGAGACCGAAAAGTACGGCAAGGCCCTGTCCCGGCTGGGCATGGATGACGGTTCCGCCCTGGCCTATCTCAAGAGCATCGGCAAGCTGCCGGAAGCCACGGATCCCTACGCGGTCATGGAAGCCAACGGCATGACGGTGTCCCGCCTGAGCAAGGAAGAGATCGCTGCCCTGGCCAAGGCCACCGAAGGCGTGCGCAAGGATTGGACCGCCAAGATCGGCGCCGGTCTGGTCAAGGCCGCCGAGGAGGACATGGCCTCTGTCCGCTAGGGGAGGCCCCTGGCGACGGATAGCTCTGATTTCAGTTTTTGTTGTGCGGGGAGGGCCGGCCCTCCCCGTCTAACCACCGGATGGATTCGATGCTGCGTTTTCTGGATACGCGCCTGGAAGAGATGCTGGGGGCGCTGCTGCTGGCGGTGATGGTGACCATCGCCTTCGTCAATGTGGTCGTGCGCTACTGCACGCCGTTTTCTTTTGCCTGGACAGAGGAGCTGACCATCAACTTCTTTGTCTGGATCGTCTTGCTGGGTTCGGCCCGCTCGTTCCGTGAAGGCAGCCATCTGGGCATGAGCATCCTGTATGATGCCCTGCCCAAGTCCTTGCGCTTTGGCTGCTACCTGCTGTCCGTGGCGCTGTGCCTGGCCTTTTTCGGCGCCCTGGCCTGGACCGGCTGGCTGGAAGTGCGGGACGAATTCGAGCTGGAGGTCATTTCCGAATCGCTGGCCATCCCCGTCTGGTGGTACACCATCGCCACGCCGCTGTTCTCCATCCTGACCATTTTTCGCATGCTGCAACGCGCCTGCGCCGACCTGCGCGGCGGCAGCTACTAGGAGGCCCGTGTGGAAAGCGTATCCCTGCTGCACGATCCGGCTTTCTGGCTGCTGATCCTGTTCATCATCCCGCTGGTCCTGCGCGTGCCCATCGCCCTGGCCCTGGGCTTTTCCGCCCTGGTGGTCGTCTGGCAATGGGACCTCGGCTTCAGCATGCTCTCGTACAACTTCTTTGCCGGTATCGCCAAATTCCCCCTGCTGGCCATCCCCTTCTTCATCCTGGCAGGCTACATCATGGAGCGCTCCGGCATCGCCGCGCGCATCGTCGCCCTGATGGAGGCCCTGGTGGGCTCCATGACCGGCGGCCTGGCGCTGGCCACCGTGGCCGTGGCCACCTTCTGGGGCGCCGTCAGCGGTTCGGGGCCGGCCACCGTGGCGGCCCTGGGCCTGATACTGATCCCCGGCATGGCCAAGGCCGGCTATGACAAGGCCTTTGCCGCGGCCACGGTTTCCGTCACCTCCGGCCTGGCCATCGTCATCCCCCCCAGCATCGCCTTCATCGTCTACGGCAGCGTGGCCGATGTGTCGGTGCCCGCCCTCTTTGCCGCCGGTTTCGTCCCGGGCATCGTGGTGGCCCTGTTCATCATGGCCGCCGTGCTCATCATTTCCCGCAAACGGGGCTACAGGGGGCAGGCCAGCGGCAAGAGCGTGGGCACGGCCCTCAGGGAAGCCTTCTGGGGCATCATGACCCCGGTGGTCATCCTCGGCGGTATCTACGGCGGTGTGTTCACCCCCACGGAAGCCGCGGCTGTGGCCGTTTTCTACGGTTTGTTCGTGGGCGTGTTCATCTACCGTACCATCGACAGCCTGCGCATCCTGGGCGAGATCTTCGCGGCCAGCATCAAGGCCACGGCGGTCGTCATGCTGGTCGTGACCTGTGCGGGCCTGTTCTCCTGGGTGGCCTCCACCGTGGGACTGGTGGAAAAAGGCTCTGCCGTGCTTCTGGCAGTCTCGGACAATCAGTGGATCGTCCTCCTGATGATCAACATCATCCTGCTGCTGGCGGGCATGCTGCTGGACGCCATTTCCATCTACTACGTTTTTCTGCCCTTCATGCTGCCCATCATGGCCCACTTCAACTGGGACCCGGTGTGGTTCGGCATCATGATGACCGTCAACCTGGCCGTGGGCCAGGTCACGCCGCCTGTGGCCGTGAACCTGTATGTGGGCGCCAATATCAGCGGCATCAGCATGGAACGCATCAGCAAGGCGGCCCTGCCGCTGATACTGGCCTCCCTGCTGGCGCTGGTCGTCATCATCATCTTCCCCCAGCTGTCGACCTTCGTGCCGCGCATGCTGGGCCAGATCTAACCGGGCAGGCGGTCTGCCCTGCGGCCGGACTTGCCCAAGGAGCTTTGCATCATGAAATTCGCCATCATCTACTACAGCAAGACCGGCCATACCCGTGAGATGGCCGGGATCATCGCCCGTGGTCTGGAAGCCGCAGGCGGCGAGGCGCGCATCTTTTCCGTGGAGGAAGCGCTGGATGCCGCCTATATCGAGCAGTGCGCCGGGGTCATCTTCGGCACGCCCACCTATCTGGCCAATACCTGCTGGCAGATGAAAAAGTGGTTCGATGAGGATTCGCACGGCATCGCTCTGGCCGGTAAGCTGGGGGGCGTGTTCGCCACCGCCCACTATGCCCAGGGCGGTGCCGATGTGGCCATCATGACCATCCTGCCCCACATGCTGGTCAAGGGGATGCTGGTCTATTCCGGAGGGGCCGCACACGGCAAGCCCTATATCCATCTGGGCCCTGTGGCCCTGGACGCCGTGGGCAACCACTATGAGGAATGCAAGGCCGATTTTGAGATCTTCGGCCGCCGCTTCGCGGAAAAGGCCAGGGAATTGTTCGCCGACAAATAGGCCGGGCGGCGCGCCCGGAAAAACAGCGGCGGAAAGCCATCAGCCCCGTGCTTTCCCGCCTGATCTGACGGTCTGCCTGACGGCAGACCGTTTTCTTTTGGCAAATCAGATAGGGTCGGGGCAGCATCCGGCCGAGATTCTATCTGATCCCTTCCATCCACACAGTCTGCGTAAGATTTCCCCCAAGGAACGTTTTTCCATGGAGTACCTACTTACCTACTGCCTATATCAGGAGCCAAACCAATATGCCATTTACAGTTCCAGTTCGCATAAGCTAACGTCTTGATGTCGCCCCTGGTGACCTTATTTTGATTTGCTCCATTACTGCAGTTGCCAGACCGCAGTCATATGTCGGCAAATCAAAAGGAGTTTTTAGAGCATACGCAACGTGCTAAGCTTTTTTGAAGCTCCGCTTGGGTGTTCCATGTACACAACGCGCGAACGTGCATCAATGATGCACGTTCGCGCGTTGTGTTTTCGGGGCTTCTGCACCCAAAATCCATATGCTTCGTGATATTACGTCACAGTGGCGACCCTGGTCCCCATGGACAGCATCATCATTCCCCTAGTCAAATATCGTGATCACGCCCAAGCGCAGCGCACCGTCCCATTCTCCAGCATCTCGTGAGGACGGCAATTCTGTCCGCCCCTTCATTACCAGCGCCGGCAGAACTCCTTCCTGCCCATCGCAGAAGCATTGCCTGCGCACAGGCCCTGTCCCTGGCAACCACCGCGCAGGTATCCTCGTGTACGGGGCAGCCCGTGAGCCTTGTTTACCAAGGATTGGAATGCCCCGGCCGTCTGTTTCGACGGGGCCGCGATACTGACAGGACGAAGCGGCGAACGTCTCTCCCTTTGATTGCGTATGCAACAAAATATATTTTTATTGCAAATCGAACATGTCCTTCACTTCTTTTGCATTAAGATTCGTCTTTTCTGTAACGAATTTATAAACTTCTTTTTCACCAAGAGCATTCGTCAGCATGATGACATTCTCATCGCATTTATCTATATAGCATGGGATATCAGAATTATCCACCAATATCTCAACTCTTCTGTCTGTTTTAGATTTTACAGTATAATCAAATCCAAAAATTTTTTTCTCGGTAATGCGCATCAGCACTGAAGGCGTATTTTGCGATTGCCACCAGCCATAAAAATCAAATGCCATGGCCTGACAAGGAACCAGCAGGAAAAAGATGAGCACCGCCAAAAATTTTTTCACACTTTTCTCCTTTTCTCTTTAATCCAGACAGATTAGCGCAGTTTTTATTATTTTTCAAGGAAATATCCATTGATCTTGTATATCTTTTCTCTTCGATGTTGTCATCCATCTCATTTGATCATATACACTTTCATGAAAGACACTGACATAACCCGTAGAACCGTCTTCTTCTTTACAAAAAGTGATACGATATATAATTTCTTTCTCGATACAACTATATATCTTTATCAATAGGTTCTCATACGCCGGACGATCAAAATATGTTATACATGTATAGATGATATATAAAAACCAGATACAGCTTATAGGCTTATTACAAACTTATTCAGAAAAATATGCTGATACTGCCAAGATATCCCATTACTTACTTCATGCAACAGTCATGTTCCGGTATCAGTGGGGCTTCCCGGCCATCTTCAATTTCCTACCAGTACATGTAGATCCTGAAAAATCACATCGTTCAAAAGTATCCCAACAAGATCCACTTGCTGATCTGCACATGAACCGCGCATCCTCATGCGCACCGATTTCGCGCAGAGCGCGCACGCTACGGACAGCCTGTGCCGCTACGGCTGTCGTCCCTGTGGCCCCGCTGCTATGCATCTTGCGCAAGGAACGCGCAGCTCACGGATATCCTTGCTGCTTTCCGGCAAGGCGTCTGTCTGGCAAGACAACCCGCTGGCCCTGCCTCTCGTTGACGGGCAGGCCCACATATAGAGACAGGCGGAGAGGAAAATATCCGGCAGGTACGGGAACATGGCGTTACGGGCCCGAAAGCCGGGAAAGCGCACTGTTACAGGCGGCCTTTCGCCACGGAGCGGCCGCCGTCACGCGGCGAGGTGAAAACGGACATGGAAGGATGCCGGAGGATACATACCTCCACGCCGCCGGCCCCCTTTTACCACCAGGGCTGGCTGACACAAATTTTATACTTTATTTCAAATAAATAGAGAGCATCACTTGCGCATGCCCGGCGAAAAATGCTTGCCGCATGCTCCCGCGCTCATCTGACAAAGTACGCTGGAGAAAGGAGGGGAGCTTGTGGAAGAGAAACCTCTCTCACCCGGGCAGCGACCGGATGGCGGCCGCAGGCCGTGCCCGTTGCGACGCAGGAAGCTACGGGCATCGACAGCAACGCGCGACCGGATGGCGGCCGCAGGCCGTGCCCGCGACGAAGGAAGCTACGGGCATCGACAGCAACGCGCGACCGGATGGCGGCCGCAGGCCGTGCCCGTTGCGGCGCAGGAAGCTACGGGCATCGGCAGCGGAGATGAGGGCTTTCCCTCCCCCAAACAAGCTGCGGATAGTGTTGACACACCAGGTGACAAGGCGACCTGCCGTCGGGGCCGCCCGGACGGAGGCGGGAGCCGCTGCGGCACGGCATACCCTGCCCGGACGGCTTCAGCTCCGGCTGACAGGGCCGGCGATCCGCAAACCGGGACAGGGGCGGCTTCACGAGGACCGGACAGCTCCCGGCCGTGATTCCTGCGCCCAGTAGGCCAGGACACGGCGCACGAATTCCCGTGTCTCGGGAAAGGGCGGGATGCCCCCATAGTATTCCACGCTCTGGGGACCGGCATTGTAGGCGGCCAGCGCCAGCTCGATGGAGCCGAAGCGCTGCAACTGCTTCATGAGATACTGGGAACCGGCATAGACGTTGGCGCGGGGATCGAAGGGATCGATGAGGCCCAGGTCTTCCTGGGTGCGGGGCATGATCTGCATGGCCCCTTCGGCTCCGGCCGAAGAAACGGCCGTGTGATCGAACGAGGATTCGGCCCTGATGACGGCCAGGACCAGGCCGGCGTCCAGGCCGAATATCTCCTGGGCCTCACAGGCCAGCTGACGCCATTCTTCGGGTGCGGGAGCCGCGATATCGTCGGGGATGCGGCGACGGGACGCGGACGAAGCCTGATCGCCCGGCGGCGGCACAGCGACAGCGGCAGCAGCCTGTCCTCGTCCTGTGGCCCCGGCGGACGCGGCAAGGGCTGTCGCCTGTTCCGTGCGGGCATCGCCCGGCGCACGAGGACGGGACAGAGAGGCCAGACGCACCACACGGGGCGGGGCCTCCTGCTCCTGGCACTCATGGGAAAGGATCCCCGTACCGGGCAGCATGACAGCTTCCGGCGGTGGGCCCGGCTGCACGGCGTGCGGTGTCGCCGCATGCCGGCTGCCGCAGCCGGCGGCCAGCACGGCGCAGAGCAGCAGACCGGCCAGACGCGGCAAGTATCCATGCTGCGTGTCAGTTCTCGACGTTTTCAAGTTTGAAATAGAGCTCGATGGTGTTGGTGCCGTCTTCACCGCTGTAGCAGTGATGGGCGGACACGTTTTTGACCAGATGCACCCCCAGCCCTCCGACGGGACGGTCCTCCGCTTCCAGCGACGTGTCCGGGCTGGGACTTTCCACGAAGGGATCAAAGCATTTGCCCCAGTCGCGTATCCAGACGCAAAGGGAAGGAACACCGTCCATGCTCACCCGGCGGAAACCCAGTTCCAGCTGCCCCCAGTGGCTGTCTTTTCCATCGTGCGGCGGGCAGGTGCCCGCATAGGCGTAGGTAGCCACATTGACCAGCAGCTCTTCCACTGCCAGTTCCACAAAACCAAGGATCCCGGCATGGCTTTCGGCAAGATGCGAGCGCAGGAAGTCCATGGCCGGCAGGCAGCTGTCGATATGGGCGGGAAGGATGATTTGGGGCACGGGCTACCTCCTTGCCCTGTATCAACCGGCCAGGGCCGACAGGGCATCCTCACGGCTGTCACGCACCGTCAGCATGGCATTGAAGCCGGAGATGCGAAAAACTTCCGCAGCCATGGGTTGCAGGGAACAGAAGGCCAGCTTGCCGCTACAGGCCTTGAGCGCCTTCACCAGCACCAGGATGCCGCGCAGGCCGGCGGAACTGATGTATTCCAGCCGTGCCATGTCGATGAGCAGGCATTTTTTCCCTTCGGCCAGCAGGGAGCGGGTCGCACTTTCAAATTCCGGGGTCGTCGTGGCGTCCATGCGGCCTGCGAGCTCCACGATGACGATACCGTCCTGTTCCGTTACCTTGATCTCCATAGCACCTCCGAATGCGGCTACTGATAGCTGAGCAGCAGACCCTGACTGATCTTCAGCCAGCCGTCCAGCGTCACGAACAGCAGCAGCTTGAACGGCAGGGAAATGGTCATGGGCGAGACCATCATCATGCCCATGGCCAGCAGAATGTTGGAAATGATAAGGTCTATGGCGACGAAAGGCAAATAGAGCAAAAAGCCGATCTGGAAGGCCTTGGTCAGCTCCGTGATGGTGAAGGCCGGTACGAGGATGAACATATTGTCGCGCGAGATGCTCTGCCGCTGATGCTCCGGCCAGACACGCTGGGCCGTGCCCATGAATTCCTGCAGGATGGCGGGGCTGGTGTTCTTGACCAGGAACTGCCGCAGCGGCGGGGAGATGGCCTGCAGGGTATCCAGCATCTCTGAAGGCGTGGGACTTTCACTGAGGCGCTGCTGCTCCAGCAGGGCCTTGGTATCCATGGCGACAGGGGCCATGATGAAGATCGTCAGGATGATGGCCAGACCGTTCATGACCATGGCGGGCGGTACCTGCTGCACCCCCAGGGCATTGCGCACCAGACTGGTGACGACCACGATCTTGACGTAGGACGTGACCATCATGAGCAGGAAGGACGCCAGCCCCAGAAGGGCCAGGCCCGCGATGAGATAGAGGGGATTAATCCCGGCCAGTTCCATCCTCTGCCCCCTGCCGCGTGGCGTCGTCCTGCCCGCCGCTCTCCCCTGCTCCCTGTTGCGGGCTGGGGTCCTGTCCGGCCGCTTCCATGCGGGTGATCTGCACCCCCGGCATACCGGCCACGTCCACCAGGCGCCCCTGCGCCAGCACCTGCCCCGCCACGCGGATGTCCACCACGGGCGCGGCCGTATCGCCCCCCAGGACGAAGGTATGACCGGGAACGAGCGCCGCCAGTTCGTCCAGACGCAGCTGCAGCCTGCCGATCTCGAAGACCACAGGCAGTTCCAGAGCGCTGACGGCGGCATTGCCGGACAGCGGCCCGTCCGTCGCGGGCCGGGCTTCCATGGCCCCGGGAGATGTCAACTTTTCTTCACTCATGCCGTTCCCACCTTCTTTCTCTGCGCACTCCCTGCCGGGATCCCCCTGATCCGGGCCCAGCACGGACACGACCCCCTGCTCCAGCCGGCAGGCCAGCGCCTGCCCCTGGGGCAGGCGCAGACGCGGCGCTTCCGGGGCCCAGCTTTCCGGCAGCAGCACGTCTCCCGGGACAAGTCCGGCCACTTCGTACACGCTCAGACGCATGGTCCCCGCTTCCAGCGGACAGACCGCCGTGCCCGAACAGCAGAGGCCCGCCGCCGTGTGCAGAGGCAGCTGCTCCAGACGTTCCAGCAGATAGCGGGCGCCGGAGGCCTGCGCCCAGAACAGGCGCAGGAAAAGCGGCCCGTTGCCGGGCACCCCGAGGACAAGCGGCAGCGGCCCGTCCCAGGCCGTCTCCGGCTGCGGCTCCGCCGTACAGCGTACTTCGCAGCCCAAAAAATTTTCCAGTCCTTCCAGAGCGGGGACCAGCAGCCGTTCCAGAACGGCAAGGCACAATCCCTGCGGCAAGCGGGCGAAATCCTGCTCTTCCAGCGGCTGGGCCCGGCGCCAGTCGGCCAGCTCGGGCCGCAGGGCCAGCGCCTCCAGAGAAGACCATTCCAGACGCCACAGTTCCTCGCCGCTGCGCAAAAACAGTGCGGCCGCCGGGACAAAGGGCGCTTCCTGCTCCAGTGATGCCGCTGCCGCATTGAAGGACAGGCGACAGACGACCGGGGCTTCCAGCCCGGCGTCCAGCGGCAGGTCCAGAGGCAGCGCCCGGCTGGCAAGCGCATTGAAGAGCCGGGCCCGCAAGGGCGCGAGCCTGGGCGGCACAAAGGGACGGGAAGGGATCTCCAGAGACATGGTGCACCTTTTTCAAAAATCCGCGAGACCCGCTCCGCACCGGGGCGGAGCGCACTGTCATGCCGGGACATGCGCCCGGGGCGTCCTTTTATCCCACATCCGGGACGTACTCCTGCCTGCCGCGGGACTGCCGGCTGGCATCGCCTTCGCCGCCGCTTTCCGCCTGGGCGTCGACGATCTCCACACGCACGTTCTCACCGCCGCGCTCCAACGCCTCGCGCAGGGCATCCCGCGCGCCCACGGCCGTCTGGAAGGAAGCGGGATCGGCGCAGGAGAGCCTGACGAACAACTGTCCGTCCTGGGCGCGGGCAAGACACAGCTCCGCTCCCGGCAGGGCCCCCTGCCCCAGGGTGATGCGCACTTCCGGGAGCCCCTTGCCCGGTTCGGAAACCAAGATGCGCTCCACCAGCTCGTCCACAAGGGCGTCCATCTCGCCCGCGGCCGACGGGATCTCGACCTGTACGCCCGATGCCTGCAGGCCCTGCATGCGGCTGCCGAACAGGCTGTCCAGCAAGGCCTGCGGAGAGGGAGCGGCGTCTTCCTGCTGCTGACGGCCCTCCCCACCTTCGTCCCCGTGCTGCCCACCGCGGCCACGGGGCTCCTCCATGGCCCTGTCGAAACGCTCCCGGGCACCGGCGCCAGACGCTCCTCCGGGGCTCTCCCCTTCCGCCTGTTGCGCCCGGGAATCGGCTTCCTGCAAACGCCGGGAACTGATCTCCATACCCATACGAACCTCCAGCATCTGCCGCCACGCGGCCCTGCGGCATCCGGCCCGGCGACCTGCGGGAAGCGTCACTCGTCATCAGGGGCCGGAGGGGGGCCGGCAAATTCCTCCAGCTCCAGATCTTCAAGGCGTTCCCGTTCCTTTTTGTCGCCTTCGCGCCAGATATCGCGGTGTGTCTCTATCTTCGCCGCCTCCCGGCGGGCCACGGCCACAGCCTGGCGTGCCCGGGCCACAGCCGTTTCCTGCCGGGCCACGGCATCCTGCGCCCGGCCGACAGCCTGGATGCGCTCCTCTTCCCCTACGGCCAGGGCCCCCAGGGAAGCCCGAAAACCGGCTATCTCGTCCAGGGACAGGACCTTGCCCAAGATCGCCGCATAGCGCCGCCCTTCTTCCTCCACCCGCCAGCTCCGGTAGCGCTCCAGCTCCTCCCGGCAGCGGACGACGTCCTCACGCGCCTGTACCAGCAGACGCTCCGCCACGCGCAGCCCGTTACGGGCGGCATCTTCCCGGTAGAGACGCACGGAAAGCAGCGCTTGCAGCGGATAGGAAGACAACGCCATAAAAGCCTCTTGCAGGGATGGAGCACAGCAACGGCCGGCTGGCGGCTGACCTTACAGGACGACCTTCTTCAAGGCCGCCAGGGTGTCGTCGAACGAGCTCTTCTCCTCCAGTCCCTGCCGCAAAAAAGCATTGACCGCCTGGATATGCCCAAGAGCGAAATCCGCTTCGGCATCGGCGCCTTTCTTGTATTCCCCGATCTGCACCAGCAGCTCCACCTCGGCGTATTTGGCAAGGATCTTGCGCAGGGCCTGGGCCGCTGCCTTGTGCTCCTTGTCCACCACGGCGTTCATGACGCGGCTGACGCTGGCCTGCACGTCGATGGCCGGATAATGGTTGGCAGAAGCCAGCTTGCGCGACAGGACGATATGCCCGTCGAGGATGGAGCGGGTCTCGTCGGCGATGGGTTCGGTCATGTCGTCGCCTTCCACCAGCACCGTGTACAGAGCGGTGATGGAGCCCTTGTCGGAATTGCCGGCCCGCTCCATGAGCTTGGGCAGCTCCGAAAAGACCGACGGCGGAAAGCCCCGACGGGTGGGCGGCTCGCCGGCCGCCAGACCGATCTCGCGCTGGGCGCGGCCGAAACGGGTCACGGAATCCATCATCAGCAGGACGCTCTTGCCCTGATCGCGGAAATATTCGGCAATGGCCGTGGCCGTGTAGGCGGCCTTGAGCCGTTCCATGGAGGAGCGGTCCGAGGTGGAGACCACCAGCACGGCCTTCTTGCGCCCTTCGGGACCGATATCGCGCTCGATGAACTCCCGTACTTCGCGGCCGCGTTCGCCGATGAGCGCCAGCACGCAGACATCCGCCGAGCAGCCCTTGAGGATGCTGGACAATAGCGTGGACTTGCCGCCGCCGGCCGCGGCGAAGATACCCATGCGCTGTCCTTCGCCGCAGGTCAGCACCCCGTCGATGACACGCAGCCCCAGGGAAATGGGCTTGCTGATGATCCGGCGCGTCATGGGATTGGGCGCTTCGGCCACCAGAGGATAATGGCTGCGCGTCCTGATGGCCGGACCGCCGTCCATGGCCTGGCCCAGCCCGTCCACCACGCGCCCCAGCAGTTCGTAGCCCACCGGGACGGAAAGGATCTCGCCCGTGGGGATGACTTCCGTGGCCGGGGAGATGCCCTGCATGTTGCCCAGGGGCGAAAGCAGGGCCACATTCTTGACAAAGCCCACCACTTCGGCCTTGAGGCTCCAGTCTTCCCAGGGATTGCGCAGCAGGCACAGCTCGCCCACCTTCACACCGGGGACCACGGCGCGGATGATGGTGCCCACCACCTGTTCCACGCGCCCCCGCGTCTCCAGGGGATTGACATCGCGTACAGCCTCTTCCAGCAGGTCGCCGATATATTCAAAGGCCATCTACGACTCCCTGATCTTGCCCAGCAGGGCGTGTTCGATGGCTTTGAGCTGTGTCTCCAGGCTGGCATCCACCACGCCCAGCTCGCATTCCAGGACGCAGTCGCCCGACTTCATGCGCGGGTCGGCCGTCACATCCAGAAAACTCCCGCCACCGGGCGCGGCGGAGATCATGGCCCCCAGCGCGCTGCGCACGGCGTCCTTGTCATCGGGCGAGACCCGTATCAGGACCCGCTGCTGGCTGCGTACGGCCCCCAGGGCATTGCGCACCACGCGCACCGTGCGCTCCCTGTCGTCCAGCTCGCCGATGATCTTGCGCACGGCCGAGGTCACCACGCCCACCAGCTTCGCTTCCACGCCCTCGATGTATTCCACGGCCTGCATGGCCGTTTCCATCATCTTTTCCGCCTGCTCCATGCGGCCTTCCATGAGGCCGTCCTCATAACCTGCCCGGCGGCGTTCTTCATAGGCTTTTTCCGCCTCGGCGCGGATGGCGGCGGCCCGCTCCTCTGCCGCGGCCAGCAGGGCATTGGCTTCCACGAGATGCGCATACTCCGCCGCCCGCAGCACCCGCACCCCGGGCGCGGGCAGTACGGTATTGCCCGTCAGTCGAAACACGGCGCCCATGACGGAGCCACCTCCTTGAGCAACAATTTCTTCAGGCTGCGCCACAGCTCATGGCGTTCCGCCTCACCAAGGGCGGGCAGGCCCGCCGTGGCCGGCAAGGCAGGCAGACGACGACAGAATGGCAGGGACAGTCCTTCCGGCCAGAGCGCGGCCACCAGACGGAGGGCCATATTGCCGTGCAGGGCGCAACGCTCCGGCAGGGGCAGCCCCGTGTCCCGCCACTGGAAAAAGCGGCGTACCGTGCCGAGCTGGTAGCGCCCCCGCTGCAGGGCATAGCGGTATGTGGCCTCGCCCAGGGCCTCGCGCAGGGGCAGGACCTCGTCCCGGAGGAGCACGCCGGCAATGGCCGGTGCGTGCAGCGCCACGCCCGCCACCCGGCACAATCCCGCCAGAGTATCCGCATCCAGCAGGGCCAGACGGCGGGATTCCTCGGCGTAATCCCAGAAGGGCTCCGGCTGAGCCTCGATCCGCTGGCGGCGCGGCGCATGGGCCAGGGGCCGCTGGCGCAGCCAGTATGACAGCCTGTCAGCCCCGTTGCCCAAGGCTTCGCGCCAGCTCTCCGGCGTCTGCGGTCTCCGCTCCGCCGGAGCCGCTTGCAGCATCCGGTGCCACAAGGCCGGGCGCCGCGCGAGGACATCCGCAAAAAACTGTTTGTGCATCAGGCATCACCCTGCCTGTCCGCACTGCCATCATCACCTGCCTGGAGCGCCTCCCGGGCAGCGCGGCGGCGGGCCAGCAGACGGCGCGCGCCGACATAGATCCCGGCCCCCGCGGCCACCAGCACCGCCGCCATGGCCAGCATCTGCAGCAGCAGGGCGGGCGTGTGCGCGCCGGGAGACAGCAGCGGCGACGGGAGCTTCTTGCCCGGCACCGTCACGCTTTCCCGCACCGGGACCAACATCACGCTGACATTGTCGTATTTGAGCGAAGCCACGGAACCCGCCACCAGCTCCCGGATCTCGGGCACGAAATTGACCACGGGCGAGTCCAGGGTGTGGCGCAGGAAGACCGCCGCCGACGGGGCCACCGTGATGTTGTTCACCTTGTCGTTGACGCCCAGCACCACATGGACGCGGGCCGTCAGTACGCCGTCGATACGCGAGAGCGTGTCCGCCAGCTCCTGGGAAAGGGCGTAGGACATGCGCGCCTGGACTTCGGAGGAGGAAGAGATCATGCCGTCGCCGGCAAAGACCTCACCCAGATTCTTGAACGACTGGCGCGGCAGACTGTTTTCCTTGAGCACCTGCAGGGCCAGCACCAGCTGGTCGTCATCCACCGACAGCGTATAGCCGTTCTTTCCGGCGGCTGTTTTTTCCGCCGCGATCCCCCGGCGCAGGAGGGTGGAAAGCATCTGGTTGGCCTGATCCTCGGACAGGCCCGAATACATCTCCACCTTGCAGCCGGAAAGGAGCAGGAGCAGGGACAGCAGCAACAAGAGCAAGGGACGCAGCATTGACAACCTCTGATAAAATACGGGCTCCTCAGCCTGACTGGCGCAGCAGGTTTTCCATCCCCTGCGTCGTCTGCTGCGATGTCTGGATACCCGCCTTGGCCTGCATGTTGAGCATGCCCGCGAGCTGCTGCACGCGCAACAGCTCCAGCGGGGTGATGACGGCGCCGGGCCCGGAGACGCTTTCCAGCAGCCGGCCCAGTTCTTCGACGACGTCCTGCCGGGACATCCCTTCCGCCTGGAAGGCAGGCTGCGCCCCGGACACCTTCTCCGCTCCGGGCACAGCGGACGGCTGTTCCCCCTGACCGGGAACAAGCTCCGCCGTCTGCGGGCCGGACGGGCCGCCCACAGCATCGGGGGCCTGCGTCTGCGCCGCCGCAGGCGGCTGCCCGTCCGCGGGCATCTCCGGCAGATGCAGGGAAGGCAGGGCCTGCGCCGGGCCCGGCAACAGCGCATCCCCTCCCGCCCGGACTTCACTGGCGGGAGCCGCGGCAGGGGGCTGCGCCGCGCCCAAGGCATCCTCGAAGGCCCGGACCAGCTCCCCGGACGGAGCGCCGGAAGGGCCGCCTCCCGGCGGATCGCCTGCCCACCGGGAAAGCTTTTCCAGGGCTTCCAGCAGCCTGGTCGCACTTTGCGCTGATGCGGAGATCATGGGCAGGTCCTCACGGCAGGGGGAACGTCAGACGCCCGGTCAGGCCACTTCCATGACGGCCCGGGCCATCTCGGCCGCCGCGCAGTCCTGCGGGATGGCGGCAAAGGCCTGTTCCGCCTCGTCCTTGCGGCCGGACAGCATGCAGGCCAGCCCGCGCATGGCCAGAGCGTCCGCATCGGCGGGATGCGCGGCAAGCGCCCCGTCCAGGATGCTCAGCGCGCCCTCGAAATCATCCACGACCACATGGGAAAAGGCCAGCCCCACCAGGGCTGGCACAAAATCCGGCTTGAGCGCCAGGACAGTCCGGAAAATCGTCCTGGCCTCTCCCACAAGCCCTTTCTGGCAGGCCAGGTTGGCCAGATCCAGTAAGCGGGCTGTCTGCCTTTCGGAAAACATCTTCGCACTCCCGTATCACGGGTCGCACAGCGGCCCGGCAGCGTTGTTCCCTGTATCCGGCCCCAAAGGCCTCGCCGGTCGTCTAGCCGGTCGTCTAACCGGTCCTCTGGGCCAGGGACTTGAGCATGTCCTGGATGCTCTTGGTCACCGACGAAATGGTCTCCAGCTTGGCGTTATACTGGCCCATGGCAAACTGCAGTTCCAGCAGCTGCATCTGGTCCACCTCGCCGGAGGCGCTGATCTGATCCATCTTTTCCTGCAGGGCCTTGCCGTCCTGGTTCAGGCCGTTGGTGGCATTCTGGAACAGCTGACCGACATCAATCCCGCTCGAGCTTCCGATATTCATGATTTTCTCCCGACGGATCCGAGATCCGTTCATTTCAGGCCATGCGGCTTCCCGTCCCTGCCGCTGTCATGAGGCTGCAGGCGGAAGCCTCTTCCCGGTGGCGTGACCGCTGCGGCCATGCCTTTCCCGCGTTCAGCGCCGCGCGTTCCCGCCACCTCAACGGTTCAGGGCATCGTGCACGCGCGCGGCCACGTCCTCGGCGCAGTCCACGGCGGCCAGGGCCTGACGTGCGACCGCCATCTCTTCCGCGGTCATGCCGGCATCCATGGCGCGTTTGACATCGAGCCGCATCCCGAACAGTTCCTCGCGAAGCTGCTTGAGGCCGTATCCCGAGGGATCTTCCGCCAGCAAATCGAAGGCTGATTCCATTTCCATTACTTACCTCTCAACTGATGACTGACGACCTGACTGCCGTTGCGCAGGACGAGGACCTTGGTGTCGATACTTTCCAACGTCCAGCCTCCGGGCAGGACAGCGCCCTCGAACAGACGCCTGCCGTCGGCTGTGGTCACGAAACGCATGGGCGACATGGTCACCCCGGTCACTCGCAGCCCGCCCAGGGGATCCCCCCCGGTATCGCCCGACGGCCGCGAAGGCAGCGCGTCGTTGCCGGGGATCTTGTCCCGCGACGGTGTCAATGCGCGCTCCGCAGCGGCAAGAGCGCCGGATGCGGACGAGGTGCCATACAGCGGGACCCCGAAAAGCTCGCTGGCATCGCTTCGGATGGCATCCAGCTTTTTGACGTCCTCCTGCCGGAAATCGCCGGAAAAATCCACCCGGCCCGGCAGATAGATGACCCGCACGGCTCCCAGCCCGGCCCGTTGCAGGGCGGCTTCCAGCACCGGGGCCAGATCCTTTTCATAAACGATGTGTCTGTCCACTTCCGGCAATGCCCGCACTTCCGTCTTCAATGCGCCAAAGGCCGCGGTCTCCAGCAGTTCGTCCTTCATGTAGGCCCTGACCTGCAAGCGGGGATTGCCCTTGTTGTCCCACAAGGTCACATCGGGATGGAAGCCCCGGATGCCGAGTGAACTGCGCACGGCGCGCAGCATGTCTTCCTGCACGGCAACTTCAAGATACACAGGAATATGCAAATTGAGTGCCATATCCCGCAGTTTGATCATGGCCGCATCATCAGCCACGGTGCCGCGTATCTCCACGCCGGGATCCCTCCGGCTCACAGTCAGGCCGCGGATGCCCGCACTGTCAAGATATTTTTTAATGATCTCGGGATAATGGCTTGGATCAGAATCCGAGGGTGTGATCATCAGGGATACGGCGGCAAGACAAACGGCCACCAGGACGAGCAGGACCACGCGCCAGCCGGTACGCCGGGAAGGAGGACTGTCCGGCACTGTCGGCAACAGCGTTTCCGTTGTGGCCATGTCCGTGCCAAAATCCTTGGCGACCGGCAGCGTCTCCATTGTGCCCGGGCCAGGAGCGACCCCGCTGTCGGCCGGAGGCAGTATCCCTTCCGCGCCGGCAGCGGTCGCCGGTGCTGCGCCACTTTCAGGCACGATGCTCTCCTGTGGCACGCCGGGACGGTTCCAGGCAAGACAGGTCGCGCCCAGATACCAGGCAGTCCCGGCGGCAGGATGCAGGGGGGCTGCCCCGTCTTCGGCCGCAGCCGTGCCGTCCTGCAGGCGGACAGGCCCGTCCAGAGCCGTCAGCTCCAGCACGGGGGCGCCGTCGTCGGACAAGGCGATAGCCATGACGGCATGACGGGGAGCAAGCCCGGTGAGGATGATGTCGCAAGAGTCGTCCGAGCCGACCGTCCAGCTGCCTGCCGCCAGTTCGACACAGGCGCCGAGATGCGGCCCGGAAAAGACATACAGACACAGCGCCGGAGCGCTGTCCCTGAGGCTCACTGCCGGCCTCCGACGGTGGCGGGGGGGACGCTGACCGGCACCAGGATCGGCTGCGGAGACGTCGTGACGGACGGCGTCGCGACAGGCTGGCCCGCAGGCGCATTTTGGATGCTCTTGCCTGTGCCCGCCTGTACCGGCACGGGCTGGGGCGTGAGCGGCCTGGGCGTGGCGGGCTGCACGTCGGGCGCCAGCGCGCGGCGCCGGGCGCAACCGCCCACGGGCATTTCCGTAGGACGGTGTTCCTCATAGTCCGCCTGGGTGGCCGTACGGCTGAAACGGGGATCATCCACCCGCGACGGCACGTTGGAGGCCGTATCCATGCGCACGATGCGCGGGGTGATGAGGATGAGCCGCTCCATGCGCTGGTGCTTCTTGCCTGTGGAACCGAACAGGCCGCCCAGGATGGGGATGTTCTTGAGACCGGGGATGCCGCTTTCCGCATCGCTCTGGATCTCGTAATAATGCCCCCCGATCAGCAGGCTCTGGCCCTCGCCCACGATGGCCTGGGTATTGATCTTGGTCTGCTTGATGGGCGAAAGATTGTTGGGATCCACGGAAAAGAGGCTGGAGCCGTCGTCCCGGTCATCCTGCACGCTGACCATGAGCTTGATGCTGTCCGCCTGCCCCGGGAGGCCGGGGATGATGTGCGGCGTCACCTTCAGGACCGTGCCCGAATCTATCTTGAACAGATCCGACGATTCATTGCCCGACACCGGCACATAGTAGGAACTGGTGTTTTCCAGCGAGGCCTGCACATTGTCCATGGTCAGCACCGAGGGCTTGCCCAGCACCCGGGCCTGGCCGTCTTCTTCCAGGGCGCTGACCCGCGCCAGGAAATAGTCCGAACCGTAGGCATAGAGCGTGGAATAGGAAAGGCCTCCCGCGCTGGCGGCCCCGGCCGCCGGGAAAATACCGCTGCCGGATGCGCCCCCGGCGCTGCCGCCGCCGCTCCAGTGCTTGCCGTAAGCGCCGGCCCCTGACCAGTTGACGCCAAAATCACGGGAGAAATCGCTGTCGATATCCACGATGGCGGCATGGATCTCCACCAGTTCCACCGGCTTGTCCAGATCGGCGATGACCTTGGCATAATAGCTCATGCGGTATTCGGCATCCGTCACCACCACGGCATTGACCCGGGGATCGGCGATGATGCTCGGCCCGCTGGGCGTGGTGGACTGCTCCGTGCCCGGTGCGGCAGCTTGCGCGCCTGTAGAGCTCCCGTTGGTGTTGGCGCCCATGGCGATCAGCCCCTTGCCCCGCAGCCCTCCCTGGGCGGACGGCTGCACCGTCACCTGCGAGCCGGTCAGGGGCTTGCCCGTGGCCATGGCCTGCAGGATGCTGGCCACGCCGGGGATGGTCACCGTGGAATCCATGCTGTTGACCTTCATGTCTTCCGCCCAGGCATACTTGAGCGGGAAGACGCGCATCACGCTGCGGCTGCCCTGGGCGTCCTCAAAGGCCTTCATGGCGCCGCGCAGCTGGTCCACATAGAGGGGGGGGCCGCTGACCGAGAGCAGGTTCTGGGCATGCAGCAGGTTGACCGGCAGTTGCGGCGAGATCATGCCCGCGCTGCGCAGCATGTCCCGCAGGGCCGCAGCCGACACCGTGGACGGCGCCAGGAAAGCCTCCGTCTTCTCACCGTCATGCCAGAACGTCACCGTGCGGCCCTGCGTGTACCAGCGCACGCCGAAGGCCGAACGCATCCCGTTGAGGAAGGTCCGGGGATCCACTTGCTCGAAGCGTCCGCTCATCTGGCCCCGCAGCGCCGGGCTGCACACCGAACCGTAACCTTCGGCGCGGGCGAAGGCCGAAAGGACCGTGCAGATGTTCTCATTGTCCGCATAGTGCGAGAAGGCAGAACGGAAAGGGAACGCGGAGCGCGAAGACGCGCAAAGGCCTTCCGCAGCCTGCAGGCTGCAGAAGACCCAGCACAAGGCGGTGACGATCAGCACAAGGCGTTTCAATAGACGCCTCCAAAGAAATTGCCCTGAAAGGAGAATGGGGATGCGGCCCCGTTCCCCGGAGACGGCGCGACCTCAAGGACTTTCTGCCACCAGGCGAGATCATTGAGGAAATCCCGCACCGCCGCGTCGAACCGGGCTTGCGGTGCCTCCAGCTCCAGCAGGGACTGCAGCACGAGCCGCTCGACACCCGCTGCATCAGGCAGCAGGCTCTCCCCCGGTCGTTCCAGCGCGACGATGGACGCCCGCGTACGGCAGGCACCGGCCTGATGCCGCACCACCTTGCGCAGCAGCTCCTCGCGCTCCGGCGCTGCCTCAGGCAGGAAAGCCAGCTCCGCCCGCAGGATGCATTGCCGGTCGTCAGGCGAGAACAGCGTTATGTCCAGGCCATCTTCAAGCCGAAAATGGTAGGTTCCGTCCCTTTCCTGGCGGGGATCTTTCCAGCGGGCCGTCTCCGCGAGGGAACGCACCCTGTCATCCAGCAAAGCCATATGCAATCCCGCAATCATCTTGATATCCGTACAGAAAACAAGGGTACGCAAAAACGAACGGCATCGTCAAATCTTTTTCTGCCAGACCGGCGAGCCCCTGCGCATGCTGCAGGATCAGCCCAGGATCTTGGTGCGCGTCTGGTTCATGTTGGCCTGCATGGCGTTCATGAAGTCCAGGGACTTGGCGACCAGGTCCTTGAGGGCCTCGTTGGTCTGCTTGGTCTGCTCCATCATGGTGCGGATCTGCTCCTGCTCGGCTTCCAGACGCTTGGCCTCGGCGGAGCGCATGCTCTGTCCGAACTCCCCGCCCGCCGTGAACATGCTCCCGGCCGAGGAGATCATGGTATTGAACGACTGGGCAACGGCGGCCGTGAGCTGGCCGTCCGCCGTCTTGCCGGCGAGCATGTTCAGCCTGCCGTTCGAAGACCTGCCCACGCCGGCGGCAGCCACGCCGACGCTGGCGGCACCGGCCGCCATGTTCACCACGGCCCCGGTCACGGCGCAGGCGAACTTCTGGACGGCGCCCGTCTCTATCTTGTCGGCCTGCTGTTCCATCAGATCGACGATCTGCATCCCTTGCGCCTGGATGATGCTGCGGTTGGTACGCCGCTGCTCTGCCGCGTCCTTGAGGATCACGGAAGCGAACATGGCGGCGGGGCTGGGCAGGGCCGTCCAGCCCGACAGATCGCCCGTATTGTCCCCCGGCGACGCCAGCTCGGGCAACTGGCTGCGGACGTCCTTGACGGCCGCGGTGAAGTCCTTGCCGGCCTGGATGGCCCCGATCAGGGCCTCATCGATCCTGGCGGCGCTGACACCTTTCGCCTGGGCCTGCTCCAGCAACTTTCCATACTCAACGGAGCTGTATCCCGTTGCATTGGTGATGATGGTGGTGTCCATGATATCTCCCTTTTCAGGCATCAGGCCATGGCCGGATTGCCGCTGAGGATGGCCACATTGGCCTGCACGCTTTCCTGGACGATGTCCGACACGGTCTGGAGCGTCTGCTCGGAGCGCTGCATCATCTCCTTGATGTGTTCCACGTCCAGTTCATTGGCCATGGCGATGCGCTCCAGGATGGCCTGCAGGCGCTTCTGCTGGGCCTGCAGGAAGCTGATGTCCTTTTCGTTGGCGGCGGAAGCGATGGTGGTGGCCGACTGGGCGACGGTGTTCACCCCACCGGCCATGGTCGCCACACGAGCCGTCCAGGAGGCCGCCTTCTGGATGGTCGCGGCTGTATCCGAAACAGCCTTGGTGGCGGTCTGCGCCGCCTTTCCGGCCGCGCCAGCCGCCCCGGCGCCGAAGGTGCAGGCCGCCAGAGCGATGGTGGTGGCGAGATCCACGGCGAACTTCGTCCACTGGATCGCCGTATCGCTGGCGCCGCACGCCTCCATGATCTTGCCCGTGATGAAGGCCGGGCTGAAACCGACCTTGCCGCCCGAGGCCTCCTCCATGATGGAGCTGGTCAGCAGCGCCAGGCTTGCGACGCCGACGGCGATGAGCGCCGCGCCTGATCCCCCGGCCGCCAGACCCACCGAACCGGCGGCGATCATGGCCACGGAGCCGATGGCCGCCAGTGCCATGCCGATATACTTGAACGCCTTGAGCAGGCCATCCAGAAAACTCTGGCTCTTGGCCTTTTCCAGCTGCTCCTGGATGGACTTGAGCTTTTCCTCATTGGCCATGGCGCGTTCCTGGGCGCGGGCTTCCAGCGAGGCCATACCGGCCTTGGTCTCGGTACGGCGCTGCTCGAAGCCCACGGCATCCAGCAGCGTTTCCAGCGAAAGGCCGCTCATGGTCAGACCGGACAGCGAGACCGTGGGGCCGCCCTTCGAAGACGGTGCCTCGAGATCCGGCAGCGACGAATCTCCGGACATGGTCAGAAAGGTTCGCAGCGCCTTGAGGCTTTCTTCCAGATCCTTGACATCCGTGGTGCCGCCCGAGCCCTGCTGTGTCGCCGCCAGTTGCAGCAACGCGCTCAGACCGGCAGCAGGCAGCCCGGACTGTGTTCCCTGGACCATACTCATGACATCACTCCTTGGACTGGGCCAGTGTGGCGAGCAGGGCACGGATACGGTCATGGATGGCCGTGTGCGCGGGGACGGAAGCATCGCCCAGCCCCAGGGCGGCACGGAAAGAAGCCGCAGCATTCTCGCCGTCACCCAGCTTCAGATAACACAGGCCGCCATAATAGAACGGCGCGGGATCCTTGAGCCCGCCGGCCACTCCGGCCATGCCGTAGGTGTCGATGGCCTGCTGATAGGCTTCCCGGGCCTGCAGGCAACCGGCCAGGCCCATCCAATAGCGGGGGTCATCGCCGTCATACATGCAAAGACCGCGGAACATGCTTTCTGCATCTTTGTAGTTGCCCGCCTTGTACAGGTTGTAGGCATAGGCATAGCCGGATTCCAGAGTATCCTTGCTGATATTGAACACATCGGCCAGGGTCGCCCCTTTCTCCAGGGCGGCCTGTATGGTGTGGAACTCATCTTCCGTGAAACCGGCGGCCTTGGCCATGTCCAGCAGGGCGGCCTGGATGTCTTTTTCCTGTTCTGTGATCTGACTCATGATAGCTCCTTGGAATGGATGGGCATCGGCCTATCCCGTCTGACGGCTACTGCCCGCGCGCCAGGCTGGTGAGGGTCTGGTTGGCGTTGGCGATTTGGGTATTGGCGCCCTGCAGATAGGAGTTGTACTGGCCCATGTAGTCCTGAACATAGACCATCTCCTGCTGGGTACCTGTGCCCAGCTCTTCCAGGCGGCTTTCCAGCGACGTGATGACCACGTCCCACTCGTCCTTGCCGAGGATGTAGTCCCCGTCACCATTGGGATAGGCCAGCTTGTGGGCATCCATATAGTCCACCATTTCCTGGGACATGGGATAGCAGTCCTTGCCTGTGACCGTAACGCCATTGATGCTGGTCTTGCCCACTCCCGTGCCGCTTTTGCCGTCGGCCTGGGCCTGCCGGGCCTCATTGAGCAGCTGGGAAACGAGCTTCTGCTCGTCCTGTACCTTGGCGATGGCGTCCATCTTGTCCATGGCCTGGCTCTTGGCTGTCCCGGCCAGTTCCAGCTGCAGCTGGGCGAACATCAGCTGCAGGCTCGTGGTGGGGCCCAGCTCACCGAAGGAAACCGAGGATGTGGTGGTAAGATCTACCTGGTTCATGACACGTCCTTGCCGACCGGCATGCTACTGGCCACGGGCCAGATTGGTGAGGGTCTGGTTGGCGTTGGCGATCTGGGTATTGGCACCCTGCAGATAGGAGTTGTACTGGCCCATGTAGTCCTGGACGTAAACCATCTCCTGCTGGGTATTGGTGCCCAGTTCCTCCAGGCGGCTTTCCAGGGCCGTGATGGCCACATCCCATTCGTCGGCGCTGTGCGAATGGTTGTTGCCGGTCTTGTCATAGGCAAGGCCGTTGGCGTCCATGTAATCCACCATCTCCTGGCTCATGAAGGTCGCGTTGTTGCCCTTGGGCACGGTCTCGGTGACCGTCTCATAGACCACGTTGCCGTTGGCATCCTGCTTGGGGAGCTCATAGGTCTGGGTCTTGGCCTGATCATTGCCCACCCCGGCCTTGGCATCGGCCTGGGCCTGACGGGCCTCGTTGAGCAGCTGGGAGACCAGCTTCTGCTCGTCCTGCGCCGTGGCGATGGCGTCCATCTTGTCCATGGCCTGGGTCTTGGCGGTCTCGGCCAGTTCCAGCTGCAGCTGGGCGAACATCAACTGCAGGCTCGTGGTGGGGCCCAGTTCGCCGAACGAAACGGAAGACGTCGAAGAAAAATTGACCTGGCTCATATCATTTCCTTTGTCGGCCGCTGCCTTACTGGCCACGGGCCAGACTGGTGAGGGTCTGGTTGGAGTTGGCGATCTGGGTGTTGGCACCCTGCAGGTAGGAGTTGTACTGGCCCATGTAGTCCTGGACGTAGACCATCTCCTGCTGGGTATTGGTGCCCAGTTCTTCCAGGCGGCTTTCCAGGGCCGTGATGGCCACGTCCCATTCATCAGAGCTGTGATTGTAGTCGCCGCCGGTCTTGTCGTAGGCCAAGCCGTGCGCGTCCATGTAATCCACCATTTCCTTGGACATCAGGGTGCAGTTCTTGGTGTTTTTTTCCGTCGTCCCGTTGGAATAGGTCTCGGTCTGCGTGCCCGCGGCAATGCCGGAGTTGGCATCGGCCTTGGCCTGCCGGGCCTCGTTGAGCAGCTGGGAAACGAGCTTCTGCTCGTCCTGCGCCTTGGCGATGGCGTCCATCTTGTCCATGGCCTGGGTCTTGGCGGTGGTGGCCAGCTCCAGCTGCAGCTTGGCGAACATCAGCTGCAAGCTCGTGGTGGGGCCCAGTTCGCCGAAAGAGACAGAAGAGGTGGTATCGAAATTGACCTGACTCATATAACATCCTGTTTTTGTTGCTCTGCCATGGAGAGATGGCGTGATGCCCCGCCGGGCGGCACGGCCCGCACGGGCCCCCTGCCCGTCTGCCTACAGGCGGACGATGTTCCGGCGGCCACCCCCGAGGATGCCGCCGCCAGCGGCCGAATTGGCGGCGGGGCGGGACTGGGCGGCGCGAGCCTCGCCGGCGCGCCGGGCTTCGGTCTCGGCTTCTTCGAGCATCTTGCGCAGTTCGGGCGTCAGGGAAGCCGGATCCGTCTTCTTCTGCCCCTGCTCCGGCAGACCGAGCTGCTTGCGCATGGCTTTTTCCTGGCTCTCCAGCCGGGAGAACTCCTCACGAAGGGCGGCGAAACTTTCCATCTGCTTTTTCAGATCCTGTTCTGTGAACGACATGTCGATCTCCTTATCAAACGTGGTGGCGATGCTGCTGGATGACTAGCACAAATCATGCCAGCTTTTTGTCCGCATAAAAAAAGCCCATTCGGCCGGTTGCCGGGCCCACATGCCAACATTTTTTGCCAAAAACCTTCCGTCTGGAACAACAAAGTTCCCATCAACGGTGGATATCCCGCCGGATACACAGACGTACCGGACCGATACCGGGCAATCCTCTTGCTGTTACGGCAGGCCCGTGATACCACAAAGTGGTGGCATGATTCTGGCATATAGCATACCATATTGCCAACAATTTTTTGTGCAATCGGGAGCCCCCCGCCATGAGCATCGATTTTTCCATCCACCAGCAGCAGGTGCACAGCACCGCCTCCCAGGGATCGGGCGCTTCTGCGGCTGCCGCAGGATCGCTGTTCGGCAATGCCGCCACAGTGGTGGACTCCCCCATGTCCCTGCTGGCCGATGCCGCGGAAGAACTGACGTTTGCCGTCGATGCCACGGATGACTTCGAGCTGGAGGAACGCAAGGAGCGGGACGAGATCAGCGAAGCCATGGAGGAACGCCTCAAAAAGTATCAGGAACTGATGCGCGAGGCCCGCGAGATCCAGAAGATGGACCGGCTCAAGGGCTTCCTGGCTTCCCGCGCCGAAAAGGAAGAAGTCCTGCGCGAGCTGCGCCGCTTCTTCCCCGATCTTTCCGAGGCCTGGGCCGCCCTCAGGGACCTGCGCGACGAACTGTCCGCCGGGCCGGGCACCCCGCCGGAGACGTTGCACACCCTGGACCAGGCGCTGGACGAGCTGGAACGCACTGAAGGCCCTGCCATCCGGGCCGGTATCAACGGCGCGCTCAATGCCCGGGGTTTCGAAGGGCTGGGCGATGCCGGCTCGCTGGGGGGCTTCTACCGGGAGACCGTCTGTCATTTCGAAGACGTCAATGCCCTGTATGCCCACATCCAGGAAACCTACGGCAAGGATTTCGACGCCGCCCTGGATTTCCTCTACAAGGCCCTGGCCAGCGACCTTGCGGCCGACGTGCCCAGCATGGAAACGAGCCATCTGGAACACGTCAACAGCAGCCTGGGCGACCTGCGGCAGCTGCAAAGCGCCCGCAGCCTGTGCGCCCGCCTGCTGGAGCGCTGGAGCAACGTCCACGGGATCCGGCACTGCCCCCTGGACGACATGGCCCTGCTGGGCAAGATCCTGGATCTGCGCAAGGAGCGATATGTCAGCGGCAGCCGCATCAGCGCGCTCGCGAAGGAAGCCGGCGCCCCGGACATCGAGCGCAAGGTGCTCTTCCTGCAGGAGCTGCTCAATACCACACGTTCGTTCGCCCCGTCCCTGTTCGACGGCAACGAAGGCCGCATGAAAGTGCTGGATGCCGTCCAGGATGCCGTGGATGCCGCCATCGCCGAGGAAGACGCCTGGCTGGCGGCCCAGGAATAGAGACGCGGCCTTACCGGGCTGATGCGGAGATGCTATGCTGGATCATGAACTGGATGCCCTGTGGAAGCGTATGGGCCTGCCCCCGCTGCGTTTTTCCCCGCAAGGGCTGATCGCGCTGGATATAGATACCATGGGCCGCCTGCATTTCGAAAGGCAGCAGCGGCACGGCGAGGAGGAGCTGCTGCTCTACCTGGCCCGGCCCTGCCCGGCCCACGACCGGACCCTGCCGGAACGCGCCCTGGCCCTGTGCCATTATCATCATGCCCGCGCCTTCCCCCTGACCGCGGGCATGCGGGGGGATACCCTGATCCTGCTGACCCGTCTGCCCGAGCGGCAGGCCACCGCGGCCCGCATCGAAACCGCCGTCATGGAACTTGCGCAGGCCATGAACGACCTGCAGGGAGTTTGAACATGTCGCACTCGCCCGTCAATCTGCTGGATCCCGGACTGGGTATCCAGAACGTCATGGATCCCGGTACGGACGGCCACCTGCCTGCGGCCCGGCCCCTGGCCTCCAGCGCCATGCGCGAGGCGGGGCTGGACGAGCTGTACAACAGCCGCCGTGCCTCGCAGCAGCTGGACGCGGCCCTGTGCCCGGCCCTCGGCGACGGTTCCATCCTCCAGCCCGAGATATTCCACATGGAACTGCAGGGCAGCCTTGCGGCGCTGCGGGACAGCGACAAGCCCGCCGTCCGGGCTTTCGTACGCGACGAACTGGCGCCCCTGCTGGAAAATACCGAGCTGCTCCGGGCCTATACCGGCCTGATGGTGGGAGGCTAGCATGGCGGAGGGCCGTTCCCCGCTCACGGCAGGCCAGTGCCGCTCCCTGCAGGTGCTGGGGCATCTTTTCCTGCGCATGGGCCGGTTCCAGCGGGCCAGGAAACTGGCCCTGGCCCTGCTGGCCCTGGATCCCGACGACGCATGGGCACGGCGTTGTCTTGCCGTGGTCTGGCTGGAAACGGGCGATGCCGAACGCGCACTGGAACAGCTCGACCGCCTGCTGGCAGGCGGGCCCCTCCCTTCGCGCGATGCCGTGCTGCACCTGCTCCGGGCCCGGGCCCTGTGGCAGGCAGGACGCGCCGATGAGGCGCGCAACGCGCTCAACGCCTATCTTGCCGCCGGGGGGAGCCATCTGTGAGCCTGTTTTCCGACGCACGCAACATCGTCTCCCTGACCACGCGGCACAGTGACCTGGCCCTGGTGGGCCTGCTGGTGGCCGTCATCGCGCTGATGATCATGCCGTTGCCCACGGCCCTGGTGGATACGCTCATCGGCGCCAACATGGCCCTGTCCTTCGCCATCATGATGATGACCATGTATGTCAGGACACCGCTGGAATTTTCCTCCTTCCCCACCATGCTGCTGTTCACCACCCTCTTCCGGGTGGGCCTGAACATCACCACCACCCGCCTGATCCTGCTCAATGCCGACGCCGGCGAGATCATCCAGACCTTCGGCGAATTCGCCCTGGGCGGCAACTTCGTAGTGGGTGCCGTGGTCTTCCTGATCCTGACCATCGTGCAGTTCCTGGTCATCGCCAAGGGCGCCGAACGTGTGGCCGAAGTGGGCGCGCGCTTCACCCTGGACGCCATGCCCGGCAAACAGATGTCCATCGACGCGGACATGCGCGCGGGCGTCATCGACATGGAGGAAGCCCAGCGCCGCCGCGAGATCATCAGCCAGGAAAGCAAGATGTTCGGCGCCATGGACGGCGCCATGAAGTTCGTCAAGGGCGACAGCATCGCCGGCATGATCGTGGCCGTGGTCAACATCGTGGGCGGTACCGTCATCGGCATCACCCAGCACGGCATCTCCGCCGGCGAAGCGCTGGAGATCTACGGCATCCTGACCATCGGCGACGGCCTCGTCTCCCAGATCCCCTCGCTCATCATCGCCATCTCGGCCGGTATCCTCATCACCCGTTCCGGCGACACCCAGGAAGACGTGGGGGCGCAGATCGGCGGCCAGTTCTTCGCCCAGCCCAAGGCCCTGCTCATGGCCGGCGGCCTGATCTTCCTTTTCGCGCTCATCCCCGGCTTCCCCAAGCCGCAGCTGTTCGCCCTGGCCTTCGCCATCGCCGGTCTCGGCTACATCCTGGACAGGATCCGCTCCGCCCCCGCGCCCCGGGATGCCCGCAAGGAACTCGACCAGTCCCTCAAGTCCGCCACCCGGAAGGAGCGCAAAAGCCGTCCCTCCGGTCCCCAGGACGATTTCGCGCCCACGGTGCCCATCATCCTCGACATCTCGGAGGCTCTGGCGACCTCGCTGGATTACGATGCCCTCAACGACGAGCTGGCCGCGCTGCGGCGTGCCCTCTACTTCGACATGGGCGTGCCCTTTCCCGGCATCAACCTGCGCGTGACCCCCTCCCTGCCCGGGCTGACCTATGAACTGCAGGTCAACGAGATCCCCATGTCGCGCGGCCAGATGGAAGCGGGCATGGTGCTGGCACGCGAAAGCGAGGACACCCTGCGCATGCTCGGCGTGGAGGTCAGACATGGCGAGAACTTCCTGCCCGATGTGGAGAGCCTGTGGATCCCGGCGGAAAAACAGGCTCTGCTGGAGCAGGCAGGCTTGACCTGCATGGGCCACTCCCGCATCCTGGCCTATCACCTTTCGCTGGTGCTGGCCCGGCATGCCTCCAGTTTCATCGGCATGCAGGAGACGAAGTACCTGCTGGACCGCATGGAAGAACGCGCCCCGGACCTGGTGCGCGAGGCCACCCGCCTGCTGCCCGTGCAGCGCATCGCGGAGATCTTCCAGCGTCTGGCCCAGGAGCAGGTCTCCATCCGCGACCTGCGGAACATTTTGGAAGCCATCATCGAATGGAGCCCCAAGGAAAAGGATACCGTCATGCTGACCGAATATGTGCGCGGCGCCCTCAAGCGCCAGATAAGCTACATGTATTCGCGGGGCCAGAACATGCTGCCGGCCATCCTCATGGATCCCTCGGTGGAAGAGACCATCCGCAAGGCCATCCGGCAGACCTCGGCCGGGGCCTTCCTGGCGCTCGACCCCGACACCTCGCGCCGCTTCATCGCGGCCGTGGGCACGGCGGCGGGCGACTACCGCAAGCATGTCCAGCGGCCCGTCCTGCTGGCCAGCATGGATATCCGCCGCTATGTGCGCCGCCTCATCGAAGGGGAACACTACCGGCTGCCCGTGGTCTCCTACCAGGAGATCACCCCGGAGATCAGCGTCCAGCCCGTGAACAGGATCCGCCTCTAGGAGCAAGGCATGGAACTCGCCATCGATTACGCTGTCAACGCCCTGTATCTGGTCATGATCCTTTCCCTGCCGCCCATCGTGGTCGCCTCGGCCGTGGGCATCGTCCTCAGCCTTGTCCAGGCCATCACCCAGCTGCAGGAACAGACCCTGACCTTCGGCGTCAAACTGCTGGCCGTGGGCGTGACGCTCTTTCTGATGGGCAAATGGCTGAGCGGCGAGATACTGCATTACAGCGAGGACATCTTCAACCGTTTTTACCTGCTCTGAACGGCAGGGGCAGCCGCATGCCGGACCGTGATCCGGCGGCGCCGGTGCGGACAGGACGCGCATGGATCTTTCGCAATTCTTGCAGGAGATAGGGGCCTACGGGCACCTGACGGCCTTGCTGCTGGGCATGCCGCGGCTCTTCGCCCTGGTGGCCGTGGCGCCCTTTTTCGGGGCCTCGGTCGTCACGGGGCAGATACGCATGCTGCTGGTCCTGGCCCTGTACCTGCCCATGCATCCCGTCATCTTCAGCGAACTCACGGACGAGATGACGCTCTCCGCCGCGCTTTCCCTGGCCGTGGGCGGCCGTCTGGCCCTGCTCCTGTTCAAGGAGGCCGTCCTCGGCCTGATGATCGGTTTTCTGGCGGGCATCGTCTTCTGGACGGTACAGAGCGCGGGCTTTTTCATGGACAACCAGCGCGGCGCCACCATGGCCGAAGGGGCGGACATCCTGTCCGGCGACCAGAGCAGCCCCCTGGGGCAGCTGCTGTTCCAGAGCCTGGTCTATATTTTTTATACCTCCGGGGCCTTCCTGGCCTTCGTGGGACTGGTCTATGCCAGCTACGGCATCTGGCCGGTGACGGAGCTCCTGCCCATGGCCGTGTCCCAGGGCGCGCCCCTGTATTTCGCGGAGAAGGTGGGCTGGCTCATGGGCCACATGCTTTTGCTGGCCGGGCCCATCGCCGTGGCCTGCCTGCTGACCGACATCGCCCTGGGCCTGGTCAACCGTTTTGCCTCGCAGCTCAATGTTTATGTGCTGGCCATGCCCATCAAGTGCGGCATCGCGGCCTTCCTGCTCTGTTTCTACTTCGGCCTCCTGCTGTCGCACGCGCCGGAGCTGTTTGATTTCACACGCGAATCCATCCTCAAGCTGGACAATGTCCTGCCGGGAGGGGACTAAGACCGCCGGCCTGCGCCGGGCCCCGGGGCCTGACGCTGGGCACGGCAACGGCATGCGTCCATGAGCAGTGAAAAGACCGAACAAGCTACGCCCAAACGCCTGCGGGACATCCGGGCCAAGGGGCAGGTTGCCAAAAGCCAGGACGTGCCCTCGGCACTGACCGTCATGGCGGTGGCGGTCTATCTGCTGGCCATGGCCTCCGACATGCTCAAGACCATGCTGACCATGGGCGAGATCCCCATGCTGCTCATGAACAGGCCCTTTGACGAGGCCCTGGAGCTGGCCGCCACCTCGACCCTGCTCTGCTCCCTGCGCGTGGCCGCCCCGCTCATCGGCATGGTCCTGGCCGTGGCCCTGTGCGCCAACCTGATGCAGGTGGGGGTGCTGTTCGCACCGCAGGCCGCCATGCCCAAGCTGGAGAACCTGGACATGGCCAAATGGTTCAAGCAGGTCTTCTCGCTCAAGAACCTGGTGGAATTCGTCAAGAACATCCTCAAAGTACTGGTCCTGGGACTGAGCGTGTACATCATTTTTGCCGACTATCTGCCGCGCCTGTTCCGCATCCCGCAAGGGGACATCGGCGACATGTGGCAGCTGCTCGGCTCCGCCTGCGGCGAGCTCGTGCTGACAGCGGCGGGCGTGTTCTGCGTCATCGCCGCTGCGGACTGGTGCTTCCAGAAATGGCAGTTCAACAAGCAGAACATGATGAGCAAGGACGAAGTCAAGCGGGAATACAAGGAAAGCGAGGGCGACCCGCTCATCAAGGGCAAGCGCAAGCAGCTGCATCAGGAGATGATCGCCCAGAACCAGCTCGCCAACGTCAGGAAAGCGAAGGTGCTCGTGACCAATCCCACCCATTTCGCCGTGGCCCTGGACTATGAAAAGGACAAGACCCCCCTGCCCGTCATCCTGGCCAAGGGGCAGGGCGTGCTGGCGCAGCGCATGATCGAGATCGCCAGGGAAGAGGGCATCCCCGTCATGCGCAATGTCCCGCTGGCACGCAGCCTGTATGAACAGGGGACGGAAAACGCCTATATCCCCCAGGACCTCATCGGCCCCGTGGCCGAAGTGCTGCGCTGGGTACAGTCCCTGCACAGAGGATAACCATGCCTGACAAAAACACCCGTACGCTCGACCTGCTGATCCATCTGTGCGACGACCTCGCCTGGGGCCGTCCCGCCGATGCGGATGCCCTGTTCGCCCTGACCCGCAGCGGCAGCTCCACCCCGGCCCTGGAACGTCTGGCCGAGGCCTTCGGCATGATGATCGTCAAGGTGGAGACCCGCGAATTCCAGCGGGCCGAACTGCTGGAAAAGGTGGAACAGCTTGAGCAGGAACTGGAAAAAAGCCGGGCCCGCCTGCATGAGGAGAACCGCCATGTGGTGGAGACCCTGCAAAGGGAATACAACGTCCGCCGCATCATCGGCCACTGTCCGGCCATGAAACAGGTGGTGGCCCAGGCGCTGGCCATCGCCCGGCGGCCCATCAATACCCTGATCCTCGGGCCTTCCGGTACGGGCAAGGAGATCTTCGCCAAGACCATCCATTACCACTCGCCCCGGCGCGATGCGCCCTTCGTGGCGGTCAACTGCACGGCCATCCCCGATTCCCTGTTCGAAAGCGAGATGTTCGGCATCGAAAAGGGCGTGGCCACCGGCGTCAGCGCCCGGCGCGGTCTGGTGGAGGAAGCCTCGGGCGGGACGCTTTTCCTCGACGAGCTGGCGGACATGTCCCTGCCCAATCAGGCCAAGCTGCTGCGCGTCCTTGAAGAACGGGAAGTGCTGCGCGTGGGCAGCGCCAGGCCCGTGCCCGTGGACATCAAGATCATCGCGGCCACCAATGTGGATCTGAAGCAGGCCGTGGCCCAGGGGCGTTTCCGGCAGGATCTCTACTATCGCCTCAACGTGGCCGAGCTGACGCTGCCTCCGCTGCACGAGCGGGGGGACGACATCCTCCTGCTCGCCCGCCACCTGCTGGCCCAGCATGCACGCAACATGGACCGCGAGCCCCTGACCCTGGCCCCGGCCACCCGGCAATGCCTGCTGGCCTACGACTGGCCCGGCAATGTGCGCGAGCTGGGCAACGAGATGGAACGGGCCGCCGCCCTGACGGTGGACAGCGTCGTCCGTCCGTCCGATCTTTCCCCCAAGCTGCTCGCTGCCCTGGCCCGCAGCGGCGGCATAGGCGTTCCAGGGGCGGCCATTCCGGCAGCGGAGCCCGCCCTGCCTGCTTCCTTCAATCTGGAAGAGGCGGAGCGCCTGCTGGTGCAGCGAGCCCTGGAAGCCTGTCAGGGCAACAAGAGCCGGGCCGCGGAGCTGCTCGGCATCACCCGGGAAGGTCTGCGCAAGAAACTGCTGCGTCTTGACCGGAATCCCAGCGCCCCCGACAGGGAGGATGCATGAATCTGAGCCTTCGTCTGCGACTGGCCCTGCTGGTCGCGGCCTCCATCGCCCTTACCGTGGGCCTGGCCCTGTACCTGACCTGGCAGCAGGTAGGCGAACATATGGAGACCCTTGAGGAAAAGAACTTCGCCAGCCTGCTGCGCGTCGAAGAAGAACGCCTCAATACGGCCTCTCTCGACTATCTGGGCGCCAAGGTGCGCTCCGTGCTCCTGCGCAAGGCCCAGCTGCGTGATGCCGCCGCCCGTGTGCAGGCCCTGCTGCGCTTCACGACGCCGCTGCCCGCAGGGCAGACGGACCTGGCTTCCCGGCAGGCCCTGCTCTCCGTCATGGATGCCGCCAGTCTCGGCCTGGCGGACAGCGTGGACAGCATCCGCATGGAGATCCTGGACATGGAGCTGCTCCGCCGCGGGGGCACGAGCCGCCTGGGACTGGCCGCGGGCCTGCAGGACGTCAAGCAGCGGCCCCTGCAGCGCCTGCTCGGGCATCTTTCCCGGGACGGCGACTTTGCCGTGCTGGACCTGCCCCGGCTCATGGCCACCAGCGAGGGCGAGATCCTCTCTGGCACCTACCGGCCGGTGCTGGCCCACTTCCTGCCGCTGGACCATGCGCGCCCGCCCCGCGAGGTGCTGGTCTCCATGATCCCGCTGGATGACCTGGAAAAGATGGCCGCCCAGGTCAAGGAGCGCCTGCTGGAAAGCATGCAGAAAAAATTTCAGGAGATCCCCCTCTATGCCGGCGGTCTCATCGTCCTGCTGGACAGGGAGGGGACTGTGCTGGCCCGTGGCGGTGACGGCAGTCTGCCGGACGGCTTCACCACGGCACGGGCCGAGGCACGCCGCACCGGCATGAGCAAGGTCGTCCTCCCCTCCGGGCAGGGGGACATGCTCTGTCTGCTGGGCAGCATCCGGGCCTTTGACTGGAACGTGGCCATGATCGCGCCCCTGGCCGCCATCAGGGCGCCGTCCGACGCCCTGCTGGCCCGCCTGCTGGCCGTGATCCTGCCCATCATGGCCCTGGCGGCCCTGCTGGCCCTGCTCACCCTGGTCAGGACCCTGCATCCCCTGAAGCTGCTGACCCGCAGGACCAGGGAACTGGCGGCCGTGGACTTTTCCGCTCCGGATGCCCTTGACCGGCTCGAACCTCTCGTCAGCCGTGGGCTGCCGCTGGAACGCCGGGACGAGCTGGGGCAGCTGGCCCGCGCCTATGCCCGCATGGGCGGCGCTCTGGCCGTCAACATCCGCAATCTGATGGAGGCCACAGCCAGCAAGGAACGCATGGAAGGGGAACTTTCCGCCGCACGCGAGATACAGATGGGCATCCTGCCGCCCCCGGACGGCGCGCCGGAGATCTGCGGCTTCCGGGCTTCGGCCTTTCTGGACCCCGCCAAGGAGGTCGGTGGCGACCTGTACGACTTCTTCATCACCCGCGACGGTCGCCGTGCCCTGGTGCTGGGCGACGTCTCCGGCAAGGGGGTCCCGGCGGCCCTGTTCATGTCCATGACCGTGACCCTGGTGCGTTACGCCCTGGATTCGGGCCTCGATCCGGCGGCCGCCATGAGCCGGGTCAACACCATGCTCGAGGCCCACAACCCCGGCAACATGTTCGTGACCCTCTTCCTGGCCCTGTACGATCCCGACAGCGGGGAACTGGTCTATGCCAACGGCGGGCACTGTCCGCCCTATATCGTGGACGCCGCCTGCGACAGGCCGCCCCGCACGCTGGACAGCCTGAGCGGCCCTCTGGTGGGCGTCATGCCCGATGTGAGCTACGAGCTTTTCAGGGACAGCCTCGGCGAACAGGAGACCTGCCTGATCTTCACCGACGGCGTGACCGAAGCCATGAACAGCGGCAAGGAGCTGTACGGCGAGGCCCGTCTGCAGGCCTTCCTGGCCCGACACCGCGACGCGGCGCCCCGCGAGCTGCTGGCCCTCATCTTCAGTGAACTGGTCCGCTTCCGCGGCGACGAGCCGCAATCGGACGACATCACCATGCTGGCCTTCTGCCGTACCGGCGGCGACGCAGGCGCGACCCCTGCCCCAACCTTGAACTGACCGACCATGAGTACCCTGCCTTCCGACAACGGCGTGCGCAAGCACCTGGCCAGCCTCCTGACCGGCTGGACCGCCATCCTGCTGTGCAGCCTGCTGCTCTACGATGCCCTGCTCTTCTCCTCCCTGCGTACCGAGACCAGGGACAATATGCGCGCCTCGGCCGCCGTGGCGGCCGTCAGCCTGAAAAACCGCATGAGCATGGGCATCCGCTTCGGCAAAAAGCTGGAGACCTATCACGGCGTGGACAGACTGCTGGCCAGCGTGGGGCGCGCGGCGGACATGCCCCTGGCCGTCCTGGATGCCCGGGGCAAGGTCCTGCACCGCTGGGGGCCCTTCCCCGTCCTGCCGGAGATCCGCACGGAGTTCCCGCAGCCTGCGGAGACGCATGTCCTGCCCCTGGAGCAGGGGGAACTGCTGCTGACGCCCGTCAGTGACCGCAACGGCCGGATCGCGGGGCACATCGGCGTCTGGCTGCCTTCCGCCGCGATGGACCAGAGGCTGCACGAGCTTTTCCGCCAGCAGCTGTACTTTCAGGGAGGCCTGGCACTGGCCGGCATCCTGCTGCTGGTCCTCTGCCTTTTCCTGCAGGGACGCCGGGACACGCCCCGCAACCTCTGTATCGGCATCTTCCTGCTCATCATGCTGGGCAACGGCGCCATGGCCCTGCACACCGTCAGCCGGCAGTATACCCTGGGGCTGCAGGAGGATGCGGCGCATACCGGCGCCATCCTGACGGAAGACCTCAACCGCCTGCTGCTGGTGGGGGTCTCCCTCGACAATACCGCCCGGCTGCATGCCTACCTGGAAAGGGTCGCCGCCACCCATGACGACGGCATCGTGCTGGATATCCTCGATCCCGCAGGCAAGGTCTATGCCTCCAGCCATGACAGGGCCGCCGGCGCCCCCGATCTGCTGCCCCAGGGACAGGAATTCGCCCTGCTGGAACTGGCGTCCGGCTTTTCGCTCAGCGGCGACGCCCTGTCGCAGGGCTGGAAACTGCGTGCCTCCCTGACGCGCGGCCCCTGGCTGGACCGCCTCGTGGCCAGCGGTCTGGACATCCTGACCCTGGTGGCCATCTCCCTGATCTTCATGGTGGAGATGTTCCTGCTGTTCGCCCGCTGCCTGGAAGCGCGGCTGCGCAACGAGACGCACAGCCACGCGCACCGCAGCTCCCTGTTCCGTCCGCTGATGTTCGTCTTCGTGCTGGCCATGGACATGAGCATCTCCTTCATCCCCCTGCGCATGGCCGAGCTCACGCCCCCCGGCATGCTCTCGCGCGATGTGCTGCTGGGGCTGCCCATTTCGGCGGAGATGGGCATGACCGGCCTCAGCGTGCTGGTGGCCGGGACATGGATGAAGCGCCGGGGGGCCCGGCAGC
Organism: uncultured Desulfovibrio sp.; assembly: GCF_949282365.1. Taxonomy (GTDB): domain Bacteria; phylum Desulfobacterota; class Desulfovibrionia; order Desulfovibrionales; family Desulfovibrionaceae; genus Desulfovibrio. Next base: position 49,149 of record NZ_CASDOY010000004.1, read on the forward strand.
CGCTCATGACGGGCATCGTCTTCATGGCGCTGGGCTATGCGGCCTCCATGCTGGCCTGGACGCCTTGGCTCTTCATCGGCGCACGGGCCCTGGTGGGTCTGGGCTACGGTCTTTCCCTGCTCACGGCCCAGGCCTATACGGTCAGGGACGGCAATCTGGCGGACATGTTCGCGGGCGTCTACGCCGGTTCCCTCTGCGGCAGCGCACTGGGGGCCATGCTGGCGGAACGCCTGGGCTACGGGCCCGTGTTCGCCATCTCCGCCCTCATCCTGGCCTGCCTGGCCCTCGTGCCCCTCTACCTGCTGCGCGGCCCCGCGCAGGCGGCAGCGGCAGAGCAGGGGACGGCGGCCGCCCGGCTCACCCTGCCGCAAATCCGCCGCCTGCTGGCGGATCGCCGTTTCCTGGCCTTCATCCTGCTGGCCCTGCTGCCTTCGGCCCTGCTGTGCGTGGGCTTCCTCAACTATTTCCTGCCGGTCTTCCTCAAGGAAGCGCAGGTGGCGCAATCCAATATCGGCCGCGTCTACATGCTCAACTGCCTGATCGTCATCTACAGCGGGCCCCTGTTCGCCCGCCTGGTCGGCAGGAGCCTGCACAAGAGCCGCCTCCTGTTCTGGGCGGGCATCCTTTCGGCCCTGTCCGTGGCCAGCTTCTGCCTGCTGCCGCCCCTGCCGGCCTCGGTGGCGGGCTCCATCCTGCTGGGTCTGGCCACGGGCCTCAACATCCCGGCCCAGAGCGAATACCTGCTGGAACTGGACATCGCCCGGGCCATCGGCGTGGATCAGACCATGAGCCTGCTGGATGCCCTGCAGCGCGTGGGGCAGGTCATCGGGCCGGTCTGCGTGGGCGGCATCCTGAGCGTCATGAGTGTGGACAGCGCCGCCCGCTGGGCGGGCATCGGCCTGATGCTGATCTCGCTGCTCTTCCTGGTCCTCGTGCGTCCCGGACGCTCTGACGGAGGCCGGGCATGAACGCGGCCCGGGAATGGCTCCGCCCCCTGATGCCCGATGCCCTGGCCGCGTTCGAACGGGCCGGGGATCTGAGCCTGGCGGCATATGCGGCGGCCCTGACCAGGGACGCGCCCCGCGCCCCGGCCCTGCAATCAGGGGAAGACCTCGTGGAACTGGCCGCAGAGGCCTGCGGACGTCTGTATTCCCCGGCGCTGGGAGAGGCCCTGCGGCGCGAGCTGCACGAGGACTTCCACGCCCTGACGGCCAACCATCACGGGGTGGACTTCCACCCGGAATTTTTCCAGGGCGACCTGCTCTTCGCCATGAGCTGCCGCCATGCCGTGCCCCTGTTCAACTGCGGCGCCGTCCCCGGCAACAATGTGGCCTATCCGCGCGGCATCCTGCTGGCACTGGAGAACCCCGGCGAGGCGAGCTTCCGCTGCCGGCGCCTGCCTGTCCTGCCGGGCCGCCACCGGCATGTGCTGGTCAGCGTGCAGCCGCCCTTCGCGGCGTCGGCGGTCCGCCTGCCCTCGCACATGCCCGGCCTGCCGGACACGCTGCCCCGTGCCGCCCTGGATCGTCTCGTGCAGGCCGTCTACCTGCATCCGCGCGTCCTGGCGCAAGGCCGCTTCCGGGATCAGGCCAGCCTCATGAACAGCCTGCTGTGGCAGGAAGTCATGGACAGGGCCTGCCCTGTGCCGCCGCTGGTCTCGCTGGACATGCAGCAGCTGTGCGCGGCCCTGATCCGGGCCGATCTGGAGCGACCCGACAGTCTGGTGGGCCGTCTGCTGCTGCAGCCGCCGCTGGTCGCCGCCATCTGGGAGGAACTGAACGGGCAGCGGGCCTGCTGGACAGGGACCAGACAGGACCTGCAGCGCGGCAGCTTCCTCTTCTGGGGCGTGGACGGAGAAGGCCGGGCCCTGGCCCTGCGTCCCTCGCAGGATCGCCGCAGTCTGGTGGCCGTCAGGGACGCCGGCTGGCGTCTGCCCCTGCAGTCCGCCCCCCTCTCCCGGGCCCTAGAGCAGGAGCGCATCCTGCCGACGCTCTTCCTGTATTTCACCACCGTCTCCGCGGCCCGCGGCCTGCGCTGCACCGGGGGCATCTTCCAGACCAGCTATCTGCCGCGCATGGTCCACGGCCTTGCCGACGCCCTGCGGCGGTGCGGCGAGCCGGGCATGGCCGACCGGCTCCGGGAAAGCTTCAGCCCCTGCCCTGCCTGCACGGGCCTGCTCCCCCTGCGTCTGCCCTGCCCCGGGGGACCGCTGCAGAGCGCAGGGCAGGGAGCCGGTGCCGCCGACCTCTGGCTGGCAGGGGGCCTTTCGCCCGCCTTGTGGCAGGCCATGCGGCAGACACGGGTCCGCGACGCGCTGGCCGTCTCGCTGCCGTATCATTATGAAGATCTGGCAGGGCAGGCCATGCAGCCGTCATTGCTGGCCCGGCTCCTGGAGCAGGTCCCGCCTGCCCGCAGCCTGCCCTTTACGGGATCCCGCACCGCTGAAGCCTGTACTTCGGAGCGCCATCATGCCTGAACTGGAGATCAATATGGACGCGCTGGCCCACAATCTGCGCCTTGTCCGGCGTCAGGGACACGCATGGCGGTTCAGCTTCCTGCCTGTCCTGAAGATGGCGGCTTCGCATCCGGCCATCGTCGCCTTTCTGCGTGCGCAGGGCTGCCGCAGCTACGGTATCGCGGACATGACGGAGCATCTGCTCTACGGCACGGAGCCCCCCTCCCGGGAGGGACGTGTCCTGATCAATCTGCCGCCCCCGGACAGGGCGGACGACGCCGTGCGCTGGTTCGAGCGCAGCGCCTTTTCCAGCGAGGGCACCTTCCGGGCCCTTGACCACGCCGCACGCGCCGCCGGCCTGCACCATGACACGCAGCTCATGGTGGATATCGGCGACATGCGCGAAGGCATCCCCTTGGCCGATGCCCGCGCCCTGCTGCGGGCCGTGGGGGCGGCCTCGCGACGCGCGGCCCGGGGCCCGGGGGCGCATGTGGCCGGGATCGGTGTCAATCTGGGCTGCCTGTACGGCACCTGCCCGGATGACGAGAACATGGCCCTGCTGGAAGGACTGGCGGCCCAGGCCGGTCCGCTCCTGGGCCATGCCCTGCAGCGTGTCAGCCTAGGCGGGAGCATCTTCTGGAACTGGTTTGCCCGTCGCGAAGGTCGCGGGCCGCGCCTGCCGCGGGACTGCGTCATGGAATTCCGCATGGGGGATCCCCTGCTGCTCGGCCGGGACATGTACCGCAACGAGCCCCTGCTGGGCGGGAATTTCCGGCAGGACGTCTTTTCCCTGTCCGCCACGGTGCTGGAAGTGACGGAACGGGACATCCACCCGCCCCGGCAGAGCGTCCACAACGGCCGTGGGCGGTCCGCCCGCTGTCCCGAGCTGGGCAAAAGGCTCCGCGCGCTGGTGGACTGCGGCAGCCTGCACACGGATGTGCAGGGCCTGGTCCTGTCCCGGCCGGATTGCTGGATCGCCGATTTCAGCGGCAATTATGCCATCCTTGATATGACCGGCAGCCCGCGCCCTCCCGTACCGGGGGAACGCATCCGCTTTTTCCCGTCCTACTGGGCCGTGGCCCGCACCTGCCGCCTGCCCCATCTCCCCAAGACCATCGTCCACGACAGCCGCCCCGGGCCCGCAGGCTCCGGGGCCTGCAGCGTCGCGCCCCGTACGGACGCGGCATCCCCTTCGGAGGTTTCATGAAGACAGCATCGCGCCCATTCCCGGCGTTTTCCGTCCGCATCGTCCTGCTGTTCCTGCTGGCCTGGAGCTGCGCCTTTTCCGCTGTGGCGCAGGCACGGCCTGCCGGCGACAAGGCCTGGCGGGTGATCTATGTGGAGGGCGGCCCCTTTTCCGACTATCAGCGCATCTTCCAGGGCCTGGCCCTGGGACTGGAGGAACGCGGCCTCATCGAAAACGGCCATGTGCCCCTGCCTTCGGACAGCGAGGAGACGCAGGGCATGTGGCAATGGCTGGCCAGCCATGCCGGCGGGGAACGCATCGTCTTCCTGCCTGACGGCTTCTATTCCGCCGGCTGGGACAAGCAGCAGCGGGAGCGCATCCGGCAGGACGTCCTGCAGCGCATCCGGGAAAGGAAGGATGTGGACATGATCCTGGCCTTCGGCACCTGGGCCGGACAGGACTTCTCCGCCCAGGACCTGCCCGTTCCGGTCATCGTCTCTTCCGTGACCAATGCCGTGGATTCCGGCATCATCCCTTCGGTCAGCGATTCGGGACGGGACAATCTGGTGGCCCCCATCGAACCGGACCGCTTCAAGCGGCAGGTCCTGCTGTTCCACGACATCTTCGCGTTCAAAACGCTCGGTATCGCTTACGAGGATACCCCGGCGGGTCGCGGCAGCATCGCCCTCAACGAGATCGAGGACGCTGCCGGAGAGCTGGGCGTCACCCTGGTGCGTTGCACCGATACTTTTGACATACAGGACGCGAACCTGGCCTCGGACAGATTGCTGGCCTGCCACAAGAAGCTGGCGGAACAGGGGGTCGAGGCCGTCTACCTCACCTATAACGTGGGCCTGCAGGCGGACGCCATGCGGCGGGTGCTGCAGCCCCTGGCCGATGCCCGCATCCCGACCTTTTCCCAGCTGGGCTCGCCGGACGTGGTGCACGGCGCGCTGTTGAGCGTGGCCCAGTCCAGCATCACCGAAGAAGGCCGCTTCAGCGCCGGTCTTGTGGATGCCATCCTCAAGGGAGCGCGCCCGCGCGACCTGTCGCCCGTTTTTGAAAGCCCGGTCAGCATGGCCCTGAACCTGTTCATGGCCACGCTCATCGGCTGGAACCCGCCGCTGGAAGTGCTGGCGGCCGTGGACGAGTTCTATCAGGAAATGAAATAGGGCATGCGGCGCAACGGTGCACGGCCCTGCGCGGAGCGCGTGTTTGGCCGTCTCCCCGCGCCGTTTTGCCACAGGGCGGACGTGCTGCGGCCCTGCCTGCCCTGCTATGGCGGGCTACCGCACGCGAAAAGCCGCAGACAAGGAGGACGTATCGTTCAACGGTACGTCCTTTTGCGTTTGGGGGCCCTGTCCCCAAGGCACAGCCGCTGCCCTGTCCTTCCGGCATGCCGAGGAAGGCTCTGCCGCATGTCCCGCCATAGGGCTCATGTCCCGGACGCGATCGCCGGGGCCAGTGCTGCGGGACGCATGAAGACGGCCCCGTTACCCTGCATACAGAAGCGCGGGACAGAGAGGAATGCCTTTCCTGGTTGGCCCCGGGCTGGCTGCGCAAGGAGGACAAAAAGACGCTCCGCGGCACGGCCCGTCGCCTTCCTTCACGCCGCAGGAGACCTGACCTTCGGGGCAGGTCCCTGCGCCGTCCTGCAGGCGCGGCTCCCCGCCCACAGCCGGGCATAGCCCGCCGTGCTGCCGCGCAGCGCGATATGCAGTAGGCCCCGCAGGGGCGCGGGCAAAAGATGCAGAACCCTCTCCCGGCACATGTCGCACATGCGCCAGGAGAGCCGCTGCGCCAGCATACGGCAAAAGATCCTGTCACTGTCGGCCATCGGTGTACCTCCGCGTATGGCGACAGTCTGGCCCCCTTCTCCGGCAGAAGCGTGTCAGCCGCCCGTCATTCCGGCGACTATGGCGGCGGGCCGGCTCACGGCCTGACGGGGAAGGCCGTCACGGAGCCCGGCACAGCTCAGGCCGACATGGGGCAGAAGCGTTCCGCCCCCAGCGCACGGGCGGCCCCGGCACAGGAGGTGCCGAAGAACAGCACAGGCTTGCCGATGTCCAGAAAATCGACGAACGTGCCGTTGCACAGGGTACTGCCCGTACACAGCACCAGTTCCGCCCAGTCCCGGACCACGTCCCCGTATGCGCTCGCCCCGTTTTCCACGGTCACGCCGGAGCGCACGCTGCCCACGATCTCGGGATTGAGGTCCAGGACCCGCACGCTGAACTCCCTGACCAGCCGGGCCAGCAGCGCCGGCTGGAAGCCCACCAGGGCGATGCGCGGCCTGCCGAAGCGCTCCCGCACCAGCGCGGCGTAGCGTTCCGCGCACTGCTCCGGGCCGTCATCCCGGCAATGCACCGTATTGCCGATCTCGCCCGTGGCACGCAGGACGGCGTTGAGCGTGGCCACCAGGATGCCCCGGGCCTGGGGATCGCGTGCCGTATCCAGTGCCAGTACCTCGGCCAGCGAGCCTTCGAAATCCACGGGCGCGCTGGTGAAGGCCTGGCCGAGCGCCTCACCGAAACGGGCCTGGAGCATGATCTCCTTGCCGTTGAGGATGGGATAATCCGTCCGCGCCGTCCGGCCGATGGCCTCCTCCGGCGTCAGGCCGCGGCTTTTCAGACTGATGCTGGCTTCGTCCAGATGGTGCCGCTCGATGGCATCACGCAGGGCCTGCCTGAGCCGGGCGTACAGGTCTTCTTGCGTCATCATGTAGCATGCCTCCAGATAGGGTTGGCTGCCTTCGCTGCGGGGAATGCCTGAGGCGGCGGAAGAGACCGCCGGACCGGGGCCGGACTGGACAGGGCAGGTCCCGCACGCTGCCATGCGCTGCCGGAGCGGTCGCCCTTGCAGGGACGGCCCGGACGGGCCGCGCGTGGCAGCGACAAAAAAGGGGCCACCCCTTTCCGGGGCAGCCCTGATCGCCAAAAAGCTAGGCGTGCGGTCCTTGCCCTTGCCGCAGTCCCCGTTCCTGCAGGCGCTTGCGGGCGCGCAGGCTGACCCGGAAAATCCACGACAGCAGGACCACGACCAAAATGCCCATATCGGCCAGCAGCACGCGCGAGGCGTTGAAATGCTGCTCGAAGCCCCAGAGGGTGGCCCTGTCCCAGGCGGGATGATAGATGAACCAGCCCATGCCTATGGCCAGCCCCAGCATCGCGAAGGCAAGGGCCAGCCAGGGGGCCGGGATGGCTTCTTCCCAGAAGAAGGACGAACGGTAGAAGCGGCGCCGGGACAGCCAGACCGTGATCAGCACCACCAGGGCGGCACCGGCGGCCAGGAAGGACAGGCCCTTGAGCAGCGCGCCCGCGATGCCCAGCAGCAGCAGGATCATCGCCATCCAGAAGGCCCTGTTCTGCCGCCGTTCCAGACCATACGCCACAAAGAGCAGCATGGCCCCGGAAAGGGCGCAGACCAGATGTCCGCCCATGATCAGGGGGCGGGGCAGGAAGGAGAGCTGCGCCACCACCGAAGGCAGGGTGGGCAGCATGGCGGAGACCAGCAGGATGCAGCCGCCCACGAAGGTCGTGTAGGCCGCGATGGAATGGGAGATCACCGACAGCCAGCGCCCGGCTTCCCGCAGGGTGTTGCGGCTCTGCCGGGCCTCGTACACGGCCAGCAGGGCAGCGGCGGCCAGCAGCGGCAGGATGAAGTAGATCAGGCGGAACAGCAGCACCCCGGCGAACACGGCCTGCTCGCGCGGGGTATGGGTCAGGTGCAGGATGACCAGCTCGAAGACCCCCACGCCGCCGGGCACATGGGTCAGCACCACGGCCACCTGGGCCATGAGGTAGCTGGGCAGGAAGTCGATGAAGCCGATGCCCAGATCACCGGGCAGGAGCACATACATGCAGCCGGCGGCGGCGATCAGGTCCACCCCGGCCACCACCATCTGGGCCACCGCGATCCGGGGGACGGGAAAGACGAACTCCTTGCCGAAGATGTGCACCGGTTTGCGGATGGTGAAGCAGAGCACCAGATAGGACAGCGCGATGGCCAGGAGGATGCCCCCCAGGAAGCGCACGTCATGGATGGGCATCTTGGCCAGCAGCTCGTCGGGGATCACGGGCGGCGCCAGCAGGAAGACCACGCCGCACAGGCCCAGGGCCCCGACCCAGAAGGTGACCGCCAGCATCAGGACCAGACGCACGATCTCGACCAGGGAAAAGCCCCAGGCCGAATAGAAGCGGTAGCGGACGCTCGTCCCGCCCAGCAGGGCGCCGAAATTGTAGCTGACGGCCTGTCCCACCAGCGAGACGAGGCCCACGCGCGGCAGGGGCAGGGATTTGTGGATGGCCTTCAGGGCCAGCCAGTCATAGCCCACCAGGATGATGTAGTTGACGATCATCAGGCCGATGGAGAAAAAGATACTGCCCATGGAGACCTGATGGATGCTCTCCCTGATCTGGGCGATGCTGTAGGCTTTGAGCTTGTGATACAGAAGATATATGGCCAGCACGAAAAGTGCCGTGATGAGAACAGGCCCCAGGTAACGCAAGTATTTTTTCATGGCGTTCCGGCAAGGTAAGAATGTTGTTCAAACTATCTCCAGCATATACGCAGCGGCTCCCCTGTGCAAGCGCAACCTCTTTCGCGGTGTCCTGTCGGGCAGGATCCGTCCGCCGGCCGACAGGGCTTGACCAATATCCGGGCAGCGGCTATAGTGAGTCAAACAAATGCATTTTTCATGCGCTCCGCTGCCCGCGCAGCGGACGCTTTTTTTTCATCCGACGAACAGAGGTGTACCATGGCCGTGACCAATATCCCCATTTCCAAGCAGGGCTACAAGCGACTGGAAGAAGAGCTGGCCCGCCTGAAGAGCGAACGCCCTGCCATCATCCAGGCTATCAAGGAAGCCCGCGAAGAAGGCGACCTGCGCGAAAACGCCGGCTATGACGCCGCCCGCGAACGCCAGGGCATGGCGGAAGCGCGCATCAAATACATCGAATCGCGCATGGCCCTCTATCAGGTCGTCGATCTGGACAAGCTGAGCGGCGACAAGGTCATCTTCGGCTCCACCGTGGAGGTGGAAGACGTGGATACCGAAGAAAGCAGGACCTATACCATCCTCGGCCCCGATGAAGCCGAACCCGCCAAGGGCTCCATCTCCTTCCTTTCGCCCGTGGGCCAGGCCCTGCTGGGCAAGGAAGTAGGCGATGAAGTGAGCGTGGACATCCCGCGCGGCCGCGTGACCTACGAGATCGTGGACATCACCTTCCGCGGTTCCAGCATCTTCGACTAGCCGACGTCCTCTGCGCCCGCCAAAGCCCTGTTGCACAGCTGCACAGGGCTTTTTTTCGCTCCCGGCCCCGCGGCGGCTCGTGACAAAGAGAACTTGGCAGCCCCGGCCCGGCGTGCTATGCTCGCCGCGATTTACTCTGCCGTACAAAGGTCCACGCATGCCCAATATCTTGCCGCGCATCCTGTACATCCTTGCAGCACTGGCCTGGTTCCTGCTGCTCCGGCCCAATCCTGTCACCATCGTCATGGCCGGATGCTTCGCCTGCCTGACGCTGCCCAGCTACAGGCGCATGCGCTGCGTGACCCGCCGCTGGCGCAAGCATTTGCGGCTGCGCCACCCCGGGAGGCCCGGGCAGTTCATCGCCTCCTGCTTCCACCGGCTGCCGCTTTACGGCTATATCCTCCTCGTCGTCTCGGCCGTGGTCATCCCCATCAGCACCCTGGTCCTGCTGGTCTCGCCCCAGGTGGCCGGAGGCCTGGCCCGTCTGCGGGAGCTGCAGGCCAACAACTTCCAGCTGCCGCCGGAATGGGTCATGCGCGTCCAGGAGCTGCGCCACAGCCTGGCCGCCTATCCCAAGGTGGACAAGATGGTCTCGGAATTCCTCAGCAACCTGGACGCCCTGCTGGCCGATACCATGGGCCTGCTCATCAACCGCAGCGTGGACGTCCTGGGCGGCACCATGACCGTCCTCTGGACGCTCTTCCTCTTTGTGACGCTGACGGTCATCTTTGCCGCCTATGCCGGCAAGATCAACCTGGTCACCGCCCGCATCTGCCACATCCCCGCCACCATGCTGCGCCGCTTCGTCCTGGCCGTTCGCCGGGCCCTGCAGGGCGTCATGCTGGGCATCGTCCTGGTCGCCATCGCCCAAGGCTTCCTCTGCGGTCTGGGCTTTGCCGTGGCGGGGATCAAGCAGCCCGCCTTCTGGGGCCTGCTGGCCACTGTGGTGGCCCCCATCCCCTTTGTGGGCACGGCCATCGTCTGGGTACCGCTCTGCATCTCCCTCTGGTTTTCCGGCGATACCATGCCCGCCGTGGGTCTGGCGCTCTGGGGGAGCCTGGCCGTCACCAGCGTGGACAACATCCTGCGCCCCCTCTTCCTGCAGCAGGGCATCAAGGCACCCTTTTTCGTGCTGATCGTCGCCATCCTCTGCGGCCTCGGCAGCTTCGGCCCCATGGGGCTCATCATCGGACCCGTCCTGCTGGCCATCGCCATGCAGGCCGTGGAAGAGGCCCATCAAACGTATCATCATACAGCCTGAGGCACCATGTTCCACTCCCCTTCCCTCCCGGGGCGCTGGCTGTGCGCCCTTGCATGCGTCCTTGCCCTGCTGTGGCTCCCCGACAACGCCGATGCCGCCCGCAGGGCCCGTGCCGCCGTCATGATCAACCTGAGCACCGGCAAGGTCCTGTACGAGCACAACCCCAACCTTTCCATCCCGCCCGCCTCCCTGACCAAGGTGATGACCATGTACCTCACCCTGGACAGGATCAAGACCGGCAGGCTGAAGCGCAACACCACCTTCCGCGTCCATCCCACAGCGCGGGTGGGCGGTTCCAAGATCCGCCTGCGCCCCCGCCAGCAAGTCAGCGTTGACCAGCTCCTCTACGGCATGGCCGTGGCGTCGGGCAATGACGCGGCCATGGCCATATCCCAGCATATCAGCGGCAACAGCCGCAACTTCACCGCCCAGATGAACCGCAAGGCCCGCCAGCTGGGCATGAAGAAGACCGTATTCAAGAACCCCACGGGCCTGCCGGCCGCCGGGCAGCGCACCACGGCCCGCGACATGGCCACACTGGCCCGCGCCTATCTGCGCAACCATCCCCAGGCCCTGCGCTACCACAAGCAGCGCTCCTTCCGCTTCAACGGGCGCACCCTGGGCGCCACCAACACCCTGCTGGGCATCAACGGTGTGGACGGCCTGAAAACAGGCTGGACCGTGGCCTCGGGCTACAACATCATCGTCACGGCCCGCCGGGGCAAGACCCGCCTGCTGATCGTGGTCATGGGCGGCAGGAGCCGTAACGCGCGCGACATGGTGGCCCGCGAGCTTCTGGAGGCCGGGTTCAAGACCCCCGCCTCTCCGGCACAGGTACGCAAGTGCATGCGGGGTATCCTCTAGCACGTCTTGACCTCGTACGGCACACGTCGTATGTTTCGACTATCAATGGCCTGAACGGCCCAACATCCAAGGGAGGCCCCCATGTTCGGCATCGGCATGCAGGAACTTTTGCTTATTTTGATCGTAGTGCTGCTCATTTTCGGCGCCAACAAACTGCCGGAAATCGGTGGCGGGCTGGGGCGGGCCATCCGAAATTTCCGCCGGGCTTCGTCCGAACCTGACGAGATCGACATCACCCCCGGCAAAGACAAAAAGCCCACCTCGGGCGACGATGCCCCCAAAGCGTAGAGGATCCTGCCATGAAAGCTGAACAACTTTCCGTTTTTCTGGAAAACCGTGCCGGCCGTCTGGCCGAAGTCACCCATACGCTGGCCGAGGCCGGCGTCAACATCCGCGCCCTTTCGCTGGCGGATACCTCTGATTTCGGCATCCTGCGCCTCATCGTGGACGATCAGGACAAAGCCAAGGCCGTGCTCAAGGAACACGGCTTCACCCTGGGGCGCACCAGCGTGGTGGCCGTCCAGGTGCCCGATGCGCCGGGCGGGCTGGACAGCGTGCTGCAATTCGTTTCCCAGCACGGCATCAATGTGGAATACATGTATGCCTTCATCACCCGTGAGGCGGACTGCGCCATCATGATCTTCCGTTTCGACAAGACCGACCAGGCCGTGGATCTGCTCAAGGCCAATGGCTTCACCATCCTGCCGCCGGACCAGCTGTTCGGCGCCAAAGCCTAGTCGCCCTTCGTTCCGTCAGGCCCCGCTTCGGCGGGGCTTTTTTTGTGCCGTCCGCATAGCCCGCTGCCTGCCCTGCGGCCAAAGGGCCGCGTCCGCCTGAGCGTCCGCACGGGCGTGTCGACACGATCCACAGCTTGTCTGGAGGGAGAGGGAAAGCCCTCATCTCTGCTGCCGATACCCGTGGCTTCCTTCGTCGCACGGGCGCGGCCTGCGGCCGCCATCCGGTCGATGCCCGCGCGAGAGGGCGTTCCCTTCCCCCAGACCCGCCCTTTTCCCGACGCGCTTTTTCAAATGAGCGCGGGAGCATGTGGCAGGAATCCTTCACGGGGCATGCGTGACAGATCTTCGCCATTTGTTTGAAATAAATTATAAAATTTGCATCGATACGCCTTAGACCGTCCGCATGGCATGCCGCACGGCAGCGCCTTCGGACAGTGCGCACGCCCCCGGCCTGTCTTTCCTTATGGACCGCAAGCACCCGACGTCAGGCCCGCATCCCCGCAGCGAGTCATCCGTACGGGGCCGTCGTACACGCCGCAGGCTCCCGGGGCAGGCCGTTCCGGCCTGCCCCGGGCGTTCCCTCCTCTGCACATAAAAGTTTTTTACCGCCATATCATGCTTGAATCATTTGATTTTTATCAGAAATTCGCATTTTTTGCAAAAAAATTCCTTTTTGCCCCTTTTCAAGCGCCAAGAGCGTCTTATCTAGTATCCCGTTGCGGGACCGCAGCAAGGGTTTACGGCGGTCATGACGCGATAATTTCAGCATCCGCCCCGCGGACGCTGTGCATGCCACCAGGATGTGGCCATAAAAATTTTTGGAGGATCTGACACCATGAAACTGCAGCCCCTGAACGATCGTGTGCTGGTCAAGCGCCTGGAAACCGAAGAAAAGACCGCCGGCGGCCTGTACATCCCCGACACCGCCAAGGAAAAGCCCTCCAAGGGTGAAGTCATCGCCACCGGTCCCGGCAAGGTCCTGGAAAACGGCACCCGCGTCGAACTGACCGTCAAGCAGGGCGACCTGGTGCTCTTCAACAAGTATGCCGGCACCGAAGTCAAGCTGGATGGTGTTGAACATCTGGTGATGCGCGAAGAAGACATCCTCGCCGTCCTGACCGACTAAGCATCCGCCCCGTCGTCTTCCCTCTCCGTTTTTCGATCATTCCCAGGAGGAAAATATAATGTCCGCTAAAGAAGTTCTCTTCGACGTGAAAGCCCGCGAAAAACTGGCGCGTGGTGTTGATAAACTGGCCAATGCCGTGAAAGTGACCCTCGGCCCCAAGGGCCGTAACGTGGCCATCGAAAAATCCTTTGGCGCTCCCGTCATCACCAAGGACGGCGTGACCGTGGCCAAGGAGATCGAACTGGACGACAAGTTTGAAAACATGGGCGCCCAGCTGGTGAAGGAAGTCGCCTCCAAGACCTCCGACGCCGCCGGCGACGGTACCACCACCGCCACCATCCTGGCCCAGGCCATTTACCATGAAGGCGTGAAGCTGGTGGCCGCCGGCCGCAATCCCATGGCCATCAAGCGCGGCATCGACAAGGGCGTGGAAGCCCTGATCGCCGAACTGGCCAACCTGGCCAAGCCCACCCGCGACCAGAAGGAGATCGCCCAGATCGGCACCATCTCCGCCAACTCCGACGCCACCATCGGCAACATTATCGCCGAAGCCATGGCCAAGGTGGGCAAGGAAGGCGTCATCACCGTTGAAGAAGCCAAGGGCCTGGAAACCACCATGGACGTGGTGGAAGGCATGCGCTTCGACCGCGGCTACCTCTCCCCCTACTTCGTGACCAATGCGGAGAAGATGGAATGCGAGATGGACAATCCGTACATCCTCTGCACTGAAAAGAAGATCTCCAGCATGAAGGACATGCTGCCCGTGCTCGAACAGGTCGCCAAGGTCAATCGTCCTCTGGTGATCCTGGCCGAAGACGTGGAAGGCGAAGCCCTGGCCACCCTGGTGGTCAACAAGCTGCGCGGCGCCCTGCAGGTGGTGGCCATCAAGGCCCCCGGCTTCGGCGACCGCCGCAAGGCCATGCTGCAGGACATCGCCATCCTGACCGGCGGTCAGGTGGCCTCCGATGATACCGGCACCAAGCTGGAAAACATGACCCTCAACGAACTGGGTACCGCCAAGCGCGTGGTGGTGAAGAAAGAAGACACCACCATCGTGGACGGCGCCGGCAAGGCCGATGAGATCAAGGCCCGCGTGAAGCAGATCCGCGCCCAGGTGGAAGAATCCACCTCCGATTACGACCGCGAAAAGCTGCAGGAACGCCTGGCCAAGTTGGTGGGCGGCGTGGCCGTGGTCCATGTGGGTGCCGCCACCGAAGTGGAAATGAAGGAAAAGAAGGACCGCGTGGAAGACGCCCTGAACGCCACCCGCGCCGCTGTGGAAGAAGGCATCGTGCCTGGCGGCGGTACGGCCCTGATCCGCGTGTCCAAGGTGCTCGACAGCATCAAGCCCGCTGACGACGACGAACTGGCCGGCGTGAACATCATCCGCAGCGCCATCGAAGCTCCCCTGCGCCAGATTGCCCACAACGCCGGCTTTGAAGGCTCCATCGTTGTGGAAAAGGTCCGCCAGGGCAAGGACGGCTTCGGCTTCAACGCCGCCACCGGCGAATACGAAGACCTCATCAAGGCCGGCGTCATCGATCCCAAGAAGGTGACCCGTACCGCCCTGCTGAACGCCGCTTCCGTGGCCTCCCTGCTGCTGACCACCGAATGCGCCATTTCCGAAAAGCCCGAACCCAAGAAGGACGCTCCTGCCATGCCTGGTGGCATGGACGGCATGGGCGGCATGGGCGGCATGTACTAAGCCGCCGCGAAGCCCCCGCTTCCGACTGGATGACAAAGGCCCCGCTTCGGCGGGGCCTTTTTTGTATCCGTGACACAGCGATGCCGCGAGCCTATAAGTGCCCATGAGAGGCAAAAGGAGCCGCGGACAGTCCCCTGCCGTCCCGGGAGCGACGCGAAGTGCTTTTCCCTCCATGCCGCCGGAGCGTCACTGCAAGAGGCGGTCATCGCCTGTGCCCGCGCCTCCAAAAACACTGCAAAGGGCCGGGCCATTCGGCATCCCGCCCTGTATCATGGACGCAAAAAAGGCGACCAGCAGAACTGATCGCCTGAATTTGCATGGTGCGCCCGAAGAGATTCGAACTCCTGGCCTACAGGTTCGTAGCCTGTTGCTCTATCCAGCTGAGCTACGAGCGCGTCGTGAGAATGTGTATAGGGGAAACTTGCACCCTTGTCAAACATTTTCGGGAAAATATTTTTCCCGGCCCTGTTGCGTGCAGCTGTGACCGCATCCCGCCCCGTTGCGCCAAGCTGGCGGCCATGCGGCTGCCTGTCTTCGCCCGCCGGGCCCGGCCCGGGGACCGGACGCACGGCCATGGCCCCCAAGGGCCCGGCGTGCTCCACGATATCCCGCCACAGCGCCGCCCCTGCCTGTTCGCCTCGACGGCCGCGCGCCATGAAAAAGGGCGAAACCGTCACATGGCGTGATCATCAGCTGGTGGCACCGGTGCAGACATGTTGCACCATCCGCCCAGGCGCGGGGCGGGCCTTCCTGTGCGGGGCTCTGGCGGAGATAAAAAAAGGGTCGCGGTCCGCACCGCAACCCGTGATTTTTATGGTCGGGATGGCGCGATTTGAACGCGCGGCCTCAGCGTCCCGAACGCTGCGCTCTAGCCAAACTGAGCCACATCCCGTTGCAAGAGGAGATATTACACCGACGGGCACCGACTTGCAAGTGTTTTTTCAAAAAAATTTCCACCGGGCCCTGCCGCCTGGCTCCATGCCTCCTCTGCGCAGGGTACGGGCCTCATCGTGACGGGCAGCGGGGCGAACAACTCTCCCAGCCGCCATGCGCGGGAGACGCGCCCCTTCCCGCGCATAGCCGACAGGTCACGGGGCTCGCCGGCATGCGCGGGATAGCCGTGGGGCGATACGGGCGGTCATATCGGGTGGCCCTGGTCGCCATGCGCAGGACACGACCTGCAGCCACGGGCAGGATTTCCCCCTATCCTCCCGGGCGCAGCGACAGCTCTGCGGACCAAGCCTCCACGGCGGGCAGGTTCCTCCCGCAGCAGGGGCTGCGCGTTGACTTTATGCCAAAAGGGGCTACAACCCTGATACCGGTTCGCCTGTCCGGTAAAAATTCTTTTGAGGTTGCTTTATGTCAACGACAGGATCCACAGAGAACTTCGGCTACGGCCAGGAACTGAAACGCGAACTCAGCTTCAAGGACGTCTTTGTCTACGGCATGCTGTTCATGGTGGTCATCGCGCCCATGTCCATCTACGGCTACATCTCCAAAGACAGCCAGATGATGGCGCCCTTCGTCTACTTCGTGGGCATCTGCGCCATGTTCTTCACCGCCCTGAGCTACATGAAGATGAGCAACCGCTTCCCCATCGCGGGCTCGGTCTATGCCTATGTGCAGCGCGGCCTGAACCATCATGTGGGCTTCATCGCCGGCTGGCTCATTTTGCTGGACTATGTGTTCGTGCCGGCCCTGCTCTACCTGCTGACCGCCAACTGGTGCGTGGAGCTCTTTCCGGCCACGCCCCGCTGGCTGTGGGTCATCATCTTCGTGGGCATCAATACCGTCATCAATGTCCGCGGCATCACCTACACCGCCCGCGCCGACTGGATCATGTTCTATGTGGAAGCCGTGGTGCTGGCGCTCTTCATCGGCTTCGGCCTCAATTACGTCCTTGGTGACGGCGGCGGCACCGGACAGCTGGTCATGGATCCCCTGTACCGTCCCGGCGAGATGAACCTGCAGTTCATCGGTCTGGCCTGCACCATCGCCTGCCTCTCCTTCCTGGGCTTCGACGGCATCTCCACCCTGGCCGAAGAGACCCACCGCCCCGAAGTGACCATCGGGCGCGCCACCATGGCCGCCCTGCTCTGCATCGGCTTGTTGTTCATGCTCCAGACCTATGTGGCCACCATCATCCAGCCCGACCTGGACAAGATGAATCCCGATACGGCCTTCTTCGACGCGGCCGCCATCGCCGCAGGCGACTGGTTCCGCAAGGTGCTGCTGGTGGTCAACATCCTGGCCGTGGGCATCGCCAACACCATGAACGCCCAGGCCGCCACCTCGCGCGTGCTGTACGGCATGTCGCGCGACGACGTGCTGCCCGGCGTCTCCGGCCTGTTCCGCAAGGTGCATCCCCGTTTCCAGACCCCCTATATCGCCACCATCGCCGTGGGCATCTTCTCCATCCTGGTGGCCGAGCTCTCCACCGTGGAAGACCTGGCCCGCCTGGTGAACTTCGGCGCCCTGACCTCCTTCATCCTGCTCAACATCGCGGTCTTCAACTTCTTCTGGCTGCGTGAGAAGATGCGCGGCGGCAAGGCCCTGCTCAATTATGTGGTCTGCCCCTTCTGCGGCGTGCTGATCCTGGGCTATGTCTGGCTCTCCTTCGACAGCATGACCCAGATCGTGGGCTTCAGCTGGCTGGCCGTCGGCCTGGTCATCGGTTTCGTCAAGAGCAAGGGCTACAAGGTCGTGCCCGAAGCCTTCCGCAAGAGCGATATGGTCTAACCTTTCAGCGCAGGAGTTCCTCCATGCAGTATTTCGACAAGGTCGTCTATACCTTCAGCGCCGACAACGAGCCCGCCGGCAGCATCGACTCCGGCGAGATCGTCATCTTCCGCACCCAGGACTGTTTCAGCAACCAGATGCACTCCGAAAGCCAGCTGGTGACCAGCTGCGACTACAGCAAGATGAACCCGGCCACCGGTCCCCTGTTCGTGCGTGACGCCCGTCCCGGGGACGTCATCAAGGTGGAGCTGCTGGACGTGCAGTGCGACACCATCGGCACCACAACCACCCTGCCCCAGATCGGCCCCCTCTGGGACAAGTGCGAGACGCGCACCAAGCGCATCCCCATCGAAAACGGCAAGGCCGTCTTCAATGACGTGACCTTCCCCATCGATCCCATGATCGGCGTCATCGGCGTGGCGCCGCAAAAGGGCGTCAGCGTGCCCTGCGGCTATCCCGGCAGCCACGGCGGCAACCTGGACTGCAAACTGATGGTCAAGGGCCATACGGCCTACTTCCCCGTGCGTGTGGAAGGCGGCCTACTGCAGATGGGCGACATGCACGCCGTCATGGGCGACAGCGAGCTGTGCGGCACCGGTCTGGAGATCAACGGCAGCGTCATCGCCCGTGTGAGCGTCATCAGGGACTGCCCTCTGGAATGGCCCGTCCTGGAGACCGCCGACACCTGGTACACCCTGGCCAGCGCCCCCGGCTATGAAGAAGCCCTGCGCCACGCCAGCGTGCAGATGCAGCGGCTGGTGGCCGCCGCCACCGGCTGGGACGCCACGGACGCCTATCTCTACATGTCCCTGCGCGGCGATCTGGAGATCTGCCAGGCCTGCAAGCCCTGCGAAGTGGACCTCATCGTGCGTCTGGGCGTGCCCAAGGCCGACATGAAGCGCCCGCTGGTGGGCTGATGTGACGCAAGGGGCGGTGTGCATCCTGCGGCCTGCATCCGCGGACGCAGGACCCGGCAAAGAAAAAGGCTGTCCGCGACCACGGGCAGCCTTTTTGTGTCCCTTCTCCTTGCCGTCCGGCAAGGATGCTATTTTTTCTTCCTGCCGCGGCAGGTGATCCGCTCCAGCAGGCGGTCATAATACATATCATCATCAAGGTTCAGGGGCCGCTGATGCCTCATGCGCGCCTGCAGGATCATGAAACGCAGTTTCTGCATCTGGCGCACGCGCTCCTGCTCGTCCTCGCAATGCTCCAGCATGTCGGCCAGATTGCTGATCTCCTTGCGCTCCGCCAATTCCGGCGGCACGCAGCCGGCATTGCGCAGGACCTTGTAGGCCATGCGCAGCTCCTCGGGGACATGGCTGTCGTCCTCCAGCTCCAGCGGCCTGCCCTGACCGGGGAGATGATCGAAATCCCCCTTGGCCATGGCTTCCTCGATACGTTTCTCGGCAATGGTCTGGATGACGGACCAGGGGCTGACCTCAGCCATGCTTTTCCTCCGTTTCGGGGGCATCGGCCCAGAGTTTTTTCCATTCCATGATGAGCTTGAGCGCCGCCAGCGGCGAAAGGGTCTCCGGGTCCAGATCGCGCAACAGCAGGACCAGCGGATGCGGCCCGGCTTCCGGCGCGGCCGGGATATCCACGGGCAGGGCCGGCGGCTCGTCACGGGAGACGCGCTTTTCCATGCCGGGCAGGGCCAGACTGGCCGTCTGCGGCGACATGCGCCGGCCCTCGCCCCGGCTCTGCTCCAGCTCGATGAGGATGGTCCGCGCCCGCTGCACCACCGGAGCGGGCACACCGGCCAGCCGGGCCACCTCCACGCCGTAGCTGCGATCCGCGGGCCCGGGCACCAGCTTGTGCAGGAACAGGATGTCGCCGCCGTATTCCCGGATGGCGATGTTCATGGTGAACACGCCGGGGATGCACTTTTCCAGCGCTGTCAGCTCGTGGTAATGGGTGGCGAACAGGGTGCGGACCTCACCGCGGGCGCGCCCGGCCAGATCTTCCACCACGGCCCAGGCCAGGGCCACACCGTCATAGGTGCTGGTGCCGCGCCCGATCTCGTCCAGGATCACCAGACTGCGTTTGGTGGCCTGACGCAGGATGCGGGCCGTCTCCATCATCTCCACCATGAAGGTGCTCTGCCCCTGGGCCAGATTGTCCGACGCGCCCACGCGCGAGAACAGGCGATCCACCAGCCCCAGCCGCGCCCGGGTGGCCGGTACCATGGAGCCGGTCTGAGCCAGCAGGCAGATGATGGCCACCTGACGCAGCACCGTGGACTTGCCCGCCATATTGGGCCCCGTGAGCAGACACAGGCGCCGCCGGGCGTCCAGGGTGATGCTGTTGGGCACGAAATTGGCCTGCCCGATCATGGCTTCCACCACAGGATGGCGCCCTTCCTCGATGAGGATGTCGGCACTGCTGTCCAGCTCGGGACGGCACCAGCCGTTGCGGCGGCCCACTTCGGCCAGGCTCTGCCAGTAATCCAGATGCGCGATGACGTCCGCCATGTGCAGGATGCGTTCCCGCTGCTGGGCCATGAAGGCGCGCAGATCCTGATACAGCTGATATTCCAGTGTCTTGCGCTTTTCGGAAGCAGAGAGGAGCGCCTCCTCCAGCTCCTTGAGCGCCGGGGTGGTGAAGCGCTCGGCATTGGCCAGGGTCTGGCGGCGGATGAAATGTTCCGGCACGGGCCCGCTGTGCGCGGCCTTGCTCAATTCATAGTAGTAGCCGAAGACCCGGTTGAAGCCCAGCTTGAGCTTGGCGATACCGGTCTGCTGCTGTTCGCGGACCAGTTCCTCCTGGAGCTTTTGCTCGCCGTGGTCCACCAGATCCAGCAGACGGTCCAGCTCGGCATTGTAGCCGACCTTGAACAGCCCCCCTTCCGTGATGACCACCGGCGGGCTGTCCACCAGCGCGCTGCGCAGCAGGCGGGCGCAATCGCCCAGATCGTCCCAGCCCTTGAGCAGCTCGTAGACGACCCGGGGCGCGTACTCGCCGTTTTCCTGCCCGGCCAGCGGATAGCTGCCGTCCGTCGGCCGGGTCAGGGCCGCATGCACCGCCGGCAGGGCCGCAAGGCTGTTGCCGAGTGCGATGAAGTCCCGCGGCGTGGCCCGGTTGACCGTCACGCGCGTGGACAGGCGCTCCAGATCGTAGACATCCTTGAGGGCTTCCCGCAGCAGGGCGCGGCGGCCGTCATCGTCATGCAGCAGGGCCACCGCCTCCTGGACGGCCAGGATGGGCGCGGTCTCGCGCCAGGGATGCCGCAGCATGTCTTCCAGCAGGCGGCCGCCCATGGGCGTCATGGTATCGTCCAGCACATGGCGCAGGGTCCCCTTGCCCTTGCGCCCGTTGAGGCGCTGGAAGATCTCCAGATTGCGCTCCGTCACCTCGTCCACCAGCATATGCCGGCCCAGGTCCAGAGGCTGGAAGGGCATCAAATGCTCGGGGCGGCGTTTCTGGGTCTGCTCCAGATAGATGAGCAGCGCCCCGCAGGCCCGCACCAGGCAGGGCTTGTTCCGCAGCCCCAGAGCCGCCAGCTCCTGCACGGCCTGGGCCTCCAGCAGACGACGCTCGGCCCGGCGGGCATCGAAGGCGGCCGCGGGACGGCGCAACAGGCGCACGCCTTCCAGCAGGCATTTGGGCGGCAGCTCCCTGTCGTCCGGCACCAGCAGCTCGCGCGGCGCCAGCTTCTGTATCCACTGCCAGAGCTCGGGCAGACGCCTGACCTCCATGCCGGACCATTGCCCTGTGGAGATGTCCGCCCAGACGAAGGCCCCGCTCTGCCCTTCCCAGAAGGCGGCCCCCAGATAATTGTGGCTGCGGGCGTCCAGATTGGCGTCTTCCAGCACGGTGCCGGGCGTCACCACGCAGGTGACGGCCCGCTGGACGAGGCCCTTGGCGGCCTTGGGGTCCTCGGTCTGGTCGCAGATGGCCACATGGAAGCCCTTGTCGATGAGCTGGGCGATGTAGGCCTGCGCGGCATGCCAGGGCACGCCGCACATGGGCACGGGGTTCTCCGTGTCCCGGCTGCGGCTGGTCAGGGCTATCTGCAGCTCCCGGGCCGCCGTGACGGCGTCGTCGAAGAAGAGCTCGTAAAAGTCGCCCATCCGGTAGAACAGCAGCGCGTCAGGATACTCCGCCTTGATGCGCAGATACTGCTCGAACATGGGGGTCAGTTTTGGGTTTTTTTCTGCCATAGGTCCAAGATGCGCAGCGGCGCTGCCCAAAGACAGCGCCGCTGCAAAAATATGCGCCTGGATGCGCAGGGAAAGGGGCTAGGCCTTGTCGGGATCGGGAGCGGCCACTTCTTCCGCCGCAGGAGCGGCCTTTTCCTTGGCGGGAGCGGCCTCGATCGCCTGGGCCTTCTCCTGGGAGACCTTGCGGAGGAAGTTGCCGCGGGCGGTCTCGCCGTCCAGGTTCTTCTTCAGCTTGGCCACTTCACGTTCCAGCGAGGACACGCGCCACTTGGTCTTCATGTAACGGGCCGTGAGGTGCATCTTGTCCCACACCAGCAGGGCCACCGCCAGCAGGGCGCCCACGAAGAAGGCCACGATGACGATGAAATAGAACGGCAGCGGGATGGACGTCATCTCAGGCACGAAGAAGAGATTGAGTTTGAGCGTCATGGCCGTGGACAGGGGCGCCTGGTTCTGGAAGAAGAAAACCAGGCTGAAGAAAATCAGGACAACAAGTAGCAGGACCTTTACATAGCGCATAGTCTCCTCCTCTGCGCGGTGGTGTTCAGAACCGGTCGAAATATGGCTTCAGATGGGCATAACTGCTGCGCAGGTGCTCCGGGATGGTCCGCACTTCGTCCATCACGGCCATGAAGGAGGAATCCCCGTTCCACCGCGGCACAAGATGGAAATGCAGATGTTCCCGGATACCGGCTCCGGCGGCCTGCCCCTGATTGAGGCCGATATTGATGCCCTCGCAGTGAAAATGTTCCTGCAGCACCAGGGTACAGCGCTGCATCAGGTCCATGATCTCGTGCGTCTCATCCGTTTCAAGCTGGGCCAGCGCCATCACATGCCGATAGGGACAGACCATGATGTGCCCGTTGCTGTACGGAAATTTGTTCATGATCACAAAAGCATGCCTGCCCCGGTACAGGACCAGCCGTTCCTCGTCTTCGTCCCTGCTTTCGGGAAGGCAAAAGACGCAGCTGTCCGGTTTGGGGCCGAGGATGTACTCGATGCGCCAGGGCGTCCACAACTGTTTCATTTTCTTTTCCTCAATACACGGCTTGCGCTCCAAGGGCAAGTCCTGCCCAGGATGCCGTTCGTTTATTTAGGAAATACGCCTTCCTGCCGGGCCATGTCCAGAGCCAGGCGCCGCTGGCTGTCGGCATCAGGAGCCCGCCCGTCCAGCTTGCTGATCAGGATGGCCCGCAGGATGCGCCCGAACAGCGGCCCCGGAGCTATGCCCATGTCGCGCAGATCCCGCCCGTCGATATCCGGCTTTTCCTGCCGCCACTGGGTGATGTGGCGGGAAAGGTTCTTCCGCAGTCCGCCGTCTTCCACGCTGGCCATGATGTAGAGCAAAAATTCCAGCGAGAGCTTTTCCAGCAGCAGGCACAGCTCGCTGATCCGGCCCGTGCCGTTCTCAAAATCCTTCTGCCAGCGCGCCAGCTTGGGCTGGACGTGGCGCATGGATTCGCGTTGCTGCAAGATCTCCTGCTTGCGCCCTTCCGGCAGGCCCAGCGCCGAGAAGTTGGCGGACACGTCGGCATAATTCAGCCGGTGCCCCAGAGCCAGGAAATAGACCAGCCAGTTCTCGACACCTTCATCGAAATACAGCAGGCGGTACCAGTTGAGCATGGAGCGGACCTCCTGCAGGACCTGGCGTTTGCTCGGCGTCAGGGCCAGAGCGGGGCCCAGGGCCCGCAGCAGGCCCAGCGCATCCAAGCGCTCAAAACAGGCCACAGGATCGTCTTCATCGCATATATGATTATATTCGTTGAAGATACGCTTTCCGGAAAGTTTGTCCAGCATGTGCAGGCTGAGCAGGTTCTTGATGAGCTTTTCCGCGCTGGGCCCGATGTGGAAGCCATAGCGCTGTTCAAAGCGCACCGCGCGCAGGCTGCGCGTGGGGTCTTCCACGAAGCTGAGGGTATGCAGCACCCGCAGGACCCCTTCCTTGATGTCCCGCTGGCCGCCGAAAAAGTCCACCAGCTGCCCGTAGGGCGTGCAATCCAGCCTGATGGCCAGGGCGTTGATGGTGAAATCGCGCCGGAACAGATCCATCTTAATGGAGGAGAGCTCCACCGTGGGCAGGGCCGCGGGCGATTCGTAATATTCCAGGCGGGCGGTGGCCACGTCGATGCGCTGCTCCGCGCCGTCTTCGTCATGGTAGATGACCATGGAGGTCAGGAACTTGCGGTGTTCGCGCACCCGGCCGCCCAGCTTTTCGGCCAGGGCCCGGGCAAAGGCCGCCCCCTCGCCCTCCACCACGAAATCCACATCGTGGTTGGGCCGGTCCAGCAAGAGATCGCGCACGAAACCGCCCACCACATAGACCGGCATGGCCAGCTGCTGCCCCAGCTGCCCGGCCAGCTCCAGCAGGCTGCGCACCCGCGCGGGCAGGCGGTCCCGCAAGAGCTTGGCCACATTGCGCTCGCGCGAGGGGCTTTCCTGATAATCCAGGATCTGGCCCGGCTCGGACGTGATGACGTTGATCAGGTCCGTACGGGTCACCACGCCCACCACCAGCCCCTTTTCCACGATGGGCACCAGACGCTGGCGGCCGCCGACGATGATGGACGAGATGTCCCGCAGGGGCGCGTCCGGCGCCAGGGATTTGATATTGCGGCGCATGTAGTCATCCACGGGCCTGTCGCCCAGCTTGTGGCTGGTGGCGCGGGACGCCGTCTGCGCGTCCAGGATGCCCACGCACTGGCGCGTCCCCGGCTTGAAGACCGGCACGGCCTTGAGGCCGAAGTGCATCATCAGGGTATCGGCCTCGCGCATGCTGCGATCCGAGTCGATGCCCACCGCCGGCGAGGACATATAATCGCTGGCGGTCTTGTCCTGCCCTGCCTGCATGTGCAGGTTGCGCACGATGGCATCATGGACTTCATTGAGGGTCAGGTTGCGGATGGAAGCCGACGCGGCATAGGCATGGCCCCCGCCGCCCAGCTCGGCGCAGATCCGCCCCACGTTGACGGCGTCGCTGCGGCTGCGCGCCACCACCTGCACCCTGTCCTCCATGCGTCCCACGGCGAACAGGACCGTGAATTTCTCCATCTCCATCAACCGGTGCGCCAGGTAGGCGAAATCCCCCAGATAATGTTCCATGGAGGCTTCGGCGATGACCACCTGCTCATTGTTGATGGTATAGACGCGCGCCGATTCCAGCAGGCTGTTGAGGGCCCGCACATGCAGGCTGGTCAGCTCGTGGGCCGCCATTTCGTTGATGGCGTTGACGTCCATGCCCTGGGTCAGCAGCCAGGCCGAACTTTCAAAATCCAGCGGCGTGGTGGAACTGTAGGTGAAGGAGCCCGTATCCCCGTAAATGCCCAGCCCCAGCAGGGTGGCATCCTCACTTTCCAGGCTTATCCCCCGCTGGCGCAGCTCCCGGACCAGAAGGGCCGTGACGGACCCCACGGTCTCCACATGGCTTTCGTGGGCCTGCACGTCTTCCGACGAGGCCGGATGATGATCCCAGACCTCGACATGCACGCCTTCCCTGTCCAGCAGTGCGGAGACATGGCGGACCCGCTCGCGCTGCCGGGTGTCCACCAGCACCAGACGGCGGATATCGTCCCAGGGGATGTCCCCGCTCTCGGTCAGATGATAGCGTTTGGCATCCAGCGTGGCGACGACCTTCTGCAAGCCCCGCTCCTGCGTGCCCGGGAACAGCAGCAGGCTGTCCGGGTACAGGAAAAGGGCCGCGAGCATGGCGGCAAAGGAATCGAAATCGGCATTGGCATGGCAGGTGACCAGTGTCCCGGAAAAGGATGCGGACATCACGACTGACTCCGTGGATGGAACTGCCTGTGCAGGGCATGCAGACGCCCGGCCTGCACATGGGTGTAGATTTCCGTGGCGCTGATGTCGGCATGGCCCAGCAAAAGCTGCACGGAACGCAGATCAGCGCCGCCCTCAAGCAGATGGGTGGCGAAGGAATGACGGAAGGTATGCGGCGAAATGGCGCGGCGTATCCCGGCCAACAAGGCGTACTTTTTGACCATTTTCCAGACATACTGGCGGGTCAGGCCCTTGCCGGAACGGTTGAGGAACAGGTGGCGGCTCCGGGGGGAGAAATCGGCGCGCCAGTGCTCCAGCCATTGCTGCAACAGGTCCAGCACCAGCGCGTGCAGCGGCACCAGCCTGTCCTTGGCCCCCTTGCCGGAGACCAGCACCAGGCCGCGCTGCATGTCGACGTCGGACACCAGCAGATTACAGACCTCCGAAACGCGCAGGCCCGCCGCGTAGAGCATCTCCAGCAGGCAGCGATCGCGGCGGCCGCATTTCTCGCGCATGTCCGGCAGTTGCAGCAGGCGCTCCATCTCGGCCCTGCTCAGGACTTCCGGCAAATACCGGGGCAGGCGCGGGCTTTCCAGCAGGGCGGCGGGATTGGCGTCCAGCAGGCCCTCTTCCAGCGCGTATTCAAAGAAGCCCCGCAGGGCCGACAAGCGCCGGGCCAGGGTGCGCCCTGCATTTTTCCTGCCCCGCAGCCAGGCCAGGTACAGAAAGATGTCATGCTCGTCCAGGCTGGCCTTGTCGCTCTCCCCCAGCTCTTCCCAAAAAAGAAAGAAGTTCTCCAGATCCTGCCGGTAAGAAACGACCGTGCGCATGGAAAGGCCCCGCTGGGCCAGCAGGAAATCCCCCCAGCCGGGGATCTGCTTCTTCAGCGTCTGCAAGGGGCACGCAGGGGCCGCAGATGACAAGTTTTTTTCCGCCATGCCGCCATGCTAGCTGCCTTGGGCGGAATGGGCAAGATTTTTGACAGGAAGCGGGCAAATGTCTACAACCGGGGCATGACCGCACCCACCATCACCGCCTTTGTCTGTCTGGGTTCCAATACGCCGGATGCGGCGCGGATGCTCGCCCTGGCGGCGGAACGCCTGCGCTCCCTGCCCCATGCCCGCGTGGAGGCGCTCTCCGGCGTCTACCTCACCGAACCGCAGGACTATGCCGACCAGCCCTGGTTCCACAATCAGGTGGTCCGCCTGGCGCTGGAAAGCCTCTGGACGCCCCAGGGCCTCGTGCGGGCGCTGCTCACGGAAGAACAGCTGCTGGGCAGGCAGCGCAGCGCCGATCCCGCCCTGCGTTTCGGGCCGCGCTGCATCGACATGGACCTGCTGCTCTTTGGCGACGCCGTCTGCACGGCCCCGGAAAGCATCGTCCCCCATCCGCGCATGTGCCGCCGCGCCTTTGTCCTCATCCCCCTGCGCGACGTGGGCGCGGAGTGCCGCATCCACGGACGGACGCCCGCGGAGTGGCTGGCTGGGCTCGACTATCGACAGGAAGGTCGGAGAATTTTTCAGTGACGCGCAAAAGCTCTTGTGCTATCCTGACTTACCAAGAAAGAACGAAGTCCCTGTACCCGCAGGGTGAAGGAGCGACCACATGTGGAAATGGCTTGTGCTGGGTCTGGCCATCTACGTCCTGTACCGACTGTTTGCCAATGACTTCCTGAAAAAGAAAAAAGAGAACGCCGAGGACCAGGCCGCCGAAGTGGAGCGCAAGGTCGCTGCCGGCGAAATGGTCAAAGACCCTGAATGCGGCACCTATGTGTCCGTGGACGGCAACATCTCCGTGCGCGACGGCGACAAGGTCTACCGCTTCTGCAGCTACGAATGCCGCGACAAATTCCTGGAGCGCCTGCAGGCAGGCGGCCGCGAGCTGCCCCCCCGCGACTAGACAAGCTTTCCACACCGTTTTTTCGAGCCCGTGGCTGCACGGGCTTTTTCTTTGCATACCAGAAGAGCCCCCGCCATGCGGGGGCTCTTCTCCGTACGCGGGCACGCGACCCGGCGCTGATGAACAAAAAAGGCGACCAGCAGAACTGATCGCCTGAATTTGCGTGGTGCGCCCGAAGAGATTCGAACTCCTGGCCTACAGGTTCGTAGCCTGTTGCTCTATCCAGCTGAGCTACGAGCGCGTCGTGAAAAGGTATGTATAGAAAACGACCGGCAACGTCAAGCGTTTATCAAAAGAAATTTATGCAAAAAAACGGACCGGGCGGGACAGGCGGAGCAGCGTCCCCGTGGTCCGCGACGCGGACGGCGAAAGGCGGCCGGACCGCCTGCGGTCCAGGCCCGGCAGGAGGGCTGACCGGCAGCGCCTCTGCCCCGCACCGCTGAAGGCATGAAGCCTCCCGCCGCGTCCGGCGGCGCTTCCCGGCTCCCCTCCCGGCGCGGGGCACGCGGGCGATCCCCTTCTTTTCGTTCAGCGTTGCCTGCGATTGTTTTCCTTGCGGGCATAGAACTCCCGTTTGGCCAGGTACATCTTTTTGTCCGCTTCGTTGATCTGCTCGTCGATGCGGCTCTGCCCGGAACGCCAGGAGAGGCCGCAGGCCATGGAGATGCCCGCTTCCCGCAGTTCGCGCAGCGCGGTACTGGCATGGGCGTGGAAAACGTCCCTGTCGGACTCGTCGTCGATGGCGATGAACTCGTCTCCGCCGATGCGGTAGACCTTGTTGCCGAAGCTCCGCAAAAGACAGGCGGCCGTCCGGCGGATGAGGTCGTCACCGGCCTGATGGCCCTGGAGGTCGTTGATCTTTTTCAGGCCGTTCACATCGAAATAGGCGATACCGAGGCTGCCGCACGCATGGCGCAGGGCTTCGCACACCTGGTTGAACCTGTTTCTGTTGTACAGCCCGGTGGCAAGGTCCGTGACCGACATGCGCACGATGACCTCATGCTGTGCGGCGAGCTGCTGCTTCTGGATCTCGATCTGTTCCCGAAAATATTTGCGGGACTCGAAGGACATTTTTTCAGGAAAGCCGATATCCGTCGGGTCCATCTCGCTGTAAGGATTGGACAGATGGAGATGACAGCAGCGGGGCCCCTCTCCGGTCCAGCGGAACACGGTGGTGATGCGCTGATGTACGCGCAGGAAGACCCCGGAAGCAGGAGGCGTGGCGATCCACAGCCGGCCCGTGCAGATGAAGATGTCCGCCGCCGGCTGGATGACGTCATAGCGTTCATCGGAGATCTCGCAGCGGGGCACCCTGCCCGCGAAGGACTGGAAGATCCTGCGCACTATCTCCGGATCGACGGCATATTCCTGCTCCGCCGCGCCGATCCAGCTGAACACCGCATCCACATGATCGAGGAACAGCTCCGTATCGTTCTCGCAGTAATGCCTGTGCAGGAACAGGCTGACGAGCTCCGCGAGCTGCTGTTTTTTTTCATCGTCCGTCAAAGGGCGCTGTTGCATATGTGGCTCCTCGCGCATGTCTATCCGGTGAAACTGTCATCCGCGCCCTTTTCGCTGGCCAAAGGCTCCCGCACCTTGTCCCTGGCCGCCGTCCCGCCCCGGCTGCCGGGTCTCAGCTCGCTGACCAGCACTCCGGCCAGGATCAGGATGCCGCCGAGCAGGGCCAGCCCCGGCAGGCGTTCCCCGGCCATGCGGCCGAAAACGCCGGCCCAGACCGGCTCGCCGGAATAGATGAGCGTGGCCCGCGTGGGCGAGACCTTTTTCTGGGCCCAGTTGATGGCATACTGGATGCCCGCCGTGGAGACGCCCAGGGCAAAGGCGCTGCCCAGCACCAGCCAGGACGGCGGCGGCACGCTCTCGCCCACCAGCGGCATGGTGACGAAACTCAGCAGCGACGCCATGAGCACCTGTACGATGGTGACCCGCCGGGCATTGACGCTGCGGGCCACCAGACCGATGAGGATGATCTCCATGGCGATGGACAGCGCGCTGACGGCCGTCAGCATCTCGCCGCGGCCAAAACCGGCGCTGCTGTCATCGGGACCGGCCAGCAACAGCACGCCGGGAAAGGCCAGGGCGATGCCCACCCAGGCCATGAGATGCGGCGGGCGCCTCATGACCAGCCATTGCAGCAGGGGCACCAGCGGCACATAGAAGGCCGTGATGAAGGCCGACTTGCTGGCCGTGATGGTCTGCAGGCCGCAGGTCTGCAGGGCGTAGCCGCCGAAGATGCACAGGCCTATGCCCATGCCCGCCCAGACTTCGCGCCAGGTGAAGTCCCTGAGCAGGGGCAGGGAAAACAGCGTCAGGGCCAGGGCCGCGCAGGCAAAGCGCACGCCCACGAAAAAGAACGGCCCCGTGGCCTCCAGGGCGCTGCGGATGATGATGAAGGTGGCGCCCCAGATCATGGTGATCAGGATCAGGACCCACTCTTCCAGTGGGAGCCGTGTGCGCAGGCGCGCAAAAAAAGCCGTCATGCATGCCTCCAGAGCAGGGGGAAGGGCAGGCTCAGCGCAGCTGGCTGTCCTTGCTGCCCTTGCGATTGTACAGGCTCACCGCATGCTGCTCCCTGTCGGCTTCCTGCTGGCAGTCCAGGCACAGGCGCACACCGGGCAGCGCCCGTCGCCTGGCCTCGGGGATGGGTTCGCCGCATTCCTCGCAAAAGGCCCGGCTCTCCCCACGGGGGAGGTTCGCCCGGGCGCGGCGCACCTCGTCGGCGATGGAATCCTGTATCTGATCCTGTACGGCATTGTCGCCTGCCCAGCCTACAGCCATGACGCACCTCGCGGACATCGTGTTACGGCGGTATCGCCGCCGGAAAGCCCCCGGCGGCAAATGCACAGTATAGGCATGCCGCGCGCCACTGGCAAGGAGGCCGCCGCCCGCCGCGCCGTGAAAAGTCTGCGTATTGACCCATCTGTCCATTCTTCTTACACTACGGCATTCTTGTGAACATCGCCGCCCCAGGGCGGCAACGGCCGGAGGTCGCCATGCATATCCGTTTCTGTTGACGCATGCGCCGGACTCCCGTGGGGAGATTCGTGCGTTCAGGCATGTGTGCCGGAAACGGACAGGCCTGCCGGCTTTCGGGCAGCCTGCGTCCTTTCCGGGCAAGCACCCCGAAATAGATGCCGCTCCGGCATCGCCCCCTTCCGCTTTTCCGCACCTCGCCTGAATGATGTGTCCCGGTATGCTTCCGGGGCGTCCTCTCGCGGCTCCTGCCGCGGGGACGTCCGTATCCTCCAGCCGGTTTCCGGCCCGAGGCAACGCGCCTGGCGCGTCCTTCGCTGTTCCCGCAACAGCCCACATTTTCAGCGCAGAGGTTGTTATGAAAACCTGCCGTTTCCTGCTGCCCGTCCTGATGGCGGGCCTGATCTTCACCGTGGCGGCCCAGGCCGCCCCCCTGGACAGCTTCAAGGGCCTTTCCGGCACCCTTGACATCGCTGGCGGCACGGCCCACATCCCGGTCATGAAAGGCGCTGCCAAGAACATCATGACCGCCAATCCCGATATCCGCATCACCGTGGCCGGCGGCGGCTCCGGCGTGGGCGTCCAGCAGGTGGGCGAAGGCCTGGTGCAGATCGGCAATACCGGCCGCGCCCTCAAGGAAAAGGAGATCGCCAAGTACGGCCTGCAGAGCTTCCCCTTTGCCATCGACGGCGTGGCCCTGGTGGTCAACCCGGCCAACAAGGTGCGCGCCATCACGGCCCAGCAGGCCCAGGACATCTTTGCCGGCAAGATCACCAACTGGAAGGCCCTGGGCGGCGCCGACGCCCCCATCACCCTCTACACCCGCGAAGACGGCAGCGGCACCCGCGAAGTCTTTGTGGAAAAGGCCCTGAAAAAGGGCTCCATCGCGGCTTCCGCCAATGTGGTCAACTCCAACGGCGCCATGAAGACGGCCATCGGCCAGGACAAGCTGGGCATCGGCTATGTGGGCATCGGCCATGTGGACAAGAGCGTGGCCGCCCTGACCTTCGACAAGATGGTCCCCTCGCAGGAAAACGCGGCTTCCGGCGCCTACACCCTGACCCGTCTGCTCTACATGAACACCAAGGGCGCGCCCGCCGGTCTGACCAAGGCCTTCATCGATTACATCTATTCGCCTGAAGGCAGCGCCATCATCGAAAAGAGCGGCTATATCCCCACCGGCCGCCAATAAATAACCCGTACAACGACGCGGGGCGGCCCGGGCCGCCCCGCCGGGATCCCCGCAATGGCTGTTCTCTCCCTGTGCCGCAGCGGTACCCTACCGCGCCTCTGCGCCTTTTTTGTCGCCCTGTCCACCGGCGCCCTGTTCGTCCTGGTGGGCTGTTTCGCCCTGCCCGTGCTCTGGAGCGCCCAGGGCGGGCTGATCTTTTCCTGGGTCTGGCTGCCGCCCAAGGATTTCGGCATCCTGCCCATGCTGGCCGGTTCCCTGATCCTCTCCTTTTCCGCCCTGCTGCTGGCCTGGCCCCTGTCCCTGGGCCTGGCCTGCGCCCTGCAGGCCCCGGCGTCCTCCCTCTGGCGGCGCTGGCTGACGGCGCTGATACGCTTCATGACCGCCATCCCCACGGTGGTCTACGGCTTTGCCGCCGTCTTTCTGCTCACGCCCCTGGTCAGGGAAGCCGCCGGGCAGGGCTCCGGACTGTGCTGGCTGTCCGCGGCCTGCGTGCTGGCCCTGCTCATCAGCCCCACCATGGTCCTCGTCATGGACGTGGCCCTGGGCCAGCAGATGCGCCGCCTGCTCCTGCCCGCCCTGGCGCTGGGCATGACCCGTGACAGGATCCTGGCCTGCCTCGCCCTGCCGGCTGCCCGTCGCTGGCTGCTGACCGCCGGTCTGCTGGGCTTCGGCCGGGCCATCGGCGATACCCTCATCCCGCTCATGCTCAGCGGCAATGCCCCGCACCTGCCGCAAAACCTGTTCGCCGGCCTGCGGACCCTGACCGCCCACATGGGACTGGTCACGGCCACGGATGTGGGCGGCCCGGCCTACAACTCCCTCTTCGTGGCCGGGGGGTTCCTGCTCTGCATCAGTACCGGCGTCAGCCTTGTGCTGCGCCGTCTGGAAAAGAGAAGCGAGGCCCTGCTGCCGTCCGTGCCCGCCTTCTGGCGTCAGGCCGCGCCGGCGGGCCTGTGCCTGCTGTCCCGGGGCGCCGGGCTGCTGTGCAGCGTCTGTGTCCTCTCCCTGCTGGCCTTCCTCTTCTGGCGGGGCCTGCCCGCGCTGGATGCGGCCCTGCTGGTGGGCGACGCACCGCTCTGGCCTGCCCTGCTGGGGCGTTTCCCCATCTGGGACGGCATCTGGCCCGCCTGTCTGGGCACCCTCTGCCTGCTGGGCATCACCATGGCCCTGGCCCTGCTGCCCGGCATCGGCTGCGGTGTCTATCTGGCCGAATACGCGCCCCCGCGCATGCAGCGCATCCTGAACAGCCTCATGGACGTCCTGGCCGGGGTGCCCTCCATCGTGATGGGCATCTTCGGCTTCACCCTCATCCTCTTCCTGCACCGTCTGGGCTTTGCCGGGGCCAGCTCCGGCCTGCTGCTGGCCGGCGGCTGTCTGGCGCTGCTGGTTCTGCCAGCCCTGGTGGTGACCACGCGCACAGCCCTGGAGAGCCTGCCGGCCGACCTGCGTCTGAGCGGCGCGGCCCTGGGCCTGCGCCACGGCCAGACCGTGCGCCATCTGCTGCTGCCCCAGGCCAGCCGCGGCATCTTGAGCGGCGTCATGCTGGCGCTGGGACGTTCCGCCGAAGACACGGCCGTCATCCTGCTCACCGGCGTGGTGGCCAATGCGGGCCTGCCCGCCGGCCTGGGCCTGCGCTTCGAGGCCCTGCCCTTCTTCATCTACTACACGGCCGCCCAGTACCAGACGCCGGAAGAACTGCAACGGGGCTTCGGTGCGGCCCTGACCCTGCTGGCCCTTTCCGGCAGCCTGCTGCTGCTCGCCTGGTGGCTGCACGAACGCTTCCGCCGGGAACGCCAGCCCGACATGACGCCCCTGAATCTTTCGGGAGGACCGCGATGACCCCTCTTGTCCGCATCCATGACCTGTGCCTGCAGCTCGGCGGGCGCGACATCCTGCACCATATCGACCTGGAACTGCCGCGCCCCGGCATCAGCGTCCTGCTGGGGCGTTCCGGTTCCGGCAAAACCAGCTTTTTGCGCTGCCTGAACCGCCTGCACGACTGCGCGGAAGACAGCCGCATGCAGGGGCGGGTGGAACTTTTTCTGGACGGGCGCCTGCAGGATATCAGCCTGCTGCGCGGCGAAGAAGCCCTCTCCCGCCTGCGCCGCCGGGTGGGCATGGTCTTCCAGACGCCCAATGTGCTGCCGGCCAGCATCGGCCAGAACCTGCTGCTGCCCCTGCAGCTGGCCGCGGGCCTGGAGCTGGAAGAGGCCCGGGAACGGGCCCGGCACAGTCTGGAAAGCGTCGGCTTGTGGCCGGAAGTCCATGACCGCCTCGCCGAACCCGCCACATCCCTTTCCGGCGGCCAGCAGCAGCGTCTCTGCCTGGCCCGGACCCTGGCCCTTGAGCCCCAGATCCTGCTGCTGGACGAGCCCACCGCCTCCCTTGACCCGGCCAGTACCCGCCTTATCGAAGACCTGCTCCTGAGCCTGGCGGAACGCTATGCCATCATCCTTGTCTCGCACGGTCCGGCGCAGGCCCGTCGCCTGGCCTCCCGCCTGCTGCTGTTCGACGGCGGCTGCCTGAAAGGCATCTTCCCGCCGGAGGAACTGCCGCACATCTTCCCGCACGACGCGCTGCCGGAGCAGGCCTGAGCCTGCGGGCGCGGGCCGTGAAGACGGGCCGCCCCCTGCCCGTTGACTGTACGCGGCGTGATGCGCACCTCCCGGTCCGCGGTAACTACTGTCCCCCGGCCGCGGGCAGCACGGCAGCCGCAGGCAGGTCACGCCAGCATGCGTCGGCTGTCCGCGCCGCGCCAGCCTGACCTGCGGACAGGAGGCGACAACAATTTCGTGGCCTGCACCGCCCCTTGCCGCGTCCGCACGCTGAGGGCACAACAGGGGATCGCCTGCCTGCGCCGTTCCGCAACGCCTGCCCGTACGGGACAGACCCGGGCCAGACGCGCTCATTGGCCCGCCGGGAACCATGCCCCTGCCTGCATGGAACAGACGGTCCCCCCCGGCCGCCCGTCATCCAGCGGGACGCCCCCTGTACGCAGGGGTAGCCCCGGCCGCCCGGCCAGGTTTTTTCCTCTGGCAGAGCGGCAGGCATCATGCTATCCAAAAAGAAGGTCTTTCTTTCGCGGCGGATGCGGCCATCCGCCCGGGCCATGCCCGTTGCCGTCCGCGAGCGCCCTGACCGTTCCGGGGACTGCGCGTCCCCGCTCGCGGCCCTGTGCGTCAGCCCCTTTCCAACCCGTGCTTCCCGCAAGGATCTGCCATGTCCGCTGCCATCCACAATCCCCGCCTGCTCTGGGGATTGTACTTCCTGTTACTCGTGGCCCTGTTCGCCACGCCCCTGTCCAACCTGAGTTTCCTGCTCTGGATCATCACGCCCCTGCTGGCCTTCACGGTACGCAACAGCGCACGCAGGGAAGGCGCTGATGACGAGGCCCAGCACGCCTCCTGGATCATGGGCTCGGCCGGCCTTTTCCTCCTGCTGGTCTTCCTGCTCATCGGCGGCATGGCCACTGCCAGCTCGACCCTCATCGGGGCGGATTCCCAGCAGCGCATCAACGAGATCAGCAGGGCCATGAGCCAGCAGCAGCTGACCTGGAAGGAAGGCTTCCTCCAGCTGCTGGACGTCCGGGGCGTCAAGGGCATGATCCTCATCTGCGCGGGCGGGCTCCTGCTGACGGTGCTCTGGCCCCTGCAACGCATCCTCCAGGGCATGGTGGCCCTGAAGATGCGGGTGGTCCCGCGCCGCATCTCCACCGGCGGCAAGCTGCTGACCCTGCTGCTGGCCGTGTTCCTGACAGGCGTTTCCTGCCTCGCAGCTCTCGGTACCATACGGTAACGCATCTCACAGGGGGTGCCGCATGAACCGTCCCCACACCCTTCCCGGCTCCGCCAGTCTGCTCCTGCTCTGCCTGCTGCTCCTGTCCTGGCTG
The DNA here is from genome assembly GCF_949282365.1 of uncultured Desulfovibrio sp. Taxonomy (GTDB): domain Bacteria; phylum Desulfobacterota; class Desulfovibrionia; order Desulfovibrionales; family Desulfovibrionaceae; genus Desulfovibrio. Next base: position 84,375 of record NZ_CASDOY010000004.1, read on the forward strand.
GGCGGTTGCGCGCCCAAGTACCACGTCGCCGTGGATTCCCTGCGCTCGGATCAGGCGGATGAGGCCGGGCCCGTCTATGAAGCCCGGCCCGGCGTGACGGGCATGGCCGACGATGACCTGACCCTCCAGGCCGTGGTCACCCAGATCGAGCCCTGCTTCGCGGCGCGCGGCTATACCCTGGAACAGGCCGGAAAAACCGACGGCAAGGACAGCAATCTGGTCTTCATCAGCTTCGGCATCAGCGAACCCGACGTGCGCATCTACACCACTGTCAGCTACGTTCCCCACACCTGGGGCAGGGGGCGCTTCCGCCACACCTACTGGGTCCGGGAGGAAGACACATGGACCAAGGTCTTCTACCATGCCGGCCTGCTGCTGGAAGGCTGCACCCGGACGGCCGACGGCAAGCGCGGCAAGAACCTCTGGCGCACGGAAGTCCGCTGTACGGGACAGGACCCGGATTTCCGCACCCTGCTGCAGGCCATGCTGCCCGTGCTCCAGGAGCATCTGGGCAAGGACAGCAGCGGACAGCATTACTATCTCGTGACGCTGGATGACGAGGAACCGCCCGTGGTGGAGGAAAAGGAAGTCTCGACGCACTGATCTGCCGCAACAGACGGGGCCTGCCGCCATGCCGCCGGCGCAGCTTTCCGTCAGGGCCGTGTCCCGGCACCTCGCGTCCCCGGCAGGGATCGTCCGGCAAGAATCCCTGCACGGTCGCCGCTGCCGCTACGGCGGTGCCATCCGGGCCGTCTGCACGCCGGCACGGGACGTTGCGCGACCGCCATGTCCGCAGCCACCAAGAGACGCTCCCCCGCCTGACGGCGCTCTTTGCCCCGCAGCCGTGAGCCTGCAGGCCGGCCGCAGTCCTCTTGCCTGCCACCGTCCTGCTCCGCTGTCCGGCACCTGACGCCCTGCCCCGGCATCCTGTCCGCCCGGCGTCGGCCCTGTCCTGCCGCCACGGCTGCCGACAGGCGGAAGGGCAGCCCGGAAACGACCCGTCGTCTCCACACGCCTAGCGGGTATTTTTTTGTTTCGCGCCTGTCGGGCGCCAACAAAGCCGGCGCCCGGAAAGAGCAAAGGGGGCCTGCCCGTGCGGCAGCGCCCCCTTTCCCGAACATCGCCCTGTGGCGGGAAGATAGCGGTGACGACCCGTCATTCCGGCAGATCGTCCGCCAGGCTCTTGATCCAGCGGATGGTCTGCCGGCTTATCTTGCGATGTGCCTCCTCGTCATTGGTCACATGCAGGGCCCTTCCCAGGCAGCCCGCCACGCAGACGGGCTCCAGCCCGACCTTGCGCCGGTCGTGGCACAGATCGCACTTGAAGACCTTGCCGCTGACCAGATCCAGATGCGGCACATGATAAGGACAGGCCGACATGCAGTCGCCGCACCCCGTACAGCAGGCCTCGTCGATGTGGACGATATTCTCCTCATCCAGCCACATGGCCTCGTATCTGCAGGCGTGCAGGCACGGCGGATGGGCGCAGTGCACGCAGGTCACGAAGCCCAGGGGCAGGCTGACCTTGCCTTCCTGCATGGCAGGCTGCCCCGTCAGCTGACGGCACAGGGGCACAGACAGGCCATGCCATTGCCGGCAATGGATCTCGCAGGCCTTGCAGCTGACGCAACGGTTCTCATCAAAGGCGATACAGGTGGCTTTGCTCATTCCTTTCCCCCCTGTGCGCTGCGTGTGATCACAGGATGCAAGGTCACAAAATGCTCCTGCATGGCAAGGCCGTGCACCATGGCATCCTCCCTGTCCAGGCCGCCGCACATGAAGACCTGATCGGCCAGGCCCCTGCGGCGGGCCCGGCTCTCCACCGGGAGCTGATGGCCGAAACCGTGCAGCATGAACAGGGCATCGGGATGCATGCCGGCCACCAGCCGCACCCGGATCTCGCCGCCCTTGCCGTCAGCGCCTTCCAGCCGGACGGGATCGCCGTCCCGTACGCCCAGTTCCCGGGCGCGTTCCTCGGCGATCCAGGCGGTATTTTCCGGCAGGCTGTCGTGCAGCAGGACATTGTTCTGGGTGTGCGACTGGGTATGCCGGGCATTGCGGCCCACGATCAGCCGGAACTGCCCCGGCCCAGGCCGCTCCACTTCCTGCCAGGGCAACAGCGACGGCAGGCCGGCCTCCTTCCAGGGACCGAACAGGACCTCGATCTTGCCGGAAGGCGTCGCAAAGCGCGGCCCCAGGTCGATGGGCGCATCCGTCAGCGACACGGAGCCGTAGCGGAAATCGCCCGCCGAGATGCCCGTCCCTTCCAGCTGGAAGCGCCAGACAGCTTCCAGGGTCTCGAAGGCCAGCTCGTCCAGACCGAGGCGACGAGCCAGCTGGCCCAGGATCCACCAGTCCGGTCGCGTGTCGAAACGTATGTCTGCCGCAGGGCTGCGCATAACGAAGGACGGCTTGCGCCCGCTCTTCGCCTGCAGCAGGGAGCCCCGCTCCACAAAGGACGGCATGGGCAGGACCACGTCACTGAACCAGGCCGTGTCCGACCAGGAAAAGGTCAGCGAGACCATCAGCTCCAGCCCGGCCAGCTGGGCTTTCTGGCGTTCCGGGTCGGGCATGGCGCTCAGCGGGTCATGCTTGAGCGTGAAATAGGCCTTGACCGGATAGGGCTCGCCGCTCTCCACGGCACGGAACGCCCTGTGCAACAGGCTGGAATTGGGGGCAAAAGCCGGTTCCGCCCAGCCTACGCCGTCGGCGCGCTTGTCCAGTGGCGCCGCGTACAGCGAGGTGAAGGAGCGCAGGCCCTTGCGCCCGGCATCCCTGGCCCCTGCCGCCAGCAGCAGCCCGCCCTTGCTGCCGAACGCGCCCAGAAGGGCGTTGATGAGATAGGCCGTGCGCGAGATCATGAAGGACTGCCGGTAGCGCGTGCTCATCCAGCCTCCATGCCAGATGACCTGCGGCGCTGCCGCGGCCAGGCTGCGCGCCAGTTGCGTGATCACGCCGGCGGGCACGTCGCAGCGGCTTTCGGCCCACTGCGGGGAATAGGGGCGCACGAAGTCCGCCAGGACGGCAAGATCCTGGACGTGGCGCTCCACATAGGCGGCATCATAGAGCTCTCCACCGATCAGCACATGCAGCACGGCCAGATTGAGCGCCAGATCCGTCCCCGGACGGATGCAGATGCTCTCCTGCGCCTTGAGCCCGGTCACCGTGGGACGGACATCCACGCAGGTCATGCGGCACCCCGCCTCCAGAGCGTCCAGCACCTGATTGAGTTCCGCGACCTTGAGCGATTCCAGCAAGTTCCGTCCCTGCACCACCAGGTGGCGGCAATTTTTATAATCGTAGATCCATTGGCTGCGTCCGTAGCCCGTCAGGGAAAAAGAGGCCTGATTGACATTATGGGCGCAGGCATCATCGTGGGTGCAGTAATTGGGCGAGCCCAGGCCGCGCAACAGCGCCTTGCTCATATCCGAAAACGGCCCGGGCCGTTCGGACCAGAGCAGACTGCGGGGACCATAGGCGGCCATGATCTTTTTCAGACGGTCCGCCACATAGTCCAGGGCTTCGTTCCAGCCCACGGAACGCCATTTGCCCGCCCCGCGCTCGCCCGCGCGGATCAGCGGCCCCTGCGGGCGCTCATCATCGGCATACAGGGCCAGGGCCGCAGCTCCCCGCGGACACAACGCCGTCCCGTAAGGGCTGTGGCTGTTGCCGCATACCCAGCGTGGCACGCCATCCTCGCAGTGGATCTCCACCGGACAGCGCGTATTGCACATACCGCACAGGGAATAAACAGGGGGTGATGCCATAGGGAACTCCTGCCCGCGCATGGCGGGCCTGCTGTCAAGGCACACAGGAAAGCGCCGCGTCCGGGGCCCTTGCCCGTGCCGCGACCCGGACGTCAGACGCGATCGTACGGCGGCGCTGCCGCTTGCTTCGTCCATCCCCGCCGCACCGCACCTGCGACACGCCGTCTCCCCCAACAGCCCGACGACCGGAACCCGGCCCTGCATGACGGGAGCCTCGGCTCCAGCGCGTCCCCAGACCACACGGCAGGCAGCCGGGACCAGGCCTTACGGGACGAGCTCCTGCCCGTCCGGCGTGCTCGCGGGCCACAATCGCCCCCATACGATACGCCAGGGGATATAGGCAGCCACGAACCAAAAGACGAAACCCGGCTCCGCCCCCAGCAGCGGCAGGGAGAACGGCAGGCTGGGGCCGATCAGACCGAAACGGGCCTGCATCCAGGCCAGAGCCAGAGGGACCGGCCACAGGGATGCCACCCACAGGGCACCGTTGAGGGAAAAATAATAGCCGAAAGCCTCATGCCCCTGCCGGTTGACGGCTTTGTAGGCCTCCTTGCCGCTCTCGCGCAGCGCGCGCTCGCTCAGGCTGTGGTAGCGGCGCATGTCGTCCCGCAGCTTCCTGAGGCGCGCCGCGTGCATGCGCTGCCCGAGCCGCAAGGTCAGCAAGCCCAGCAGGGCGGCCTGGGCCGCCAGCAGACACGTCCCCACAGCGTAGCTCCATTCCGGCGAATCCGGGAACCAGCGATAGGGAGCGACACACCAGGGATCTATCCACAACAGTATGTTTTGCATGGAAAAAGGGCAGGCCAGGCCTGCCCCACCGGTTTAGCCGAAAATACGGTAGTTGAAGAAACCGCGCAAGACGTAATCCGTGCCCACATACAGCGCCAGGACGATGAACAGGCGCTTCAGCCAGATGTCGGAGAAGAAGCGCGAAGTGTAGGGACCGATCAGCGAGCCCACGGCGATGCCCGCCAGTTCCAGGCCCACCAGCGACCAGTCCACCGTCACCCCGTGCAGCAGCAGGGTCGTGATGCCCGTGATCATGCTGACCAGGACGGCCAGCGCCGACGTGCCTGCGGCCAGATACATGGGCAGCTGGGTGATGCTGGTCAGGAAGGGCACCAGCAGGAAGCCCCCGCCTACGCCCAGGAAGGCGGCGATGGAGGAAATGACGATACCACCCACGAACGGCAGGACGGGGTTGAAAGAGAATTCCACGCCGCAAAACGTGAACACACAGCGACGCAGGCTGATGCTGCGCAGCCGCACGCCCGTCTCCGCGACGCCGTCGCCCCTCTTGTCCCTGACGGATTCCTCAAAAGCCTTGGCAGCAGCCTTGGCCTTGGCCTTGGAGCGCTGACCGGCGGGAGACGTCTCCCAGATCAGATAACAGCCCAGCACAAGGACGAACAGGCCGAAGTAGCCCTGATAGGAGGAAAAATTCAACTTGCCGGCCGTCAGTTTGACGGCCATGAACGCGCCGACGATGGACCCCAGCCCCAGGGCGATGCCCAGAGGCAGGACGATGCGCTTGAGCCGGTAATAACTGAACGTGCTCAGGGCCGCTGACAGGCCTGCCAGCATCTGGTTGGAAGCGCGGACAGAGTCCGTGATGGATTTGTTGAGCGGCGTCTGCCCGAAGGATTTGGCATAGGCGCCGAGCCCATGGACGCTCATGTGACCGACGCCCGCCATCACACCGCCAAAAGCGCCCACAGTCGAAAAGATCCAGCCTACCCACAAGGCCCAGCCGAACGCCAGCAGCATATTGGTCTGCGGGCCGCCCGGGATAGCGAGATAGCCGGGGCTTGCCTGCATGTCGATGGACTGGGGCGCCATCTCAAGCTGTTTGGCGATGGCATCGGCAAGCGGGCTGCTCTCCGCCGCCAGGGCGAGGCCCGCATGGAGGATCACCAGGGCCAGGATCAGGCTGCCACTGAAAACAGTTTTTTTCATAGTCCCTCCCCTATCTCCTTTATATTGCTAACGACGTGTACTGTGACTCTATCCCCTCGAACGGACATGATATCCCGACAAAAATCATCTGATTTCCCAGTGTGCACCTGCATGAACGATCCAGGCCGCTGTTTTCCTGCTTGCAATAACGGCAAGAGCGATACACGGATTCAGGATAGCACACGGTATCAAGAAATAACAAGAATAAATCAGAAGCCTGTTGCCTGCTCCGCTCCTGTCCTTTTTCAGCATGCGGCCTCTTGTTCCGTAATCCCTTCGCTGGATAGCAGACAGCCGTCACCACGTCAGTGACCGACTTCACATATCAGGAAAGGAACATGGCCGCGCGGATACTTTTTCTCTGGGGGAAGGGCAATCTTTTGCCAGCGCACCAAGGAGGCTCCCCCCACACGCCCCTCTCCCCAAACGCGCCTTATTCGTGACAACCAAGTGGTAAAGGCGTGTCGTACACGACGAGACAAGAGGGTACTGCACAGCGAAAGAGCACAGGCGCCGTACGGTAAAGAGACGGACTACGCCACATGGCAGCAGCGCCGAATGGCATACAGTCTTTACTCTCTGAGGATGATGCCTTTTCCCATCAACAACGTGCGTCGAAGGCGCTGTGCAGCATCGTGGCTATCCATGCCCACAGAGCCCTTCTTGCAACGGGCACGGCCCTTGCCGGCAGATGCGGACTTCGGGCAAACTGACCGGAGCGGATCGTTGACTCAGCGGGCCGTGTAGGGCAAGCATGGGAAAAACGGATGGAAGTCCTACCGCCGCGGGAGTGTCCGCTTTTCCGGCCCTCGCCATGTCGCAGGAGGCACACTGCCAGACGAACAGGACCGCGCTACAGAAACGTCATCCAATGATGCTTACTTTCCCGTGCCATCGGCCTACGATCCGCACATATCCGTGGCGCAATGGCGGGAGATCCTGCGTGACCCGGAACTGACCACGCCCGCGACGCTGTCCATGCTCACCACCATGCTGCGGCTAGGCGGCGAGGCGACCTGCGTGGAGATGGCCCGGCAGGGCGGCAAGTCCCCCGGCATTACAACGCGCTGGGCATGAACTTCGGCAGACGCATAAGCGCAACACGCCATATACCGGGCTACACGGATGGTGACAGAACTGTTTATTTTGTCATCCCTTTCGCGGGCGTTACGTCAGCAATGGCGACGGCCGCAAGCATTATGCATGGAAATTGCGCGAGGAATTGCAAGAGGCCCTTGCCGGGCTGAAGATCGGCCCGGCGGTCCCGCATTGCTCTCATGCAGGGAGGCAACAGGTGCAAAAGAATCTCATTCTCTACGGCCCCCCCGGAACGGGAAAGACGTGGCATACATACCTGTATGCCGTGGCCATCATCGAGGAACGCCCCCTTGAAGAGCTGAAGGCTGAAAATCCCGCCGCGGTGCGGGAACGCTTCATGACATACCGCCAACAGGGCCTCATCGAGTTCACGACCTTTCACCAGTCCTACAGCTATGAGGACTTCATCGAAGGCATACGCCCCGTCATTGACGAAGATGAAGGCGAGGCCGAGGGCAGGATCGGCTACAGGGTGGTGGACGGCGTGTTCAAAAAATTCTGCAACCAGGCAGAAACGGAGACCTTCGCGACATCCCTCCGCGGAGAGTTTTCCGTGTTCGGCGGCATTGCCGTGAATCCGTCCCCCGTCATCTGGAAAGTCTCCCTGGCGGGAACCGGCGACAATCCTGTCCGGTCGGAATGTCTTGCCAACAACCATATCAGGATAGGCTGGGACGCCTACGGCAAGGATATCACGGAAGAGACCGACTTCACGACCGGCGGCAAGGGCGTTCTGGAGGCGTTCATCCAGAAGATGCGGACAGGGGACATTGTCGTGTCCTGCTACAGCGAATCCATGACGGACGCCATCGGTATCGTGACCGGGGGATATGAATGGCATGACGGGTATCCGGCCTACAAGCGCCTGCGCAAGGTGCATTGGCTGGTCAAGGATATCCGGCAGGACATACTGGAGCTCAACAACGGCATACGGATGACGCTCAGTACCGTCTATCAGCTCAAAAACATCAATTTGGCGGATCTCGTCGGCATCCTCAGGGCACATCTCCCCGCCCAGCCCCCTGCCTCGTCATCCGTGCGGCGAAAAAACCGCGTATTTATCATTGATGAAATCAACCGCGGCAATATTGCCGGCATCTTCGGGGAGCTCATCACGCTTATCGAGCCGTCCAAACGTCTGGGCGCGGCAGAGGCCCTGAAGGTGCGCCTTCCCTATTCACGGACGGAATTCGGCGTGCCGGACAATGTGTATATCCTCGGCACCATGAATACGGCCGACCGCTCGCTGACCGCGCTGGACATCGCCCTGCGCCGCCGCTTCGCCTTTGAACGGATCGCGCCGGAACCCGACCTGCTGGCGGGCAGGCTGCTGGGCGACTCCGGCTATACGGTGGCCGACCTCCTCAGAACGATGAACAGGCGCATCGCCGCCCTGATCGACCAGGAACACTGCCTCGGACATGCCCCCTTCATGAAGCTGCACAACGGCAATGTGCCGACGAGTGAGCTTGCCGACATCTTCCGGCATGTCATCTTGCCACTCCTCGAAGAATACTTTTTTGAGGACTGGCGGAAGATACGGCTGGTACTCAATGACCAGCAAAAGCCGGATACGGCGCATCAGTTCGTGGTGGCGGCCGATGACGATGCCGACCTTTTCGGGCCGGAATACGCGCCGGCGGAACCAGGCTGGAGGCTCAACCCAACCGCCCTCGGGCACATGACCTCCTATGTGCAGATCGTGGACGCCGCCGCAACTTGCACGGAAGCGGCCGAAGCGGATACCGCCGCAAGCGAAGCGGAAGGGACGGAAGCGGACGGCGACGCCGCCCCCGGCGAGCAGGCATCCTCCCGGACCTTTACGCCGCCGGAATCGTTGGCTGAGGCCATGCGGTGTGGTAAGGTTTCACAAATCAAAGAATACGGGAATAATATTTTTATCGAATTTTCCATTCCGGGGCGATCACCCTATCGTGCCATCTATGACAAGACAGTAGCAAAAAAAATTGAAAATCAAATACAATTCTGCAAGAAACTTGTTACGTTCGACCCCTCGTTTGATGGTATCAATTTACGAGGCAATACCTACGACCACATCAAGGCCGTCATGGAGCGCCTTCCCAGTACTGCCAAGAAATGAAAATCATCACAGTCACGGAATTTGCCCGCCTGACCACGGAGGCGGTGGACGATCCCCGGCTGGACAGGGCTTCTGTGCCAGTGGAGGATTTCCAGGCGCTTTGCCGGCTCAATGAGCGGCGGCAGGCGGGCGAAGCGCCGCTTGTGCGGATGCTGAACCGGACGACGCTCCATCTGTGCAACTATGTGGGCCTACTCCAGACCTCGCGTGACACAAGTATCGAAATCCTGCCGAAAACGGCCGATGGCGCGGAAAGCGCGGAGCAACAACGCGGCCTGCTCCTGAAGATGCTGCGGGCCGTGTACCGCCTGCCCTGCCGGGAAAGCGACCCTGCCGCGCTCCGCACGGCGCCCGGCCCGCTCCGGGAATGGCTGATCCGGCACTTTCTGGAAGAATTGCAGGCTCTGCTCAGGAAGGGCCTTTGCTTCTCCTACAACCGCCTGGCAGAGGAAAGGCCCTTTCTGCGCGGCAGGCTGGATGTGGGCAAGCATATCATCCAGCCGCCCCAGCGGCGACACCTCCTGCCCATCCGGCACCATGTCTTTTCCGTGGACAGCCCGGAGCACAGGCTTTTGCGCAGCGCGCTTGACCGCTGCGCAGCGGTTTCGCGCGACATGGAAAACAGTCGCCGCGCCATGCCCCTATGCGCCGCATTTGCGGAAGTGCGGCCCAGCCGCTGCGTGCCGGATGACTTCCGTCAGTGGCGCACCTCCCGCCTGCTGGCCCACTATCAGCGCATACGCCCCTGGTGCGAGCTCATTCTCGGACAGGACATGCCGCTTTTCCTCGCCGGGCAACGGCACGGCATCAGCATGCTCTTTCCCATGGAAACGCTTTTCGAGCGCTATGTCGGCGTCTGCCTGCGCCGACAGATCGCGACCGATGCGCGACTGCACGAACAGGACAAGGGGCACTGGCTGTGCACCAGCGGGGGCCGCCCCTGTTTTGCCTTGCGCCCCGACATTCGCATCCGCCGTGCGGAAAGGGATTGGCTGCTGGACTGCAAATGGAAAAAACTTGTCGGCAATGCTGCTTCGCGCTTCGGCATCAGCCAGCAGGATGTCTACCAACTGTTCGCCTACGGCCATGTCTGTTTGCGGGGAAAGGGCGACATGGCCCTTGTCTATCCGCACCACGAGGCGTTCCCGAACGTGTCCGAGCCTTTTTGTTTTTCCGACTCGCTCCGGCTCTGGGTACTTGCCTTTGACCTGCATACCGACAAATTCCAGATGCCCCCCGCCTGCCCCCTTGGCAATGTGTTCAGCCGCAGGGAAACTCCTCCAGATACGTTACCCTCCACGAAACACAACAAATAACAAGGATGGCAGGCAAGCCCTGCACGCAGCTTGCTTCTTTCGACAGATGCAGCCAGCGAATACCATTTCCTTCCCCTGCGCATCTTCCCCAAATACATGTACTGACGAATGACACACGGCAGCCACATGAAAGATTGTACCATATTCTGCGCAGGCGACCAGGCCCGGATGCCGGGCCGAAGCCGCCAGCAGGCGGCAAGTCGTCGCCCTGTGAAGATTGCGCCAGCAAAAGAAATGCATCTTCGCTCAGCAAAAGAAGAAGGAGAACGGGCGTTATCCGAAGCCGCAGACACTGTCATGCGGATGCGGGAAAGACCGGGGAGGGACAATGCCGGAAAGGGCTCAGGGCAGGA
>NZ_CASDOY010000005.1 GCF_949282365.1 uncultured Desulfovibrio sp.
CGCCGACGGCGCGGCCGGCAGGCCCGCCCTGCCCGAGGCCGTGCTGGACAAAGGCACATACGCCCGCTGGGAACTGGGCCGCATGGATCTGCCGCAGGGCCAGGAACGCCTGGTGCTGCGGCAGGAAGGATGGCAGGCCCCCCTGCAATGGGTGGCGCGCCCCGATGAGCAGGGCAGCCCGGTCTGGCTGATGCTGGAACGGCAGCTGGACGGCGGCCCCTGGCCGGCCGCGCAGGCGGAATTCGCCGTGGACGGCCTGCCTGCGGGCGCGGGCGAGTTCGTGCCCGAAGGCGGCAGGGTGCGCCTGTATTTCGGCGTCGATCCCCGCGTCACGGTCACCACGACCACGGATGAAAAGCGGCGCGGCGAAAGCGGCCTCATCGGCAAGCGCCGCACCTGGAGCTGGAGCTGGACCTATACCGTGCACAACGGCCGTCCCCGGCCGGTCACGGTGCGCGTGGAACGGCCCGAGCCCCTGCCGGTGGACAGCTCCGTGGAAGTGGCCCTGGACGGCGCCCGGCCGCAGAAGGGCGAGGATCACAGCCTGTTCTGGCTGGTGGAGACCCCCGCGGGCGACAGCCGCAGCATCCGGCACGGCGTCAGCGTCAGCGCGCCGGAACGCCTGGACCTGCATCCCGTGGCCCCCTAGGGCGTGTCTCGACCAGCCGTGGAGCGTGTTCGGGGGAAGGTGCCCCTCATCTCCGCTATCGCTGCCCGCAGCTTCCTTCGTCGCAACGGGCACGGCCTGTGGCAGCCCTTTGGGTCGCTGCCCGGGCGAGATGGGGCCCCTTCCTCCATCCCCGGCGCGTTTTCCGGCAGGATGCAGGAGCATAGGGCAAACGTTTACCAAAAGCATGCGCAGCTGGTATATCCTGTCGTAAAAAGGGCATGTGGACGTTGTGCGGGCATACCCCGGGCAAAACGGTCCGGCCAGTGCCCTGCCCGCGGCCGGCGAGCGCGTGCGGGTGGGGGAAAAAGGGGCCGCCGAACAGGGCGAGGGCAGCCTGCGTGTGCCCGCAGGCGGGGGAAGGCACATACCGGCACGGCGCGCCCGTATGTCACAGCGTGCGCGTGCGCTCTGGGCAAGGCCGGGAATATCGTCAACGGCATCAAGAGCGTCCCTGCGTGCGCGTGCGGACGGGGGGTGCCCTGCGGGACCTTTCGGCACCCCATCCGGCAGGTCCGGGAGATTTGCCCTTGCGGCCCTCCGGCGAGGGGCCTATAGTCGCGCACCGTCGCGGAGCCTTTCCGCGTTGTCCAGTTTGCTAAGGAGCGAGGTGCGTCATGTCCGAGCATACACTGCATTATGGTGACATTTCCTGGACCATGCCGGTGGCCGACAAAAACCTGGCGGCCGTGTTGCAGTCCAATCCCGTGACATTGCCGGAGCTGGAGCCGGAGGAAGCCGTGCGCGAGGCCCTGCGCCATCCCGTCGGCTCCCCCTGCCTGAAGGAGATCGTCCGCCCCGGCGAAAAGATCTGTCTGCTGGTGCCCGACGTGACGCGCATCTGGCAGTCGCCCGCCGTCTACGTCAAGGTCATGGTGGCCGAGCTCAATGCCTGCGGCATCCCCGACAGCGACATCCTCATCGTCACGGCCACGGGCACGCACCGCGCCCATGTGGGCGACGAGCGCGTCCGGCTGCTGGGCGGGGACATCTGCCGCCGCATCCGCATCATCGACCACGACTGCCGGGACACGGCCCATCTGGTGCATGTGGGCGACACCAGCCGGGGCACGCCGGTCTGGTTCAACAGCTACGCCATGGCCTGCGACAAGATCATCATCACCTGCGGCGTGGTCTTCCACTTTCTGGCCGGTTACGGGGGCGGCGGCAAGATGCTGCTGCCCGGTATCGCCGGCTACGAGACTATACAGCGCCACCACAAGCAGGCCCTGAACCCCGGCTTCGGCAACGGCACCAATGCCGAGGTGCGCAGCGCCAACATGGCGGACAGCAACATCTTCCATGCCGACATCTTCGAGGCCGCGGCCATGGCCCGGCCCTGCTTCGGCCTCAATGTGGTGGTCGATGACGACTACCGCATCATCAAGGCCTTCGCCGGGGACTGGATCAGCTCCCATGCGGCGGCCTGCCGTCTGGTGGACAGCATGGACGGCGTGACCATCCGTGAACGCACGCCGCTGGTGGTGGCCAGCGCGGGCGGCTATCCCAAGGACATCAACCTCTACCAGACCATCAAGCTGCTGAGCAACGCGCTGGGCGCCGTGCAGCCCGGCGGGACCATGATCCTGCTCTCCCGCTGCCCGGAAGGTTTCGGCAGCCCCGATGTGGAGACGCAGATCTGCGCCTATGGCGACATGCGGGCCCGCGAACAGGCCCTGCGCGAGACCTTTTCCATCGGCAGTTATGTGGGCTTCCTCTTTGCCGAGGCGGCGGAGAAGCACCATCTCATCCTGGTGACGGATATGGACGCTTCCCTGTTCGCCAGGACGCGGATGCATGTCTGCCATACGCTGGACCAGGCCCTGGAGCTGGCCCGGGGCTTCCTGGGCCCGGAACTGGACGTGCGCACCACCATCATGCCGCACGGGGCCTCCACCCTGCCCAAGCTGGCCGGATAGCGGATCGGACAGGATGTGGACAGGGGGCGGACAGGGGATGCGTCCGCGCCTGCCGTGTCCTGCTGTTTTCGCCGGGGGCTTCCCGTTGGGGGAGTCCCCGGCGGCCTTTCCCTGTCGGACGGGGACCGGCGGCGGGCTGCGCAGCGCCCGCGCCCGGCGGCCCGCCTTTCTCCGGGAGAGGGCCTGACGTCTTTACGGCGCTGCCCGGACGCTCCCCAGGCCGTGGGAAGGGGCCCGCTGTGCGGAGGGCGTCCCGTTGCCGGCAGCACGGTCTGATGGGCGCCGCGCCTCCATTGCGGGCGGCGCCGTCGTCCCGGTGCCGGCAGCCTGCCGCAGCTGCCGAACGGCTGTGAAAAACAGCGCAGGCGGCATGGCCGGTGGCGGCGAAAAAGCCGTGAGCCCAGGACTGGCGCGGGCTGGGGCAAATCGCCATATTTGGCGCGGACTTGCATTTTTTTTTAATAATTTCAAATTGTTAAAAAATACATACAAAAAACCTGTGTTGACAGGTGGGGCGGCTTTTGCCATGTTGAGCGGGCAGAAGCGCTCACGCAGCTTGATTGGGAATCCCGTGCAAAGCGGGAGCGGACCCGCCGCCGTAAGTCGCAGAACCTGCCCCCTCCATGTGTCACTGGCAAGCGCCGGGAAGGCCGGGAGCAGGGCGACGAGCCGGAAGACCTGCTTCTGCCGTTCGTCCAGGGGGACAGCCCCACGGTAACGGGTTTTTGCCGCTGGGAAGGGATGCCACGATCGTCTGCGTGCAGGCTGCCGGTTTCCGTACCTCATCCTTTCAACATTTTCACGCTACACGTCAGGATTGGAAAACCTCCCGAACAGGGCGGCTCTTTCCTTTTGACCTCAAAAAGTTTTCACCGCAGACCGGGAGCAGGGCGCAATGCTTGCGAGCATCATCAAGAGGGACGGAACAGAGGTTTCCTTCGATTCGGCCAAGATCCTCAATGCCATCACCAAGGCCAGCAAGGCGTCCGGCGAAGACATGTCGCCCACGGATCTGCTGTTCGTGACCGAAAAGGTCTGCCGCAAACTCGAAGCCCAGGACCTGCGCCATGTGGAAGAGATCCAGGACGTGGTGGAAGAGACCCTGATCCAGTACGATTACGCCAAGACCGCCAAGGCCTACATCCTGTACCGGGCCGAGCATACCAAGCGGCGCAATGCGGAATCCTACCTCATGGATATCTACAAGACCCTGACCTACGCGCCCGCCATCGAAGAGGACCTCAAGCGCGAGAACGCCAACATCGACGGCGATACGGCCATGGGCACCATGCTCAAGTACGGCTCCGAAGGCGCCAAGTATTTCACCGACAACTACGTCCTGCCCAAGGACGCTTCGGCCGCGCACATCAACGGTGACATCCACATCCATGACAAGGATTTCTACATGCTCACCGAGACCTGCTGCCAGATCGACCTGATCCCGCTGTTCCACGACGGTTTCTCCACCGGTCACGGCCACCTGCGCGAGCCCAATTCCATCGAAAGCTATTCCGCCCTGGCCTGCATCGCCATCCAGGCCAACCAGAACGAGATGCACGGCGGCCAGAGCGTGCCGCACTTCGATTACGCCATGGCCGGCGGCGTGACCAAGACCTTCCGCAAGGAATACCTGCACGCCTTCACCGCCTTCGTGCGCATCCGGCTGGGTCTGGACGCCGCCCGGGCCGGGGAGTTCTGCCAGCCCGTGCTGCTGCCCGTGACGCCCGCCATCCGCATGGCCGACGTGGACGAACTGGAACGCCGCATGGAAAGCCTGGTGCCCGAAAGCCAGCGCGAACTGGTGCGCGCCGCCCATGCCTACGCCGCCGAAGAAGCCCTGCGCGCCACCGACCGCCGTACCTACCAGGCCATGGAGGCCTTCATCCACAACCTGAACACCATGAACTCCCGCGCCGGCGCTCAGGTGCCCTTCAGTTCCGTCAACTACGGCACCGATACCTCCGCCGAGGGCCGCATGGTGGTGCGCAACCTGCTCCTGGCCACCCAGGCCGGTCTGGGCAGCGGCGAGACCTCCATCTTCCCGGTGCAGATCTTCAAGGTCAAGGAAGGCGTCAACTACAACGAAGGCGATCCCAACTACGACCTGTTCAAGATGGCCATCAAGACTTCGGCCATGCGCCTGTTCCCCAATTTCAGCTTTCTGGACGCGCCCTTCAACCTGCAGTACTACAGGCCCGGCGACTACAACAGCGAAGTGGCCTACATGGGCTGCCGCACCCGCGTGCTGGGCAATGTCTACGACCCCGACCGCCAGGTGACCTGCGGCCGCGGCAACCTGAGCTTCACCTCCATCAACCTGCCGCGCCTGGGCATCGAGGCCAGGGGCGACCTGGACCGCTTCTTCCAGCTGCTGGACGCGCAGATCGACCTGGTCTTCCGCCAGCTGCTGCACCGCTTCGGCATCCAGTGCTCCAAGAAGGTGCGCAATTACCCCTTCCTGATGGGCAACGGCATCTGGCTGGATTCCGACAAGCTGGACTGGGACGACAGCGTGGCCGAGGTCCTCAGGCACGGCACCCTGACCCTGGGCTTCATCGGCATGGCCGAGGCGCTGGTGGCCCTTACCGGCAAACATCACGGCGAAAGCGAAGAAGCCCAGCAGCTGGGCCTGCGCATCATCGGGCACATGCGCCGGCGCTGCGACGAGGAATCCGCCAAAACGCGCCTCAATTTCACCCTGATCGCCACTCCCGCCGAGGGCCTGAGCGGCCGCTTCGTGGCCCTGGACCGCAAGAAGTACGGCGTCATCGAGGGCGTCACGGACAGGGAGTACTATACCAACTCCTTCCATGTGCCCGTCTATTTTCCCATCAAGGCCTTCCGCAAGATCGAGCTGGAAGCCCCCTACCACAGCTTCACCAATGCCGGGCATATCACCTATGTGGAGCTGGACGGCGATACCTGCAAGAACCTGGAAGCCTTCGAGACCATCATCCGTTTCATGCACGACAAGGGCGTGGGCTACGGGTCCATCAACCATCCCCTGGACCGCGACCCCGTGTGCGGCTATGTGGGCGTCATCAACGGTCGCTGCCCCCGCTGCGGGCGCAAGGAGGGCGAGGCCGTGAGTCAGGAAACGCTCAAGATGCTGCGCCGCAAGTATCCGCACATGCCCAACTGCTGCCGTTAGTTTCCGTCACGTTTTACCCAGAAGAGGAGCCTGGACCATGCTGATGAAATCCGAACTGACCGAGACCAAGCCCGAAGTGAAAATGGTGGGCGAAGGCGTGCCCTTCGAGCGCGTGCGCCGCATCACCGGCTATCTGGTGGGCACGCTCGACCGCTTCAACAACGCCAAACGCGCCGAAGAACGCGACCGCGTCAAACATGCCTAGGCTCCGCGTCAGCGGCATCGTGGAAGAATCCATAGTGGACGGTCCCGGACTGCGCTATGTGGTCTTCACCCAGGGCTGTCCGCATCACTGCCCGGGCTGCCATAATCCGCAGACCCATGACTTCGACGGCGGGCACTTCCTGGATACCGACGACATCCTGCGCCAGTTCCGGGAAAATCCCCTGCTGTCCGGCATGACCTTCTCCGGCGGCGAACCCTTCGCCCAGCCCGAAGCCCTGTGCCACCTGGCTGACGGCGTGCACGCCGCGGGCAAGAACGTCTACGCCTACAGCGGCTATACCTGCGAGCAGCTCTACGGCCTCGCCCGGCGGGTCCCCGCCGTGGGCCGCCTGCTGGACAAAGTGGACGTGCTGGTGGATGGCCCCTATGTGGAGGCCCTGCGCGATCTGGAGCTGGACTTTCGCGGCAGCTCCAACCAGCGCGTCCTGGACAAGGCCGCCATCAGGGCCCTACGCCCCGTGGAAGCCTGATATTTTTCGCTTTTTTGTGGGGGGCGGAGTTTTTGCCGGGGGAAGGAA
This sequence comes from uncultured Desulfovibrio sp., assembly GCF_949282365.1. Classification (GTDB taxonomy): domain Bacteria; phylum Desulfobacterota; class Desulfovibrionia; order Desulfovibrionales; family Desulfovibrionaceae; genus Desulfovibrio. The sequence goes on from NZ_CASDOY010000005.1 coordinate 6,481, forward strand.
GGGGCGTTTTTTGTAAAAACTGCCCCTTCCTTCCCCCGGACCCCCATCCATCCCGAAAAAATTTTTTCCAGAACTGTGTGCCGGACCCCGTCGTTGTGCGGCGGTGGACGGTGCCGCAGCCCGTATGCTTGAATGCCTGCTATATGTGGGCGTTTTTGTTTTTGAATACGGGGGAAAGGCAGGAGATGGCGTAAGCCCGGATCAAGGCATCCGCAGAAGAAGAGGAGTTGTCTCCTGCCATGAGATGCCCAGGAGTCTTGGAAGGGCGAACAGCTCCGGCATCCGAAACAGGTATGACGCTTTCGTTGTCATATGCATGAAGGCCGGATGATGATCTGTCGCCAAAATGGAGGTAGTATTTAGAGAAAAGTATTTTGTGTCATAGAAATAGAATTTTATCGATATAATTAACGATATGTCTTTATAGCTGCATGTAAAAAATCAGATACAGAATTTGAATGATTTTTAAAAAACCAATTAATATGATTTTTTATGTACTCATCTCGAAGTTGAGGATCATTTAAGTCGTTGGGAATACGCTTCATCCTTATATCGATACTATCAAAACCCTCAAAGGGATCAGAAAGCCTTTTATTAGTTATTGATATATATTCAGGATTGATATCAATCCCAATTGCTTTTCTATTCGTTTGCTGACAGACTCTTAAAGAGGTCCCACTACCTACAAAAGGATCAATTACTAAATCTTGCTCATTAGACGATGCAAGAATCATTCTCTCATAGAGTCCTTCAGGTTTTTGTGTCGGATGTGCTTTTCTATTTTTATTGCAGTAGTGTACATGAGAAAATTCCCATACATTCCCAGGATTCGCTCCACGCATATTGTTGACTGAACGATAAAATTTCTGAGGGATACGAATATCATCTAGATTGAAGATAAAATTATTAGACTTTGTAAACATCAGAATATCATCATGGCGAGGCGAAAATCCCTTTGTCTTTCCGATTCCTTGGGTATAATGCCAAGTTATCCATGAATTAAAAATCATATTGAACTCTCTTTCTAGTAATGAATAAATGTACGCAATAAATCTTGTTCCCATGAATACATATATGGTGCCTGTATCATTGAGAACTCTATGTGCTTCTTTTAGCCATAATCTTGAAAAAGATAAATATTCGCTAAAAGTTAATGTGTCTTTAGTCTTTCCATAGTCTTTATTTAAATTGTATGGTGGATCGGCAATAATTAATTGTGCACATTTATCTGGGAGTTTAGAAAGTTCTTTAGTAGCATCTCCACATATTGCAACTAATCTTTTATCCATTGATTTCTCTTTGCCTCTCTATAAAAATCTTCTATAGTCCTGCGTGTGCTATGTAGATATTTTTTATCTAATAACTGGCACATTTCCCAAGTTGATCTTTCTTGATAGGCAACATAATGAATATCTTTGATTTGGATTTGTCCAGTTCCTAATGCCGGATTATAGTTAATATCTGCATCACTGATGAATTTAAGGTCATATGCGTTATAATCTACGATTTCCATAATGCCATCAACTAATCCAGTTATTTGGTTTCGTTCAGAGTATACTTTATGCTTGATTGATAAAATAATAAATATAAAATCTGGATCAACTATATATGCTGTTCGTATACGAGAAAATGATGTTATATTGGGACCTTTCCCGCTGTTTGGAATATCATTTGCCGTAGCCTTAACATCAATATTTCCTGTTATGACATCATTGCCTTTCCTAAATTGTAAAATAATATCCGCCATCCCCAGCCGTTCTTGGGCTTCAACATTAATTAACTTGTACTGATTATTGGGAGTATCTCTAATCCCTGAAAAAACTTCACACGCCCAAGCTTCAATCATAGGGCCTGCAATTTTATTGATATTCTCTAAAGGAAGGCCTAATACTAAATTCGTATTAATGATTATTTTGTTATCGCCAGTTGCTTTTCGCTTGTCTAAAATACCCTGTATCTGTCTTATTATGAAAGCAGAATTTTCTTTATATGATGAAGATTCTTTTGGGATTTTAAAGTTTAGTTCATTATACTTCATTTATTGTTTTTCTCCTCGAAATGATATAAACGAAACTAGTATATTTAAAAAATTTCATTAAGTCTACATAAAGAAGGGAGGAAACTTTTTTCCGCTGGAAAAAGTTTCCTCCCTCCCCGCGCAATGTTCCTAGTTCTTGAAGGGCGAGATGTCGCGCAGGGTCTTGATGACCTGGGGCATGTTCTCGACCACGAAGTCGATGTCCTCTTCCGTGGTGTAGCGGGAGAGGGAGAGGCGCACGGAGCCGTGGGCATAGGTGAAGGGCACGCCCATGGCGCGCAGCACATGGGAGGGTTCCAGGCTGCCGGAGGTGCAGGCGGAGCCGGAGCTGGCGCAGATGCCCAGCTGGTCCAGCATGAGCAGGATGGCTTCGCCTTCCACGTTCTTGAAGGCGATGTTGGTGGTATTGGGCAGGCGGTGTTCGGGATCGCCGTTGACCATGCAGTCGGGGATGGCGGCCAGCAGGCCCTGCTCCAGCCTGTCGCGCAGGCGGGCCACCTGGGTGCGTTCCTGCTGCATGTGCTGCCCGGCCAGCCGGGCGGCCATGCCCAGGCCGACGATATAGGGCACGTTCTCGGTACCGGCACGGCGGCCGCGTTCCTGGTGTCCGCCGCGCAGGAAGGGACGGAAGCGCACACCCTTGCGCACATAGAGCACGCCCACGCCCTTGGGCGCGTGCAGTTTGTGCCCGGACAGGGAGAGCATGGAGATGGGCTGCTTGCCGAGGTCGATGGCTTCCTTGCCCACGGCCTGCACGGCGTCGGTATGGAAGATCACGCCCTTTTCGGCGGCCATTTCGGCCATGCGGCTGATGGGGAAGACGTTGCCCACTTCGTTGTTGGCGTACATGATGGAGACCAGGGCCGTGTCGTCGGACAGGGCGTCGGCGTATTCGTCCAGATCCAGGCGGCCCTTGTTGTCCACGCCCAGCAGGGTCACATGGTAGCCCTGGCGTTCCCAGTACTGGGCCACGTTGAGCACGGCGGGGTGTTCCACGCGGGTGGTGATGAGGTGGCGCTTTTCGGGCTGGGTCTGCAGGGCGGACCAGATGGCGGCATTGTCGCTTTCGGAGCCGCAGGACGTGAAGATGATCTCGTCGGGATGGGCGCCCAGCAGGGCGGCCATGCGTTCGCGGGCCTCTTCCACGGCGCGGCCCACCTGTCCGCCGAAGGTATGCATGCTGGACGGATTGCCGTAGAGGTCCGTCAGGTAGGGCAGCATGGCTTCCAGCACTTCGGGAGCCACGGCGGTGGTGGCGTTGTTGTCCAGATAGATGGTCTTCATGGCTAGGCTTCCTCGACGATGATGTCGGCTTCCACATGTTCGCGCAGGACGCGTTCCACCAGATTGCGGATGGTCACTTCGCTGGAGCGGCACTGGGCGCAGCGGCCGCGCAGGGAGACCACCACGCGCTTGCCGTCCACATCCACCAGCTCGATGTCGCCGCCGTCGGCGGCCAGCTGGGGCCGGATCTCTTCTTCGATGGTCTTCATGACCAGCTGCATGCGCTGCACATTGGTCATGCGGGGCTTGCTGACCGGGCGCAGTTCGGCGAGGGGCTTCTGCTTGAGCTCGGCGGCCAGGATCTCGGCGATCTGGTCCTGGCAGTCGCCGCAGGCGCCGCCGGCCTTGGTGTAGTTGGTGACTTCCTCCACGGTCTTGAGGCCGTTCTCGCGGATGGCGCGGATGATCTGGGCGTCGGTCACGCCGAAGCATTTGCAGACCAGGCGGCCTTCCTCATGGGCGTGGGGCACGGGGGCTTCGCCTTTCCACTGGCGGATGGCGGCTTCCAGGGCTTCCTGGCCCATGACGGAACAGTGCATCTTTTCCTTGGGCAGGCCGCCCAGGGCCGCGGCGATCTCCTTGTTGGTGAGCCTGAGGGCGTCTTCGGCCTTCATGCCCTTGACCATGTCGGTGAGCACGGAGCTGGAGGCGATGGCGCTGGCACAGCCGAAGGTCTCGAAGCTGGCCTTTTCGATGACGCCTTCATCGTTGATCTTCAGATAGAGCTTGAGCGCATCGCCGCAGGCAAGGCTGCCCACTTCGCCGATGGCGTTGGCATCTTCCATGGGACCGGCGTTGTGCGGCCGGAGGAAGTGTTCATGGACGGCGTTGGTGTAGTTCCACATGGTGTTCTCCGGGATCCTGGCAACAGGATGGTTCTGATTCTATGATGTTCTGCAGGGTCTGGCGGCGCAGGAAGTCGCGGACGTGTTCGTCCAGCTGGTGCCAGAAGGCCCTGGTGGAGCAAAGCCCCTCGCGCTGGCAGACCTTGCCACGGTTGAGGCAGGAAACGGGGGATATCTCGCCTTCCAGATGCAGGAAGACGTCCTCCATATTGATCTCTGACGGCGGTTTGGCCAGGGCGTAGCCCCCGCCGGAGCCGCGTACGGCGCGCAGGATGCCCAGGGGCTTGAGGGCGCGCACGATCTGTTCCAGATAGCCTGGCGAGATGGATTCCTCCTGGGCGACCTGGCCCAGCTGGAGCAGGGAGTTGTCCGGCTGGGCGGCCAGCCGCAACAGGAAGCGCAAGCCGTAGCGTGTTCTGGTGGAAAATTTCATGACAGCCTCGTTCAGGAATGCTGCCCCTGCATGACGAAGTCGTAGGGGGTTTCCTGATAGACGTAATAGTTGAGCCAGTTGTTGTAGAACAGGTGGGCGTGGGCCCGCCAGTTCATGCGCGGCAGCTGGCTGGGGTCGTCGTTGGGGTAGTAGTGGCTCGGCACATGGGGATCCATGCCCCGGGCCAGGTCGCGGCGGTATTCCGCGTCCAGGGTGCCGCGGTCGTATTCCAGATGCCCGGTCATGAAGACCTGGGAATGGTCCAGGCTCTCCACCAGGGTCAGGCCGGCCTCGTCGGATTCGGCCAGGATGCGCAGGTTGGGCGTGCGGCGCACGTCCTCGGCGCGGACTTCGGTATGGCGCGAATGCGGGGCCGGGAAGTCATCGTCGAAACCGCGGAACAGGCGGCAGTCGGGATGCAGGACCTGGTGGCGGAAGATGCCCGAGCGTTTTTCCGGCAGCTCGTACTTGGGCACGCCGTAAAAATGGTACAGGGCGGCCTGGGCGGCCCAGCAGATGTAGAGCGTGGAGAAGACATGCCCGTTGGCGTAGGTCATGATGTCCAGCAGTTCCCGCCAGTAGTCCACCTCCTCGAAGGGCAGGTGTTCCACGGGCGCGCCGGTGACGATCATGCCGTCGAAGCTGCGGTGCCGGATCTCGTTGAAGGTCTTGTAAAAACGCTCCAGATGCTGCAGGGGCGTGTTCTTGGACTCATGCTCCGCCGTGCGCAGCAGGGTGATGTTGACCTGCAAGGGCGAATTGCCCAGCAGGCGCAGCAGCTGGGTCTCGGTGGCGATCTTGGTGGGCATGAGGTTGACGATCACGATATCCAGCGGGCGGATGTCCTGCCGGGTGGCGCGTTCGTCGGTCATGACGAAGATGTTTTCGCTTTCCAGTGCGCTGCGCGCGGGCAGGTCGGCGGGGATCTGAATGGGCATGTCTTCCTCGTTGGTCAAAAGTCGTTCTGGACAAAACATAGTTTTGAGCTATGTTTTTGTCAAGGTCATCCCAAAATTTTTTGTGGGGATTTAGCGGGGCAGCCGGACGACGTGGCTGTGCAGGGGCGCGTGGCAGCCGGAAGCCTCCAGGGCCTTGCGGGCCAGCTGCTCCAGGGCGGCGCAGCAGGGCACGCTCATGCGCAGGACGGTGACGCTGGCGGGGCCCTGTGCGAAAAGAGCGGCCAGGCGTTCGGGATAGTCCCCGGTATTGTCCAGCTTGGGGCAGGCGATGACGGGGATGCGGCCCTGCAGCCAGTCATCGTGCAGGGTGGGCAGGACGAAACCGGCGCACTGGGCGGCCAGCAGGATATGGGCATGGCGCAGGAAAGGCGCCCCGGGCGGCAGCAGGCGCAGCTGGACGGGCCAGCTGGGTGTTTGGGCGCGCAGGCTGTCGGGGATGTCGTTGTCGGCGGCGGAAAAGAGGGGCGTCAGGCCGGGCGCGGCCGCGGGCGCGCCTGACGGGGCAACGAAGCTGCGGGCCAGGCTGCCCGGGCAGCCCCGGGCGACGCCCTGTCCGTCCTTCTGTCCCTCACGGGCGGCCTTGGCGGCCAGGGCCGCCTTTTCGTCAAAGGCTTCGGCCTCGCGCATGACGATGCGCAGGGCCTCCCGGGGGCAGTTCAGGCAGGCCCCCAGGCCGTCGCAGTAGCTGTCGCGGATGAGGCGGGCCTTGCCGTCCACCACGGCCAGGGCGCCTTCGGCGCAGTCCAGCACACACTGGCCGCAGCCGTCACATTTTTCTTCGTCGATCTCGATGATGGGACGTTCCATGGTACCTCAGGAGTTCAAAAGGATGTCTGCCAGTTGCGCGGCATCGGCGGCCACCGTGTCCGCTCCGGCGGCCCTCACTTCGGCCGCTCCCCGGAAGCCCCAGGCCACGCCCACGGCGGTCATGCCCGCATTGCGGGCCGTCAGCATGTCCACGTCGCTGTCGCCCACATAGGCGCAGTCCCGTGGCGTCACGCCCATGGCGGCCGCCATCTGCAGCAGGACAGCGGGATCCGGCTTGAGGGGGGCGTCCTGCCGCCCGCCGCGCACGGCGGCAAAGCGGATGCCCGGAAAATACAGGGGCACCAGGGCGCGGGTGAGGTCGTCGGGCTTGTTGGAGAGTACGGCCAGGCGCAGGCCGGCGTCCTGCAGGCGGGACAGGGCCGCCTCCAGACCGGGGTAGGCGCGCGTCTCCAGGCTGAGATGCCCGGCATAATGGTCGCGGCCTTCCCTGATCAGGGCGGCCAGCTGCTCGTCGGAGCTGCTGGCCACCACCGCCTGCGGCAGGGCGCGACGCATGAGCACGGGAAAGCCGTTGCCCACCATCTGCCGGTAGGCATCAACAGGATGGACCGGGTATCCGTGCGCGGCAAGGACGGCGTTGCAGGCGCCGCCGATATCGGCCAGCGTGTCCAGCAGGGTTCCGTCCAGATCGAAAAAACAGGCTTTCATGTGACCTCCAGGGATGGCCGGGACGATATGTCCGCAAGGGCGGGCCACAGTATAGCGCCAAAGACGTCAGGCGGCAAATGCCTCCTTTTCCTCGCAAGCTGCGGATACCGCACAACTTCTGGACAGGGCAGCGCGCTGTTGGTACTCTGGTGGTCCAATGCCGGGCTTCCGCGCATTGTCCATTTGGGAGGTTGTTTATGCCCCGACACGTTTTGACACTCAATGACCTTGGCGACGAAGGCTCCTGGCTGCTGGTGCAGCAGGCACGCGGCATCCCCGATGCCAAGAGCCGTACCGACTTCATGACGGAGCGCACGGCGGTCCTGCTGTTCGCGCAGGAATCTTTCGCCGAGCGGCTGTGCGTTTCCGCTGCCGTCCGCCAGATGGGCGGCTCCATCGTCTTCCAGGGGGCCACAGGCGGCTGGAAGGCGGAAGTGGAACGCTACCAGCGCCAGATGCTGGCGGTCATCGACTATTTCGTGGACTGCATGTACGTCTACGGTATCCCCTGCCTGGCCGCGAAGGTGGACAGCGACTTGGTGCAGTTCCCCATCATCAACGCGGGCAGCCCCGACGCCCATCCGGCCCATGTGCTGGCCGACGTGGCCTGCATGCTGCGCTATACCCGCGACGATCTGAAGAAGGCCCGCGTGGGCTGGCTGGGCTGCACCAACGGCACCCTGTATTCCCTCATCGAAGCCCTGCGCTATTTCCCCTTCAGCCTGCAGGTGGCCCTGCCGCCCATGGAGGAACGTCCTTCGCTGGAAGCCTACGCCCGTCATTGCGGCGTACAGGTGGACTTTGTGGAGACGCCCCAGGAGGCGGTGGCGGGCTGCAATTTCGTCTATGCCGGTTGCCGTTCGGGCCTGGACGAGGAGATGTCCCAGCTCTGGAAGGTCGATGAGGCCCTGATGGCCCATGCCGCCAAGAACGCCCATGTGCTGCTCGGGACCTCGCCCATGCAGGCCATCGAGGTCGTGAGCGACATCCTGTCCAGTCCGGCCTCGCTCCTGCTGCTGCAGTCGGAAAACCGCCTGCGCGTGCACAAGCGCCTGCTGCACTGGGTCTTCCTCGAAAACGAACGCGCCATCTAGATGGATGTCGGCTGCCCGGCGGACCTGCGCCCCGGGCAGCCGTTTGCGCTGCATCCGCGCACACGCCCGGAACAAGCATGTCCGGGCCGAACCTGTCCAGAGTAAATCCAGAGCGGACCTGCCCAGGCCGGCCAGCCAGGCTCGGACGTATCCGGTCCGGGCGTGCCCGGGCGCAGGTCCGCCCATCCTGTCCGCCAACCTGAAAACCGATGGAGAGCTCGCCCTCGCGCAGGGCCCTCTTTCCCCTTTTCCTATGTCCATGACCCCTTCCCGGCAGGAGGCTGCCGGAACTCCCACCGTCCCTTCGGCTGCCGAGCTGCTGCATTTTTTGCAGACCTTCAGTTCCTGCCTGCTGGCCTGCGCTTCGCCCACCATGCGCGTGGACCGCAACGCCCAGCGCATCGCCCATACCTACGGCTATGACGTGGAGCTGGCGCTTTTCCCCAAACATCTGATGATCACCGTCATGCGGCCCGACGGGCAGCATCAGACCTCGGTGGCCTCCATCCAGGCCGGCGGGCCGCATTTCCGCAAGCTGGCCGCCCTCAACGCCCTGGGCTGGCAGATCGTGGACGAGCGCCTGGAGCTGGACGAGGCCTGGCGGCGGCTGGAGGCCATCATGGCCCTGCCTGCCGTGAACCAGCGCTGGCTGCGCCTTTTCGTGGCCTGTGCCAACGCGGCCTTCTGCCGGCTCTTCGACGGCGACGCCGTGGCCATGCTCCTGGTCTTCCTGGCCACGCTGGGCGGCTTCTGCGTGCGCCAGTTCCTGCACAAGCGGGGCCTGGACGGCAAGATGGTCTTCCTGCTCTCGGCCTTCGCGGCCTCCCTGCTGGCCTCGCCGGGCGTCATCTGGGGCCTGGGCCAGACGCCGCAGACAGCGCTGGCCGCCAGTGTGCTCTTCCTCATCCCCGGCATCCCGCTCATCAATGCCATGCACGACATCCTCGACGGCCATGTGCTCATGGGCCTGGCCCGTTTCGTCCAGGCGGGCATCCTCATCGTCTGCATCGCGCTGGGCCTGTCCCTGACCATGCTCCTTCTGGGGGTGAACCTGCGATGAACGCCTTGCTGTCCTTTTTTCAGGAGCCCGCGACGAGCCTGTTCCTGAACACCCTGGCCGACGGCTTTTTCGCCGCCGTGGCGGCCATCGGCTTCGCCCTGATCTCCAACCCGCCCGTGCGGGTGGCACTCATCGCCGGTCTCCTGGCCGCTGTGGGGCACATGTTCCGCTATGTGCTGCTGCATAGCCAGGTCATGGGCATTTCCAGCGCCTCCCTGTGCGCGGCCATGCTCATCACCCTGCTGGCCATCGCCGCGGCCCGGCGCTGGCACACCCCGGCGGAGATGTACGCCTTTCCGGCCCTGCTGCCCATGATACCGGGCATGTTCGCCTACAAGGCCATCTTGGCCACCATGCAATTCCTGGGGGCCACGGACCTGGTCGAGCAGCAGCGCCTGCTGACCGAGATGGCCTACAACGGCTTCACCTCCTTTTTCATCATGAGCGCCTTGGCTGTGGGCGCCATGCTGCCTTTGTTCCTGCTGCACCGCGAGTCGGCCCTGATGCGCGGCATCTACAGCCGCTGGCGGGAACGGCGGGGCAACGCCAGGCCCTGAGGCCGTCGTCCGCCTCTCTGGATCTTCCGAGCGGCCCGCATGGAGCATGCGCGGCCGCTTTTTGTATGAAACGAAGACCTCCGTGCGGCAGGGGGCCGGGGTGGCGGCCTGCGCCGCATGTGCTTTGGAGCGCAAGCGCCATGCAGGGGCGGTCCTGCATCCGGGAAGCCGGAGGGCGGGGCGCGTGCCGAAGGCCCCATGCCTGCCGTCCCGCGCGGGCAGAGCGGGAGGCATCCAGGCCGTGGGGCCTTGCGCGGAGCCGCTCCCGGAGCGGGGCGCAAGCGTCCGGCGCGTGCGAAGAAAAAAATCTTTTCATGCCGGCCGGACTGTCTGCTGGGCCGCCGGTCGTGAACGATGGCGCAAATGGGCCGCCAAAGGCACAGTTAGGTCACTCAAAAGGGGCCAAGCGTGAGCGGCCGCAAGTCCTTGCGGCAAAAGCGTGCCTCAGGACCGACGGTCCTGCGCGGCCTTTGCTCGAGGAGGTTTTTCTTTGCACTTTTTATGAAAAGTTGGTATTTCTTAGCTGTATGTCACAGTTTGTTCAGGAGAGACAATGAAAGCTGCTGTCATGAAAACCATTCATGTGAAGGACGCTGTCGGCAGCGTACTTTGTCACGATATCACCCGTATCGTCCCTGGAGGAGACAAGGGACCCGTGTTCCGCAAGGGACATATCGTGCAGGAGGAGGACATCCCGACCCTCCTGGAAGTGGGCAAGGAACATCTCTATGTGTATGAGCCGCAGGAAGGCGTGCTGCATGAGAACGAAGCAGCACGGCGCATCGCGGCCGCCACGGCCGGGGCCAACATCACGTTGAGCGATCCCAAGGAAGGCCGCATCAATTATACAGCGTCCTGTATGGGGCTGCTGCGGGTGGATGTGCCCACGCTGACCCGCATCAACTCGTTGGGGGAGATCACCCTGGCCACCCTGCACAGCATGCAGCTGGTCCGGCGGGGGCAGAGCCTGGCAGGTACCCGCGTGGTGCCCCTGCTCATCGAGGAGGGCAAGATCGTCGCGCTTGAGAATCTTGTCACCCACCCCGTGGTCGAAGTCCTGCCCCTGCGCCATTTCAAGGTCGGCATCGTCACTACCGGCAGCGAAGTCTACACCGGACGCATCAAGGATGCTTTCGGCCCCGTGCTTCGAGACAAGTTCGCCCGCCTGGAATGCAGCGTCATGGATCAGGTCTTCACCAGTGACGAAGTGGAGATGACCTCGTCGGCCATCAGCGGCTTCATCCGACAGGGAGCCGACATGGTGGTGGTGACCGGGGGCATGTCCGTGGACCCCGACGACAAGACACCGGCTTCCATCCGCGCCGCTGGCGCGCAGGTGGTGAGCTACGGCGCGCCGGTCTATCCCGGGGCCATGTTCCTTCTGGGCTATGTGCCCGCGGAACGCGGACGCATCCCCGTCCTGGGGCTGCCCGGCTGCGTCATGTACTACAAGGCCAGCATTTTCGAACTCGTCGTCCCGCGCCTTCTGGCCGGACTGGAAGTGACAGCCGCGGATATCGCCGGCATGGGCCACGGGGGCTTCTGCTCCGGTTGCGCCGAATGCCGCTATCCCATCTGTCCGTTTGGAAAATAGGCGGCGCGGCAGCGACCGTCTCAACTTGCAAGCCGTTTCTAGGAGTCGCATATGGAAACGAAAACGCTTGTGGTCAATGGTATTCCCCGCCGCGTCCTGGTGGACGCCGACACCCTTCTCGTTGATGTGCTGCGCAACCAGCTGCAGATCACCAGCGTCAAGGTGGGTTGCGGTCAGGGCCAGTGCGGCGCCTGCTCCGTGATCCTCGACGGCAAAGTCGTACGCGCCTGTATCGTCAAGATGCGTCGCGTGCCCGACCAGGCCCAGATCACCACTCTGGAAGGCGTGGGGACCCCCGACAAACTGCATCCGCTGCAGGAATCCTGGATCTTCCACGGCGCGGCCCAGTGCGGTTTCTGCACGCCCGGTTTCATCGTGTCCGCCAAGGCCCTGCTGGACTCCAATCCTTCCCCCAGCCGTGAAGACGTGCGCGACTGGTTCCAGAAACACCACAACATCTGCCGCTGCACCGGCTACAAGCCCCTGGTGGACGCCGTCATGGACGCCGCCGCCGTCATGCGCGGTGACAAGGACATCGAAGAGCTGCACTACAAGCTGCCCGCCGACGGTCGCGCCTTCGGTTCGCGCCTGCCTCGTCCCAGCGCCCTGGTCAAGGTGACCGGTCTGGCCGAATACGGCGCCGACGCCGCCATCCACATGCCGCCGGATACCCTGCACCTGGCCCTGGCCCAGGCCAAGGTCTCCCACGCCCTCATCAAGGGCATCGATACCTCCGAAGCCGAAAAGATGCCCGGCGTGGTGCGCGTGCTGACCCACAAGGACGTCAAGGGCAAGAACCGCATCACCGGCCTCATCACCTTCGCCGACAACAAGGGCGACGGCTGGGATCGTCCCATCCTCAACGACACCAAGGTGTTCCAGTACGGTGACGCCCTGGCCATCGTCTGCGCCGACAGCGAAGCCCATGCCCGCGCCGCCGCCGAAAAGGTCAAGTTCGACCTGGAACTGCTGCCCGAATACATGAGCGCGCCCGAAGCCATGGCTCCCGACGCCATCGAGATCCATCCCGGCACGCCCAACATCTACTATGAACCCCACATCGAAAAGGGCGAAGATACCAAGCCCTTCTTTGACGATCCTGAAAACGTGGTGGTGGAAGACAGCTTCTACACCCAGCGCCAGCCCCATCTGAACATCGAACCCGACGTGGGTTACGGTTACCTGAACGAGCAGGGCCAGCTGGTGATCCACTCCAAGTCCATCGGCCTGCACCTGCACGCCCTGATGATCGCCCCCGGCCTGGGCGTGAAATTCCCCGAAGAGCTGGTCATGGTGCAGAACACCACCGGCGGCACCTTCGGTTACAAGTTCAGCCCCACCATGGAAGCCCTCATCGGCGTGGCCGTGCTGGCCACCGGCCGTCCCTGCCACCTGCGCTACAACTATCAGCAGCAGCAGCAGTACACCGGCAAGCGCTCGCCCTTCTGGACCAAGGTGCGCATGGCCGCCAACAAGAAGACCGGCAAGATCGTGGCCATGGAAACCGACTGGACCTGCGACCACGGCCCGTACTCCGAATTCGGCGACCTGCTGACCCTGCGCGGCGCCCAGTTCATCGGTGCCGGTTACGGTATCCCCAACATCCGTGGCGACGGCCGCACCGTGGCCACCAACCACGCCTGGGGCGCGGCCTTCCGTGGTTACGGCGGTCCCGAATCGGAATTCCCCTCCGAAGTGCTGATGGACGAACTGGCCGAAAAGCTGGGCATGGATCCCTTCGACCTGCGCGAGCTCAACTGCTACAAGGAAGGCGACACCACGCCTACCGGCCAGAAGCCCGAGGTCATGAACCTGCCCACCATGTTCAAGGCCCTGCGTCCCAAGTATGAAGCCGCCAAGGCCAAGGCCAAGGCCGAATCCACCGACGCCGTCAAGCGCGGCGTGGGTCTGGCCCTTGCCGTGTACGGCGCCGGCCTGGACGGTCCCGACTCCTCCGAAGCCTGGGCCGAACTCAACCCCGACGGCACCGTGACCATCGGCAGCTCCTGGGAAGATCACGGCCAGGGCGCCGACTCCGGCGCGCAGTGCACCGCCCATGAGGCCCTGCGTCCCATCGGCCTGCCTGTGGACAAGATCCGCCTGGTCATGAACGACACCAGCAAGACCCCCAACTCCGGTCCTGCCGGCGGTTCCCGCTCCCAGGTCATGACCGGCAATGCCATCCGCGTGGCCTGCGAACAGCTGGTGGAAGCCATGCGCAAGCCCGGCGGCGGCTTCTACACCTATGACGAAATGAAGGCCGAAGGCCGCGCCGTGCATCAGGACGGCAAGTGGACCGCTCCGGCCCGCGACTGCGGCAAGAACTGCCAGGGCGAGCCCTTCTGCTGCTACATGTACGGTCTGTTCATGGCCGAAGTGGCCGTGGATGTGGCTACCGGCAAGACCCAGGTGGAAAAGATGACCATGGTGGCCGACATCGGCAAGGTGGTCAACCGCCTGCTCACCGACGGCCAGCTCTATGGCGGTATCGCCCAGGGCATCGGTCTGGCCCTCACCGAAGACTACGAAGACATCAAGAAGCACAGCACCATGGCCGGCGCCGGTATCCCCTCCATCAAGGACATCCCGGACGACCTCGAGCTCATCTACGTGGAGACCCCGCGTCCTGACGGCCCCTTCGGCGCCTCCGGCACGGGCGAGATCCCGCTGTGCGGCCCGCATCCGGCCATCATCAACGCCATCTACAACGCCTGCGGCGCGCGCGTGACCCATCTGCCCGCGTACCCCGAAAAGGTGTTGGCGGCCATGCCCAAGAAGTAACATCAACGGTTCGGGGGACCGGTTCGCCGGTCCCCCCAGATGCAGACAAGGCGGACGGCATCCTGCGACAGGGATGCCGTCTTGCCCTGTAGGCTTTTTCTTTCCGTGACCTTCGCAGGCTCCTCCGCCTCCCGTCCCGGGCCCTGTCCCGGGCGGCGGTCCGCACAGGACCGTCATGCCGGGGGATCCCGCCCCGCCGCCGTCACGCCCTCCCGAGGTTCCCATGAGCATTTCCATGAACAGCCAGAGCGCGCTGCATGAAGTCGAGTCCCGCTGCACGCAGGAGCGTCCGCCCCGCTGCCAGTCCCTGTGCCCGCTGGGCATGGACGCGCGCGCCTTCCTGGCCCATGCCGCCGAAGGACGCTGGAGCGATGCCCGCAAGCAGCTGGAACGCTACCTGCCCCTGCCGGGCCTGCTGGCCCACATCTGCGACCATCCCTGCGAGCAGGGATGTCTGCGCAGCGACCTGGGGGGGGCCGTCAACCTGCACGGGCTGGAGATCTTCTGCACAGGACATCTGGGCGTGCAGACCCGTTCCCTGCCCATGCCGCGCAAACAGAAACGCATCGCCGTCATGGGCGCCGGGCTGGCCGGTCTGGTCTGCGCCTGGGATCTGGCCGGCAAGGGCTATCAGGTGACAGTTTTCCACGATGGCGAAGCCCGGGCGCGGCTGCTGGCGGACTGGCCGGTGCTGGCCGGGGCCGGAGCCGCGGCCCTGGATGCCGAATGGGAGGCCCTGTGCCGCCGGAGCGCGCGCTTCGAGCAGGCCACCACGGATGCGGCCTGCCTGCAGCAGGCGGCCGGAGAGTACGACGGCGTCCTGCTGGATGCCGGGGCCCTGCCGGAGCTGGCGCCCGCCGTGACGGACGTGGATGCGCAGATCCTGCACTGGCGGGACAATATCTGCTGCGCGGGCTGGCGTGACGTGACGCCCACCGGTCACAGCTTCGCCTCCGCGTCCCGGCAGGCGGGGCAGGGCAGGGGGGCGGCCCGGACCCTGGAACGGCTGGTGAGCGGCGTGTCCCTGACGGCCGCCCGCGATACGGATGAACGCAGCCTGTACACCGGGCTGGACGGCATCGCGCCGGTGGAACGGGTGCTGCCGGCCGCCGCCGGCTATACCGAGGCCGAGGCCCGGCAGGAGGCCGGCCGCTGCCTGCAGTGCCAGTGCATGGTCTGCGTCAAGGCCTGCGTCTACCTGCAGAAATACAAGGGCTATCCCCGGGTCTATGCCCGCCAGATGTACAACAATGCGGCCATCGTCAAGGGCCTGCATCTGGCCAACAACCTCATCAACGGCTGCGCCCTGTGCGGGCAGTGCGAAGAGCTCTGCCCCGAGAATTTTTCCATGGCCGAGCTCTGCCTGAGCGCGCGGCAGGACATGGTGGATCGCGGCGTCATGCCGCCTTCGGCCCATGAGTTCGCCCTGGAGGACATGGAAGCCGCCAGCGGCCCGGAATGCGCCCTGAGCATCAAGGGCGGCGAGGGCGGCTGGCTGTTCTTCCCCGGCTGCCAGCTGGCGGCCTCGCGCGGGGAACAGGTGGAGGCCCTCTATGCCTGGCTGCGCGACGCGCTGTCCGGAGAGGGCGAATTCGCTCCCGGCCTGGAGCGCGGGCCCGTGAGCCTGCTCGTGCGCTGCTGCGGCATCCCGGCGCGCTGGGGCGGCCGCGAGGAACTGTTCGCCCGGCAGGCCGCGGAGCTGCGGCGGCAGTGGGAAGAGCTGGGCAGGCCCCGCATCATGGCGGCCTGTTCGTCCTGTCTCTCCGTCCTGCGTGAAGTCCTGCCCGGGGCGCGCGCCCTGTCCCTGTGGGAAGTGCTGGACGCCCTGCCGTGGCCGGAAGGCTCAAAGCCGTCCGCGGGCGTGGTGCTGAGCGTGCAGGACCCCTGCACGGCCCGTCACGACACGGCCTGGCAGGAAGCCGTGCGCTCCCTGGCCCGCAAGGCTGGCCTCGGCATCGAGGAGCCGCCGCAGGGCCGTGAAAAAACGGCCTGTTGCGGTTATGGCGGTCTGGTCTGGTGCGCCCAGCCCGGGCTGGCCGACGAGATGGCACGGCACCGGGCGGACGATCTGCCGCACGCGGCCCTGACTTCCTGCATCATGTGCCGGGATCGCCTGGCGGGCAGCGGCAAGCCCGGCCTGCATCTGCTGGATGTTTTGCCGCAGCTGGCCGCTCTGGCCCACGGTCCCGAAGCGGAGAAGGGTCCCGGCCTTTCGGAACGGCGTGCCCGGCGGGCGGCGCTGCGTCGCCGTCTGGCCCGTGTCTGGCTGGGGCAGGAGCTGGCCGAACCGGCGGCCGGGCGGCTGGATCTGGTCCCCGGTCTGCTGGAAGAGCTGGAACGCCGCCATATCCTGCTGGAGGATGTCGGCGGGGCCGTGGCGGCCGTGGAAGCGGAAAAGGCCTATTTCGTGGATGCGGAAAGCGGGCACCGTCTGGGTGCCTGGCGGCCGCGCAACGTGACCTTCTGGGTGGAATACACGGCGGAAGGCGACCGCTGGCTGCTGCATGACGCCTGGTGCCACCGCATGCGCGTACCGGGCAGCGGCGGCGTACAGGAAAACGGCTGCTGCGGGGAGGCATAGCATGAGTATCGGCCCCAATTATGAACCGGACCGCGGCAGCTGGACCTGCGGCCGTTGCGGTTGCCCGCTGGAGCAGGGCAAGGTGCAGGTCTTTTACCTCAACAGCGCTTTCGACGTCATGCTGCCGCGTTGTCCGCAATGCGGCCTGACCATGGTGCCCAAGTCGCTGGCCGAGGGCAAGATGCTGGAAGTGGAAGCCCTGCTGGAAGACAAGTGAGCCAGCTCTATGCCCGGCCGGAATTCCGGCGCATCGCGGGCGAGCATTGGCGGCCCGGCGGCACGGAGATCACGGACAGGCTGCTGGCCCTGGGACGGCGCTGGCACGATGCCGGGCCGCACGGCCGCATCCTGGACGTGGGCTGCGGGCCCGGCGGCAGCGTGCGCCATCTGCGCCGGCAGGGGCAGCAGGCCTGGGGGCTGGACATGGTGCCGCGTCCCCAGTGGCGGACGGAGGCACCGGACGGGACGGCAGGGCTGCCGTATCTGGTGGCGGATGCCTGCGCGGGCCTGCCGGTACGGGACGGCGCTCTGGACGTGATCCTGTGCGAGTGCGTGCTGTCCGTACTGCCGGATGCGGCGACGTTTTTGCGCGACGCGCGGCGCGCCCTGCGCCCGGGCGGGCTGCTGGCCTGCAGCGATCTCTACCGGCGCGCCGGGGGCACGGCCCCTGCCGTACCACAGCCCGGCGGCTGCGCCGCCGGGGCCCGTTCACGGGCCGCCTGGACGGCGCTGTGCGCGGAGGCGGGCTTCACGCTCCGCCATTTCGAGGATGCCAGTCCGGCGCTGGCCCGTCTGGCTGCCGCCCTGGTCTGGTACGGCGACAAGCAGAGCCTGCGGGAGTGGGGCCTGTGCGGTCCCGGCTGCGGGACGGCGGCGGAAAAGCCGGGCTATGCGCTCTGGATCGCGCAAAAGGAGGAAGCATGAATCCCCTGATGATGGATCTGTTGCCGCTGGTGCGGCAGGGCTATTGCTGCAGCCAGCTGCTGGTGCAGCTGTTGCTGCAGGCCCAGGGCAGGGAGCTCCCCGATCTGGTGCGGGCCCTGCATGGCCTCTGCCACGGCATCGGCCAGTCCGACGGCCCCTGCGGCCTGCTGACGGGGGGCGCCTGCACGCTGGCCCTGATGGCGGGCAAGGGGGCCGAAGGCGAGGAGGCCCATCCCATGCTGGCGCCCCTGCTCAACGAGTACGCCAGCTGGTTCTATGAACGCACGGCCGCTTACGGCGGCTGTTCCTGCGGGCAGGTGGCGGCCGGTCTGGGCGCGCGGAGCGATGCGTCCGCGGAGCCCGATCCCGTGGCCTGCGGCGACCTTCTGGCCGAATGCTGGGAAAAGATCCTGGAACTGGTCCAGAGCTACGAGCTGGATTTCATGGCCCATGCCTGAGGTGCGCATGGAGCTGCTGCACGAGACCCAGAGCCTGTGTCCGGTCTGCCTGCGGCGGCTGGATGCCCGCTATGTGCGCCGGGGCGGGGACATCCTGCTGGAACGGACCTGCCCCGAGCACGGCCCTTTTGCCGCCCTGGTCTGGCACGAGGCCGCGGAGGACGGTATCACGCCGCCGCGCTTCGAGAGCTGGTCCCGGCCAAAGACGCCCTCCTATCCGCGCGAACCGCGCACGCCGGTACGGCACGGCTGCCCTTATGACTGCGGCCTCTGCCCGGCGCACGCCCAGCATACCTGCACCGGCCTTGTGGAAGTGACCCTGCGCTGCAACATGGCCTGTCCCATCTGCTATGCCTCGGCGGGCGGCGCTGTGCCCGACGATCCCCCGCTGGAGACCCTGGCCTTCCAGCTGGACAGCCTGCGCCGGGCCTCGCCGGGCTGCAACATCCAGCTTTCCGGCGGCGAGCCCACGCTGCGCGACGATCTGCCCGCCATCATCCGTCTGGCCCGGGAACGGGGTTTCGGCCTGTTGCAGGTCAACAGCAACGGCCTGCGCCTGGGGCTGGAAGCGGGCTATGCCCGGCAGCTGCGCGAGGCCGGTCTGGATTCCGTCTATCTGCAATGGGACAGTCCCGACGCGGCAGGCTGCCTGCCCCTGCGCGGGGCCGTGGCCCTGCCCGACGGGCTGGATCTGCCTGCGGTCAAGCGCCGGGCCGTGGAACGGTGTGCGGCCGCAGGGCTGGGCGTGGTGCTGGTGGCCACGGTGGCACAGGGCGTCAATGATGACCGCCTGGGGGCCATGCTGCGTCTGGCTCTGGAACTGGGGCCCGCCGTACGCGGTCTGCACATCCAGCCTGTGGCCCGTTTCGGCCGCTATCCCGGACGGCTGGAGGACGGCCCGCGTCTCACCCTCAGCCATGTCATGGCCGCCCTCTGCCGTCAGGCGCCGCAGTGGCTGCGCATGGAACACTTCCATCCGCCGGGCTGCGAGCATTCCCTCTGTTCCTTCAGCGCCCTCTATGCCCGGGAAAAAGGCCCGGACGGCGGCGTCATGCTGCGCTGGCTGCCTGATGCGGCCCAGTCCTGCTGCGGCCCTGCCGTGGACAGGGTCCCGCCTTCCGCGGCCGAGGGCGCCCGCAAGTCCCGCCAGTTCGTGGCCAGCCACTGGCGCGGCGAGCCCGGGCCCGGAGGGAGCGGCTCCAGGGCTGCGCTGGCCGATGATTTCAGCCGTTTCCTGGCCCGGGCCGGGGCCGGACAGCGTTTCACCCTCTCCTGCATGGCCTTTCAGGACGCCCTGGCCCTTGACGTGGAGCGGGTGCGCGGCTGCTGCATCCATGTGGTGCGTCCTGACGGGCGCATGATCCCCTTCTGTCTCCACAACCTCACCTCCACGGAAGGCCGGATGCTCTATCCCCAGCGCCTGGCCGGCGGGGAGACGCATCATGACGCCGGATAGGGGAGGGGCCGCCGTGAGCGGCGCGGCACTGGCGGGGCTGCCGCCGGCGGTCCTGCGGGCCCTGACGCATCCCGCGCCCTTCGCGCTGGGGCTGGATGCCTGGCTGGCGGCGGAATGCGGGGCCGCACGGCCGGAAGACCTGCCTGCCGCCGTGCGTGCGCGCCAGCTGGAACTGCTCAATGCCGATCTGTGCCACATGGCGCTGCACGGTCCCCTGTACCGGCAGCGCCTGCAGGCGACGGGCCGTCTGTCGACAGCCGGTCTGCGGCCGCTGCATGATCTTTCCGAACTGGCGGAACTGCCGTTCACCACAGCGGATGACCTGCGCCCCGGCGAGGCCCTGCTCTGCGTCTCGCGCGATGCGGTGGCACGCATGGTCACGGTGGCCACCTCCGGCAGCACGGGCGCGCCCAAACGTCTGGCCTTCAGTGATGCCGAGCTGGCGCGGACGCGGGATTTCTTCGCCGTGGGCATGGCCCAGATGGTCACGGCAGGGCAGCGGGTGGCCGTGCTTTTGCCGGGCGCGCACCGGCCCCGGGGCATCACGGATCTGCTGAGCGCCTGCCTGGCGCCGCAGGGCGTGCGGGTGACGGCCTGCATGGAACTGGCGGAGGCCCTGCTCGTCGCGCCACAGCAGGCCCCGGGAGCGGAGCGGGCCCGTCTGGCCGACTTGCGCTGTATCTGGCAGGCCCTGGCGGACACGGCTCCGGCCGGTCTGGCCCTGGTCCTGCTGCCCCGGCAGCTGGAAGACTTGCGGCAGGCTTTCCCGCAGACACCGCCCGGCCTGAGCGCCGTCCTGTGCGCTGCCGACTGGCTGGACCCGGCCCTGCGCCGTCAGGTGGAGCGGGACTGGGACTGCCCCCTGCTGGAGCATTACGGGTCCACGGAAAGCGCTTTTGCCGGAGCCGTGCAGTGCCGTTGCCGGGAAGGGCGGCATGTGCGGGCCCTGGACCTGCTGCTGGAGATAGTCCATCCTGTGACGGGAGAGGTCCTGCCCGCGGGCGAGCCCGGCGAGCTGGTCATCACCACCCTGCAACGGCGGGCCATGCCCCTGTTGCGCTACCGCACCGGCGACATGGCCAGTCTGCTGGAGGGGCCGTGCGCCTGCGGCAGCCCCCTGCCCCGCCTGGGGCCGGTACTGGGGCGCATCGTGTGCGACGGGAAGGATTTTCATCTGACGCATCCCCGCAAGGGGGGCGCCGGGGAGAGGGAGCCATGCGCCATTACGCTGTGATACTGGCAGCCGGAGCGGCGTCCCGCATGGGGCAATGCAAGGCCGTGCTGCCCCTGCCCTTTGCGGACGGGGCGCGCTGCGCCCTGGAGACGCTGGCCGGATTGTACGCCTTTTGCGGGCACTGTTTCGTGGTGACGGGCCATCATGCCGGTCTGCTGGAACCGCTGGCCCCCGCCTGGGGCCTGCGGCCCGTGCGCAACCCGCGACCGGAAGACGGCATGTTCTCTTCCCTTTGCGCGGGCCTGCGCGCCGTGCTGGAGCAGGCGGCAGCGGACGGCTGCCCGGCGGGGCAGGGGGTGGTCTTCGTTCATCCTGTGGACGTGCCCCTGACCCGGAGCCTGACCGTGCAGGCCCTGCTGCGGGCCGCGGCGGTCTGCCCGGACACGGCCCTGCAGCCTGTTTTCGGCACGGAGCCCGGCCATCCCGTCTGCCTGCCGCTCTCCCTGGTGCCGGCCATCTTGGACCATGATGGCGAGGAGGGCTTGCGCGGGGCCCTGGCGAAGGTCCCCTGCCGTCAGGTGCCGGTGGCGGACAGCGCCATGTTGCTGGATATGGACACGCCCGCACAGTACGCGCATCTGCAGGCCCGGGCGGCCTGTCATGGAGCCCTGACGCGGGAAGAGGCGGAGGCCCTGCTGCTGCAGGCTGGTGTGCCGGAGCAGGGACTGCGGCATGCGCTGGCCGTGGGACTGGTGGCCGAAGCCCTGTGCGCGGCCCTGGCGGCGGCGCGTCGGGAGGACGATCCCGTGGAGAGGGCCCTGGCGCTGGCGGCCGGACTGACGCACGATATCCGCAAGGGCGCGCACGGGCATGAGGCTGCGGGCGGGCGGCTGCTGGCGCGGCTCGGCCTGCCCCGCATGGCGGGCATCGTGGCGGCGCACCGCGACCAGAGCGTCCCGGCGGAGAAAAAGCTGGGGGCGCACGAGCTGGTCTATCTGGCGGACAAATACTGCCGCGGGGGGAACTGGCTCCCCATCATGCGGCGTTTCGGGCAAAAACTGGAAGAATTCGGTGCTGATCCCGAGGCCCGTGCCGGTATCGAAGGACGGCGCGACCGGGCCCTGGCCCTGGAGGGCCGTCTTGCCGCCGAGCTGGGGCAGGACCCGGCCCGGCTGGCCCGGGAAGCTCTGGCCGCGGCCGATGTGGCGGCCCGGGCGCAGGCGCTGGATGCCACGCGCAGGCTCTGGGCCCCCGTGGGCGGCTTCCCGGCGGAGGATGTCTAGGCCATGGACGGTCTCTGGCTGCTGCGTCACGGAGCCCTGCCGCCCAATCCCCAACGGCGTTTCGTGGGCGCGCGGGAGATAGCCCTGAGCGATGCGGGACGGGAGCAGGTACGCCGTGCCGCCCGTGCCCTGCTGGCGGAATGCGGCGTGGCGCAGGCCGGGCCCGTCATGCGTCCTGTGCCGGAGCGGGCGGACATGCCGGGACCGGTGACGGCCGTGGCAGGAGGGCCGGCGACGCTGCCCCGGCGCATCGTCTGCTCGGATCTTGGCCGCTGCCGGGAAAGCGCGGCCCTGGTGCGGGAGGTCTTCCGGGGATACGGGCATGATGTGGACATCTTCCCGGATGCCGCCTTGCGCGAGATCTCGCTGGGCGGCTGGGAAGGACTGACCGTGGCGGAAGTGGAGGCACGCTGGCCGGGCAGCCATGCGGCGCGCGGGGCGGCCATGGCGGACTTCACGCCGCCGGGAGGGGAGAGCTTCGCCGGGGTCCAGGCACGGGCCGTGGCCTGTGTGGAGCGCTGGCGATCACGCTTTTCCGGGGAATGCCTGCTGCTGGTCAGCCACGCGGGCGTCCTGCGCACGCTCCTTTGCCACTGGCTGGCCTTGCCGTTGCGGGAGGTGATGCGCGTGCCTCAGCACTATGCCTGCCGCATGTGGCTGCCTTCCTGGCCGGAAGGGCGGTCCCCCCTGCAAGCCTGATGAAGGGCGCACGGATGCGCCGCGCTGCCGGGTCGGCGGGCTGGAGCGTCGGATAAGGAATATCAGTTCGGGGAGGCAGGCGCGGCAGGACCGGAAAGGCGGGAGGCTGCGGCCGTCTGTCATGGCGTTGCGGGCCTGCGCGCAAGAGCAGCGCGCCGCCATCCGCCGGGCCGTCCTTCGCTGACGGTCCCGGGCCGTCGTCCCTTTTTGACCGTCATTCCCGCCCCTGTTCGCAGGGGTTCTTCTTTTTCCCGCCGTCATGGCGCTACGTCGTGCCCCCTGTACGCAGGGGGCTTTTGTGTTTCCGGCCGGCCACGCGGCCTGTCCCGGCCTCATCCGGGAGGCAGGGGGCGCGGCCTTGCGGGCGTCTTTCCCCTTCCCGGGTCTTTCCTGAAGGCAGGGCTCGACAGATGTCCCCCGGCAGGAGGCCGTTGCCGTAACAGGCCGGAAAGCACGTCTGTTCCCGTCCGTGCGGGGCAGATCCGCGTTGGACTGCCCGCGGGCAGGCGGCATTTTTTTCGGGGACGGCCGCACAGGGGAGACGATGGTCCCGCCCCTCGCCATCCTCCCAATAACGCGCGCTGGGGGAAGGATGGGGCCCGGGGGAAAGGAGCCCTCTTGTGCGCGGGCCCAGGGGGGGCCCTCCCCCCGGACGAAACATGATGCGCCTGGGTTTAATCCAGGGTCAGGATGACGGACAGGGCCTTGAAGATGACCCAGACACTGCTGCCCACCGGCGGGATGGGGCTCTCGCCGCGCACATGCAGGGCGCAGGCCTGGCTGCCGTCGGGAAGGTTGACCAGGATCTCGGCCAGCATCTCGTCCTGCCGCACGCGCTCCACCGTGCCGCGAAAGCAGTTGCGGCTGGCCACGGGGGGCGTCTCCTGGCCCTGGTCCGGCTCGATGATGATCCAGGGGGCCTTGATGCTGGCCGTGACCAGCATGTCCTTGGCCAGGCCCAGGCTCTTGCTGCTTTCATCCGTGATCATGGCCGTGACGTGCAGCCCCCCGGCCGTACACAGGACCACCGTGACCATGATGCCGGAGGCCCGCAGCTGTTCGATGCGGCCGTGGAAGACGTTGCGGGCGCTGGTCCGCAGGCCGCTGGTGCGCTGGACGTGTTCGCGCAGCAGGCTCTGGGCGGCCTTGAGGTTGTAGCGGATGCTGCCGGACTGCTGACGCCGGTTGCGTCCGGCGAACATGTCGGCCACGGGCGCGGGCAGGCCCTGGCGCACCAGCTCGATGATGCGGGTCTGGCGCAGGCTGCGGGCGCTGAGCAGGCCGGCGGGCAGGCCGCAGGCGTTGCCGCATTGCTGCAGGCTGCGGCGCACATAGCTGGCGTCACAGCGCAGCAGGGCGCCGCTGGGGGAGAACAGGGCGGGGTCTTCCATCATCTGGCGCAACCTGCGGGCATGGGTGGCCGGCAGGGGCACCTGGCGGGCATGTTCGCCCTGGATGTGGATGGTGCCCGCGCTCCAGTCCATATGCGTCAGCTCCAGCGAAAGGGCTTCCACCAGGCGCAGGCCGCCGTAGCGCAAGAGCATGAAGATGCACCACAGGCGGGCATGTGCCCGGCGCGCCCGCATGCTGGACGATTCGGCATACTGCTGCCAGTACCAGGACTCGGCCGCCAGCAGCTCCTGATCGCTCAGGCCTTTCTCGTCCCGCAGCAGGCTGGCGTTGTCCTGCCGCATGAGCTTTTGCTGGAGCCATTTCCTGTCTTCAGTTTCCAGACTGTGCAGCAAAGTGCTGAGTCTTTCACGTTTTTGCGCAGAAACCATAAGAACCCTCCGATAACCACCTCCAAAATAAATTGAATCATAAGATGTTACAAGCTGTCACGCTTTTTGTCTAATCCGTGCCTGCCTTGCTCCCGTGCCTCAGGCGCGTAAAGTGCAGCATGACGAGAACATGAAAAGCCAAGGAGGCTTGTATGTGGGTTGATC
Organism: uncultured Desulfovibrio sp.; assembly: GCF_949282365.1. Taxonomy (GTDB): domain Bacteria; phylum Desulfobacterota; class Desulfovibrionia; order Desulfovibrionales; family Desulfovibrionaceae; genus Desulfovibrio. The sequence continues at coordinate 31,123 of NZ_CASDOY010000005.1, forward strand.
GTATGCTTTCCGCCTGTGCCAAAAGCGTGTGCCTGGCGGCCGCCGTCCTGATGCTGTCGCTGGGCTGCGGGCAGGTCATGACGGCATCCGCCGGAGAGATGACCGTATCCGCCGCGGCCAGTCTGACCAATGCGTTCGCGGAACTGAAGACCGCCTTTGAAAAATCCCATCCGGGCGTGACCGTACACACCAACTTCGCCGCTTCCAATCCGCTGCTCAAGCAGATGCAGGAAGGCGCGCCGGTGGACGCGTTCGCTTCCGCCGACCAGGAGACCATGGACAAGGCCCAGAAGGCCCAGCTCATCAAGCCTGAAAGCCGCAAGAATTTCGTGAGCAACACCGTGGTGCTCATCGTGCCTGCCCAGGGGCACAAGTTCGCCAGCCTCGGCGAACTCAAGAAGGCCCAGCGCATCGCCGTGGGCTCGCCTGAAAGCGTGCCCGTGGGCCGCTATACGCGCGACGCCCTGAAGAACGCCGGGCTCTGGGATGCCCTACAGTCCTCCTTTGTCTACGGCAACAGCGTGCGGCAGGTTCTGGATTATGTGGCCCGTGGCGAAGTCGATGCCGGTATCGTCTACGCCACCGACGCCAAGCAGCGTGCCGACAAGGTGGCCGTCTGCCTGACGCTCACGGGACACAAGCCTGTCACCTATCCCATTGCCGTGGCCACCACCGGCAGCAACGCTGCTATGGGTCAGGCTTTCGTGGACTTTGCCCTTTCCCCCGAAGGGCAGGAGATCCTGGCCCGTTACGGCTTCTCCAAGCCGTAATTTCTGATGGCGGCAGCGTTGCGGACGCTGCGGCCCGTTTACCGGGTCCGGACATGTCCCGACTCCTGCATGTCCGGGCCCGGCTTTTTGTGAGCTGCGCCCCCTGCGCCCGGCGGGCCCGCCTTGCCCGCCGGGCGCAGGATGTTGCCTTTTCTGTCGCGCGGCCCCTGCCTGTCCGGCAGGGGCGTCGTCTGGATACCGCATGGAATACCTTGTCCCTACCGACCTGGCCCAGCCGCTCCTGCTGTCGTTGCGGGTAGCCGGCATAGCCACGGCCCTTTCCTTCCTGGCCGCGCTGTTCGTTGCCTGGCGCCTGGCCCGCCGCCACGGTCCCCTGCCTGCCCTGCTGGATGCCCTGTGTACGCTCCCCCTGGTGCTGCCCCCCACAGTGCTGGGCTATTATCTGATCCTCGTCATCGGGCGTAACGGTCTGCTGGGACCGTCCCTGCGCGAGCTCGGGCTGCAGCTCATCTTTTCCTGGCAGGGGGCCGTGGTGGCCGCCACGGTGGTGGTCTTCCCCCTGCTGTACAAGTCCGCGCGTGCCGCTCTTGAGCAGGTGGACCCGCATCTGGAGAATGCGGCGCGCACCCTTGGCGCCTCCGAGTTGCGCATTTTGCTGACGGTCTCCCTGCCGCTGGCCTGGAAGGGGATCTTTGCCGGGCTCATGCTGGCCTTTGCCCGGGGCATGGGCGAATTCGGCGCGACCCTCATGGTGGCCGGCAATATCCCCGGCAAGACGCAGACCCTGGCCCTGGCCATCTACGACGCCTTCCAGGCGGGCAATGACGCGCTGGCGACCCTGCTGGTGCTGGTGACCTCCGGCCTGTGCGTGTCCCTGCTCATGGCCGCCGAGGTGCTGGTCAAATACAAAAGAAGGCGGCGCGGCGCATGATCTATCTGGATATCAAAAAATCGTTCGACGATCCCGGCAGGGCGGCTCCATTCCATCTGGACATCCGGCTGGAGATGCCGGAAAGCAGCCGGACCATGGTGCTGTTCGGCGCTTCCGGTTCCGGCAAGACCCTGACCCTGCACTGCCTTGCCGGTCTGGTCCGCCCCGATGCCGGGCATATCGCCGTGGACGGGCATGTGCTCTATGACGGCGAGCAGGGCATCTGCCTGCCCGCACGGCGGCGGCGCATCGGCTACATGTTCCAGGATTACGCCCTGTTCCCGCATTTGAGCGTGCTGCACAATGTGGCCTACGCCGGTACCGGGCTCTTTCCCTGGCGGGTGAACCGGGAGCAGCGGGCATGGGCCATGGAGATGCTGGACCGGCTGGGCATCGCCCATCTGGCGGGCCTGTATCCCGGCCATCTTTCCGGTGGGCAGAAGCAGCGCGTGGCCCTGGCGCGGGCGCTGGGCACGCGGCCTTCGCTGCTCCTGCTGGATGAACCCTTCTCCGCGCTGGACCCTCTGCTGCGCGAACGCCTGCGCGGCGAGATCCAGGAGATCCTTTCCCGCCTCACCATCCCGGCCGTCATCATCAGCCATGACCCGGACGACGTGGACGCCTTTGCCGGGACCCTGGTCATGTACCATCGCGGGCGGGCGCGCATGATCCCGGCCTATGAGCCCCTGCGCCGGGATCACGCCAGTGCCGGCGACTGCCTGCGCCATTTGCAGAAGGAGATGCAGGAGGAGACCGAGCGGGGAAGGGCCTGCTGAACGGCCGGCCCGGCCTGCGGGGCCCTGGGCGCGAAAGCCCGCCCCGGCCCCTGGAGGTCCCGCTGCCCCGTCTGCGGGCGCTATCCCAGCGGATTGCCGTTTCCCGGACCGCCATCCCCGGGACACGTCGCCGTGCGCGGCGAACGGCGGACGCCACGGACATCATGGGCAGGGACTTCGGGATGCTGCCCCGCGCGGCAACGGGGGCGCGTCGTGGCGCTGCACCCGGCTGCCGTTCTCGCTGGCGTCCTGCGCGTCCCACCTGAAGCGGGCCCCGCTGCAGGGCTGGCCGCAACAGGCGCGAGGGCGCGTCCCGTCTGCCGTCCACGACGCGGCCATGCAGGGAGCCGCATGACATACGATCCTTTTGTGCACTATCGTGGAGCGGCGGACCGCCGGACGAAAGAGCTCCTTCGGGAGCTTTTTTTGTTGCGCTGCTGCACGCTCCGGGAGCATGCGCGGTGCATGCTTGCATCATCTGCCGGCGGGACGACAGGGCCGGTGCCGCACGGTGGCGGCGCATACTGCCAAAAAAGGCAAAGGCATGGATTTTGCTTGTCATTTGTCACAGATTTCTTTTGAATAGCCGCAGCGCTGAACAGGGACGTCATGCGGAGAGACAGATGACAGAAACAGAAAGATCCATGGCCGGGGCAGGCGCTGATGCGCACCGCCCCTGGCAGAAAGGGGCGGGCCTGATCCTGCTGACGCTGCTGTGCATGACCCTTTTTGCCCTCAACTCCATCTTGTGCCGCCTCGCGCTGCTGCATCACGGCATGGATCCGGCGAGCTATACCGCCATCCGCCTGATCTCGGGAGCGCTGATGCTCCTGGCGCTGCATCGCTGGCGCTGCCGCAAGCGCCAGCCTGCGCCGGACTGGCGGGGCCAGGGCAGCTGGCCTGCGGCCGTCGCGCTCTTCATCTATATGCTGGCCTTTTCCGTCGCCTATGTGAACATGCCCACCGCCGCAGGGACCCTGGTCATCGCCGTGGCGGTCCAGACCAGCATGCTCGGCTACGGCATCCGCGCCGGGCAGCGTCTCGATCCGGGGCAGGCCCTGGGCATCGGTCTGGCCATGGCGGGCCTTGTGCTCCTGCTCCTGCCCGGGCTGGAAGCGCCGCCCCTGCCGGCGGCCGTGGTGATGTTCGTTTCCGGTTCCGCCTGGGGAGCCTACAGCCTGTGCGGACGCCGGTCCCGGCATGCGGCGGCGGCCACCACCGACAATTTCATCCGCTGTGTCCCGCTGGCGCTGCTGCTCCTGCTGGTGGCGGCATGGCGGTTCTCCCTGCCGCCGGAGGGCGTGCTGCTGGCCCTGTGTGCCGGGGCCCTGGCTTCGGCGCTCGGTTATGTCCTCTGGTACGCCCTGGTGCCCTGCTACAGTATCGCGGCCGCAGCGGCGGCCCAGCTGAGCGTCCCCGTCATCACGGCCGCGGGGGCCGTGGTCTTCGTGGGCGAGGCCATCACCCTGCGCCTTGTCCTTTGCTCGGCGGCCATCCTGGGAGGGATCTTCATCGTGGCCCTGTGGGGGCAGCGGCATGCCGCTGCCGGGCCCAGATAAACGGCGGGCATCCCGCCATCAGGAGTCGTCATGGCCTGCGGACTGGAACTTTCGCGACGGTATTTTGAACACTGCCTGCCTCTGCTGGAAAGGGAGGCGGGGGAGATCCTGCCCCTGTGCGCCATCGGTCTGGCAGGGGAGGGCTCGGAATGTCTGGGCTTCGACGACGGGATCTCCCGGGATCATGACTGGGGGCCGGGCTTCTGCATCTGGCTTTCCCGGGAGGATCTGGACCGGCACCGGCAGCGTCTGGAGGAGGTCCTGCGCCTGCTGCCGGCGACCTTCGGGGGCCTGCCCTGCCGCATGGCCCCGGAACGGCGTCTGGGGCGGGTAGGGCCCATGGCCACGGAAGATTTCTACGCCCGCTTCACCGGCCGGGATACGCCGCCCCATGACTGGCGGCACTGGCTGGGCATGCAGGAATGGGCCCTGGCCGCCTGTACCGGCGGCGAGGTCTTTTTTGACGGTCCCGGCCGTTTTTCGGCCTGGCGCGCGACGCTGCTGGATTATTTCCCCCGAGACCTGCACCTGAAAAAAATGGCCACGCGCTGCATGCAGATGGCACAGGCCGGGCAGTACAATCTGCCGCGCTGCCTCCAGCGCGGGGACAGTATCGGCGCCATGCTGGCCCTGGGCAGGTTCAGCGAAGCGGCCCTCTCCCTGGTCTGCCTGCTGAACCGGCGCTATCTGCCCTTCTACAAATGGGCCCACCGTACCGTGCAGGCCCTGCCCCGTCTGGGCAGCGACATCTGCACCGCCCTGCATCAGGCCGCTGCGGCATCTCTGGCGACGGAAGAAGGCGGGCAGCGCGCCGTGGCGGCCGTGGAGGATATCTGCGTCCTGGTGGCGGCGGAGTTGCGCCGTCAGGGCCTGAGCGACGAGGAGGACAGCTGGCTGTGGCTGCACGGGCCGGCCCTGATGCGTCAGGTGCGTACGGCGGAGATCCTGCGCATGGACCTCTTGCGCGACTGAGGGCAGGGGACTGCGGGCCGCACTGACGAGTGCCGTGCACAGGATGGTGCCGTGCGCCACGCCGGGAGGAAGGGCGACGTACGCTGCCCGCAGCCGTCAAAAAGACTTTTTTTGCCGTCATGCGGAGCGCCCGGCGTGAGCGCAGACGGGCACGGCGTCCCGTCGGTGGCGGGAGCGGCCTGCCGGAGCCGGGACGCGACGGGCCATGGTTGCGGGCGGCTGCCCCTTTTGGCAATATGGGAGCAGCCATGAACGGGCGCCGTGCAAGCGCGCCGTCACAAGATGTTTTTCAGGAGTGGAAACATGGATGCAAAAAGCTGGATCCAGGAGGTCCGCGCCGCCGGCAAGCTGATGGCCGCCGGTGACCTTGCCGGTGCTGAAAGCCGGTATCGCGGTCTGCTGGACACGGGAGCGGTCACGCCCCTGTACAGGGCTCTGGCCCTGGACGGGCTGGGACGTGCGCTTTTTGAGCAGGGCCGTCAGAAAGAAGCCATCGACGCCATCGAGGAAGCGGTGGCCCTGCTGCGCGAGCATCAGGGGGCGAAGGATCCCGTCACCTGCGGGGCCCTGCAGAACCTGGGGCGTCTGTACCTTGCCGCCGGTCAGGTGGACAAGGCCCTTGCCGTGGGCCGGGAGGCTGTGGAAGGCCTGCGCGCCGGTTTTGGCGACGACCATCCGCTGGTGGCCGGGGCCATGCTGCGCCTTTCGGCCAACCTGTACACGCAGGGCGATCTGGACGGCGCGGAAGAACTGTTGCTCAAGGCCCGGGCGGCTTTTGAAAAGCAGTCGGACAAACAGTCCCGTCTGGATGTCGCCACCTGTCTGAACAATCTGGGCCGCATCCATGAAGAGCGCGGCGACCCCATAACGGGCATCGATCTGCATCGCCAGGCTGTCGCCATCCGCAAGGAGCTGCTGGGCGACCACGCGGACACGGCCTTTTCCCTGGGCAATCTCGGCGTGGCCCTGGCGACGATGGGCCGCTGGCAGGAAGCTGTGGATACCCTGCAGGAAGCCCTGGACTGCTATGCCCGGGCGGGCCGCAGCTCCGGCCCGGACATCGAGGGCTACCGCAAGAACCTTGAAGTCTGCCGGCATGCCTTGCAGATGATGGGACCGGAGGCCGCGCCCCGGACCTGCGGCAAGTAGCCGCACGTCCGGGAAAGGACGGGGGATCAGGGTGCGGCCTGCGTCCGCCACACGGACGGGACGGCCGCAAGGCCCGGTACTGCAGACGCTTCTTGCCGGACGATCGACGTACAGCGAGGGGGAAGGCCATAGGGCTTTCCCCCTTTTTTCGTGGCGAAAAACGGTACTGGCGAGGGGCTGGCGGAGCTAACGGCGGCGCAGGGCAAAGGCCAGCACCAGGATGACCAGGGCCAGGCCGCATGTGAGGGCCAGGGGCAGGCTGTCCAGTGCATCGCCGTAATGCTGGCGGGCCAGAGCGGCACCGGCGAAGATGCCACCGGCAAGGAGGGCCTTGAGGCCCACGCCGCGCCACTGGCGCTGGCGCAGGGCCGTGCGGCTCCGGTAGAGGCTGTCGGCATGGCGGGCTTCATAGGCCGCCAGATCAAGGCCCCGGCGGGCCAGCTCCGCATCGAAGATCTGACGGGCCTGTTCGGTCAGCTTGGGGCGTTCCAGGGCGCAGAGGGCCTGGTCATCCAGTGCGGCATAGCGCTGGCGCAAAAGATCGGCTTTTTCGTCACGATTCATGGCTGTACGGGGGCGGAAGGTGCGGTCGGTGCCTGCGGCGACACCATCTCGGGCAGGAAGGTGATGCGCGGGATGCTGCGCCCTGCCAGCGCGCCGCGCACACGCTGCTCGAAAGCGGCGCTGTCCAGGGCCGGGGCGCCGTCCCGCCCGTCGAGCGTCACGCGGGCTTCCAGAAGGGCAGGACCATAGGCGGCCGGGGCCGTCCGGTAGCCGCCCGCCGTGGTCACGTCCAGCGGCGCGTGCATGAAGTCGAGGCCCTGCAGGAAAAAGCGGAAGCGCACTTCGGCGGCCTTGTCCGGGCCTTCCCACAATTCCATGACCAGGACAGCCCCCGGAGGCAGGGCATTGACGGGGAAGCCCGACGCCTGCCAGCTGACGCCCAGCAGGGCGCCCACAGCGGCCAGGTTGCTCTCGTTGCCCACGAAGACGGCGCAGCGGGCCTCATTGAGACGGGGATCGGCATGCTGGCTGTAGAGCGCCAGGGCCATGTCGCGCAGCAGGGGCCCGCCGTAGATGCCCGCTATCAGCGGCGTACGGTACAGGGCATTGGAGATCTCGCTGTGGACGGGCAGGAGCTTGCGCAGGGCGGCGGCATTGGCCTGTCCCCAGGCGGCATCCTGCTGCGGCCACTGGGCGTATTCCTGCAGCAGCAGATCCACCAGATGCGCGCCCATGCCCAGACCGCCGCGGATCTCCACACGCCGCCCCCTGTCCATGATGGAGATGCCCGGCGTCATGTCCGAAAGGCGGCAGTCCGCAGGCAGGTTGATGCTGCGGCAGGTCTCGGGCGTCAGGGGGCCTGTCAGCTGGTCCAGGAGGGCCATGGGTTCGCCCAGTGTCTCCCACAGCTGGGAAAAATCCCCGTTGACGTGGTCCAGGATGGCCAGCGCCGTTTCGGCGGGATTGAAGATGGCCAGCCCGGCCTGCACGGGTTCGAACAGGGGATCGGTAGCCGTATTGACGATGGCATAGGCAGGCAGGCTGCCGGGGGCCAGGCCCCGCAGCAGGGCCTCGGCACTGGCGCGGCTGGCGGGGGTATTGTCGGCCCGTACGAAGACCCGCTCCTGCGTCTGGCGCACGGGCAGCAGACCGGCCTCAAGGTACAGGCCGCGCAGGGCCGCCCATTGGGCCGTCAGCAGCAGGGCCCCGCGTTCCGAAAGCTGGCCGGGCCCCACCGGCCATTGCGGCCAGGCCTTGCCGGTGATCCCGGGCAGCCGGGCGTCTGCGGCCGGTGCGGCGATGCCGTGGCGCACCAGCATGACGACCTTGCTGAGATGATGTTCGGATGCGGCGGCAGACACCGGAGAGGCCATCACTGCCCAAAGCAGGAGGGCCAGAGCGGCGAGGCGGGTCCAGATTCGCATGCAGATCTCCTTTCTTGGGGGGCAGCATAAGCGCAAATGCTTCCGGGGGCAATGTCTTCGGCCAGTTGCCTGCACTGCCGCACGGGGGCGGGACCCTGCAAGGGATTCACCAAAGACGAAGCAGGCACGGTGCGCCGCCGCACGAGCGGCGGGACCCCGCCGTGGCAGGTCGGGCATGGACAAAGCGGGCCGGCGCTGCTAGATTCCTGCTTTCCGCCTGTACAGGAAAGCGGCCTGTGTGACAGGCCGGCAGCCGCAGGGCGGCACGGGCGGAGCGAGTTTCTGTAATGGACCCGAAAGGGTGGAGCATGGCATGAGCAGACTGACGAATCGTGATTTTTTGAAGGAAACGGATTTTACTCCCGAAGACCTGATCTACTTGCTGGATCTGGCCGCCGCACTGAAAAAAGCCAAGCAGGAAAGGCGCGAGCCCAAGTTCCTGCTGGACAGGAACATCGTGCTGCTGTTTGAAAAGGATTCCACCCGCACCCGTTGCTCCTTTGAAGTGGCGGCGCATGACCAGGGGGCCCATACCACCTATCTGGGGCCTTCCGGTTCCCAGATCGGCAAAAAGGAATCCATGGCCGACACGGCACGCGTGCTGTCCGGCTTCTATGACGGTATCGAATACCGCGGCTTCGGCCAGAGCATCGTGGAAGAACTGGCCCGCTATGCCGACGTCCCGGTGTGGAACGGCCTGACCAATGAGTGGCACCCCACCCAGATCCTCGCGGATTTCCTGACCATGCGTGAACATTGCGACAAGCCCTATACGGCCCAGACCATGGCCTATATCGGGGATGCCCGCTACAATATGGGCAATTCCCTGATGATCGCCTCGGCCATGCTGGGGCTGGATTTCCGCAGCGTGGCGCCTAGGGCCCTGTGGACCTCCGACGAGATCTATGCCCAGGCCTGCGCCATCGCCCGGCAGACCGGGGCGCGCATCACCCGCACGGAGGATGTGGACGCCGGCGTCAAGGGCTGTGATTTCCTCTATTCCGACGTCTGGGTCTCCATGGGCGAACCGGAAGAAGTCTGGCAGGAACGCATCAACCTGCTGACGCCCTACCGCGTGGATGCCGACATGATGCGCAAGACCGGCAACGACCGCTGCGCCTTCCTGCACTGCCTGCCCAGCTTCCACAACCGGGAGACCACCATCGGCGAAAAAATGTACCAGCGCTTCGGCCTGGAATGCATGGAAGTGAGCGATGAGGTCTTCGAGTCGCCCAACAGCCTCGTGTTCGCCGAAGCGGCCAACCGCATGCACACCATCAAGGCCGTCATGGTGGCCACGCTGGCCGACGTGCCGGACGATTTCGTGAAGCAGGGCCGTCTGTAGACCGCGCTGTGCCGCCCTGCAGGTCCTCCCTTGCGGCAGCGGGGCCTGCTTCCTGTCCTGGCGGGCAGGGAGACCGCGCAGCGTCTCCGGCGGCCGGGCCGCGAGGACGCCAGCAAGCAGAAGAGCGTGTATCCTTGAACGGGTACACGCTCTTTTTTCATGGGTCGCGGCTGCTCCGGTGTGATGCGGCCAGATGCCGCACCGCTCCCGTGCGTGGCCCGGCACCCCCTGTGCGTGGCCAGGATGGATCCCATCCTTCGGTCGAGGTCGATCCGTGTCACCTCCTGTGCGGAGGGACAGGAGGGCGGGCTGCCGTGCTGACCAGCCACGGCAGCAGAACGGACAGGGCAGCGCTTTGCGGCGGGCGGTCCTTTTTTCGGGCAAAGGAAGTTCCCCGGCTGGCCGATGAAGGGGGACGATGGAGGCGGGGCAACGAAGTGGTGCAGGAGCAGCGGTCTTCAGCGCCCGGCGTCACAGACATGCGGCTCGGGAGCCTCGGGGCGGCTGCGGGAAAGCTGTGCCCTGTTTGCGCCGTATCCCTTCGGGCCCGCGGAAGAGCGGCCCTCTTGCCTCCCGGGAACAGCGGGCTAGCGGTATTCGCGGCCGGACCAGAGCACTCGGCCGATGACGCGGAACTGCTCGGCGCAGTCGCCGCCCAGGTCGAGGCTCACGGGCGGATAGGCGGGGTTGGTGCTGTGCAGGACGATCTTGCCGGGCTGCAGGTCGATGCGCTTGATATAAATGGCATCCTCGAAGCCGATGGCATAGAGGCGGCCCGAGACGATCTCGGTCTGCCCCTGGTCCAGCAGCACCAGGTCGTTGTCCTGGATCTCGGGCAGCATGCTGTCGCCGGAGACGCGCATCAGGACCATGCGCCGGGGATTGCCCTTGCGGTGCAGGAAATCGCTGCGGAAGGCATAGCCGCCTGCCTGCTCGCTGCTGACCTCAAGACTGCCGGAACCGGCGGAAAGGCGGGCCTCCACCAGGGGGACGGTGATCATGTCCACATCGTCGTCGCAATCTTCCAGCATCAGGCAGGCGGGCATGGCGCCCGGTTCCACCAGCGGCAGGCGCATGGGGCCGCGACCGAAAAAGATCCAGTCGGCATTGCAGCCGGTCTCCGCGGCGCAGGCCTGGACCCACGCGGAGGGGACGTCCCCCCGGGCCAGCGTCTGCTCCACCTCCGCGGCGGAAAGTCCCAGGGCCCGGGCCAGTTCAGCAGTGGTGTCCGCTTCCAGAGCCTGCATGAGGCGCTGGATGACGGAGGCATCAGGACGGGAATCTGTCATGGGGATCTCCTGCGGCACGAGATGGAAAACAGTCCCATGCTAGCAGCAGGGCAGGGGGAAGGCAAGCAGGGGCACGGCGGGCGCTGGGGATTCCGGAGGCGGGGGCGAAAAAAAAGCCCCGCCGGAGCGGGGCGTGTTCCTCATGCGGGAGTGGATCAGGACAGCAGGCCCTTGGAGGCCAGGACGCCCTTGAGCTGTTCCAGATGGGCGTCGGACAGGGGACAGAGCGGCAGGCGCATCTCGCCGGTCATGCGGCCCATGAGCGAGAGGGCGGTCTTGACCGGGATGGGGTTGCTTTCCATGAACATGGCTTGATGCAGGGCGAAGAGGTCATGATGGATGCTCATGGCGGTGGCGATGTCGCCCTTGACGAAGGCATTGTACATGCCCGCGACCTTGCCGGGAACGATATTGGAGGTCACGGAGATGACGCCGCTGCCGCCGATGGACAGCAGGGGCAGGGCGGTGAAGTCGTCACCGGAAAGCAGGCTGAAGCCCTCGGGGCACTGTTCCATGACCAGGCTGCACTGGCTCATGTCGCCGGTGGCTTCCTTCACGCCGACGATATTGGGGAAATCATGGGCCAGACGGCTGAGCGTGGCGGGCAGCAGGTTGGTGCCGGTACGGCCGGGCACGTTATAGGGCACCAGCGGCATGTCCACGGCCTCGGCGATGGCCTTGAAGTGGCGGTACAGGCCTTCCTGGGTGGGCTTGTTGTAGTAGGGGGTGATCAGCAGGGCGCCGTCGGCCCCCGCCTGCTTGGCGAAGCGGGTCAGGCGGATGGCCTCGATGGTATTGTTGGAGCCGGCACCGGCAAGCACGGGCACGCGGCCCCTGGCCTGGTCGATGCAGATCTCAATGACGCGCTCGTGCTCCTCATGGGAGAGCGTGGCTGATTCGCCGGTGGTGCCGCAAGGTACAAGGCCGTGAATCCCCTCACTGATCTGGAATTCAATGAATTCGCGATAGGCGGCTTCATCAACGGCGCCGTTCTTGAACGGCGTGACGAGGGCGGTCAGGGCACCGAAAAATTGCATGGTCCACTCCTTGGAACTGGGCTGATGGGCGGCGGTTACTGGTTGATATATTCCTTGAGCTCCTTCCCGGCACGGAAGAAGGGCAGGCGTTTGGGCACGACGGAGACGCTTTCCCCGGTCTTGGGGTTGCGCCCGGCATAACCGCTGTATTCTTTGATCTTGAAGCTCCCGAATCCCCTGATCTCGATACGGTCGCCTGCGATGAGCGAATCCTTCATCGCGTCAATGAAAGTGTTCACCACCAAGGACGCATCATCGAACGGAAGATTGCTTTCTTCTGCCAGGGCCTTGATGAGCTCGCTCTTGTTCATCGTTCCTCCTCGTCGGTGAAAGGAGAGCGTGTGATAAGGACACCAGTCGTTCTGGTAAAAAATCCTATCCTTTTTAGCGGACGAGGTAAAGTTATGGCGCGAAAAACTGCTGGGAAATATACCCGAAAATGCACAAAAGCGGGTGGCTTCGGCAAAGCGCCCCGTGCTCCGGCCGGGACGGGGCGCTGCCTCAGCGCTGCTGCTCGTGCCTGTAGAGCAGGTAGTCGTGCTGGAACTGGTCGATCTGGCCGTCCAGGACCGCGTCCACGTCGCCGCATTCGCTGTTGGTGCGGTGGTCCTTGACCAGACGGTACGGCTGGAGCGTGTAGGTGCGTATCTGGCTGCCGAAGGCGATGGCATCCTTGCCCGCGTACTGGGCCGCGCGTTCGGCCTCGCGCTTCTGCAGTTCAAGGTTGTACAGACGGGCCTTGAGGATGCAGAGGGCCGATTCCTTGTTGTGGTGCTGGGATTTCTCGTTCTGGCACTGGGCCGAGATGCCCGTGGGGATGTGGGTCACGCGCACGGCGGAGCTGGTGGTGTTCACGCTCTGGCCGCCGGGGCCGCTGGAGCGGAAGGTATCGAAGCGCAGGTCCGTTTCCTTGATGTCCAGCTGGATGTCGTCGCCCACGTCGGGCATGACGTCCACGGAGGCGAAGGAGGTGTGGCGGCGGCCCGAAGCGTCGAAGGGCGAGATGCGGATCAGGCGGTGGATGCCGCGCTCGCTCTTGAGGAAGCCGAAGGCATGCGGGCCCGAGATGCGCAGGGTCACGCTCTTGATGCCGGCTTCATCGCCGGGCAGGTAGTCCAGCTCCTCCACGCTGAAGTGGCGGCGGGCCGCCCAGCGGGTGTACATGCGCAGCAGCATCTCCGCCCAGTCCTGGGACTCCGTGCCGCCCGCTCCGGGATGGATCTCCAGGATGGCGTCCTGGTTGTCCTCCTCGCCGGAAAGCAGCATGACCAGTTCCGTCTCGTCCAGCAGGGCGTCCAGATCGTCCTGCTGCTTGGCCAGGGATTCCAGTGCCTCGGCCTCTTCGCTTTCCGTCGCCAGCTCCAGCCATTCGTGCATGTCGTCATGGCAGGCCTTGAGGTCGTTGAGGCGGGAGATCTCGTCTTCCAGCTGGCGCTTTTCACGCAGCAGCGGGGTCAGGGCCTCGGGATTGTCCCAGGCATTGGGGCGGGAGAGCTCCGTTTCGATGGCGGCAAGGCGCTGTTCGCTGGATGCGACGTCAAAGACGCCCCCAGAGGTTGTCGAAACGCTGGTCAAGGGGCTGGCAACGAGCACGAAGATCACTGAGTTGCAACATGGAACTATCGGGGGGTTGAGGGTGAGGGGCGGCGCGTGCCCCAGAAGATGCCCAGCCAGAGCAGTCCGGCCAGGAGCGGCAGCCAGGGCCCGAGCGCGTGGTAGACGGTGCTCCCCTGCTGCAGGCGCACACGGCCCCAGAGGGTGTTTTCCGTGAACTGGCCGCCGTGGACGGTCACCCGGCCGCGGGCGTCGATGATGGCGGAGATGCCGGTATTGGTGCCCCGCAGCAGCCAGCGGTCCTGTTCCACGGCGCGCAGGGCGGCCAGATAGAGATGCTGGAGGGCGGCGGGCGAGCGGCCGAACCAGCCGTCGTTGCTGATGTCCACCAGCACATTGGCCCCGTGCGCCACGCGGGCCTGGGCCAGCCAGGGGAAGATGGCCTCGTAGCAGATGAGCATCCCCAGGCGCAGGTCCCCGTGCACGAGGGGAGCCGCGGAATGCCCGGGCGTATAGACGCCCACCTCCTGCAGCAGGTCGGCAAGGATGTTCCAGTCGAGCCATTCCGGCACATATTCGCCGAAGGGCACCAGATGTTCCTTGTCGTAGCTGCCCGCAGTGGCGCCGGAGGGGGCGAGGAGCAGGGCGCGGTTGTAGACCGTCACCTTGCCTGCCGCGTCATGCTCGAAGCCGGGCACACCGGTCAGCAGCGGGCTTTGGGCCTGCCGGGCCAGATTGCGCACCAGGGCGGAGAGGATGCCGTTGTTGTCGAAATTGAAGGGCAGGGCCGTTTCCGGCCAGACGATGAGGGGCGTCTCGCCAGGATGCCGCGCCAGTTCCGCCTGCGTCAGACGCAGATAGGTCTCCACGGTGCGGCGCTGGTAGGCGGGCACCCATTTCTGGTTCTGGTCGATATTGCCTTCGGCAAAGAGTACGGCCACGCTGTCCGGGCCCCGTGGATCGGCCTCCAGAGGGCTTTCGTGCAGCCGCCAGCCGCCGTAGCCCAGCAGCAGCACGGCCAGCAGCAGACCGGTGAGCAGGCAGGCGGGCCTGCGCCAGTGCCACAGGCAGAGCGTCACCGTCACCCACAGACCGGCCAGCAGATAGGCCCCCGTCACGTCGGCGGCCTGTATCCACAGGGGCCAAGCCGCCAGGGCCCCGGCCAGGGGCAGCCAGGGGAAGCCCGCCACGAGGGCGTAGGCGTATTCCAGGAAATACCAGGCCAGACCCAGCAGGAAGGCCTGGGCCAGGGGCGGCCGTTCGCGCAGGGCATGGGCCAGCAGGCTGAACAGCCCGCCGGCGCTGGCCAGACAGACGGCCACCAGCACGGCGCAGACAGCCGCCAGCGCCAGGGGCAGGTTGCCCACGGTGGACATGGGGATGGTCAGCCAGTAGAGGACCGCCGCCGTGCCTGCCGTGCCGCACAGCCAGCCGCGGCGCAGGGCAGCCCCCCGGCCGGGAGCGTCGCGCCCCAGCAGGACCAGGCACAACGGCAGGCCCAGGGCCAGGGGCGGCAGGGCAAGGCAGCCGTTGGGGAAGGCCAGCCACAACGCCGCAGCCCCCGCAAGGCCGATGCCCAGGGGGAGGGAGGACAGGCGGATGTCGGACATCATCAGGCTTCCGGGGCAGGATCCTGGACCTTTTCTTCCCGGGCAGGTTCCATGCGCAGATGGCGGATGAGCTTCTTGTCCGCATCCAGGACCTCGAAGCGCCAGCCGCGCAGGACGAAGACCTCGCCGGGGCCGGGCACATGACCGGCTTCCATGCTCAGGTAGCCGCCGATGGTGTCCACCTCGTCGGAGGTCAGGTCCACGCCCAGTTCTTCCAGGTCTTCCAGCAGGGCGCGGCCGGTGAGTTCGTACACATGGTCGCCCAGGGGACGGATGTCTTCCTCGCGCGGCGCGTCGTGCTCGTCCTCGATGTCGCCCACGATCTCTTCCAGCAGGTCTTCGATGGTGATCAGGCCCGAGGTGCCGCCGTATTCGTCCAGTGCGATGGCGATATGCTGCTTCCTGGCCCGGAATTCCTGCAGGAGATTGCGGATGGGTTTGGTCTCGGGCACGAAGAAGGGCTCGCGCATGATGGCGCTGGCGGGCTGGTCGGCCATCTGGGGATCCAGCAGGCAGCTCAGGATGTCCTTGGCGTGCAGCATGCCGACCATGTTGTCGCGGGTATCGCGGAAAACAGGGATGCGGGAATGCCCGGATCCCACGATGACCTTCGCCACTTCGGGCAGGAGCATGTCTTCGGGGACACAGTCGATGTCCGTCCGGGGCGTCATGGTGTCCTGCACCTGCAGGTCGTTGAAACGCAGGATGCCCAGCAGCATGGATTCCTCGTCGGGCTCCACTTCGCCGTCGGCACGGGCTTCGATGATGGCTTTTTCCAGGGATTCGTCGTCTTCGCGTCCGAAAAAGCGGGTCAGACGCGACCACAGGGTGCCATTGCTACTATGACAGTCGGAACCGCCGTCCAAAACGACCTCCTCGAGGGTGCTTCGCCCGTATGCTCCCGCATCGGGCCAAAGCCTGTCGCCGTACCGGGGCACGGGCTGGGGTTGGGAAAAATCGCCGCCGTGAGAGGCGCGTCATTCCTAGGATAACGGGGAAAGTTCCCCAACGTCAACAGCGCACGCTCCATTTTGCCGCCCGGGCGGGGCTGGCGAAAACGGGACCGCGTGCGCGAGGCGGGTCCTCCGGGATCAAAGGGGCTGATGCCGGCCGCGCAGCAGGCCCAGCTTGTGCAGATGTATCTCCAGGCAGCCCACGGCCGCCGGGGTCACGCCGGAGATGCGCCCTGCCTGGCCGAGATTGCGCGGCCGCACGCGGTCGAGCTTTTCTTCCACCTCGCGGGACAGGCCCGCCACCTGCCGGTAGTCCAGATCGGCGGGCAGCTCCACGGACTCCAGGCGCGCGGCGCGGGCGATGAGATCGCGCTGGCGTTCCAGATAGCCCGCGTACTTGACGTCCACCTGGACGGTCTCCAGATCGCGGGGATCGCAGCCCTCCAGGGCTTCGGCCAGCGGCGGCGAGAGGCGGGCCAGGCGTCCCAGATCCATGTCGGGACGGCGCAGGACCTCCTCGAGGGTCCGGCCGCGCAGGGCGGCGCGCAGTTCCGTGTCTCCACCGGGGGCGGGGGCCGCCGGAGCGCCGTCGGCCGCTTCCGTATCGCAGAGCTGGACGCGCACCTGCTGCAGCAGGCGGCGCAGCGTATGGCCGTGCTCCATCTTGTCGTTGAAGATGCGCCACTGTTCGTCGCCCACCAGACCGATCTCGCGGCCCAGAGGCGTCAGGCGCACGTCGGCGTTGTCCTCGCGCAGCAGCAGGCGGTGCTCGGCGCGCGAGGTGAACATGCGGTAGGGCTCCTCGGTGCCGGAAGTGACCAGATCGTCCACCAGCACGGCCATATAGGAGGAATCGCGTCCCGGCACGAAGGGCTCGCGTCCCTTTTCCTGACAGGCGATGTTCAGGGCCGCCCACAGGCCCTGGGCCGCGGCCTCCTCATAGCCGGAGGTGCCGTTGATCTGGCCCGCCAGCCACAGGCCGGGCAGGATCTTGCTTTCCAGCGTGCCGTGCAGCTGCACAGGATTGGCGTAATCGTATTCGATGGCATAGCCGGGGCGCACCATGACGGCATGCTCCAGACCGGGGATGGCGCGGATCATGGCCTGCTGCACGTCCAGCGGCAGGCTGGTGGAGATGCCGTTGGCATAGACTTCCGGGCTGTCCAGCCCCTCGGGCTCCAGAAAGATCTGGTGCCGTTCACGTTCGGGGAAGCGGGCCACCTTGTCCTCGATGGACGGGCAGTAGCGCGCGCCCGTGCCCTGGATGACGCCGGTGAACAGGGGCGAGCGGTCGAAGCCGGAACGGATGGCCGCATGGGCGGCCTCATTGGTCCAGGTGATGTGGCAGGGCACCTGCGGCAGCACCGGGCCGGGACCGTGGAAGCTGAAACGCGGCGGCGGCGTGTCGCCGGGCTGTTCTTCCAGCCGGGAAAAGTCGATGGAGGCGCGCAGCAGGCGCGGCGTGGTGCCGGTCTTGAGGCGGCCCAGGGTGAAGCCCAGACGGCGCAGGCTGTCGGAAAGGCCCGTGGCCGGGGCATCGCCCAGGCGGCCGCCGGGCAGATGGGTGAGGCCGATGTGGATGAGCCCGGCCAGGAAGGTGCCGGTGGTCAGCAGCACATGGCGGGCATGGAAGGTCAGGCCCTGGGCCGTACGCACCCCGGAGGCGCGGCCGCCCTCTTCCAGCACTTCGGTCACGGAGTCCTGCCAGATGCGCAGGCCGGGCGTGGAGAACAGGCTCTTCTTGAGGACTTTCTGATAGGCTTCGCGGTCGATCTGGGCACGGGTGGCGCGCACGGCCGGGCCCTTGCTCATGTTGAGCGTGCGGAACTGGATGCCTCCGGCATCGGCCCAGAGGCCCATCATGCCGCCCAGGGCGTCGATCTCGCGCACCATGTGGCCCTTGGCCAGACCGCCGATGGCCGGATTGCAGGACAGATAGCCCAGACGGTCCACATTGCCGGAGACCAGCAGCACGCGCAGGCCCAGACGGGCCAGGGCCACGGCGGCTTCGGAACCGGCATGGCCGCCGCCAGTCACGATACAGTCAAAACGGTTCTCAGCACTGCATGAGCACATGGGCAAACACCTGGGCATCCTTGAGGGTGGCGGTGATGGAAGAGTGTTCGTCGGGCTGGTGGCAGGTGCTGTCGATGCAGCTCCAGACCGCGGCGGGCAGGCCCTGCCGGCGCAACAGGGCGGCCACGGTGGCGCCGCCGATGCCCACGGGCCGGGCCTCCACCTGATAGACGGCCGCGACGGCCCTGCCCAGGGCCGCCACCACGGGGCTGTCCACGGCCGTTGCCGAGGCCCGCTGGCAGTGTTCGATGGCGACCGTGATGTCCACGCCGTGGCGGGCGGCCACGGCATCCAGACGGCGGCGGGCGGCGTCCAGCACCTGTTCGGCTTCCACACCGGGCAGCAGGCGGCAGTCCACATAAAAACGGTCATGCCCGGGCAGGATGTTGACGCTGGGCACATTGGCGTCGTGCCGGCTGGGCACGAAGGTGGAGCAGGGCGGGTCGAACAGGGTGTCGCGGCGGGGGAAGTCCTTGTGCAGTTCCATGCAGGCCAGCACGGCGTCAGCCCCGGCCACGAAAGCGTTGCGGCCCTTGTGGGGCGTGGATGCGTGGCACTGCACGCCGTTGATCTCGACCTTGAGCCAGCAGAGGCATTTTTCGGCCACTTCGATGTCCGCTCCGGTGGGCGAGCCGGAATCCGGCACGATGTACAGGTCATCGTCGCGCAGGAAGCGCTGTTCTTCGGGCAGGGCCGCATGGCGTCCCAGCACATGGGCGAGGCCGTAGTCGTTGCCGCATTCCTCATCGGCCATGAACACCAGGCCCAGGCTGCAGCCCGGCGTGACGCCGCAGGCGTGCAGGGCCTCGGCCAGCAGCAGCATGCTCACCAGGCCCTGCTGGTTGTCCTCCACGCCGCGCCCCACGAGCCTGTCCCCCTGCCGCACGACCTGCCAGGGATCGGAATGCCACAGGGCCGGGTCGCCGGGCGGCACCACGTCCATATGGGCAAAGAGCCAGAGCGTGCGGGAGGAGCGGCCGGGGATGCGGGCCACCACGTTGGGGCGCACGCCGGAGGGCACGCGCGGGTCAGGGGCGTCCAGGCGGCGGATGTCCTCCACCCCGCAGGCGCGCAGGCATGCTTCGATATACAGGGCCTTGTCCAGCTCGCCCCGGCCGCCGTTCTCCGGGCCGAGGGCGCGGAAGGCGGTCAGATCGCCCTGCAGGGCGACCACACGGTCCTGGCGCGCGGCCAGCCAGTGCAGCAGGGGAGAGAGGGAGCTGTCCCGCGGACAGGTGTTCATGGCGTCTTTTCCTTGAAAGGCAGGGAGCCGTGCCGGCAGGCCCTGCGGAAAAATGACAAAAGGGAGGCTGTCGCGACAGCCTCCCCTGTGCAATGTGCCGGAAAATTGCAATCGGTGCGGAATGGTCGCGCCGGGCGCGTTCCGCATGCCGCGTACGGTCTAGCGGCCCTTGGCGGCGCGCTTGGACGCCTTCAGGGGGTTGACCTTGGCAGCGGCGGCGACCTGCACCTTCACATGGGTAGCGAAGTTGCAGCGGCCACCGGCCCACTTGCTGGCGGGGCTGGCATAGCTGGAGCAGAAGTTCTCGCCTTCGAACTCGCGGATGCGATCACAGCCTTCGCACTTGTCAATGACGGGGGAAACCACAAAACCGTTCACAACCACGCCTTCGGCGGTTTTCACGGCATTAAGCAGAGCAGCCATAACGATACCTCCATGCGCCGAAGCGCTTTCGTTTCAGTCTGAATGGGGCACTATAGACCAAAAAATATTACTGTCAAGCCCCCCCGTGCGGGCGATCCCCGGCGGGAGCCCCGCCTCAGGCGACGCGTTCGGGCAGGCCCAGGCGGCGCAGCACGAAGCGGCGCAGGTCGCGGATCTCGCGGCAGAGGGCCGCATAGTCGAAACGGCTGTAGCGGCCGTCGCGGTACAGCACCTCGCCGGCGACCATGGTCAGCGCCACTTCCATGCCCGTGGCCGCGTAGACGGCATGGGAAGCCGCGTTGAACAGGGGCTGCATGTTGGGCGCGGACAGGTCCAGGGCGATGCAGTCCGCGGGGCGTCCCACGGCCAGGATGCCGCTCCCGCTGCCCGTGGCCGCCGCGCCGCCGCGCGTGGCCATGTCCAGCACCAGGGGGGCGGGCATGGCTTCGGGATCGCCCGACACCTTGTGCAGCAGGGCGGCGCGCCCCATCTCGGTGAACATGTTGAGGCGGTTGTTGCTGGCCGCGCCGTCACTGCCCAGGGCCAGGCGGACACCGGCGGCGTGCATGGCGGGCACCGGCGAGATGCCGGAAGCCAGCTTCATGTTGGAGGACGGGTTGTGCACCACGTCCACGCCGCTCCGGGCCAGCAGGCCGATCTCGCCGGCGTCCACGTCCACCACATGGGCCAGGATGGTCCCCGGCCGCAGCAGGCCCATGTTCCGGGCATAGGCCACGGGCCGCAGCCCGTGCTGCTCCAGGCTCAGGGCCGTTTCCTGCCGGGTCTCGGCCAGATGGATGTGCAGGGGCAGGCCGAGCTCGTCGGCCAGGTCGCGGCAGGCAGCCAGCTGCGCCGCGGTGGTGGTGTAGACGCTGTGCGGCATGACGGCCACCTTCAGGCGTTCGTGCCCGGCCCAGCGCGCCGCCATCTGCCGCGTGCGTTCCAGGGCCGCGGCGGCGTCGGGGCAGCAGGCCGAGGGGAAGGCGAACACGCCCTCGCCGGCCAGGCAGCGCAGGCCGGCCTGATCCGCGGCCTCCAGCACGGAGGTCTCGAAGATGTACATGTCCACACAGGCCGTGGTGCCGGTACGCAGCATCTCCGCGAAGCCCAGCAGGCTGCCCATGCGTACCAGCTCGGGCGTCAGGCACTGTTCCACGGGAAAGATCTTCTGCTGCAGCCAGTCCATGAGGGGCATGTCGTCGGCCAGGCCGCGCAGAAAGGTCATGGCCGCGTGGGTGTGGGCATTGACGAGGCCGGGCATGACGAGCATGCCGGAAAGGTCGATGACGTCACGTGCCTGCCATGCCGCCGTCACCTCCCGGTGATGCCCGAGGGCGACGATGCGTCCGGCAGCGATGGCCAGAGCGGCGTTTTCAAAAATGTGCCGCTGCTCGTCCTGGGTGAGCAGGATACCGGCATGGAGAAGCGTGTCGCAGGTTTGCATGGATGCTCCTGACAGGTTAAGGTCTGCGGACAGGAAAACAGGCGTAGTTGTATCCTCATGCTCCGGGGAGGGCAAGAATGGACGCTCTGCTGCTGCACGGTCTGGGAGGAGGTCCCGCTGATATGGACGCGCTGGCGGAAGGCCTGTCGGCGCAGGGATGGCGCTGCCATGCGCCCTGCCTTCCGGGCCACGGCGCGGACTGGGAGGATCTTGTCCGCAGCCACTGGCGGCAGTGGAGCGAGGCGGCCCATGCGGCCTATGCCGCTCTTGCCGTGCAGGGCGCGGAGCCGCCCCTCATCGCGGGCTATTCCCTGGGCGGGCTGCTGGCGCTGGATACCCTGGCCTGGGCCGAAAGCCGGGGCCTGCCGGCGCCCCGCTGCCTGCTGGTCTTCGCCGCGCCGCTCTCCTGGGCCTCACGTCCCGGCAGGCTGGGGGAACGCGCCGTGCGCTGGCGGCTGGCCTGGAAGGCCTGGCGGCAGCCTGTGGAGATCTGCTCCCCCCGCAGTGAAGCGGCACGGACGACGGCCCCCTGGCAGGGGCACGAAAGGATCCTCTGCTGGCGGCACCTGACCGAGATCGCCCGGGAGCAGCCCCGCTTGCGCGCCATCCTGCCGCGCTGTGCCGTCCCGCTCTGCTACGCGCAGCTCTGGCACGACAGCAGCTGCCCGCGCCGCAACGCGGTGGAGTGGATCTGTACCGCGTCGCGCATGGCCGAGACCCATGTGCTGCGGACGGCCAGCCGTCACGGCGGGCATCTGCCCCTGGCGCACAGGGAGAGCCGGGACGAGGTGGTGCGCATCGCCTGTGCCTTCGTGCGCAAGGTCCTGGATGCCTAGGGCGGGAGCGTCATGCACGTCCGTTCCGCCGGCCCGGCGGCCCCTTTCCTTTCGTGACGCCCCCCGGGCGGACGCATCCCCCTGTTTGGACGGCCCTTTTCTCCTCTGGCGGGAAGGGCTTGAAAGTTTTTTCACGGCAGGGTATATTGACGCGCTGAAATTTTGTTACACCAGGCATGCCGGGCATCTTGCGCGGCATATCTATATCCCTTTGGAGGTTCGCCTTGTTGTTTGAATCTGTTGCCTTTGCCATGGGCACCCCCCAGGCCGGCGGCGCCGCCCCCAGCGGCGGCGACATGCTGATGCAGTTTGTTCCCCTGATCCTGATGTTCGCCATCTTCTGGTTCCTGCTGATCCGTCCCCAGCAGAAGCGTGCCAAGGCGCACAAGCAGATGCTGGCCGAACTGAAGCGCGGCGACCATGTGATGACCAGCAGTGGCCTGATCGGCCGCATCATGGAGATCAGCGAAGAAGAAGTGGTCATCGAATGCGGTGACGCCAAGCTGCGCATGAGCCGCGGTGCCATCGGCGCCCTGGTCGGCAAGAGCGCTGAAAAGGCTGAAGCCAAGGCCGAAGAAAAGAAGTAGCATCCCGTCCTTGTTCGGAACTTGGTAGTGGTTACGGCGTGGCGTCGTCCTGTGTGCAGGACGGCGCTGCGTCGTGTCGGGCGGTTCCGGCTCCGGCTGGCCGCCTCTTTCCGTTTGTACGGACATCTCCAACAGGTGCGGAAGGTATCCCAAAATGATCGGTTTGCGCTCGCGCTTGGCCGTGGCCCTGCTCGTGTTCGGCCTGTGCCTTGTCTATGCGTTGCCCAGCGTGCCCTATATCGGGACGGCGCTGGAGAACGTCTTGCCATCTAAACAAATCAACCTTGGTCTGGACCTCAAGGGCGGCATCCACCTGACCCTGGGCGTGGACGTGGCCAAGGCTGTCAGCAATTCGCTGGCGCTGGCCGGGCAGGATATCCGCCGCCTTGCCAAGGACGAGAAGATCGTGGTGCTGCATCCCCGCGTGGTGGGCAATGACAAACTGGAATTTGCCCTGCCCCGTGCGGATGACGAAGCCAGGCTGCAGGAGATCCTGCAAAAATATTTCCCCCAGCTCAATGTGGGCGAACCCCGCCGCACGGAAGCCGGCCTGCGTTATGTGGCCGAGTTCCGTCCCGAGGAGATCACGCGCATCGAGGACATGGCCCTGGACCAGGCCCTGCGCACCATCCGTAACCGTATCGACCAGTTCGGCGTGGCCGAGCCCGACATCCGCAAGCAGGAAGGCCACCGCATCCAGGTGCAGCTGCCCGGTCTGTCCGACCCGCGCCGCGCCGTACAGATCCTGGGGCAGACCGCCCATCTGGAATTCCACCTTGTCCGCGATGACGTGGATCCCAACAAGGCCGTGCTGCCCAGCGGCGTCATGGCCCTGCCCCTGCTGGAAAAGGGGCACGACGGCAGCGAGACCGCCTCGCGCCTGATCGCTCTGGAAAAGGACGCCATGCTTTCCGGTGAAGACGTGGCCGACGCCCAGCCCACTTTTGAAAAGAACCGCGCCAGCGTCAGCCTGAGCTTCAACAGCCGCGGCGCGACCCTGTTCGAGAGCATCACCGGCGAGAACGTGGGCCGCCGCATGGCCATCGTGCTGGACGGCAAGGTCTATTCCGCGCCCGTGATCCAGCAGCGCATCGCCGGTGGCCGCGCCGTCATCACCGGCCAGTTCACCACCCAGGAGGCCACGGACCTGGCCATTGTGCTGCGCGCCGGTTCGCTGCCCGCGCCCGTGTCGGTGCTGGAAGAACGCACCGTGGGCCCCTCCCTCGGCCAGGAATCCATCGACAGCGGCATCAACGCCGCCATGGTGGGTGCCGCCGCCGTGGTGGTGTTCATGGCCATCTACTACGGCATGAGCGGCGTCATCGCCGACATCATGCTCTGCTTCACCATGCTCATCGTCATGGCGGGCATGGCCGCTTTCGGTGCCACCCTGACCCTGCCCGGCATCGCCGGCATCGTGCTGACCATCGGTATGGCCGTGGACGCCAACGTGCTGATCTACGAGCGCATACGCGAGGAACTGCATCTGGGGCTCTCGCCGCTGGCGGCCGTCAAGGCCGGTTTCGAGCGCGCCACCATCTCCATCACCGACTCCAACCTGACCACCATCATCGCCACGGTGATCCTGTACCAGTTCGGTACGGGCCCCATCCGCGGCTTCGCGGTCACGCTGTCGCTGGGTATCGTGGCTTCCATGTTCACGGCCATTTTCGTGTCGCGGGCCATTTTTGAATACTGGGCGCGCAAGTGCGGCCCCAAGGGCATCAGCATCTAGGCTGGCCGGGAGAGAATCATGGCTTTCGCATTCATCAAGCATGATACCAAGATAGATTTCATCGGCAAACGCCACATCGCCTATGCCCTGTCCATCCTGCTGCTGCTGGTGGGCTTGGGCTCGGCCCTGTGGGGCAACGGCCTGCGCATGGGCATCGACTTCGCCGGCGGCGTCATCGTCCAGGTGCAGTTCGCCCAGCCCGTGGAAGACGAGGTCCTGAAAAAGAGCCTGGACATCCCCGAACTGCCGGGCATCAGCACCCAGCGCTTCGGCGATGGCGCGCGCGACTACCTGCTGCGCTTCTCCTCGGCGGAGAACACCGACGCCGCGACCCTGCGCACCAATGTGCTGGCGGCCCTGGCCAAGGCCTTCCCCGACAACACTGTGGAGATCCAGCGCCTGGAGATGGTGGGTCCCAAGGTGGGCGACGACCTGACCAACAAGGCCCTGGGCGCCCTGTACTACGCGACCCTGCTCATCGCCGTCTACATCTCCGGCCGCTTCGAGCAGCGCTGGATGGCCGGCGTGGCCATGGCCGCCGTGCTCTGGGGCGGCATGTATCTGGCCGGCCTCACCGGTCTGGGCATGGGCTGGCTGGTGCTGGTGGCCCTGGCCATCACCCTGGTGGTCTGCTTCGCCCTCAAGCTCAACTTCGCCCTGGGCGCGCTGGTGGGCCTCATGCATGACGTCTTCATCACCGTGGGCCTGCTCTCCATCATGGATGTGGAGATCGACCTCAACGTCATGGCGGCCCTGCTGACCCTGGTGGGCTATTCGCTCAACGACACCATCATCGTCTACGACCGCCTGCGCGAGAACCTGCGGGCCGCGCCCAAGCTGCCCCTGGCCGATCTCATCAACCGCAGCGTCAACCAGACCCTGTCCCGCACCATCCTGACCAGCGGCACCACCTTTGTGGCCACCCTGGCCCTGTTCCTGCTGGGCGGCGGCGTGATCCACGACTTTGCCCTGACCATGCTCATCGGCGTGTTCGTGGGCACGGCTTCGTCCATCTATGTCTCCTCGGCGGTGCTGTTGGCACTGGGCGACACGGCGTTCTATGTGCATCAGCAGGAACGCCCCGTGTACGAGAAGCCCGGCGAACACGGCATCGTGTAGCCGCGGCCGGAAAGGAAACCATGGCCGGGAGGGACTGCCGTCCTTCCCGGCTTTTTTTGTTTCTCTACACGGCAGGGCAGGGGCTTTGCCTGTTTTGTCCGGGAAGCACTGCGCCGTCATCCTCCGGCCCGGACGGAGGGCTTTCCCTGTCCTGTCCGGGAACCACGCCCATGCGGCAGCACCGTCAAGCGTTTCTTTCAGGGGCGCTTTTTTGTGTGACGGTTTCTTGACGCCGCGCAAGAATGTCTTACCTATTGGCAAGAAGACCCGATTGGGGGAGAGCATCATGGCAGTAGAGTACAAGGATTATTACAAACTTCTGGGCGTGGAGCGTTCCGCCGGCGCGGACGAGATCGCCAGAGCCTACAAGAAGCTGGCCCGCAAGTATCACCCGGACCTGAATCCGGGCAACAAGCAGGCCGAAGACAAATTCAAGGACATCAACGAAGCCTACGAAGTGCTCAAGGACCCTGAAAAGCGTCGCATGTACGATCAGCTTGGCCCCAACTGGCAGCATGGCCAGCAGTTCCAGGGAGCGCCGGGCTTTGAAAATATGCACTTCAATTTCAACGGCCAGAACTTCGACGGCACGGGTTTCTCGGACTTTTTCGAGACCCTGTTCGGCGGCCGGG
Source organism: uncultured Desulfovibrio sp. (assembly GCF_949282365.1). Lineage (GTDB taxonomy): Bacteria > Desulfobacterota > Desulfovibrionia > Desulfovibrionales > Desulfovibrionaceae > Desulfovibrio. The sequence goes on from NZ_CASDOY010000005.1 coordinate 57,052, forward strand.
GCGGTCGCGGTGGTCATTTCAGCGGCGATCCTTTCGGCAGTTTCCGCCAGCAGCCGCGTCGCGGCCGCGATGTGGAGGCCGAACTGCCCCTGACGCTGGAAGAAGTGGCCCGCGGCGGCCGCCGCAGCGTGAACCTGCAGACGGCCTTCGGGCCCAAGACGCTGGAAGTGAACGTGCCTTCCGGTATCCGCGAGGGCGCCAAGCTGCGTCTGGGCGGCCAGGGCGAACCGGTTTCCGGCGGCACGCCCGGCGATCTGTTCCTGCGGGTGCGCTACCTGCCGCATGCCGTGTTCAAGGTGGACGGCGACAACCTGCAGTGCGACGTGGTCCTGGCGCCGTGGGAAGCGGTCCTGGGAGCGCGTGTGCCCGTGCCCACCTTGGAAGGCCAGGTGGAGATGAACATCCCCGCCGGTTCCTCCTCCGGGCGCAAGTTCCGCCTGCGCGGCAAGGGGCTCGGTCCGGCACAGCATCGCGGTGACCTGCTGGCGCGGGTGATGATCCGCGTGCCCGAGCAGCCCTCGGAAGAGGAAAAGGCCCTCTGGCGGCAGCTGGCGGAAAGATCGTCCTTCCGGGCCCGCGGCTAGGATGGAGGTTGCGAGATGAACACATCAGACAGGGATGACATGGCCCCGGTGGTCATGGTCTGTGAAGAATTCATGGCAAGTACCGGCATCGCGCCCGAACGCCTGCGCGAACTGCTGGCCCTGGGTTGGCTGGAGAGCCGCACCGGGGAAGATGCCAGACTGTTTTTCCGCGATGCGGACATCTACCGCGTGCGCAAACTGGAACGCATCTGCTGCGATTTCGAGCTGCCCGTGGTGGGCGGCACCATCATCGTGGACCTGCTGGAGCGCATCGACGCCCTGGAACGCAAGGTGCGTGAACTGCAGGATTTCGACGACTGATCCCTCTGTGCCGGGCAGCGCGCGGAGACGGATCCGTGGCGGTGGCCCGCAGCCTTTTCGGCCATACGCCGCCGCCCGGAATCTCCGGGACCTTCGGAGCCATGCTCCGTCCGCCTGTGCAGCCCGCGCACAGTCCTGCATGAGAGAATGATTTTGGTCACCTTCCGCCGTGGGGCGGCCCGCGCTCCGGCCGGGCCCCGTCCATAGCGGCATTGTGGAGGAAGATATGGACATCAACAAATTCACGGAAAAAGCCCGCGAGGCCGTGACCCAGGCGCAGAACATCGCCGTGGGCATGGGCCATCAGGATATCGACGCCGAGCATCTGGCGCTGGCCCTGATCCGTCAGGAACAGGGCATCGTGCCCCGCATCCTGGAGCAGATGGGCGTGCAGACCAGCGCTCTGGCCGTGGCCGTGGAGGAAAAGCTGCGCAAGCGGCCTTCCGTCTCCGGCGGCGGCATGGACCCCAACCGCATCTCCATCACCCAGCGACTGGCCAAGGTGCTGGGCGATGCCGAGAACGAATCCCGGCGCATGAAGGACGAATACGTCAGCGTGGACCACCTGTTCGCCGCGCTGGCCGAGAACGCGCCCGGCACGCCGCTGGGCGAGGTCTTCAAGGAATACAACATCAGCCGCTCCAGCTTCGGCCAGGCCATGGAAAACCTGCGCGGCGGCGCGCGGGTGACCAGCGCCAACCCCGAAGACACGGTGGAGGCCCTGAGCAAGTATGCCCGCGATCTGGTGGAAGCCGCCCGGCAGGGCAAGATGGACCCCGTCATCGGCCGTGACGCCGAGATCCGCCGCGTGGTGCGCATCCTCTCCCGCCGTACCAAGAACAATCCCGTGCTCATCGGCGAGGCCGGGGTGGGCAAGACGGCCATCGTGGAAGGTCTGGCCTTCCGTATCGTCAAGGGCGACGTGCCCGAGGGCCTGCGCGGCCACAAGCTCTTCGCCCTGGACATGGGCGCGCTGATCGCCGGCGCCAAGTACCGCGGCGAGTTCGAGGAACGCCTCAAGGCCGTGCTCACTGAAGTGGAGAAGAGCGAAGGCAAGATCATCCTCTTCATCGACGAGCTGCACACCATCGTGGGCGCGGGCAAGACCGAAGGCTCCATGGACGCGGGCAACCTGCTCAAGCCCATGCTGGCCCGCGGCGAGCTGCACTGCATCGGCGCCACCACCCTGGACGAGTACCGCAAGTACATCGAAAAGGATCCGGCCCTGGAACGCCGTTTCCAGCCCGTGCTGGTGGACGAACCCACGGTGGAGGACGCCATCTCCATCCTGCGCGGCCTGAAGGAACGCTTCGAGGTGCATCACGGCGTGCGCATCAGCGACTCCGCCATCGTGGAGGCCGTGACCCTGTCGCACCGCTATATCACGGACCGCCAGCTGCCGGACAAGGCCATCGACCTCATCGATGAGGCCGCGGCCCTGATCCGCACCGAGATCGACTCCCTGCCGTCCGACCTGGACGAGGTGAACCGCAAGGTCATGCAGCTGGAGATCGAGCGCGAGGCCCTGCGCCGCGAGACCGACGCCGCTTCCCGTGACCGTCTGGAAAAGCTGGAAAGCGAACTGGGCGAGCTGCGGGTGCAGCAGGGCGAGCTGCGGCAGCAGTGGGAAAAGGAAAAGAACGCCATCGACAGCGTGCGCGGCATCAAGGAGAAGATCGAGCAGACCAAGCTGGCCATCGAGCAGGCCGAACGCGCCTATGATCTCAACAAGGCCGCGGAGCTCAAGTATTCCACCCTGCTGGATCTGGAAAAGCAGCTGGCCGAAGCCTCCGGCGCCGCCGGCGGCGACGGGCCGCGCCTGCTCAAGGAAGAAGTGCGCCCCGACGACGTGGCCGAGATCGTGGCCAAGTGGACCGGCATCCCGGTGACCCGGCTCATGGAATCCGAACGCGAAAAACTGCTGCATCTGGCCGACCAGCTGCATCAGCGCGTGGTGGGCCAGGACGAGGCCGTGCAGGCCGTGGCCGACGCCGTGCTGCGCGCCCGTGCCGGTCTGTCCGACCCCGCGCGGCCCACGGGCTCCTTCATCTTCCTGGGCCCCACGGGCGTGGGCAAGACCGAGCTCTGCAAGACCCTGGCCGAAGCCCTGTTCGACACCGAGGACAATATGGTGCGTCTGGACATGAGCGAATACATGGAAAAGCACTCCGTGTCCCGCCTCATCGGCGCGCCTCCAGGATATGTGGGCTATGATGAAGGCGGCCAGCTCACCGAGGCCGTGCGCCGCAAGCCGTACTCCGTGGTGCTGTTCGACGAGATCGAAAAGGCGCACCCCGACGTCTTCAACACCCTGTTGCAGCTGCTGGACGACGGCCGCCTGACCGACAGCCAGGGCCGTACCGTGGACTTCCGCAACTGCATCGTGATCATGACCTCCAACATCGGCTCGCCGCATCTGCTGGATGGCATCGGCAGCGACGGCAGCCTGAAGGAAGGCGCCCGCGAGGCCGTCATGGAAGAACTGCGCCGCCACTTCCGGCCCGAGTTCCTCAACCGCGTGGACGAGACCGTGCTCTTCCTGCCCCTGCGCCGTGACCAGGTGACGCGCATCGTGGACCTGCAGATGGATCGCCTGCGCAAGCGTCTGGAAGAACGCAAGATCACCCTGGGCATCTCGGACGCCGCCCGCGAGTTCATCGCAGGCGAAGCCTACGATCCCGTGTACGGGGCGCGTCCGCTCAAGCGCTATGTGCAGCAGTATGTGGAAACGCCCCTGGCCCGTGAACTGGTCAGCGGCAAGATTCTGGACGGCAGCGCGGTACGTCTTGACGTGGATGGCGAAAAGCTCGTCTTCCGGCAGGTCCTCGCGTGATCTGTCCCCAGGCTTTTAAAGTAAAGGCGGCCCTTCGGGGCCGCCTTTTTCGTGCTCCGCTTCCGGCCCGCTCCCCTGTGGAAGCGGAAAAGTCCGGAAGGCGCCGTGCCGGAAGTTCCCTCCAGGCCCGCGTCCCTTGCTTTCTGGACAATATCCTGATGGAAGACGGCAGCGCCTGCGTCCAGCGCCGTGCCCCGTCGCCGGCAAAGGGGGCGGCAACATAAAACACCCCTGGGCATCCTGCCCTCCGGCGGACCGCGCTGGCCTGTCCATGCCTGATGCCCGTGCATCCTGCCGCCGGGGGACCTGCGTCCGTGCGCCCGTCCCGGACGCCTCTCCCGTCTCGGCATCCTCCAGAGCAAAAGTTTTCGGGGAGGGAAAGGAGGGGCCTTTTCCAAAAGGGTCCTTCCTTCTCGCCCCAGGGGTGTCAACGCTATCCGCAGCTTGTCAAGGGGAAGGAATCGCTCCCCATCCTTATGTCCTTCCATCTTGCCCTTTGCGGGCCGAGGGGCTATTTTCTCCTCATCTTTTTTCCAAGGAGCCCCCATGTTGCAGACAGCCGCCCTTATTCTTGCCGCGGGCAAGGGCACCCGCATGCATTCCGACAAGCCCAAAGTATTGCAGACCGTCCTGGGTGAACCCATGCTGCGCTATGTGCTGGAGGCCGTCCGGCCCGTGTTCGACGGGCGGGTGCTGGTGGTGGTGGGCCATCAGGCGGCCATGGTGGAAGCCGCGTTTCCGGAGGCCGCCTTCGTGCGCCAGGAACAGCAGCTGGGCACGGGCCATGCGCTGATGCAGGCCATGCCGGCGCTGGAAGGCCAGTGCCAGCGGGTGCTGGTGGTCAACGGCGATACGCCCTTGTTGTCCGAGGCCGTGGTGCGCCATTTCGTGGCAGCTTCCGGGGATGCCGATCTGGCCTTTGCCACCATCGAGCTGGATGATCCGGCCGCCTATGGCCGGGTGGTCCGCGGCGCCGACGGTCAGGTGCGCGCCATCGTGGAAGCCAAGGATTACGATCCTGCCGTGTACGGGCCCGAACCGCGCGAGGTCAACGCGGGCATGTACTGCGTGCGCCTGGATCTGGCGGCCCGGCTGCTGCCGCGCATCGGCAATGCCAACAAGAGCGGGGAATACTACATCACCGACCTCATTTCCCTGGCCGTGGCCGAGGGCTGCAAGGTGCAGGGCGTGCGGTGCGGCCGGGACGAAAGCCTGATGGGCGTCAACTCGCCGCTGGAACTTTCCCGCAGTGAGGAGCTGCTGCGTGAGCGCGTGGCGGACGGCCTGCTGCGTTCCGGCGTGATGCTGCATGCGCCCGCCCTGGTGCGCATCAGCCCGCTGGCCACGGTGGAGCCGGGCGCGGAGATCACCGGCCCGTGCGAGATCTACGGCCGCAGCGTCATCCGCAAGGGCGCGCGCATCGACTCCCATTGCGTGCTGCGCGACAGCATCGTGGAAGCGGGCGCGGAAGTGCGCTCCTTCTGCCATTTTGAGAGCGCCCATGTGGGCGGGGCGGCGCTGGTGGGCCCCTACGCGCGCCTGCGGCCCGGCGCCGTGCTGGAGGAAGCCTCGCATGTGGGCAACTTCGTGGAGCTGAAAAAATCCCGTCTGGGCAAGGGCGCCAAGGCCAACCATCTGACCTATCTGGGGGATTCCGAGATCGGCGCCGGGACCAATATCGGCGCGGGCACCATCACCTGCAACTATGACGGCAAGCACAAGTTCAAGACCACCATCGGCGAGCATGCCTTCATCGGCAGCAATACGGCCCTGGTAGCGCCTGTGCGCGTGGGTGACGGCGCCCTGATCGGCGCGGGCTCCGTCATCACCAAGGACGTCCCGGACGGCGAGATGGGGATCGCGCGGGGCCGGCAGAAGAACCTGCCGCGCAAGCCGCTGTAGCCGTTTGGCATGAAAAACAGAGCGGGGGAAGGCGGGCGGCCTTCCCCTTTCTGCTGGTCGTCCAGAAAAGATTTTTCTTTTCCGCAAGAGAGGATTTTATATTAATAGTCAATAAATACAATAAATTATGATTGCATAAAATCGTGATCCCGGCCGGAGGCCGCCTTGCCATCGGCATGGGGCGGTGTTATACCCAAAACCATGGAAGCACTAGAGCAACTCGAAACGCAGGTACTGGCCCTTCTGGAACAGAAAGCCCAACTTCTGGCGGAGACACGTCGTCTCCATTCCGAGCTTGAGGCCACTATCGCCGCGAAAATGTCTTTGGAAGAGGAAAACCGCCAACTGCGCGAGGACCTGAACAAAGAAGAGCAGGTGCGAAGCGATGCCATCAATCGCATGGATGCTCTGCTGAGACTTATTCAGGAGCATGCGAGCGCCGAGTAGGTTCGTGAGTGAGTCAGGAACACTATAACCTTACCGTCCTGGGTACCGCGGTCTCCTTTCGGCATAGTGCCGATCTGGAACGGGTGCGCGAGGCCATCGCCCTTGTGGAAGGACGGTTTGCAGACCAGAAACTGAGGTCACACGGCATGCAGAGCAAGGATATTCTGCTGACGGTACTGGCTCTTGGTCTGGCGGATGATTTGTTGCAATCGCAAAAAAAGCTGGACGATGTGCAGAATCGCATCGAAGCCATGCTTTCAAAGATAGAAGAGTCCGTTTAAGTCATCAATGACAGCATATTTCCCTGGAGTGTGCGTGATTTATGACTCGGTGCTGACCTTACAAGCATAAAAAAGGGAGCTGTCTCTGCTTTTTGTGAGCACGCCCGCTTGCGGGAAGCCTGAGAAAAGTACACGGCCCCCACCTGGGAGACCAGGTTCTGCATCGAAGTCATGACACGGCGCTCTGGGGATTTTTCTGTCCCGTGCCGTACTCCTTGCACGCTTCGGCGTGGTCTTTGCCTGCAGCCATCCTGATGCCGTTTTACGGTCAGAAGCCAGCCCTCCGCCCTGTGGACCTCGAGCGGAGGCTGGCTTCCGCTGTTTATGTTGCCGGGGGATCCCCGTTGATTATAGAGGATGGTTATGGATTTCATGGATATCTTATGGCTGGCCCTTGCCGCTGTGGCCGGGCTGCTGGCCGGTGCCCTGGTGTACAAAAGCGTGACCACCAAGCGCATCGGCGATGCTGACGAGCTGGCCAAACGCATCGTGGAAGAAGCGCGCAAGGAGGCCCAGGCGCAGAAAAAGGAAATACTCATCCAGGGGCAGGATGACCTTTTCAACCAGAAGCGCGAACTGGAAAACGAATTCAAGGAGCGCGAACGCGAAGTCAAGCTGCGTGAGCGCAAGCTGGAGGAAATGGGCAGCCGGCTGGAAGAAAAGCTGGAAAAGGCCACGGCCAAGGAGCACGAGCTGCTGGCTACGGAAAAGGATCTGGCCCGCAAGGAACGCCAGCTGGCCGAGTCGGAAGAGTTCTTGCAGACCCGTATCGACGAGCAGGAACAGCGCCTTTCCGAGATCGCCGGCCTGACGGCGGAAGAAGCCAAAGCCCGGCTCTTTGCCGAGGTGGAGGCCAAGACCCGCCACGAATCGGCCAAGATGATCCGCCAGATCGAGACGGAAGCCAAGGAGACCGCTGACCGCAAGGCCAAGGAGATCCTCTGCAATGTCATCCAGCGCTATGCCGGGGATTACGTCAACGAGCAGACGGTCACGGCCGTGACCCTGCCCAGCGAAGACATGAAGGGCCGGATCATCGGTCGCGAAGGCCGCAACATCCGTGCGCTGGAAGCCGCCACCGGCGTGGATCTCATCATCGACGACACTCCGGAGACCGTGATCCTCTCCGCCTATAGCCCCCTGCGGCGTCAGGTGGCCAAGATGGCCCTGGAACGCCTGATCCAGGATGGTCGCATCCATCCCGCACGCATCGAGGATATCGTGCAGAAATGCGAGCAGGAACTGGACGCCCAGGTGCGCGAAGTGGGCGAGCAGGCGACCTTCGATGCCGGTGTCCACGGCATCCATCCCGAGATCATCCGTCTGCTGGGCCAGCTGCGTTACCGCACCTCCTTCACCCAGAACGTGCTGCAGCACTCCCTTGAGGTCTCGGCCCTGTGCGGCATGATGGCTGCGGAGCTGGGCATGGACGTCAAAAAGGCCAAACGCGCCGGCCTGCTGCATGATATCGGCAAGGCCGTGGACCACGAGGTCGAAGGGCCCCACGCGCTCATCGGCGCCGACATCGCCAAAAAATACAATGAAGGCAAGGATATCATCCATGCCATCGCCGCCCACCACGAAGATCAGCGTCCGTCCACGGCGCTGGCGGTGCTGGTGCAGGCTGCGGACTCCATTTCTGGCGCTCGTCCCGGCGCGCGCAAGGAGCTGCTGGAAAATTACGTCAAACGTCTGGAAGAACTGGAAGGCATCGCCACCAGCTTTGAAGGCGTCTCCAAGGCCTATGCCATCCAGGCTGGTCGCGAGATCCGCGTCATGGTCAACCCGGACAATGTGGACGACGATGCCACCTATCTGCTGTGCAAGGATATTGCCGAGAAGATAGAAAAGAACCTGACCTATCCGGGGCAGATCCGTGTGACGGTCATCCGCGAACGTCGCGCCATGGGTTTTGCCAAATAGTGCCAGCGGAAGCAGCGAGGAAAGAAAGGCGGTCATGGCGTGGCCGCCTTTCTTTTTTGTATGAAACGAAAACCTCCCGCTAGGCGGGAGGTTCAAAAAAGCCTAAAGCTTTGCATAGGTTATAAAAACTCCTTTTGATTTGCTATCATTGGACTGCGGTCTGGCAACTGCAACCATGAAGCAAACCAAAAGGAGGTCACTATGGGTGACATCAAGAGTTTAGCTCATACCAAATGGAACTGCAAATATCATGTAGTATTTGCTCCAAAATATCGGCGGCAAGTGTTCTATGGCGAGAAAAAACGTGCCATAGGGGAGATCTTACGCAAGTTATGTGAATGGAAGGAAGTAAATATTATCGAGGCAGAATGCTGTCCCAATCATATACATATGCTGGTTGAAATTCCTCAAAAAATGAGTGTTTCCGGATTCATGGACTATTTGAAGGGAAAAAGTAGCCTGATGATATACGAGCAATTTGGAGATTTACGATTTAAATATCGCAACCGTTAATTCTGGTGTCGTGGATATTATGTGGATACGGCAGGCAAAAATGCAGCTAAAATTCGTGATTATATCCAAAAACAACTGGATGAAGACAAGCTGGGAACACGGCTGAGTCTCCCGTACGCCGGTAGCCCGTTTACGGGCCGCAAGTAACAAAAATGCAGATGTCAGACCGCTATGCGCCTGCTAGGGCGCGGCTGGTAAAAAAGCCTTACAGGCGCATATGAAGAACCACCGGCTTTGCCGGTGGGTTCC
>NZ_CASDOY010000006.1 GCF_949282365.1 uncultured Desulfovibrio sp.
GCAGGAAGCTACGGGCATCGACAGCAACGCGCGACCGGATGGCGGCCGGCAGGCCGTGCCCGTTGCGACGCAGGAAGCTACGGGCATCGACAGCAACGCAAAGGGGTCCCTTCCCCCTCAAGACAAAACGTCCCGGGTCCTGAGCCTAACGGTCTTCCAGCAGGCGCATGATGGCACGGAACAGGGCCCGGCGCGCATGGGGCGGACGTGCGGCGTCCTCCCGGCGGGCCCTGGAGAGCAGCGCTTCCAGCTCCGTGCGTCCGCCGCTGTCGCCATCGGGCCAGGGAAAGGCCGCCAGCAGGGCGTCCAGTTCCCCGTCCGTGGCGGTGAGCAGCCGTTCGCGCCACTGTTCGGCCAGATGCAGGCGGGCGGCATCGGCCTGCTGGCCGTTCTTGCGGGCCTCGATGGCTTCGGCCAGGGGGCCGGCGTCCACCTCGCGCATGAGACGGCCGATGAACTGCAGCTGGCGGCGCTTGCCCTCGCGATTGCTGATGCGGGCATAGAGGCGCAGGGCCTCCAGCAGATCGGGCGTCAGGGGCAGCCTGTCCAGCTCGTTGGGGGGCAGTTTGGTCAGCTCGGCGCCCAGTTCCTGCAGGGCGGTACTCTGGCGTTTTTTGGCCGAGCGGCTGGGCTGCTCGGCGGCTTGCTGCCCGTCGCTCTCCGCATGCCACTGATACTGTTTCTTGCGCGGCATCTTAGAGCACCACGCCCAGGATGACGCCCACCAGCACCAGGGGCGAGATGATGCCGTTGAGGGTGAAGAAGACCATGTTCACCCGGCTGAGGTCCTGCGGCCGCATCAGATGATGTTCCCAGAACAGGATGAGGGAGACGCCGGCCCAGAGCACATACCAGGGCCAGGACAGGCCGGCGGCCAGACCGGTCAGCAGGAGGAAGATGGAGGTCACCGCATGGGAGAAGCCGGCGATGGCCAGGGCCGTGTCGGGCCCGTGGAGCGCGGGCACGGAACAGAGGCGGAAGGCCACGTCGAAATCATAGTCCTGGAAGGAATAGTAGATGTCGAAGGCGCCCACCCAGAAGGTGACGGCGAAGAAGAGCATGATCGGGCCGAGGCCCAGGCTTTCGGGATGCACGCTCAGGGCGCCGGCCAGCGGGGCCAGGCCCAGGGTCGCGCCCAGCCAGAAGTGGCAGATGGCCGTAAAGCGTTTGGTCAGGCTGTACACGGCGGCGAAGATCAGGGCGGGCAGCGACAGGATGAGACAGACCATGTTGATGGCCGCGCAGGCGCCCACGAAGATGGCGGCCATGACCAGGGAGAAGATCCAGGCCTGGCGCACGCTGATCTCGCCGGTGACCAGCTGCCGCCCGGCGGTGCGGGGGTTCTCGCGGTCGAAGGGCAGGTCGAAGATGCGGTTGATGCCCATGGCGAAGGAGCGCACGCCCACCATGGCGACGGTCAGCAGGGCGAGCTTGTCCCACGGCGGCAGGCCGCCGGCGGCCATGACGGCCCCGGCCCAGGCGTAGGGCAGGGCGAAGATGGAATGCTCGATGCGGATCATGCGGCAGAAGGACACGAAGCCGCGCAGGGAAAAACGGCCGCACAGCTTGCAGGAGGGGCGGCGGAAGGAGGGCGGCGTCACATGGGGCAGGGGGAATCGGGCCAGTTTCATCGGGGATTAACCTCCACAGTCGGCGGGATCGCCGTGCAGCTTGTCCAGGGCATGGGGCAGGGCGGGCAGGACGGCTTCCAGGTTTTCCAGCACGGCCTTGCGGCTGCCGGGCAGATTGATGATGATGCTCTGCCCCAGCACCCCGGCCACAGCGCGGGAGATGGCCGCATGGGGCGTCTTGGTCAGGCTGGCCTGCATCATGGCCATGCTGAAGCCGGGCAGGGGATAGTCCAGCACGGAGGCCGTGACCTGCGGCGAGATGTCGCGCGGGCCCACGCCCGTGCCGCCGCTGGTGCAGATGATGTCATAGCCCTGGTCCAGGGCCAGATCCGTCAGCAGGGCCCGCAGCTGCACCGCGTCGTCGGGCAGCAGGAAGCCCTGGCTGTGGCACAGGGGCAGGGCATCGGCCACCAGGGCGGCCATGGCCGGGCCGCTGGTATCGTCGCGCAGGCCCTGCGAGCCCTTGTCCGAGAGCGTCACCCAGGCCAGGGCGCGCCCCGTGCGGCGCGTCTCCAGGCTGGTCTCGCCCACGGGCAGGTCCACCAGGGCGCGGGTCATCAGGCACTGCAGGGCGTGGCCGCCGTCATCGGCGGGCAGCCAGCAGCGCCCCGTGACGCGCAGCAGTTCCATATCGTTCGCATCATACAGGCCGGTGCCCACGGGCAGGAAGGGGCACTGGCGCACCAGAGGGGAAGCCAGACGATGGCTGGGCATCCCTGCGACCCGGGCCACGGACAGGGGCATGAGGCCCCCGGCGGAACAGGCGCGCAAGGCAAGGGAAAGTTTCATGCATCCTCCACGAGCTGCCGGAACGGCAGACAACGGGCGCTATTGTAGCGGCAAGCACAATAAGTTACAAGGACGGCAGCCGTGCGCCGTCCCCGGCCCGGCCAGATCCCGCAAAGGAGTTTCCATGTCCACCACCCGCAGCCAGGACCAGACGCAGCATCTGCATGTGCTGGGGACCGGCAAGATGCCCGAATTGCAGGGCGGCCCCAGCACGGCGCTGCTGGAATCCTTCCCCAACCGTTATCCCCGGCGTCCGTACGTCATCAGCATCACCTTCCCCGAATTCACCTCCCTGTGCCCCGTGACCGGCCAGCCGGACATGGGCACCATCAGCGTGGAGTACATCCCGGACCGGCTGTGCGTGGAATCCAAGAGCTTCAAGCTGTACATGTTCGCCTTCCGCAATCACCAGTCCTTCATGGAGACCATCACCAACACGGTGCTGGAAGACCTCTGGACCGTGCTCGAACCCTGCTGGTGCCGCGTCAAGGGCCTGTTCGTGCCCCGGGGCGGCACGCGCATCCATGTTTTCGCCGAGCAGTTCAAGGAGATGCCGCAGGAACAGGATGTTGCCGTGCGCGCCGCCGTGCAGGCCTGGCGCATGGAGAGCGATCCGCACAGACCGTGAACGGGGCGTCCGGCCGGCAGCAGGTGAGCATCGGCCTTGCCCGCTGCCTGGCGGCAGGCCCTCCTGCCGTGTCCCGCACGCCCGGAGCCGGTCCCGCCGGACCGGCGCGTGCCTTTTTATAAGGATGGATCCATGAGCCCTTCCGCGCATGGCACTGCCGCCTGCCCCCCAGCCGGCGGCCGCCTGGCCCGTACGGCGGGCATGCTGGCCCTGTTCACCCTGCTGTCCCGCGTGCTCGGGCTGGTACGGGACACGGGCATGGCCTGGCTGGTGGGCTGCGGCCCGCTGGCCGACGCCCTGGTGGCCGCCCTGCGCCTGCCGCATCTGCTGCGCCGCCTGCTGGGCGAGGGCTCCCTGTCCATGACCCTGACGGCCTGGCTGGTGCGCCGGGATGGTGCCCGGGAGAGCGGTGCGCTGCTGCCCGCCCTGGCCGCGGCCCTGTTTTGGCGGCTGGCGCTGGCACTGGGCGCCCTGGTGCTGCTGGGCATACTGGCGGCGCCGCAGCTGCTGGCCTGCCTGGCCCCCGCCCTCACGCCCGATGCCCTGGCCGGGGGCAGCCGCCTGCTGCGCCTCTGCCTGCCCTATGTGCTGCTGGCCGGGCTGGCGGCCCTGGGCATGGCGGTGCTGCACTGCCGCGAGATCTTCTGGCTGCCCGCGCTCTCGCCGCTCCTGTTCAACGGGGTGGTCATCAGCGCCATGCTGGGCGGCTGGATGCTCGGGGGCACGGCGGCCGTCCCCGTGGCCCTGGCCGCGGGCATGAGCCTGGGCGGGCTGGCGCAATGGCTGGCCCAGTGGGGCTATGTCCGCCGCGTCCTGCCCGCGGCGGCCCCGCCGGATCCCGCCGCCATGCCTTCCGGGCGCGAGCTCTGGGCCTGCCTGGGGCGTCTGCCCCTGGGGCTGCTGGGCGCGGCCGCGCCGCAACTGGTCATGCTGGCGGCCATGGGCCTGGCCGCGGGCAGCCAGATAGCGGGCCTGTACTATGCCGAACGCCTGCTGGAACTGCCCCTGGGCCTGATCGGCGTCTGCCTGGGCATGGCCAGCCTGCCGCGCCTGAGCCGTCTGGCCGGAGAAAAAGATTTCGGGACCTTCCGGCGCGATCTGGCCCTGGCCCTGCGCTGGGGGACGTTGCTCTCCCTGCCTGCCGCCGCCGGTCTCTGGGCCGTGGCCCCCTGTCTGGTGGAGGCCCTGCTGCATCACGGGCAGTTCGATGCCGCGGGCGTGCGGGCCGTGACCCTGGCCCTGTGGGCCTATCTGCCCTGCCTGCCCGCCTGCGCCCTGAGCCGTTGCCTGCTGGCGGGCTGCAACGCCCTGGGGGCCGTGCGCCTGACGGCCGCCTCGGCCCTGCTGGCACTGCTATTTGCACTTGCAGGCGGGGCGGGCCTGTTACATAGTATGGCAAGGGACATGAATGTCTGCCTTCCTGCCGCGGCGGCCAGCGCGGCCCTATGGCTGCAGGCACTCTGCCTGTGGCGGGGCCTGCGTCTGCGCCTGCGGCCGTACCTGCCCGGGACCTGCCTGCTGGACAGGCAGGCCGTCGCGCGCCATGCTCTGGCCGCTCTGGCGGCAGCGGCAGCGGCGCTGGTCGCGCTGCGTCTGTGCGGCATGCCCTGTCCCCTGCAGGGAGCGTTGTCCGCCGTACCGGTGCTGCTGCCCGGCCTGCCCGTGGCGGTGCCCCTGGCCCTGGCCATCGCGGCCGGCTGTCTGGTCTGGGCATGCGTCCTCGTGTTGTGCGGGGATGCGGATGCGCGCACGCTGCTGCACAGGCTGCGCGCCAAACTTCAAGGAGATTCCCGCTCGTGAAGCGGTCAGATTTCGTGCTTTTTCTGGCCAGGTACCGCCGCTGGGTGGCGCTGGCCTGCTGGCTTTTGGCCGTCCTGCTGTTTCTGGCGCAGGCCGCCTGGAACATCACGGCCGAGCGCAATGCCGCCCAGAACCGTCTGGAAAGCGAAGCGGGCCGGATCGCCAGCCGTTTTGCCCATCTCCTGAGCCTCAACGGCGATATCGCCGGATCGTCCGCGGCGGCCCTGGTGACCGGGCTCATGGAAGACCAGCGCCTCTACGCCGTGACGGTGCAGGTGGCGGACAGCCTGTTCACCGGCCAGCGGCGCAACCGCCACTGGGAAGCCGTGTCCTGGGACGGGGAGATCACGGCCGACACCGTGCAGGGCATGAGCCCCCTGCGCCGTGAGGGCCAGCCCGTGGGCTCCGTGGAGGTCTATCTTTCCCGGCGGCTCATCGAGGAAGGCATGGATCAGGTCGTCCGGCGCGAAGGCTGGCGTTTCGTCCTCAACATCCTGCTGCTCAGCCTGTTCCTGGGCGCTTTGTACTGGCACTGGGGCGATCTGGCGCTGCTGCGGGGCCTGTACCGCCGCTGTTTGCGGCGGGAGCCTGTTGCGGAGGCCGCTGCCGCGGGCGGTCCGGCCCCTGACGGCCCGCACGGCGCGCATGCCGGCGCGGAGGCAGCGGCTGCCCTGCCGGTGGACGCCATGCAGGGCCGGCGCTTCCAGAAGCGGCATCCCGAGACCTGGCATCTGACCGCGGCCCTGTTCCGGCAGAGCTTCGCCCACGCGCCCACCCTCATGCTGCGCCTGTATGCGGAAGACGAAGCGGCGGGCCTGTGCCATCTGGGGCGGATGCTGGTCAGCGCGGCGCCCTGTCTGGGGGCCGCCCGCCTGGAGGAGAGCGCCCGCGAGATGTGCCGGGCCCTGGAAGATCCGGCGTGCGAGGAACGCGCGCTGGCCGTGGAGCGCTGCGCCGCGGAGCTTGAAGACGTTTTGCAGGCCCTGTCCGGGGCCGCCGTGAAATAAGGAGAGAATATGGGCTTTTTTTCCGCAGTGAAAAAGTTTTTTGGCGGGGGCGCCGAGGAAGTGAAAGAAACGCAGGTCGCGACCGCAGAGAAGGACGCGGCCGCTGCCCCTGCTGCCCCGGAGACGCCTGCCGCTGCTGCCGGGAGCGCCGTGGCGGAGCCGGAAAGCGCTCCGGAAGCGGCACTGGTCCCGGCCGCTGACGCTGGCCCTGCTCCTGCGCAAGACGCATCTGCGGACGAAGTGCCGGAAGACGTGGCAGCACCTGCCGCCGGAGAAGCCGGACAGGCGCAGCCCGATGCGGAGGCCGCTGTTGCCGGTGGCGAGCCCGCGATGGACGAGGCCGCCGGGAGCGCGGTAGCCGCTGCCGGGACCGCCGCAGGAGAGAGCGGGAGCGTCGGGGCTGTCGCGATGGACGTGACACCTGCCTGCCGGCCTGTGGCGTCCGAAGCTCCGGCGGAAGCCGGGGCCGCCGCTGCGGCGGTAGAGCCCGTGACGGTAGCCTGGGGCCCGGCGCCGCAGGATGCGCCGCCCGTGGTGGCTGAAAGCGAAGCTGTTGCCGGGGCGGATGAGGCTCCGGCGGCTGCCGCGGACGACGGGCTGCCCCAGACCGAAGCGGACGCTTCGGGAACGGCTGCCGGGGCTGGGGTGGCGGAAGGAACTCCCGATGACGTTGCTGCGGAAGCCGTCGCTCCCGCACAGGAGGACACCGCTTCGGACACGGCGGCCCCTGGGGCCGACGCCCCGGAAGCCGGAGAGGCTGAGGGCTGCGCGGCACCGGTCAGCGAAGATGCGGCTCCCGCAGCCGCTGTGGCAGAAGGTCTTTCCGAAGCGGCAGAGGCCCTGCCTGGAACAGGGGAGGCCGCTGCTGTGACCGCCCCCCTTGCGGATGCTGCCCGTGAAGAGGGCGAAGCGCCGCTGTCCGTGGAAGCGTCGGAGGCCGCCGTCGGTGTGGCTGATGCCGCTGCCGGTGACGATAGGGCCGCCGCCATGTCCATGGTATCCGACGAAGCGGCGGAAGGGACCGTCGATGCCGGGACGGAGGCCGCTGGAAAAGATGATGCCGCCGGGACGCAGACCGCGCAGGAGGGAACGGCCCGCGAGGATGCTGGCGAAGGGGCGGAAGAAGCGTCCGGCGCGGCTGCGCCCCGTCGCAGCTGGTGGCAGCGCATCTTCGGGAGCGATGAAGACGCGGCCCGGCCGGAAGCTGCGGCCCAGGCTGGCGGAGCGGGGCAAATTCCCGCTGCTGCGGCGCAGGGCACGGTCGAAGAAGTGCGTCCCGAAGCCGTTGAAGCTGCCGAAGCCAAAGCGGAACTTGACGAAAGCGCCGCCGCAGCCCCCGAAAACGCCGGGCAGGGACCTCTGGCCGGCGCGGAAGAAAGTGTGGCGGGCGCCGCTGCCGCCACGGCGGAACAGGGCGGGGCCGCTGCTGATGTCATGCCCGGGGCGGCCCTTGCGGCCACTGCTGCCGCGGCCAAGGCCGCCACGGCCGAACGTCCCGCGGCCCCCGCGCTGGATGCCTGCGGCCTCGATCCGGCCCTGGCCCAGTCCCTGATCCTGCGTCTGCGCGAGGCCGAGCCGCGCCTTTCCGTCTGGCTGGGCATCGTGCTGGAAGGGGTGGAAGAAGCCGGGGACGAACTCTGGAAGCGTCTGCGCTTCCTGCTGCGTTCGCTGGATGCGCCCGCCGCCGAAGTGGACGCTTTCGTGGATGACTTCCGCGGCTGGCTGGAGCGCATGGAATATGTGCAGCTGGACGAATTCCGTTCGGAACTGCAATACCGTCTGACCCTGGCCCTGGACATGGAGGACGAGGAGGACGAACGCAGCCGCCTGTTCCTCAAGATCAGCGAGGGCCTGAGCCGCACCCGCGAGCAGTTCTCCCGCCGTCTGGACAGCCTGTTCAGCAGTCATGGCGAACTCGACGAAAGTTTCTGGGAAGAGCTGGAAGAACTCTTCATTATGGCCGACCTGGGCTACGAGCCTTCGCTGGAGCTGGTGGAGCGCCTGCGTGAACGGGCCCGCAAGGAGAACGTGACCCGCGTGGAAGACGTGCGCGGCCTGCTCATGGCCGAGGTGGACGAGATCTTCCGCCTGCCGCGCCGCATCAGCGCCGTGAACCCGCCCGAGGTGGTGCTCTTCATCGGCGTCAACGGCGTGGGCAAGACCACCACCATCGCCAAGCTGGCCCACCGTGCCCGCATGCAGGGCAAGAAGGTCATGATCGCCGCGGCCGACACCTTCCGCGCGGCCGCCATCGAGCAGCTGCAGGTCTGGGCCGAGCGCGTGGGCGCGCTCTTCCACTCCCGTCCCGCCGGCTCCGATCCGGCCTCGGTGGCCTACGAAGCCATGGACCGTGCCCTGGCCGAAAAGGTGGACATCCTCTTCGTGGATACGGCCGGTCGCCTGCAGACCAAGGTCAACCTCATGGAAGAACTGACCAAGATCCGCCAGGTGCTGGGCAAGAAGCATGAAGGCGCGCCGCACCGCTGCGTGCTGGTCATCGACGCCACCACCGGACAGAACGCCCTGTCGCAGGCCAAACTCTTCAAGGAGGCCGCGGGCGTGGATGAACTCATCCTCACCAAGCTGGACGGCACGGCCAAGGGCGGCGTGGCCATCGCCGTGGCCATGCAGGAAAAGCTGCCCATCACCTATGTGGGCCTGGGCGAAAAGCTCGAGGACCTGCGCCCCTTCAATGGCGAGGACTACGCCCGCGCCCTGCTGGGCGGGCTGGAGCAGGGCAGGTAGGGGCCGCCTTGAGGGATCGGGCCGGGGAGCGGGAGAGGGCTTTTCCCGGCGGGCGGATCGTCACAGGAGCGCAACGCGGGCAGGATGCCCTTTTCCCGTGGCCGTCCGGCAGCCGGGAGATGAGCGAACTCTTTTGGGGCGGTGGTTCATGAGGGCCACCGCCCTTGCTCTTTTTTATGGGGCAGCCGGGGAACGTCCCCCTCTTCGCCTTTTCCCTGGCCGCAAGGATGCCGGCGGAGCCGCGGGCTTGTCTTCCGCCGTCCGTCCGGCTGGTCCGTCCCGGTCCCCGGCGGCATGGGAGGGGATCCTGCTCATGCCGCGGATGATGCCGGCGTGCCTGTCCCCTGCGGTTGGCGGCCCTTCCGTGCGATCGCATTTTTTTTGCATTGCAGGAAAAATGTCATGAAATATCCCGGCCGGTTGCGCCCGGTGACAGGACGCGACAAAAAAATCGCGCCGCCAGGCAAAAAAAGATGCGCTGCCGTGAAAAAAACTTGACGCGTCCTGCCATTCCGGCTAGAAGAAACCTCGCCTTGAGCAACAAGGCTGTTCCCTGGACGGCAGGGAAGGACAGGTCGAGCCTGTCCTGATGCACCCAAAGCGGTCGCTCCGCGGCGGGTTTTGACATGTGCAGGCGTTACCAGATGCCGAGACAATGTCGAGCCGTTCCAGCCCACACAGCGGATCCCACCTGGCGATCAGGTGACCCCGGGCTGTAAAGGTAAGGGGGGATGTTCCCCCATTTGGTGACCCTGCGGGACCACCCTCGTCACTGCTTCAGTCAGTGACAGGCCTGGGCTACGCCGGGAAGCATCACACGGATGATGCAGGCACGCTCAGGCGTCCGTACCTTCCGATACATCTGATTCCTTCAGATCCTGTGATGTGCGCTGATCCAAGCGCTTTTCTTCCCCAAGTTGTTGCCCAGTCTCCCCAACGGGTGAGGCCGACCTTCGGGCCCGTGGTTTTTGGCCCGCGAAAAGCTGTTAAGAAACCTGTGCCGAACCCAACCGGCCAGGATTTTTCAAACGGAGTAGGCAACAATGACGACAGTTAGCAGTGATCGCATTCGGATCAAGCTCAAAGCCTACGATTACCGCATCCTGGACAAGGCTGTTGCGGAAATCGTGGATACGGCGCGCAATACCGGTGCCGGTGTGGCCGGGCCCATCCCGCTGCCCACCAATATTCACAAGTACACCATCCAGCGTTCCGTGCATGTGGACAAGAAGTCCCGTGAGCAGTTCGAAATGCGCATCCACAAGCGGCTTATGGACATCCTTGAACCCACGCAGCAGACCGTTGACGCCCTCGGCAAGCTTTCCCTGCCCGCTGGCGTGGACGTTGAAATCAAGCTCTAGTGAGAGGCAGTCATGGCTGAGAAAATGGGAATTTTGGGTCGTAAACTTGGTATGACCCGCATTTTTGCCGGCGACGGCGCCGCTGTGCCCGTCACGGTGATTCAGGCCGGGCCCTGCCCCGTCACCCAGGTGAAGACCGTTGAGACCGACGGTTACAACGCCCTGCAGATCGCGCTGACCGAAGACAAGGAAAAGCACGTCAGCAAGGCCATGAAGGGCCACTTCGCCAAGGCCGGCACCGGCCTGTACCGCGAACTGCGCGAGATCCGCCTGGAAAATGCGCCTGAAATGGAACCCGGTCAGGAACTGACCGTGGAAATGTTTGCTACCGGCGACGTGGTCAAAGTGACCGCCAAGAGCATCGGTAAGGGCTACCAGGGCCGTATGCGCCGTTGGAACTTCGCCGGTTCCAAGGATACGCACGGTTGCGAAAAAGTGCACCGTAACAACGGCTCCATCGGTAACAACACCTTCCCCGGCCACGTGTTCAAGGGCCGCAAGATGGCTGGCCATTGGGGCAACGAAACCGTGACGGAAATGGGCCTGACGATCGTTGACGTGCGTCCTGACGACAACGTCATCCTGATCAAGGGTTCCGTGCCCGGCCCCAAGAACGGGCTGGTGCTGATCCGCAAGCAGTAGAGGAAGCACAACAATGGCTACCGTGAAAGTTTATGACCAGAACAAGCAGGAATGCGGCGAACTGACGCTTTCCGCCGACGTGTTTGAAGTTGAGGCTCGCCCCGAGATCCTCAACCTCGTGGTGCGTGCCCAGATGGCCGCCAAGCGCGCTGGCACCCATATGGCCAAGACCCGCGCCTTCGTTTCCGGCGGCGGCGTGAAGCCCTGGAAGCAGAAGGGCACCGGTCGCGCCCGTTCCGGCTCCAACCGTTCGCCCGTGTGGCGTGGCGGCGCCATCGTGTTTGGCCCCCAGCCCCGCGATTACAGCTTCAAGGTCAACAGCAAGGTGCGCGCCCTGGCCATGAAGATGGCCCTGTCCAGCCGCCTGGCCGCTGAAGACCTGATGGTGGTCAAGGGCATCGAGCTGCCCGAAGCCAAGACCAAGCACTTCGCCAAAGTGGCCGGTACCCTGGGCCTGAACAAGGCCCTGATCGTGACCGCCGAGGAAAGCGAAGCCCTGACCCGCTCCGCCCGCAACATCCCCGGCATCACGCTGACCACGCCTGATCGCCTGAGCGTGCTGGAGATCCTCCGTCACAAGCAGCTGGTCCTGCTGGAAGGCGCCGTGGCGCCCGTGCAGGCCCGCTTTGAGAAATAAGAGGGGCAACTCATGGAATTCACCCAGGTCCTTATCAAGCCCCTGCTGACGGAAAAGACCACCCTGCTCAAGGATGCGTCCCGTCAGGTGGCTTTTTATGTTCATCCCCGCGCCAACAAGCTTGAGATCAAGCAGGCCGTGGAAAAGGCTTTTGATGTGAAAGTGGAAGCGGTCAACGTGGTCCGCAAGGCTCCCGCCAACCGGGAACGCCAGGGTCGCGTGGTGGGCCGCAAGCCCGGCTGGAAAAAGGCCTATGTGACCTTGCGCCAGGGCGATAAAATCGAGTTCTTCGAGGGAGTGTAACATGGCTGTCCGTAAGCTGAAACCGACCTCCGCCGGGCGTCGTTTCCAGACGGTTTCCGACTTTGCGGAAATCACCCGGACGACCCCTGAGAAGTCGCTCACCGTGGGCCTGACCAAGAAGGCCGGTCGCAACAACCGCGGCCGCGTGACCAGCCGTCGCCGTGGCGGCGGTGTGAAGCGCCTGTACCGCATCATCGACTTCAAGCGCAACAAGTTCGGCATCGCCGCCAAAGTCGCGCACATCGAATACGACCCCAACCGTACCGCCCGTATCGCCCTGCTCCACTATGTGGACGGCGAAAAGCGCTACATCATCGCTCCTGTGGGTCTGAAGCAGGGCGACGTGGTGCTGGCCGGTGACGGCGCCGACATCAAGCCCGGCAACGCCATGCAGATGTCGCGCATCCCGGTGGGTACCGTGATCCACAACGTCGAGCTGTACCCCGGCAAGGGCGGCCAGCTCTGCCGCGCCGCTGGCACCTATGCCCAGCTCGTGGCCAAGGAAGGCAAGTACGCCCTGCTGCGCCTGCCCTCCGGCGAAGTCCGCAAGGTCCTGGCTTCCTGCGTCGCTACCGTGGGCCAGGTGGGCAACATCCAGCACGAAAACATCTCGCTGGGCAAGGCCGGCCGCAACCGCTGGCTGGGTCGCCGTCCCCAGGTGCGTGGTGTGGCCATGAACCCCATCGACCATCCCCTGGGCGGTGGCGAAGGCCGCAGCTCCGGTGGTCGTCATCCCGTGTCGCCTTGGGGTATGCCTGCCAAGGGCTTCAAGACCCGCGACAAGAACAAGGCTTCTTCGCGCCTTATCATCAAGCGCCGCGGCCAGAAGTAGGAGTAGCAGATGCCCAGATCTTTGAAGAAAGGGCCGTTCATTGACGGCCATCTGATGAAAAAGGTTGACGCTGCGGTGGCCAGCAATGACCATCGCGTGGTGAAGACCTGGTCGCGCCGCTCGACCATCCTGCCCGAAATGGTGGGTCTGACCTTTGCGGTGCACAATGGCAAAAAGTTTGTGCCGGTGTTCGTGACCGAAAACATGGTGGGTCACAAGCTGGGCGAATTTTCGCCCACCCGTACCTTCCACGGCCATGCCGCCGACAAAAAGGCCAAGGCCGGCAAGAAGTAGGGTAGAGATATGGAATCCAAAGCTATCGCGAAATTCCAGCGCGTGTCGCCCCGCAAGACCCGCCTTGTGGCCAAGAACGTGCAGGGCAAGGGTGTGGAAGAAGCCATGAACATTCTGCGCTTCACCCCCAACAAGCCCGCCGGCGTGCTGCTGAATGTGCTCAAGAGCGCCGTGGCCAATGCCTCCCAGCTGGGTGGCGTGAACGTGGACGCCATGGTCATCAAGGAAGTCATCGTGAACGAAGGCCCCACCTGGAAGCGCTTCATGCCCCGCGCCCAGGGCCGTGCCACCAAGATTCACAAGCGTACCAGCCACGTTACCGTTATACTCGCAGAAGGGCAGGAATAGGCTATGGGTCAGAAAGTTCATCCGTTTGGCTTCCGGCTGGGGTACAACAAGAACTGGCAGTCCCGCTGGTTCAGCAAGAAGGACTACCCTGCCTTTGTGTTTGAAGACAGCAAGATTCGCGCCTATGTGAAGAAGCTCCTCTATCATGCGGGGCTGGCCAAGATCGAAATCGAACGCGCCGGCGGCAAGATCCGTCTGATCCTGTCCACGGCCCGTCCCGGCATCGTCATCGGCCGCAAGGGCGTGGAAATCGAAAAGCTGCGCGGCGATCTCCGCCAGAAGTTTGGCCGTGAGTTCTCGCTGGAAGTGAATGAAATCCGCCGTCCCGAAGTGGAAGCCCAGCTCGTGGCCGAAAACATCGCCCAGCAGCTGGAACGCCGCGTGGCCTTCCGTCGCGCCATGAAGCGCACGGTGTCCATGGCCCGCAAGTTCGGCGGCGAAGGCATCAAGGTGACCTGCTCCGGTCGTCTGGCGGGCGCTGAAATCGCCCGTACCGAATGGTACCGTGACGGTCGCGTGCCGTTGCAGACCCTGCGCGCCGACATCGACTACGGTTTTGCCGAAGCGCACACCACCTACGGCATCATCGGTGTCAAGGTGTGGATCTACAAGGGTGAAATCCTTGACAAAGAGGTTGATCAGTAATGCTCGCGCCCAAGAAAGTTAAATTCCGTAAATGGCAGAAGGGCCGCCTGCGCGGCCTGGCCAGCCGCGGCGCCACCATCGCCTTTGGTGATATTGGCCTGAAGGCCGTGCAGCACGGTCATTTGTCCAGCCAGCAGATCGAAGCCGCCCGTATCGCCATGATGCGTCACATCAAGCGCGGCGGCAAAGTCTGGATCCGCGTCTTCCCTGACCGCCCCGTGACCGCCAAGCCTCTGGAAACCCGTCAGGGTTCCGGTAAGGGGGCTCCGGTGGGCTGGTGCGCTCCGGTCAAGCCCGGCCGCGTGCTGTATGAAATCAAGGGCGTCAGCCTTGACCTGGCTCGCGAGGCTCTGACCCGCGCCGCCCACAAGCTGCCCGTGAAGACCATCATCGTGGTGAGGGAGGGCCTGTAGTATGGCTGCCAAGAAGAACGAAAAAGCCGCCATGGCCACTGCCGCCGAGCTGCGCGACATGAGCGTCGAAGAGCTGCGTGCCAAACTGGCCGAACAGCGCGAAGAACTCATGACGGCCCGTTTCAAGCATGCCACCGCGCAGCTTGAAAAGACTTCCGAGCTCAAGGCCATGCGCCGTCAGGTGGCTCGCATTTCCACCGTTTTGACTGAAAAGGAATAGAGGGGCTGAACCATGCAAGCTCTGGAAAACCGCAAGGGCAGAACCCTCACCGGTATCGTTGTCAGCGACAAGAACGACAAGACCATCGTCGTGCGCGTTGAAACGCTGGTGAAGCATCCTCTGCTCAAGAAGTATGTGAGGCGCCGCAAAAAGTTCACGGCTCATGATCCCATGAACGAATGCGGCATGGGCGACAAGGTTAAAATCGTGGAGTTCCGCCCCATGTCGCGCAACAAGCGCTGGCATCTGGTCTCCATCATCGAAAAGGCTGTGTAGGGTAGAACCATGATCCAGGTAGAATCGACGCTTCAGGTGGCCGACAACAGCGGCGCCAAAAAGGTGGCCTGCATCAAGGTGCTCGGCGGTTCCCATCGCCGTTACGCTTCCGTGGGCGACATCATCGTCGTCTCCGTCAAGGAAGCCATGCCCCACAGCAAGGTCAAGAAAGGCGACGTCATGAAGGCCGTTATCGTGCGCACCGCCAAGGAAGTGCGCCGCATGGACGGCTCCTACATCAAGTTCGACGGCAACGCCGCTGTCCTGCTCTCCAACCAGGGCGAACCCGTGGGCACCCGTATCTTCGGACCCGTCGCCCGTGAGCTGCGCGCCGCCAACTTCATGAAGATCATTTCGCTTGCCCCCGAAGTGCTGTAGGAGATGACTATGAAAACGTATCGCATCCGCAAGGACGACAAGGTGATGGTCATCACCGGCAAGGACGCGGGCAAGATCGGCAAGGTGCTCAAGGTCCTTCCCAAGAAGGATCGCGTGCTGGTGGAAAAGGTCAATGTGGCCAAGCGCCATATGCGCCCCAACCCCTATGCCCAGCAGCCCGGTGGCATCGTGGAAAAGGAAATGCCCATCCACGTGTCCAACGTGATGGTGGTGTGCTCCGCTTGCGCCAAGCCGACCAAGGTGGGCTACAAGTACATTGAGTCCGAAGGCAAGCAGAAAAAAGTGCGCTTCTGCAAGAAGTGCAACGAAGTTATGGAATAAGGTGATACGATGACACGCCTTGAAAAGATTTATAGAGAGAAAGTGGTTCCGGTACTGCAGAAGGAGTTCAACTACTCCTCCTCCATGCAACTGCCCGGCATCGAGAAGATCTCTCTGAACATCGGTCTCGGCGCCGCCAGCCAGAACAACAAGCTGATGGAAGAAGCCGTGGCGGAACTGACCGCCATCGCCGGACAGAAGGCCGTGGTGACCCGCGCCAAGAAGTCCATCGCTTCCTTCAAGCTGCGTGAAGGCATGCCCATCGGGGCTCGCGTCACCCTGCGCAAGGATCGTATGTGGGACTTCCTGGACAAGCTGATGAACTTCGCCCTGCCCCGCGTGCGTGACTTCCGCGGTATCCCGGACCGTGGTTTTGATGGTCGCGGCAACTTTACCCTGGGCATCAAGGAACACACCATCTTCCCCGAAATGGAAGCTGACCGTGTGGAAAACCCCAAGGGCATGAACATCACCATTGTCACCTCGGCGACCACGGACAAGGAAGGCAAGTTCCTTCTGGACCAGCTGGGCATGCCGTTCCGCAAGTAGGAGTAGAGCTATGTCCCGTACCGCTCTTGAAGTGAAGGCTTCCCGCAAGCCCAAATTCAGCTCCCGCGCCTACAACCGCTGCCCCATCTGCGGGCGGCCCCGGGCCTTCATGCGCCAGTTCGGCATCTGCCGTATCTGCTTCCGCAACATGGCCCTGCGCGGCGAACTGCCCGGTGTGCGCAAATCCAGCTGGTAAGCGCATCCCGACAGATCTGAACGATGGAGGGACTCCGCAAGGGGTCCCTCTTTCTTTTCGTGCATCTGTGTCCGGGCGGGCGGGGCGCTGCGTGCCTTTTATGGTGGTAGCAAGCACCTGTCAGGGCGGTGTGTGTTCCTGTAGTGGCGGCAGCTGCCTGTCAGGACGGGGCAGGGAGCTGCTGGCCGTCCCGGTGTGTGTGGGGGGCTGGTGTTCCGGGCCGCCGGCAGGAGAGCGGAGCGCCGTGCCCGAGGCCTGCCCGGAGACCGGCACGCTTTACGGCGCTGTTCGCCCCGCGGTGGGGAGGGGACTCGCTCCGCTCAAAGGGTGGACGCATGGCTTGCGGCCCACGCTTTCCCGGCAGGTCTGGCCCGCCGCTTCCATGCGGGGGGCGCCGCTTTGCCGGTCCGGCGGCAGGGGAGCGGAGCGCCGTGCCTGCGGACCTGCCCGTAGGCACGGCTCCGGTGCCGTGACCGGGCGCCGTGGCTCTGTGGCGTGCGTTCCCGTCCGGGCGCGACGTCGTTCGTCACCGGCCTGGAGCCGGGCCCGGTTCCCCGGGGCGGAACGGGCGGGTCGCGGCAAAAAAATCATTGCCTTTTGGCCCGGCTTGGGATATGGACTTTCGATTGTGTGCGGGAAGTGGCGGCATGGGGCCGCTAACCCCTCACGAAACCAACCTTAGGAGCTATCGATGTTGACAGATCCTATTGCGGATATGCTGACCCGTATCCGCAACGCACATTTGGCCCTGCACAAGGAAGTGAATGTGCCGCGCTCGAAGATGAAAGAAGCCTTAGCCGCCATCCTCAAGCAGGAAGGTTACGTCGAAGACGTGGCTATCGACGACCGCAACATTACCATCACGCTGAAGTACCAGAAGGGCAAGGCCGTCATCTCCGGCCTGAAGCGCGTCAGCACCCCCGGTCGCCGCGTGTATGTGGGCGCTCACCAGATCCCCAAAGTGCAGAACGGCCTCGGCATTTGCATTCTGTCCACGTCCAGCGGCGTGCTGGACGGCATGACCGCCCATGAAAAGAAGGTGGGCGGCGAACTTCTGTGTGAAATCTGGTAGGGGTGCGCCATGTCTCGTATCGGCAAACAGCCCATTACCGTCCCCGCTGGCGTTGAAGTCAAGATCGGGACGGATGTTGTGGAAGTGAAGGGCCCCAAGGGTACGCTGCATACCCCTGTGTGCAGCCTGCTGCATTATGACCTCACCGACGGTGTGCTGACCCTGACCCGCGTGGAAGACAACCGTCACAGCCGTGCCCAGCACGGTCTGCGCCGCACCCTGCTCGCCAACTGCATCGAAGGCGTGACCAAGGGCTTCTCCAAGTCCCTGGAAGTGATCGGCGTGGGCTACCGCGTTGCCGTCAAGGGCAACCTGGTGGAACTGTCCGTGGGCTTCTCCCACCCCGTGCTGGTGGAACTGCCCGAAGGTATCCAGGCCAAGGCTGAAGGTCAGGTCCTGACCATCAGCGGCGCCGACAAGGAACTGGTGGGCGAAATGGCCGCCAAGATCCGTCGCATCCGCAAGCCCGAACCTTACAAGGGCAAGGGCATCAAGTACACCACCGAGACCATCCGCCGCAAGGTCGGTAAGTCTGGCGGTAAGAAGTAGGTAGGGATTGCGTCATGAAACTTACCAAGAATGAATCCCGTCAGCGCCGCAAGGTCCGCATTCGTAAAAAAGTGCAGGGTACTGCCGAGCGTCCGCGTCTGGTGGTCTACCGTTCCAACATGCACATCTACGCTCAGATCGTGAATGACCAGGAAGGCGCCACTCTGGTTGCCGCCTCCACCCTCAGCCTTGCCAAGACCGAAGCCGGCATGCACTGCAACCTGGCCGGCGCCGAGAAGGTGGGCATGGAAATCGCCCGTCTTGCCAAGGAAAAGAACATCACCCAGGTGGTGTTCGATCGCAACGGGTACCTCTATCACGGTCGCGTGAAAGCCGTCGCCGACGGCGCCCGCGAAGGCGGCCTGGAGTTCTAATATGCGTCAGGAAAATACCGAAACCAAACAGAACGAATTGGGCGAAATCGAAAAGATCGTCTCCCTCAACCGCGTGGCCAAGGTGGTCAAGGGCGGTCGCCGTTTCAGCTTCAGCGCCCTCGTGGTGGTGGGTGACGGCAAGGGTGGCGTGGGTTACGGCCTGGGCAAGGCCCAGGAAGTGCCCGAAGCCCTGCGCAAGGCCACTGAACGCGCTCGCAAGAACCGCGTGCAGGTTCCTCTGGTGGAAGGCACCCTGCCTTACGAAGTGCTGGGCCGCTTCGGCGCCGGTCGCGTCATGCTGAAGCCCGCCTCCGAAGGTACCGGCATCATCGCCGGCGGCGCCGTGCGTGCCGTCATGGAAGCCGTGGGCGTGCGTGACGTCCTGGCCAAGGCCATCGGCACCAACAACCCCCATAACGTGCTGCGTGCCACCATGCAGGGCCTGATCTCCCTGCGCAGCGCCGACGAAGTGTCCGAGCTGCGTGGCAAGAAGCTTGAAGCCCCGAGGAAGTAGTCATGGCTGAAATCACGGTCAAACTCGTGCGTTCCCGCATCGGCACCACGCCGGCCCAGCGCCAGCTGCTGGACTCCCTTGGCCTCAAGCGTCGCGAACAGGTCAAGACGTTCAAGGACACCCCGGCCATCCGGGGCATCATTGCCAAAGTTTCGCACCTTGTGGCCCTGGTGGACTAGTCCACGGCCGCAGGAGGAGTATATATCATGCAACTGCACAATCTCTTTCCCTTCCCGGAAGAGCGCAAAACCCGCCGTCGCGTGGGCCGTGGTTCCGGTTCGGGCCTGGGCTGCACCTCCGGCAAGGGTAACAAGGGTCAGAATGCCCGTGCCGGCGGCGGCGTGCGTCCCGGCTTCGAAGGCGGCCAGATGCCCCTGCAGCGTCGTCTTCCCAAGCACGGCTTCAAGAACTATCCCTTCAAGGTGACCTACGACGTGATCAACCTGGACCGTCTGCAGGAAGCCTTCGAAGGCAAGAGCGAGATCACCCTGGACGACATCTACGCCCGCGGCCTGGCCCGTCTGGGCGCGCCCGTGAAAGTGCTTTCCCGCGGCGAAGTGAAGTCGGCCCTCAAGGTGGAAGCTCACAAGTTCAGCCAGGCCGCTGCGGAAAAGATCCGCAACGCCGGCGGCGAAGCCACCGAACTTGAAGCTGCGCAAGC
Source organism: uncultured Desulfovibrio sp. (assembly GCF_949282365.1). Taxonomy (GTDB): domain Bacteria; phylum Desulfobacterota; class Desulfovibrionia; order Desulfovibrionales; family Desulfovibrionaceae; genus Desulfovibrio. The sequence goes on from NZ_CASDOY010000006.1 coordinate 19,207, forward strand.
GGCTGAGTAACCATGCGCCATGCCGGCAACGGCAGGCGGACGTCTTTACCCCGCGCCGGAATGGGCGCGGGGTAAAGACGCTCCCGCGCATAGCGTCCCTTACAGCGTAAAAGGTAACGAGTGATTCATGGCATCAACATCGGCTAATCCTCTCGGACAATCTTCCCTGGCCAAGCGCCTGGGCTGGACCTTCCTCCTCCTGTGCTGCTACAGAATCGGGGTCCATGTGCCCATCCCCGGCGTGGATGCCGCGGCCCTTGCCGCGTACTTCAAGAGCCTGTCGGGAACCTTGTTCGACATGTTCGACATGTTCTCCGGTGGCGGCCTGTCCAACGTGTCCGTCTTCGCTCTGGGCGTCATGCCCTACATCTCGGCGTCCATCATCATGCAGCTCTTGCAGGTGGTGAGCCCCGACATCAAGCGCATGGCCAAGGAAGAAGGCCAGGCCGGACGCCGCAAGATAACCCAGTACACCCGTTACCTGACCGTGCTGATCACCCTGGTGCAGGGCCTGTTCATTTCCATCGGGCTCGAATCCATGACCAGCCCCGACGGCACGCCCATCGTGCTCAACGCGGGCTGGCAGTTCCGCATGGTGACCATGGCCACCTTCACGGCGGGCTCCATGCTCGTCATGTGGCTGGGTGAGCAGATCACCGAGCGCGGTATCGGCAACGGCATCTCCCTGATCATCTTCTGCGGCATCGTGGTGGGCATCCCGCGCGGCATCATGCAGTCTATGGACCTCATCAAGTCCGGCAGCATGAGCATCTTCCTCGCGGTCATCATCGTGCTGCTCATGGCCGCCGTGCTGACGGCCATCGTGTTCGTGGAGCGTGCCCAGCGCCGTATCCCCATCAGCTACGCCAAGCGCCAGATCGGACGCAAGATGTTTGGCGGCCAGAACACGCACCTGCCCCTGCGCGTCAATACGGCGGGCGTCATCCCGCCCATTTTCGCCTCGTCGCTGCTGCTGTTCCCGGCCACGGTGGGCCAGTTCTCCACCAATGAATATGTGCGGATGGTCACGGACTTCTTCGCGCCGCACGGCATCCTCTACAATGTGCTCTATGTGGTCCTGATCTTCTTCTTCTGCTACTTCTACACGGCCATCATCATCGATCCCAAGGACATGGCCGAGAACCTGAAGAAGAACGGCGGCTTCGTCCCCGGCATCCGCCCCGGCGAACGCACCCAGGAATACATCGACACGGTGCTCTCGCGCCTGACCCTGAGCGGCGCGGTGTACATTTCGGCCATTTCGCTGCTGCCCATGCTCATGATCGCCAAGTTCAACGTGCCGTTCTACTTTGGCGGCACCAGTCTGCTGATCCTTGTCGGCGTGGCCATGGACTTCATGAATCAGGTCGAATCCCACATGATCTCAACCCAGTACCAGGGGTTGATGAACAAGGCGGCCCGCAAGGGCGGCCGCATGTAATTCTGGCAAAGCGAGCTGGAAGTCATGAAAAAGTATCAAGGCGCATTCATTAAAAATGAGCGGGAGATCGCCTGCCTGCGCGAGGCCAACCGGATGGTGGCCAACATCCTGGACGCCATCGGCGACATCGTGAAGCCGGGCGAAACGACCATGCGCTTTGAAGAACTGGCGCGCGACATGTGCGCCGATTATAAAGTGAAACCGGCCTTTCTGGGTTATTACGGCTACCCCTACGCCACATGCTGCTCGGTCAACGAGCAGGTGGTCCACGGTTTCCCCTCCCCGCGGCTGCTTGAGGAAGGGGACATCGTCAGCGTCGACATGGGCGTGGTCTTTGACGGTTTTGTGGGCGACGCTGCGCGCACCTTCCCTGTGGGCAAGGTGAGCGAGGAGGCCTGCAAGCTCATGCGCGTCACGGAAGAAAGTCTGTACGTCGGCATCGAGCAGGCGCGGGCGGGCAACGATGTCTATGCCATCGGGGCCGCCGTGCAGGACTATGTGGAAGCCGCCGGTTTCAACGTCGTGCGTCAGTATGTGGGCCACGGAGTGGGCGCCAAGATGCACGAAAAGCCGGAAGTCCCCAACTATCGCCCCGGCGGCCGCGGGCTGACCCTGCGCAACGGCATGGTCATCGCCATTGAGCCCATGGTCACCGCCGGCAGTTACGAGGTGGACGTTCTGGAAGACAAATGGACTGCTGTGACACGCGACCGCCAGCTGGCTGCGCATTTTGAACACAGCGTAGCCATCACTCCGGCCGGGCCGCGCATCCTGAGCATTTCGGATCGCGGCCTGAACCGGACGACAATTGGTTGTTGACAGAGCAGGTAAAGATGGATAAAGGTTTCTGTTCCCGCCGCTAACGGGCGGTGAGCAGCCGTATTGACCGGGTTTGTGTTGTGCTTCCGGCAGCGGCAGACCTTGGTCACGCAGAGCCGTATGGCTTTGCCACTCACTGGAGACGAATCATGAAAGTCAGACCTTCCGTCAAAAAAATATGCCCCAAGTGCAAGGTGATCCGGCGCAAGGGTGTTCTTCGAGTGATCTGCGAAAACCCCCGGCACAAGCAGCGCCAGGGCTAGGGCAGGAGACGTACTGTGGCGAGAATTGCAGGTGTTGATTTGCCTCGTGGCAAACGTGTGGACATTGCGCTCACCTATATCTATGGCATCGGCCGTGCGACGGCCCTGCAGATCCTGAGCACCACCGGTGTGAACTGGGAGCGCAACATCGATGATCTTTCCGCCGACGAAGTGAACGAGATCCGTAAGGAACTCGAACAGAACTACAAGGTGGAAGGCGACCTCCGTCGCGAGATCTCTACCAATATCAAGCGCCTCATGGACATCGGCTGCTTCCGTGGCCTGCGTCACCGTCGTGGTCTGCCCGTGCACGGCCAGCGCACCCATACCAACGCGCGTACCCGCAAGGGTCCCCGTCGCGGCGTCGTGGGCAAGAAGAAGTAGGGCGCATTCTTTTTCACGCGAATTTAGCCAGATTGAGGTAACATCATGGCCAGACCCAAGAAAGTGGTCAAGAAAAGAGAAAAGAAGAACGTGCCCGTGGGCATCGCCCACATCCAGGCTTCGTTCAACAATACCATCATCACCTTTACGGACACGCGCGGCAACGCCATCAGCTGGGCCTCTTCCGGCCAGAGCGGTTTCAAGGGTTCCCGCAAGTCCACCCCCTTCGCCGCCCAGGTTGCCGCCGAAACTGCCGCCCGCAAGGCCCAGGACAACGGCATGCGCACCGTGGGTGTGTATGTGAAGGGCCCCGGCTCCGGCCGTGAAGCCGCCATGCGCGCCATTGCCGCTGTTGGCTTCCGGGTTGCTTTCATCCGCGACGTCACGCCCATCCCCCACAATGGCTGCCGGCCGCCCAAGCGCCGTCGCGTGTAGTTGGCTGCCCGCGAGGCAGTGGTAATCAACGCAAGAGGATTCTTCAAATGGCCAAATATACTGAAGCCAAATGCCGCATTTGCCGTCGCGAAGGCTGCAAGCTCTTCCTGAAGGGCGACCGCTGCTTTACCGACAAGTGCGCCTATGATCGCCGTCCCTACGCTCCTGGCCAGCATGGCCGTGCGCGTAAGAAAGTCAGCGAATACGCCGTCCAGCTGCGTGAGAAGCAGAAGACCCGCCGCAGCTACGGTATCCTGGAAAAGCAGTTCCGCGGATACTTTGAAAAGGCTGAAATGCAGAAGGGCGTCACCGGTACCAACCTGCTGGTGATCCTGGAACGCCGTCTGGACAACGTGGTGTACCGTCTCGGTTTCGCCAACTCCCGCAACCAGGCCCGCCAGCTGGTGCGCCACGGCATCTTCACCCTCAATGGCCACAAGGTGACCATCCCCTCGCTGCAGGTGCGCGTGGGCGATACCATCGAAGTGCCCGAAAAGAACCGCAAGATCCCCGTTCTGGCCGAAGCCCAGGAAGTCATCGCCCGCCGCGGTTGCCCCGCCTGGCTTGAAGCCGACGGCGCCGCCTTCAAGGGCACCGTCAAGGCTCTGCCGCAGCGTGACGACATCCAGTTCCCGGTCAATGAACAGCTGATCGTTGAACTTTACTCGAAATAAGCGGGGGCTTCATGCTTATCAAACAGGGCGAACGCCTTATCAATGCGCGCAACTGGAACGAGCTCGTCAAGCCCGACCAGATCCTGCGCGACGAAGACACGGCCAGCAGCACGCACGGCAAGTTTGTTTGCGAACCGCTGGAGAGAGGTTACGGCACCACTATCGGCAATGCCATGCGTCGTGTGCTGCTCGCCTCCCTGCAGGGTGCTGCCTTTGTGTCTGTGAAGATTACCGGCGTGCAGCATGAGTTCACCACCATCCACGGCGTCCTCGAGGACGTGACCGACGTGGTGCTGAACATCAAGCAGGTGCGTCTGCGCATGGACACGGACGAACCGCAGCGCCTGACGCTTCGCGTGGACAGCAAAGGGCCTGTTACGGCCGCCCAGATCCAGGCCAACCAGCATGTGACCGTACTCAATCCCGAACAGCACATCGCCACCCTCACCGAGGATGTGGTGCTGGAAATGGAATTTGAAGTGCGCATGGGCAAGGGCTATGTGCCCGCCGACATGCACGAAGGTCTGGCCGATGAAATCGGTTTGATTAAGCTGGACTCCTCCTTCTCGCCGGTGCGCAAGGTCGCCTACACCGTGGAACAGGCCCGTGTCGGTCAGATGACCAACTACGACCGCCTGATCCTCGAAGTGTGGACCGACGGCTCGCTGACCCCTGAAGACGCCATCGCCTACAGCGCCAAGATCATCAAGGACCAGATCTCGGTGTTCATCAACTTCGATGAACGTGTTTCCGGCGACATGCGTCACGGCAGCAGCGACAGCGGCGAGACCAACGAGCATCTCTTCAAGAGCATCGACGATCTTGAGCTTTCGGTGCGCGCCACCAACTGCCTGCGCAGCGCCAATATCGCGCTGGTGGGCGAGCTGGTGCAGCGTTCCGAGGCTGAAATGCTCAAAACCAAGAACTTCGGCCGCAAATCTCTGGACGAGATCAAGGAAGTCCTGCACGACATGGGCCTTGATTTCGGCATGAAGGTTGACGGTTTCGAAAAGAAATATCAGGACTGGAAAAGGAAGCAGCAAAATGAGGCATAGCAATTCCGGCAAAAAACTTTCGCGGACGCCTGCGCACCGTAAGGCCCTGTTGCACAATCTCGCCAAGGCGCTGCTTATCCACGGCCGCATCCGCACCACCGAAGTGAAAGCCAAGGAACTCCGCGGCGTTGTCGAGCCGCTGATCTCCCTGGCCAAGCGCAACGACCTGCACTCCCGCCGTCTGGCGTACCGTGTGCTGTGCGACTACGCTCTGGTTAAGCGCCTGTTTGACGAAATCGGCCCCCAGTTCGCCGGTGTGCCTGGTGGTTACACCCGCGTGCTGAAGCTGGCCATGCCCCGCAAGGGCGACAATGCTCCCATGGCCATCATCGAACTGACCCGCCTGCCCGAAGCCAAGACGGAAGCTCCCGCCAAGGCTGAAAGCGCCGAGTAGTTCCGCCGACCATGTCCGGTCTGACCGGACCACGGGAAACGAACACAAGGGCCCCCGCAAGGGGGCCTTTTTCGTTGCCGCGCCGGGGAGCGATGGCGCGCGAGCCTTTACGTCACGGCCCGCACAGTTTTCCCTGTGTCCTCCCTGCCTTCCTCCTCCCGCATCTCGTCGCGTGCCGTCGCGTTGTGCCTGACTCCCCGTCCTGCGGAGCCAGCGACCATCTTCCCGCGCCGGAGCGGGGCTGCCCAGGGAGGGGGGCTTGCCCCCAGTCCCCCGCTTTCACGCCGCGTAGGCCCTGCCTTCCCATCCTGCGGAGGCCGGGGACATCTCCCCGTGCCGGAGACGGGCTGTGCGGCGAGCGTACCTTGTCCCTGACGGGCGCGTTTTGAAGGGAGTGGGGGAGCCCGAGGGGGCGAGGGAAACTTTCTGGCGCGAGGGAAAGTTGCCCTCGCCCCCTCGAAAAAAGCTTCCCCGTGCCCGGCGACTTGCCAGCGCGGCCCTTTCATGGCATGGACGGCCTGTCCGCCCGGTGCGCCGCATGCGCCGTTTGCCCGGCGGGATGCGCGGTCCCCGGCAAAAGGTCTGCCCGCCTTGTCCGGCGCGGACGGATATTTTTCATTTCAACAAAGCGAGGTTCGTATGAAGTTGCTGGAAAAGGCCCGGGCCGCCGGTTGAGCGGCAAAAATGGCTCCAGGGGCCCTGGAGCAGCTTTTGTGCGGCCTGGCTCCCCGCGGATCCGCGGCTCTGGAGCAGCGCGTCATCGCCGGGCGCGCCCGCAACGAGGACGCCGTGGTGGTGCGCATGCCCGCGGGCAAGGCCATCGTGCAGACCGTGGACATCCTGGCGCCCATCGTCAACGACGCCTTCTGGTTCGGCCGCATCGCGGCCTGCAATGCCCTGTCGGACGTCTATGCCCTGGGCGGCCAGCCCTGGTGCGCCATGAACGTGGCCTTTTTCCCCACCTGCCTGACGGAGCACGATCCCGAGAACATCCTGGCCAACATCCTGCGTGGCGGCATGGATGCCCTGGAAGAAGCGGGTGCGGTGCTGGCCGGCGGGCATACGGTGCAGGACGACGAACTCAAGTACGGCATGGCCGTGACCGGCATCATCGACCCGGAACATGTGGCGTCCAATGACCGGCTGCGTCCCGGGCTGCGCCTGCTGCTGACCAAGCCGCTGGGCACCGGCATCCTGGCCACGGGCGTCAAGGCGCGCTGGGAAGACCACGAGGAAAGCGAGGCCCTGCTGCAGCGCTGGTGCGGTCGTCTCAACCGCATCCCCGGCGAGGCCATCGCGCACTTCCGCATCCCGGCGGCCACGGACGTCACCGGTTTCGGGCTGGGCGGGCATCTGCTGGAAATGGCGCAGGCCTCGGGCGTCTGCGTGGCCGTGCAGGCCGAGGCCCTGCCCCTGTTGCCCCACGCCCTGGACTATGCCCGCATGGGCCTGATCCCGGCGGGCAGCCATCTGAACCGCAAGCATTGTGCTCCGGCGGTGCAGGTGGCGCCCACGGTGGACGAGGCGGTGGAAAGCATCGCCTTCGACGCCCAGACCTCGGGCGGCATCGTGCTGGCCGTGGAGGCCGGAGAGCTGGCCACGGTGCGCGCCTGGCTGGAGGAGCGCGGCGAGCTGGCCGTGGAGATCGGCGAAGTGCTGGAGGCGCGCACGGACGCCATCCATCTGCTGCTGCGCTAGCCGAGGTGCCGCGTCTGCGCGGGACGACGCCCGTCTGCAGGGGGGGCCGGCGCTCCAGACATTGCCTTCCAGACCGGCGTCCCAACAGGCACTTCTGGCGCCGCCCCCCGGCACGATGCCCTGGACACGGCCGTGCGGCAGTGCGTGTTTCCCCGGCCCGTCCAGCGGCGCGTTGGCCGGGGCGGCAGAGCTGCCTGCGGGGAACGACGCGGCTCTGCGCGGCCTGCCGCGACACCAGCCGCCGGACGTTCCGGCAAGGTGGCATCCCGGTGCGCGGGCATGGCTTGCGGGGAAGCATGGTCTGTGGTAAAAGAACCGTCCCTGCGAGAGTGGCGGAATTGGTAGACGCACTGGACTTAGAATCCAGCGGTTCATCCATACGGGTTCAAGTCCCGTCTCTCGCACCATCACATTATATCAACACCTTATACAAGACCAAGGCCCATTGGAGCATGGCTGCTGTACCATTTTGGTTAAGCAACCATCGGCAACCAATGGGCCTCTTGTCATGCAGGACGCAGGCTCTTCATTGCGTCCTGGCCCAGGGCCTGTCCCGGCGGGCAGAGCCGTACGGCCGGGCGGCTGGCGCGGCAAGGCGGGCGCTGTTGCCGTCCTTTGCCCGGCATGGGGCATGCCGGGGATCGCCGCGTGCCCGTCCGGTGACCGCTTCGCGGGTGGGCCGCGGCTGGCCGCAGGCCCCTTGGCAGCCGTCCGTTGCCCGGGCCGTCTTGTGCCTTGACCGTCACGCTTTCGTGCTTATCTTGAGCTGCAGGAGCGCGCGACACGGCCTCCCGTGCCGCTTGAAATCCGCTGTTCTTTGGGCTATGAGAAGCGATTGCCGTGGCTGGCGAGGTCATGGCCATGCCGGATGCCCTGCGCCCCGGCGCAGCATCGTTCACAGAACTGCCGTGCGGCCCCGGTCGCGTGTCGTCTTCGGGTTTTCCCGGGGCGCGGCGGAAAAAAAGAGACTTTTCGTTAAAGGAGCGCCTCGTGGAATATACTGTCGAAGATTTGTCCCCGGTCAAGAAAAAGGTTGCCATCACCACTGACGCCAAGGAAGTGGAAGCCGCCATCATGGGCGCTGTCGCCCTGTACAAGACGTCTGTGCAGATAGACGGTTTCCGCAAGGGCAAGGTGCCCGCTTCCGTCATCGAACAGCGTTTCCGCGACCGCATCTATGAAGAAGCCCGTCAGGACCTCGTCAATGTGCACATCAACGATGTGATGACCAAGCTGAACGTCTCCCCCGTGTCCGCCATCCACATGGCCGACGGCGATCCCGTCATGGAACGCGGCAAGGGCATGAGCTACAGCATCGAATTCGAAGTGCTGCCCACCTTCGATCTGCCGCCCTACGAAGGCATGGAAGTGGAGCAGGAAAAGACCGTCGTGGACGACGCCGAAGTGGAAGAAGTGGTGGAACGCATCCGCCGCGACCGTTCCAAGCTGGTGCCCGTGGACGGCGACGGCCCGGCCGTGGACGGCCAGGTGGCCAACATCGACTTCTGCGCCTACGAGAACGGCCAGCCCCTGGAAGGCATCAAGGCCGACGGTTTCGACCTGGCCCTGGGCGAAAAGCAGGCCTTGGAAGGTTTTGAAGACCTGGTCAAGACCATCAAGCTGGGCTGCGAAGGCGAAGGCGAGATCACCTTCCCCGAAGACTTCCTGGCCAAGGACCTGGCCGGCAAGACCGTGACCATGAAGGTCAAGGTGCACGCCATCAAGGAACGCCAGCTGCCCGCCGTGGACGATGAACTGGCCAAGGCCGTGGGCGTGGAAAATGTGGAAAAGCTCAAGGCCGGCATCCGCGAAAGCTACCGCTCCAGCCGCTACAACCTGAACAAGGGCTCCGCCCAGAAGTCCATGCTGGACAAGCTGGTCAAGATGGTGGACTTCGAGCTGCCGCCCAGCATGGTGGACGTGCAGGCCCGCACCCTGCTGGCCGACATGCGCTCGCGCATGGAACGCCAGGGCAAGAGCCTGGACGCCCTGGGCAAGAGCGAAGAAGAACTGCTGAAGGAAGTCCAGCCCCAGGCCGAGGAGATCACCCGCATGCAGGTGCTGCTGCTGGCCATCGCCAAGAAGGAAGGCCTGGACGTGAGTGAGCAGGAAGTCAGCACCCAGCTCTACCAGATGTGCCTGCGCAGCGGCGAAGACTTCAAGCAGGTGCGCGAAGCCTACGAAAAGAGCGGCATGATCTTCACCCTGCGTGACCGCATCCTGGCCGACAAGGCCATGGACGCCGTCTATGCCAAGGCCCAGGTGAAGGAAGTGGAGCCCAAGGCCCCTGAAAAGACTGAAGAAAACAACTAAAGCGCACCTCCCGCCCCGCTGCGGGAGCGCGACGCATCCTCCGGCGACGCATCGTCGCCCGCTTCCGACGTACGCCGCGGCGGTCTTCCCGTCGCGGCGGCGTCGGATTTATACGGTTTAACTCACAGAGAGGTTTTCATGTCCCTTGTCCCCATGGTCATAGAAACCACGGGCCGTTCCGAACGCGCCTATGACATCTATTCCCGTCTGCTCAAGGACCGCATCATCCTGCTGGGCAGCGAAGTGAACGACACTGTGGCCTCCCTTGTCTGCGCCCAGCTCCTGTTCCTGGAATCCCAGGACCCGGAGAAGGAGATCAACCTGTACATCAATTCTCCCGGCGGCTCCGTGACCGCCGGTCTGGCCATCTATGACACCATGCGCTACATCACCGCGCCCGTGAGCACGGTCTGCATGGGCCGGGCCGCCAGCATGGGGGCATTTTTGCTGGCTGCCGGGCAAAAGGGCATGCGCTACGCCCTGCCCAACAGCCAGATTATGATCCACCAGCCTCTGGGCGGTTTCCAGGGCCAGGCCACGGATGTGGACATCCACGCCCGTGAGATGCTGCGTATCAAGGAACGCCTGAACACCATCCTGGCCGAGAATACCGGCAAGAGCTATGACGAGGTGGTCAAAGCCACGGAACGCGACAACTTCCTGACCCCCGAGCAGGCCCTCCAGTTCGGCCTCATCGACCGGGTGCTGGTATCGCGCCGCGATATGACGGAGAACGACTGATCTATGGCCAACAGCAAGAATTCCGGACAGGAACCGCTGCGCTGCTCCTTTTGCGGACGCAGCGAGCTGGAGGTGAACAACCTCATCGTGCAGGACAATGCCTGCATCTGCGACAACTGCGTCCGGGCCTGCGGCGAGATCATCGCCCGCGACAAGGCCCAGCAGCAGGTGGAAGAGGCCGACGAGCGCCTGCTTTCGCCGCAGGAGATCAAGGCCCGTCTGGACGAGTACGTCATCGGCCAGACCGAAGCCAAGAAGATCCTTTCCGTGGCCGTGCACAACCACTACAAGCGGGTGTTCTTCGCCGATGCCCTGGGCGACGACGTGGAACTGGAAAAAAGCAATATCCTGCTGGTGGGCCCTTCGGGCAGCGGCAAGACCCTGCTGGCCAAGACCCTGGCCAAGGTGCTGCGCGTGCCCTTCGCCATCGCCGACGCCACGACCCTGACCGAAGCCGGCTATGTGGGCGAGGATGTGGAAAACATCCTGGTGCAGCTGCTGCAGAACGCCAATTATGACATCGAGGCGGCCAGCAAGGGCATCATCTACATCGACGAGATCGACAAGATCTCGCGCAAGAGCGACGGCCCCTCCATCACCCGCGACGTGTCCGGCGAAGGCGTGCAGCAGGCCCTGCTCAAGATCATCGAAGGCACCGAGGCCAACATCCCGCCCAAAGGGGGGCGCAAGCATCCCCAGCAGGAATTCATCCGCATGGACACCACCAACATCCTGTTCATCGTGGGCGGCGCCTTCGTGGGCCTGGACAAGATCGTGGGCTCGCGCATGAGCGGCAGCTCCATGGGCTTCGGCGCGCAGGTCTGCTCCCGGAAGGAGATGCCCCTGGGCGAGCTGCTGGAAAAGATCCAGCCCCAGGACCTGGTGAAGTTCGGCCTGATCCCCGAATTCGTGGGCCGCATCCCCATCATCACCCATGTGGACGATCTGGAGGAGGCCGATCTGGTGCGCATCCTCACCGAGCCCAAAAATGCCCTGGTGCGCCAGTACCAGAAGCTCTTTGAGCTCGATCATGTGCAGCTGCGCTTCACGCCCAACGCCCTCAAGGCCATCGCGGCCAAGGCCATCGAACGCAAGACCGGCGCGCGCGGCCTGCGCAACGTCATGGAACGGACCATGCTGGACATCATGTTCCGCCTGCCCTCCCTGCCCGGCGTCAAGGAATGCCTCATCAACCGGGCCGTCATCGAAAAGGGCAAGGAGCCGGTGCTGCTCTATGACGAGAACGCGGAAGCGGCCGCCGAGGCCGGCAACCGCACCTAGCACGGGGCAGCCCGACTTCACGGGTGCGATGTCCGGCCCGTCCGTGCCGCCGCCTTCATGGCGGTCAGGCTTGGCCCCGCAGGCCGCCGGCCGTCTTGCCGGTGGCCGCACCGTGCGTTAAGCTGTCAGCATCCGAAAAGGGGGAAGCATCCGCTTTTGCCGCACGCAGAAGGGATCCTTCCCCCTTCAACGACAGATCATGGCCGATCCCGGCCCGGCCGCCACGGCGGCCTGCTCACGAGGTACACTATGTCCGAATCCCAGCGCGAAGCGCGCTTCCTTGCCGAACTGCCGGTCATGCCCCTGCGCGAGGTGGTCATGCTGCCGCGGACCATCATGCCCCTGTTCGTGGGGCGCGAGGCCTCCATCAAGGCCATCGAACTGGCCCAGTCCGGCTATAACAAGCAGATGTTCCTGGTGGCCCAGCGCGAGCCCGATGTGGAAAAACCCGGGGCCGACGATCTGAGCCAGGTGGGGGTCGTCTGCAAGGTCCTGCAGATGCTGCGCCTGCCCGACGGCACCATCAAGGTGCTGTTCGAGGGCCTGCACCGCGCCCGCTGGACCGGCCTGCGCGAGCAGGACAGCTGCCTGATGGCCATGCTGCGCACCGTCCCGGAAAGCGAGAGCCGCCCCGAGGAGCGCGAGGCCCTGGTGCGCGCCGTGCAGGAAGCCCTGGAAGAATACGCCAAGAACAACAAGAAGCTGACCCAGGAAGCGCTCATGTCCATCATGGCCCTGCGCGACGCCGGGCCCCTGGCCGACGCCGTGGTGCCGCATCTCAAGGTGGACTACCGCAAGAAGCAGGAAGTGCTGGAGATCGCCGACGTCACCGCCCGCCTGGAACGGGTCTATGAACTGCTCCAGGGCGAGGTGGCCCTGGCCTCGGTGGAAAAGCGCATCAAGAACCGCGTCAAGGTGCAGATGGAGCGCAACCAGCGCGAATATTACCTGAGCGAACAGCTCAAGGCCATCAACAAGGAGATGGGCCGCGAGGACGATCCCCAGGCCGAAGTGGACGAGCTGGAAAAAAAGCTCGAGACCCGCAACATGCCGCAGGAAGCCCACGACCGCTGCCAGTCCGAGATCCGCAAGCTGCGCAGCATGCCGCCCTCGGCCGCCGAGTACACCGTGGTGCGCAACTATGTGGACTGGCTCCTGGACCTGCCCTGGAACGACCTCAAGGAGATAGACATCGACATCGCCCGGGCCCGTGCCATCCTTGAGGGCGATCACTTCGGCCTGGAAAAGCCCAAGGCCCGCATCCTGGAATATCTGGCCGTGCAGAAGCTCTCCAACGGCCTGCGCGGTCCCATCCTCTGCTTCGTGGGCCCTCCGGGTGTGGGCAAGACCTCGCTGGCCAGGAGCGTGGCCCGGGCCACGGGGCGCGAATATGTGCGCCTTTCCCTGGGCGGCGTGCGCGACGAGGCCGAGATCCGCGGCCATCGCCGCACCTATGTGGGCGCCCTGCCCGGCAAGATCATCCAGTCCCTGAAGCGGGTCAAGAGCAGCAACCCCCTGTTCTGCCTGGACGAGATCGACAAGATGACCTCGGACTTCCGGGGCGATCCGGCCTCGGCCCTGCTGGAAGTGCTGGACCCGGAACAGAACAATACCTTCATGGACCACTACCTGGATCTGGAATACGACCTGTCCAGGGTCTTCTTCATCACCACGGCCAACTCTCTGGACTCCATCCCGGCCCCCCTGCTGGACCGCATGGAGATCATCGAGCTCAACAGCTATCTGGAAACGGAAAAACGCCAGATCGCCCGCAACTTCCTGCTGCCGCGCCAGGTGAAGGAACACGGTCTGAAGCCGGAGAACATCGCCCTTTCCGACGGCGCCATCCTGGAGATCATCCGCTCCTACACCCGTGAGGCGGGCGTGCGCAATCTGGAACGCGAGATCGCCGCCCTTTGCCGCAAGACCGCCATCCGTCTGGTGGAGGAGAACGATCTGGACAAGTGCGTGAGCATCTCACGCCAGAACCTGGGCACCTTCCTCGGCGTCAAGAAGTACCGCCACGAAGAGCGCGAAAACGAGCCCCAGGTGGGCGTCTGCGCCGGTCTGGCCTACAACCAGCGCGGCGGCGAGATCCTGATGGTGGAGACCAGCCTCATGTCCGGTTCCGGCCAGGTGGTCATCACCGGCCAGCTGGGCGAGGTCATGACCGAGTCGGCCCGCGCGGCCCTGACCTATGTGCGCTCCCGTGCCGAGCTGCTGGGCCTCGATCCGCGCTTCCACCGCAAGGTGGACATCCATGTGCATGTGCCCGACGGTGCCACGCCCAAGGACGGCCCCTCGGCCGGCATCACCCTGGCCACCTCCATCACCTCGGCCCTGCTGGGCATCCCGGTGCGCAACGATGTGGCCATGACCGGCGAGATCTCCCTGCGCGGCCGCGTGCTGCCCATCGGCGGCCTGCGCGAAAAGCTGCTGGCCGCCCGCCGCAGCGGCATCAAAAAGGTGCTCATGCCCCACGACAACGAAAAGGACCTCAAGGAAGTTCCCGCCGAGGTGCTGGAGGATCTGGAGATCGTCTTCGTGGACCATGTGGACGAGGTCCTGCCCCACGCCCTGGCCGCCGGCACGGAAGAGATCTTCTCCGGTCGCGCCACTGCCCGGCCGCTCTACCTCAGCCTGCGCGCCGCCAAGGGCGACAAGGACAGCAGCGCCGCCGCGCCGCAATAGCTGATGAGAGGGGAGCGTCCGCGGGGGAAGGCTTTTGCGGACAAAAGCTCCTTCCCCACGCCCCTCCCCAAACCTTTTTTCAGACGGGGCCGCCGGTCCCCGTCGCCGGAGGGCGGGGTGCGGTCAACGACCCGAAGATCAGGAAGACAAAACGGGGAAGGCAAGCCGCCTTCCCCGTTTTGTCTTCCCGCGCATATGCCGTTTTTTGCGAGCGTAAGCTCAGGGAAGGAGGCCCGTTGCCTTGCTGTCGATGCCCGTAGCTTCCTTCGTCGCAACGGGCACGGTCCCGCGGGCCTGCTTGGGGGCGTTGCTCGCGGCAAAAAAGAGATCCTTCCCCCGTAAACTCTCCCGCACAGCCTCGATAATGGGGCCTGATCCCAGCGTGTGTCCTTGCACGGATGACGGCACAGAACGCGGCAGGCAGCGTACTTGCCGCATTCTGTGCTGTGGGGAAGACGGCCTCCTTTTGCCGGAGAGCCGCATCCGCTGTGGTCATGTTGCCGGGGCACGGCGGCAGGGGAGCGCCCGGCCTTGTCCGGGCGCCGCATAACGCGCGCTGGAGAGGGGATGGGAGCTTGGGGGGCAGGGGCCCCTCGCGCGAGAGCGGAGGGGTCCCCCCGCCCCCCAAAAACATGTCTCCGCTTACATGTGGAAGAAACGCAGGGGCGGCACGCCGGGGATCATGCGGGCCCCGGCCAGCTTGCGATAGAACAGGCTCAGGCCCTGGAGCTCGCGATCGCCCAGGCTGTAGGTCAGGCCTTCGTTATAGTAGATGGTCAGTTCCTCGCGGGACAGGGGGCAGCCGTGGCCTGTGAGGTCGAGGACGATATCCATGTGGGCCAGGCCCCAGTCGCGGCCCTGGCGCATGAGCGCGCCGGGATCGCTGCGGAAGAGTTTTTTTTGCACCGCGTCGTCGCTGACCACCCAGACGCCGAAGATGAAGGGCAGGCCCGTCCATTCCACCCAGGCGTCGGCCAGGTCCAGGCGGTAGGGATAATCGGGATGGTTGCGCAGGCGCAGGGCTTCGTCGCCGATGGCCAGGAAGGCTTCGGGGGCCCTGTCCGTGCCCAGGGTGGGCGTGACCGGGCCGGTGACGTAGGTGACGTCGCAGTGATAGTGGTCGTGCATGAGCAGGCGCAGCAGGGCCACGGAGGTGTGCGTCTCGCCGCTGATGAGGATGGTCTGGCCGCCCAGCCGTTCGATGGGGCGGCGGGACATGAGCAGCACGCTCATGACGTTGCCGTGCGAGCCGATGGAAAGGTCTTCCACCAGATGGTAGCGCTCGGGACGCATGGCGTATTCAAAACAGGAATTGGACGAGATATGCAGCTCCCCCCGGGCCATCATGTTGTTGAGTACGGCCGGAGGGCCGGAGATGATCTCGAACTCGTGGGGGATGATGCCCGTTTCCAGGGGATGGTAGATGGGCAGGACATTGAGATAGCCGATACGCCCCATGCGCAGGGTGGTGGCGGGCAGTCCGTTTTCACTGGACATGGCGTTCCTCCTGACCGGCAGAGCGGCCTTTTGAGGTTGGCTGTCTGATGGGCAGCGGAGGGCAGGCATCGCGGGATGCATCCGCAAAGCTCCATAACAGGGCCACGGCAAAAAGGAAAGGGCGGGGGGGCCGGGATTTTGACGTCCGGCGGTCTTCCCGCGTATGATGGCAAAAAGCAGGTGAGGCATGTACAAGCATCTATTTTCTTCTTTGCTGGCAGGCGCGTTGCTGTTGGGAAGTTTTGCCCCGGCCGGGGCCCTGGAAAATGAAGCCCCGGGCAGCGTGGTGCGCGAACCTGTCCTGACGGGCGAGCAGGCGCAGGCCATGGTGGAACTGGTCATGCAGGAAGCCCGCGAAAGCGGGCAGGCCGTCACCGTGACGGTGGTGGACCGTTCCGGGCAGGTCCTGGCGGTGCTGCGCGAACACCGGGCCGGGGTCCACACGCTCAACGCCAGTTACAAAAAAGCCTATACGGCGGCCTCGCAGCAGCGCGAGACGGCCGTCATCGCCCGCGGCGTGCGCGACGGCTCCATCCCGGCGGACATCCGTTTCCTCGATCCCCATTTTTCCCTGATGGAAGGCGGGGTCCCCATCGTCATGGAATCGGTGGTCGTGGGCGGTATCGGCGTGGGCGGGGCCCACGGCAGCGAGGACAGCCGCCTGGCCCGTATCGGTCTGCATGTGCTGCCGCATTGATGCGGCAAGGCGCGGACGGACGGCGGAGCAGCGGGCACGGCCTGTTGCCCCGCCGTTCGCGCGTTCGTGGCCGGAAGGCCGGGGCCGTCCGCATGTGCGGGCAGGGATCAGCGGGCCAGGCCGCCGCATGCCACGATGGGGCGCGTACGCGCACGCACGGGCAAAGCGCCTTGCGGGAAAAAAGAGCAGGATACAAAATAGTAATAATTATTATTTACAAAAATAACCGGTCATGCTATCTTCTGCCTGGATATCCCTTGGGGGGAGGCTGCACACTGCACCACCCGGTGCGCAAACCAGGGAGAAAGCACATGACTGACAACAACGACCGCCTGACCACCAGTGCCGGTGCGCCGGTAGCCGATAACAATCATGCCCTGACTGCCGGTCCGCGCGGCCCCATGCTGATGCAGGATGTCTGGTTCCAGGAAAAACTGGCCCATTTCGACCGCGAGGTCATCCCGGAACGGCGCATGCATGCCAAGGGCTCCGGCGCCTACGGGACCTTCACGGTGACGCACGACGTCACCGCCTATACCAGGGCCGCGCTCTTTGCCGGGGTGGGCAAGCAGACGGAGGTCTTCGTCCGTTTCTCCACCGTGGCCGGCGAGCGCGGCGCGGCGGATGCGGAACGCGATATCCGCGGTTTTGCCGTCAAATTCTATACCGAGCAGGGCAACTGGGACATGGTGGGCAACAACACGCCGGTCTTCTTCCTGCGTGACCCGCTCAAGTTCCCCGACCTGAACCATGTGGTCAAGCGCAATCCGCGCACCAACATGCACAGCGCCACGGACAACTGGGATTTCTGGACCCTGCTGCCCGAAGCCCTGCATCAGGTCACGGTGCTGATGAGCGACCGCGGCATCCCGGCTTCGTACCGGCATATGCACGGTTTCGGCAGCCATACCTACAGCCTGATCAACGCCGAGAACAAGCGCTTCTGGGTCAAGTTCCATTTCAAGTCCCAGCAGGGCATCAAAAACCTTACCGATGCCGAGGCCCGGGAGCTCATCGGCCGTGACCGCGACAGCCACCAGCGCGATCTGTACGAGCATATCGAAAAGGGCGACTTCCCCCGCTGGACCCTGTATTTCCAGGTCATGCCCGAGGAAGACGCCGAGAAGCTGCCCTATCATCCCTTCGATCTGACCAAGGTCTGGTACCACAAGGACTATCCGCTCATGGAAGTGGGCGTGCTGGAGCTGAACCGCAATCCCGAGAACTACTTGCCGAGGTGGAGCAGGCGGCCTTCAATCCCGCCAATCTGGTGCCCGGTATCGGCGTCTCGCCCGACAAGATGCTGCAGGGCCGTCTCTTTTCCTACGGCGACGCCCAGCGCTACCGTCTGGGGGTCAACCACAACCTGATCCCGGTGAACCGCCCGCGTTGTCCCTATCACAGCTTCCACCGGGACGGGGCCATGCGCGTGGACGGCAACTACGGCAGCCATACCAGCTATGAACCCAACAGCAGGGGCGCCTGGCGGGAACAGCCGGACTTCGGCGAACCGCCCCTGAAGATCAGC
Organism: uncultured Desulfovibrio sp.; assembly: GCF_949282365.1. Taxonomy (GTDB): domain Bacteria; phylum Desulfobacterota; class Desulfovibrionia; order Desulfovibrionales; family Desulfovibrionaceae; genus Desulfovibrio. Next base: position 37,118 of record NZ_CASDOY010000006.1, read on the forward strand.
GGCGACGCGGCCCGCTGGGACTATCCCTGCGATGATGCCGACTACTTCGAGCAGCCCGGCAAGCTGTTCCGCCTGATGACGCCGGAGCAGCAGGAAGCCCTGTTCGGCAATACGGCCCGGGCGCTGGGCGACGCGCCCCGCGAGATCAAGCTGCGCCACATCCGCCACTGCGCCAAGGCCGATCCGGCCTACGGTGCGGGCGTGGCCCGGGCCTGCGGCATCCCGGAAAGCGAGATCTAGGGAAAACACGACAAGGGAAAACATGACAACGGGAGGCCCCCTGTTTCGCGCTGTCGATGTGCGGCGCTGCGCGGCGGTCGGTGGCGAAGGGCTTGCGCATGGCGGCAGGGGCCGTGAGTACAGGCTGCGGCGTTGGCCGACTGGCGATGCGCGGCTTCCCGCAGCGCCACAGGCCAGGTCTTCGTCGCAACGGGCACGGCCCTGCGGACGGCCTGTGGCCGCTCCCGACGGAGCAGGGGCCTTCCTGCCCAAACACGGATGAATGAAGGGGCGCCTGCTTGACAGGGCAGGTCGCTCCTTCAGCTGCCGGAAAACTTCCTTCGGTGCCCCCGGCGGCGCTTCAGCCTTGCAGACGGCAGAAGGCTGCCGGAGCGCGGCAGGCCTTCCGCTGGCGAAGCGTCGTCATATGAAAAGCGGACATGACCGATAGGGTCATGTCCGCTTTTCCGCATCGTCCGGTGCCGGTCTTTTCCGGTGCGGCCGGCATGCGCCGCATGCCCCGTCGTGGCGGGGAGCGCGCGGGGGAGGCCGCACCCTTTGTCCACCAAAGGGGGGCCTCCTGCGCGCATCATGTTTCTTTCAGCTAGTCTTCGGGCTGCGGGTCCACGGGGGTGTAGTCCATGGTGCGCTGCACGGGGGTGAACCCGGCGGCACGGATGATCTTGTGGATCTCGTGGCGGGTCAGGTGGTAGGAGACGCCGGCGGCGGCCACCACGTTTTCCTCGATCATGAGCGAGCCGAAGTCGTTGGCGCCGTAGAAGAGGGCCAGCTGGGCCACTTCGGGGCCCATGGTGACCCACGAGGACTGGATGTTGTCGATATTGTCCAGCACCAGGCGCGACACGGCCAGCAGGCGCAGGTAGGCGGGCGCGGGCAGGGGGGCCGTCACATCGATGCGGGTGTGCGCGGGCTGGAAGGTCCAGGGGATGAAGGCCGTGAAGCCGTGGGTCCTGTCCTGCACCTCGCGCACGGCAAAGAGGTGGTCCAGACGGTGGCGGGGCTCTTCCTCATGGCCGAACATCATGGTGGCGGTGGTGCGCATGCCCAGGTTGTGGGCGCGTTCCATGACGTGGAGCCACTGGTCGGCGCTGCACTTGTTGGGCGAGACCTGGGCCCGGACCTCGTTCTGGAGGATCTCGGCGCCGCCGCCGGGGATGGAATCCAGCCCCGCGGCCTTGAGGCGCGAGATGACCTCGTCCACGCTCAGGCCGAACTTCTGCGACCAGAAGAAGATCTCCGGCGGCGAGAAGGCGTGGATGTGCAGGCCGGGCCAGGTGGCGCGCATCCAGCGCAGCAGGTCTTCGTACCATTCCAGGGGCAGGTCGGGGTGATGCCCGCCCTGCAGCAGGATCTGGGTGCCGCCCAGGCGCAGGGTCTCGTCGATCTTCCGCGTCATCTCCTCGCGGGTGATGACGTAGCCTTCCGGGGAGTCGGGCGGGCGGAAGAAGGCGCAGAAGCGGCAGGCGCAGACGCAGACGTTGGAATAATTGATGTTGCGGTCGCCCACATAGGTGACGACGGGCTCGGGATGCAGGCGCAGGCGCATGGCGTGGGCCAGCCGGGCCAGGGTGTGCAGGGAGGCGCCGTAATACAGGGCTTCGGCGGCGGCGCGGTCCAGACGCTGGCCGGCCAGGGCAAGGGCCGCGGCTTCCTTCACTTCGGGGCTTTCGTCAAAGGCGCTGTGCGCCGGACGGAACTGCTGGTTGCTCATGCGCGGGCCTCCTCGCTCTGGACGGTGTTGAAGACGGCGTTGCGCCGCACGGGCGTGAAGCCGGCCTCGCGGATCATGTGTTCCAGTTCGTTGAGGGTCAGGCCCTGGGCGGAGCCCGCTCCGGCCATGTGGCCGATATGTTCTTCCACCACGGTGCCGTCCAGGTCGTCGGCGCCGTACCAGAGGGCGGTCTGGGCCAGCTTGGTGCCCATCATGATCCAGTAGGCCTTGATGTGGGGGATGTTGTCCAGCATCAGGCGGGCCACGGCCACGGTGCGCAGCTGGTCGAGGCCGCGCACGGGCCCGAGCTTTTCTTCCGGCAGCTTGAGCTTGCTGTTCTCGGTCAGGAAGGGCAGGGGGATGAAGCAGGTGAAGCCGCCGCTCCTGTCCTGCTGCTCGCGCAGGCGGCAGAGATGGTCCACGCGCATGGCGTGGGTCTCCAGATGGCCGTAGAGCATGGTGCAGTTGGTCTTGATGCCCAGGCTGTGGGCCTCGCCGGAGATGCGCAGCCATTCGGCGGAGCCCGCCTTGTGCGGGCAGATTCGGGCCCGCAGGTCCTCGTCGAAGATCTCGGCGCCGCCGCCGGGCATCATGACCAGCCCGGCTTCCTTGAGGCGCTGCAGCACCTCAAGGGTGGAGCAGCCTTCCATCTTGGCGAAATGGGCGATCTCCACCGGGGTGAAGGCCTTGATGAGCAGGTCGGGATTGAGTTCGCGGGCGGCGCGCAGGGTATCCAGGAACCACTGGAAGGGGCGGGTGGGATGACAGCCGCCCACGATGTGCAGCTCGTCCAGATGCAGGGGCGTGGCGTCGGCGGCGCGCAGGCGTTCCAGTACTTCCTCGGTGCTCAGGCAGAAGGCCCCCTGGTCTTCTTCCCGGTCGCGGCGGAAGGCGCAGAACACGCAGCCGTTGACGCAGACATTGGTATAATTTATTTGGCGGTTGACCACATACGAGGTTTTGTCCCCGTGCATGCGACAGCGCGCATGGTGGGCCAGCGCGCCCACGGCGGTGATGTCCGGGCAGGCGAAGAGCGCCATGCCGTCTTCGGCGCTCAGCCGCCGGCCGGCAAGGACCTTGTCCAGGACGTCGGCAAGACCGAGGCTTGCATAATAGGATGCATCCAGCATAATGGTTATCCTCAACTGATGATTGGCCCCGGAGCAGGACGCGGTGAGGCGCTTTGGCGGAAAGCCGCTTTTTTGCGTGCGGCAGGCGTGCGGGAAAAGCGGGCGAAGCCGTATCGGCATACCGCGAGGCCGGTTTCACCCAGGCAAGGCTGCTGCGCGGGAAAAGGCAACTTTCCGGCAGGCGGGGGCATGCGTCCTGACCTTGCGGCCGGAACGGCGCAGTATATGTTCCAGTCTCGCTGCCTGTCAAACTGTCGCGCCGGATCAAAAAAAGAGAGGTGTTCCGTGGCGGAGAAGATGACGCTGGGTCTGTCGCCCTGTCCCAATGATACCTATATTTTCCATGCCCTGCTGCATCATCTGGTGCCCTCTCCGGCGCAGTTCGTGCCGCACATGGCCGATGTGGAAGAGCTCAACGCCCTTGCCCGGCAGAAAAAGCTGCCCGTGACCAAGCTCTCGCTGGGCGTGGTGCCCTACATCATGGACGATTACGCCATCATGGCCTCGGGTGCTGCCCTGGGCTGGGGGTGCGGTCCGCTGGTGGTGGCCCGCGAGGACCTGCCGGAAGAAAAGTGGCGGACGGCCCGCGTGGCCGTGCCGGGGCTCATGACCACGGCCAACCTGCTGCTGACCCTGCACGGCGGCTTCCAGGGCCCGCGCGAGGAGATGCTCTTCAGCGACGTCATGGACGCGGTGCTGGCCGGTGAGGCCGACATGGGCGTCATCATCCACGAAGGCCGCTTCACCTTCGCCGAGCGCGGGCTGGTGAAGCTGCTGGATCTCGGCCAGTGGTGGGAGGCCACCTATCACGCGCCCCTGCCGCTGGGCGCCATCGCCGTGCGGCGCGACGTGCCCCTGGAGCTGGCCCGGGGCATAGAGGCCGCCATCACGGCCAGCGTGGACTATGCCAACGCCAACCCGCGCGCCTCGGCGGACTTCATCCGCGAGCATGCGCAGGAACTGGCCGAGAGCGTGACCTCGGCCCACATCAAGACCTTTGTGACCGGATACAGCCGCGACCTGGGCGATACCGGGCGTCAGGCCATCGCCCGTCTGGTGGAGACCGCGGCGAAGCTGCAGGGCCTGCGCCTGCCCGAGGCGGGGCTTTTCCTCTAGGCTCAGGACGTAAGACGTTTTGTTTTGGGGGAGGAGAAAGCCCTTTGCGTTGCTGCCGCTGCCCGCAGCTTCCTGCGTCGCAACGGGCACGGCCTGCGGCCGCCATCCGGTCGCGCGTTGCTGTCGCTGCCCGTAGCTTCCTTCGTCGCAACGGGCACGGTCCCGGAGAAAGCTGCCGGCCTTGCGTCCCGTCCGGCATCCCCTGTGTCCCCGGTCTCGAACGCAGCGTCCTCGCCGCATCCGCTCTCGCGCGCAGGGAGCTCCCCGCGGTCCCCGGCGGTTTCCATGCCCCGCCTGCACCGCCCTCTGTTTCACGGGCAGGGAGGCCTGTCGGCAGGCGGCGTTTCGGGAGGGCGTGCGCCTGCCACGCCCGTCTTCCGTCCGCTCCCTGTGCGCGGGCCGGGCCGCCGGGCTTGTCATTCAGGGGGGGAGCGGCTATAGAGGGAGCGCGGACCCTACCCTGTCACGGCTGTGCCGGGCAGGGGCCCGCCTGCCTCCGGCCCGGCACAAGGGCTTGTCATGTAACCGGATCGTTCCGGCTGCGGATGGGGACCATGCAGAACCGGTTCTTCTCGCTGTCCGAGGCCCGGCGCTTTGTCGCTCTGGGCCTTCCTGTTTTTGTGGCCCAGATGTCGCAGATGGGCATGAACTTCGTGGATACGGCCATGACCGGCCAGGCCAGCACCGCGGACATGGCCGCCGTGGCCGTGGCCGGCTCCATCTGGGCCCCCCTTTCCCTGCTGGGCATCGGCTGCCTGCTGTCCCTGCCGGCCATGAGCGCCCATCTGGTGGGCGGCGGACAGCGTTCGCGCACGCCGCACCTGCTGCGCCAGGGCATCTGGCTCACCCTGGTCATCAGCGCGCTGCTGATGAGCGTCTTCTATGTCATTTCTTGGCATCTGCAGTCTTTCGGCCTGGACGAGGAGCTTTCCCGTCTGGGCGGCGGCTATCTGCGCGCCATGCTCTGGGGCCTGCCGGGCTTCATGCTCTTCGTCAATGTGCGCAGCTTCCTGGAAGGCTATGCGCGCACCCGCCCGGCCATGATCATCGGCATCCTGGGGCTGGCGCTCAACGTGCCCTGCAACTATGTGCTCATCTACGGCAAGCTGGGCCTGCCCCAGCTGGGCGCGGTGGGCTGCGGCGTGGCCACGGCCCTCTGCTACTGGTTCATGGCCGCCTGCATGATCTACTATGTGCGCCGGGACGCCCAGTACCGCGACCTGCGGCCCCTGTTCCTGCCCCTTTTGCTGCCGCGCACGGCCCCCGCCTGCTCCTGCGCGGCGCGCGCCCGGGAAGACGCCAGTCCGCTGGCCGCCCCCTATGCGGCGCAGGCCGCGCCCCGGCGCTTCGACTTCCCCCTGATCTGGCGCATCCTGCGCATCGGTCTGCCCGGTGCGCTGGCGGTCTTCTTCGAGGTCTCGCTCTTCGCCGTCACGGCGCTCCTGCTGGCGCCGCTGGGCAAGGTTGTGGTGGCCGGGCACCAGATCGCCATGAACTTTGCCGGGCTGGTCTTCATGCTGCCCCTGTCGCTGAACATCACGGCGGCCATCCGGGTGGGGCAGAGCGTGGGGGCCGGGCGTCTGGGGCGGGCCCGGCTCTCGGCCCGTACGGCCCTGTGCATGGGCGCGGCCGCCGCGCTGTGCATCGCCAGCTGCACGGCCCTGTTCCGCGAGCAGATCGTCCGCATCTACAACAACGACCCCGCCGTGACCGCCCTGGCCATGAGCCTGCTGCTGTTCGCCTCCTGTTACCAGCTGGTGGATGCCCTGCAGACCATCTGCATCGGCATCTTGCGGGCCTATAACGATACCCGCACCATTTCCCTGGTCTGCTTCGCCTCCTACTGGGTGCTGGGCCTGCCGCTGGGCTATGCCCTGTCCCGCACCGACCTGCTGGTCCCGGCCATGGGCGCCGCGGGCTTCTGGATAGCCTATATCGCGGCCCTGGGTTTCGGCGCGCTCTGCTACCTGACACGGGTGCACCAGCTGCACGGTCTGGACGCTGAAAGCGTCCGGCGGCGCATCCAGCATTGAGGCCCTGTCCGGGAGCGGCCCTGTCGCGGGTGACAGAATGTGACAGGCCACCGCCCCGTCAAGGCCCCCTGTCATGGCCGCAGGCATGGCCGCGGACGGCGGCCGGGCCCCGCGCCGGCGGCCTTCCGCATGGGCGGGATGACCGGGTCCCATGCCGCGCCAGGTCCCGTTTTGCGGCTGCGCGGCGCCCCGCGCCAGCACCGTTTTTTCCGGGCCAAGGAAAATAATTGAAATTTGAATTTTAATTGGTTACTATCGGTATAATGTAACAGGAACTATTCGTGGTCATTGTTTGAAACATTATGCAATATGAGGCGGCGATGGGCGGCACTTCCCTCGGGGGGCACGAACGCGGCAAGCGTGGTGACGGGGATCTGACCCGGGCCCGGATCCTGGAAACGGCGGGCCGGCTGGTGGCCGAATGCGGCTATGCCAGCGTGACCAGCAAGCAGGTCTGTGAGCGGGCCCATGTCAATATGGCGGCGGTCAACTATCATTTCGGCAGCCGCGAAGGGCTGTATGCGGCCGTGCTGGCCGAGGCCCACGACCGGCTGTTCACGCTGGAGCGCCTGGAGCAGATACTGGCCGAAGGCGCGGCGCGCGAAAAGCTCTCGCGCATCCTGGACGAACTGCTGGCCCATCTGCATGGGCCGCGCAGCTGGCATGTGCGCGTGCTGGCGCGGGAATTTTTTTCGCCTTCGGGCTCTCTGGATCCTTTCCTGCAGGAGAAGGTCCATCCCAAGGCCCGGCTGCTGCGCGGCCTGCTGAGCGAGATCACCGGCATCCCGCAGGGGGCCTCCCAGCTGGACTGCTGCATCGCCACCACCATGGGGACCTGCATGATGCTCATCATGCTGGATCCGGCCTTTGCCGACAGCCTGTTCCCGAATCTGGCGGGAAAGAGCGTGTCTCTGGACCAGATGCTCAAGGACTTCATCTTTGCCGGTCTGGACGATGCCGCGGCCAAGTGGCGCGCGCGGCCGCCGGAGGCGGCGGCACGGGAACAGGTCCGGCAACATATGACGATCTATCCGGCGGAAGCGGGGGAATCAGGTAATGGAAGAAGCGCTGTATCTCGGGCTTGACGCAGGCTCCACCACGGTCAAACTGGCTCTGGTGGACGCGCGGGGCACGCTGCTGGAAGCCCGTTATGAACGTCACGGCGCGGCGGTGCGTACGACGTTGCGCATGCTGCTGGAAGATCTGGCCGAGCGCCGGCCGGGACTGGTGGTGCGTCCGGCCATGACCGGTTCCGCGGCCCTGCGTCTGGCGCAGGCCATGGAGCTGCCCTTCGTGCAGGAGGTGCTGGCCACCTCGCGCGCCATCAGCGTGCTGGCCCCCGAGACCGACGTGGCTGTGGAACTGGGGGGCGAAGACGCCAAGATCCTCTATTTTTCCGACGGTTCGGACAATCTGCGCATGAACGAGGCCTGTGCCGGCGGCACCGGGGCCTTCATCGACCAGATGGCCAGCCTGATGGATACCGATGCCGCCGGGCTCGATGCCCTGGCCGCGCGGCATACCGCCATCTATCCCATCGCTTCGCGCTGCGGCGTGTTCGCCAAGACCGACGTGGTGCCCCTGCTCAACGAAGGCGTGCCCCGGGAGGATCTGGCGGCCTCCATCTTCCAGGCCGTGGTGGAACAGACCATCAGCGGTCTGGCCTGCGGCCATCCCATCCGCGGCAAGGTGGCTTTTTTGGGCGGTCCCCTGCATTTCCTGCCCCAGTTGCGGACCCGTTTCGTGGAGACCCTGCGCATGGCCCCCGAAGACGTGGTGGACGTGCCCGACTCCCAGTATGTTGTGGCGCGCGGCACGGCCCTGAGCCTGGTGGACGTCCCGGGCATGGGGCGTCCGGTGGCCTCCGCGCCGGTGAGCGTGGCCGAACTGGCCGAGCGGGCCCGTACGCGCACCTTCGAGGGCGAGACCAGCGCCAGCCTGCCGCCCCTGTTCGACTCCGAGGCCGAATACCGCGAATTCCTCGACCGTCACCGCCATGACGCGGCCCCGCGCGGCACGCTGGCCGAAGCCTCCGGGCCGCTCTATCTGGGCGTGGATCTGGGCTCCACCACGGTCAAGGCCGTGCTGGTGGACATCAACGGCGCGGTGCTGGATTCCTGGTACCGGCGCAATCAGGGCGATCCGCTGGCGGGCCTGCTGCCCTATGCGGCCGATCTGGTGGACCGCCTGCCCGAAGGGGCCTGGATACAGGCCAGCGCGGCCACGGGCTATGGCGCGGACTACGCGCGCGCGGCCCTGGGCTCGGTGATCTCCGAAGTGGAGACCGTGGCCCACCTCAAGGCGGCCTGCCGTCTGGTGCCGGATGCCACCTATGTCATCGACATCGGCGGCCAGGACATGAAATGCCTCAAGGTCCGTCAGGGCTGCATCGCGGGCGTGACCCTCAACGAGGCCTGCTCCGCCGGTTGCGGCGCCTTTCTGGAGACCTTCGCCCAGAGCCTGAACCTGAGCATGGAAGATTTCGTGCAGGCGGCGCTCTTTGCCCGGCATCCCGTGGACCTGGGCTCGCGCTGCACGGTGTTCATGAACTCCAAGGTCAAGCAGGCCCAGAAGGAAGGGGCCTCCATCGGCGACATCGCGGCCGGGCTCTGTTACGCGGTCATCCGCAACGCCCTGTACAAGGTGCTGCGCCTGCGCACGCCCGACGAGCTGGGCGCGCGGGTGCTGGTGCAGGGCGGCTCCTTCATGAACGACGCCCTGCTGCGCGTCATGGAGCGCCTGCTGCAGCGCGAGGTGAGCCGTCCCGACATCGCCGGGCTCATGGGCGCCTACGGCGCGGCCCTGCTGGCCCTGCGCCGCTGCGCCGGGCAGGAGGAACGCACCCCCCTGAGTTCCGCCGGTCTGCGTTCGCTGGAGATCAGCACCCGTTCCGTGCGCTGCCGGGGCTGCGGCAACCACTGCCTGCTCAAGGTCCACCGTTTTTCCAACGGCCACCGTTTCGTGTCCGGCAACCGCTGCGAGCGCGGCGGCATGGGCCAGCCCGGCGACGATGCGCCGTCCATGCCCAACATCTATGCCTGGAAGGCGCAGCGCCTGTTCCGTTACGAGCCCCTGCCCCTGGAAGAAGCCCCGCGCGGCCGCATGGGCATCCCGCGGGTGCTCAACATCTATGAGCACTATCCCTTCTGGTTCACCTTTTTCACCAGGCTGGGCTACAGGGTGGAGCTTTCGCCGGCATCGGACAAGGAGCTCTATGACCTGGGGCTCTCGTCCATGCCCTCGCAGACGGTCTGCTACCCGGCCAAGCTGGCCCACGGCCATGTGACGGCCCTGCTGCGCCAGGGCATACGCGAGATCTTCTTCCCCTGCCTGCCGCGCGAAGGGCAGGACACCTCGGTGCGGGGCTACAACTGCCCCGTGGTCTCCGGCTATCCCGAAGTGACGCGCCTGAACACCGACGAGCTGCGGGAGCTGGGCGCGCGCCTGCACACGCCCTTCGTCTCGCTGGAGCATCTGGACACCCTGGTGGACCGTCTGCATGAGGAGCTGGGCCTGCCCGCTCTGGAACTGTGGGACGCGGCCCATGCGGCCCGCGCCGAACAGGAGGCCTATCGCGCCGAGCTGCGGGCCGAGGGCGAGCGCATCCTGGAGCGGGTGGAGCGCGAGCAGGGCCTGGGCATCGTGCTTTGCGGCCGTCCCTACCATGCGGACCCGGCCGTGCATCACGGCCTGCCGGACTATATCGCCTCGCTGGGCGCGGCGGTGCTCAGCGAGGACAGCGTGTCCCACCTGGGCGTGCTGCGCGAGCCCCTGCGCGTGGTGGACCAGTGGAGCTACCATTCCCGCCTGTACCGGGCCGCGGCCCTGGTCTGCGAGCGCCCCTTGCTGGAGCTGGTGCAGCTCACCTCCTTCGGCTGCGGGCTCGACGCCGTGACCAGCGACCAGGTGGCGGAACTGCTGGCCCGCAACGGCCGGCTGCATACGCTCATCAAGATCGACGAGGGGGCCTCGCTGGGCGCGGCGCGCATCCGCATCCGTTCCCTGCTGGCCGCGGTGCGGGAACGCCGGGAAAGCCGGCCGCCGGCCTTCCGGCGCCTGCCCAGCCCGCAACGCCCCTATTTCACCGAGGAGATGCGCAAGACCCACACCATCGTGGCCCCGCAGATGGCGCCCCTGCATTTCAGCATCATGACCGCGGCGGTCAACAGCGCCGGCTATCGCCTGCAGGTGCTGCCCGTGGTCAGCCACCGGGCCATCGAGCTGGGCCTGACCTATGTGCACAACGATGCCTGTTATCCGGCCATCGTGGTCATCGGCCAGATGCTGGACGCCCTGTTCAACGGACAGTGCGATCCGCAGCGCACGGCCCTGATGCTGGCCCAGACCTGCGGCCCCTGCCGGGCCAGCAATTATCCGGCCCTGCTGCGCAAGGCCCTGGAGGAGGCGGGCTTCCCCCAGGTGCCCATCCTGACCCTGAGCAGCGGGACGCTCAACAAGCAGCCGGGCTTCAAGATGTCGGGCAGCATGCTGCACCGCATGATCCTGAGCTGCCTGTACGGCGACATGCTGCAGCGGGTCTCCATGTCCTGCCGCGCCAACGAGCTGCACAAGGGCGATACCGACGCCCTGCTGGAAAAATGGACGCAGCGGGCCCGCGAGGTGGTCTCCCGGGGCGATACCCGGGCCTTCCGCAAGGACATGCGCCGCATCGTGGATGAATTCGGGCAGATCCCGCGTGACGGTATCGAGCGGCCGCGCGTGGGCATCGTGGGCGAGATCCTGCTCAAGTACCATCCCGACGCCAACAACCATGTGGCCCGGCACATCATGGAGGAGGGCGGCGAGCCCGTGCTCACGGACATCATGGACTTCTTCCTCTACTGCTTCATGGATCCGCTCTACCGCTGGCAGAGGCTGGGCGGCCGCATCATGCCCGCCCTGGGCGGCGGGCTGTTCATCCTGCGCGTGGAGATGCTGCGTTCCGCCATGCGCAAGGCCCTGAAGGGCAGCCGCTTCATGCCCGTGTCGCGCATCCGGCATTTGTGGCACAGCGTCAGGGGCATCGTCTCGCGCGGCAACCAGGCCGGCGAGGGCTGGCTGCTGACGGCCGAGATGCTGGAGCTCATCGACAACGGCGCGCCCAACGTGCTCTGTCTGCAGCCCTTCGGCTGCCTGCCCAACCACATCACCGGCAAGGGCGTCATGAAGGAGCTCAAGCGCCTGCGGCCCGAGGCCAACCTCATGGCCGTGGACTACGACCCCGGCAGCAGCGAGGCCAACCAGCTCAACCGCATCAAGCTCTTCATGTCCATGGCCCACGCCAGGATGCAGCAGGACTGACGGCCGGGAGCGGCAGGCATCCACTGAAACAGGTAAAAAAACAGCCCGAAAACACGACGTTTCGGGCTGTTTTGCATATCAGGTCGATGATGGCTATTGCTATTCTGATTCAGGGAGGTCTCCAACCTCATTACAACAGGAACCTCACCGGAAAGGCGCATCTACATCTTGTGGCGCGACACGGGCTCCAGGGCGCGCAGAAGCTCGCGCAGGCGCTCCGGCCCGGCGGCCTCGCCCAGATCCTCGGGCACGGCCCCCCTGGCCAGCAGGGCGGCCAGGGTATCGGCCTCCTTGCGGGCGTCGGCGCTGCGGGCCATGTCCGTGGCGGCGTCGGAAGCGGCCGGGGAGCGAGTGGCGGGATGGATGCTGCCGGGTTCCTGTTCGCGGGCGGCCTTCTCAAAGACCTCGGCCTTGACGCGGATGGGCACCGAGGCCAGTAGGGCCAGGGCGATGGCGTCCGACGGGCGGCAGTCCACGCTGATGAGCCCCTCCGGCCCGCGCAGCAGGAGCACGGCGTAATAGATGTCGTCCCTGTAGTCCACGATGTCCACGCCGGTGAGCCTGCCCTTCAGGGCCCGGGTCACCATGAGCAGCAGATCGTGGGTCAGGGGGCGGGGCAGCTCCTCGCCGTTGAGCACCAGCGAGATGGTCATGGCCTCCATGGCGCCGATCCAGAGCGGGAGCAGGCCCTTGCCGTCGTTCTGCCGCAGGATCACGATGGGCTTGCGGGTGCGGGGGTCGAGGCTCAGGCCTTCCACATACATCTCTACCATGATGGCCCCAGGGCCTCGGCCAGCAGGCTGTGCTTCTTGGCCTCCGTGATGCGGGCGGCCACCAGGCGGCCCGTATGGTCGCCGGCGGGCAGGGGCACATGCACCAGCGCGCCGTGGCTGTCGCGGCCCTGCCAGCTCTGCAGCGCGCCCTCCGCGGCGTCGCGGCGGCTGGCGCTTTCCAGCAGGACCACGCATTCCCGGCCCACGCGGGCGTCGAGCCAGCGCTGGGAAAGTTCCTCCTGCAGGGCCTGCAGGCGCAGCAGGCGGTCCTGCTGCACGTCGGGCGCGATCTTGTCCAGGAAACGGCTGGCGCGGGTGCCGGGGCGATCCGAATAGCAGAAGGAAAAGCTGGACATGAAGTCGCTGGCGCGCATCAGCTCCAGGGTGGCGGCGAAGTCGTCCTCGGTCTCGCCGGGAAAGCCCACGATGAGGTCCGTGGACAGGGCCATGTCCGGGCGGGCGGCGCGCAGGCTGGCCACCAGTTCCAGATAGCGGGCACTGTCGTACTTGCGCCCCATGCGCCTGAGCACGGCGTCGGACCCGGCCTGCAGGGGCAGGTGCAGGCGCGGGCAAAGCTGCGGGATGTTCGCGAAGGCGGCCACGTCCTCGGGCCCCATGTCCTTGGGATGGGGCGTCACATAGCGCAGGCGCTCCAGGCCGGGCAGGGCGGCCACTTTTTCCAGCAGGGCGGCGAAGCTGGTGCCGTCGCCGCTCCTGTCGCGGCCGAAGGCGTTGACGTTCTGGCCCAGCAGGGTGATCTCGCGCGCGCCGCGATCCAGCAGATGGCGGCATTCGTCGAGGATGGCGGGCGTCAGGCGGGACTTCTGGCGGCCCCGGGTATAGGGCACGATGCAGTAGGCGCAGAAATTGTCGCAGCCCTGCATGATGTTCACGAAGCCCACGGGCGGGGCGGGGACATCGGCCCCGGGTTCGCGTTCCACATAATGGCTGGTGAAGTCCAGCAGGGAGAGGCGCAGGGCGGGCTCGTCCAGCAGGCGCTCGATGGCCTGGGGCGCGCCGCTGATGCCGTCGCTGCCCGCCACCAGGCGCACCTGGCGGCTGAAGAGCTTTTCGCCCAGCTGCTGGGCCACGCAGCCGGTGACGGCCACCAGCACGCGCGGCGAATCATGGGTGACCTGCCGGATGCGGCCCAGGGTGCTCATGACTTTCTGTTCCGGCTTTTCGCGCACGGAACAGGTATTGACCACCACCACGCGGGCCTCCTCCAGCGGCGCCTCGCAAAAGCCGCGCGCCTCCAGGGCCCGGGCCAGCCACTGCGAGTCGTGGACGTTCATCTGGCAGCCGAAGGTGATGATGTGGAAGCTGTTGTCGATCATGGCGCTACTGTTCGGGCCCGGTGATGTTGCGGGGGTAGACGGCCATGCCGCTCTCGTCCATCTCCAGGGCGGCGACGCGGTCTTCCAGCCATTCCAGCACGGCGCGGGCCGTATTGTAGTTGAGCAGCACGCGGGTGTTGATGCGGCGCACCACCTCGCGCACTTCGAGGTTTTCCTCGTCCATCATCTCGGGGCCCAGCGAGCCGTCGGGGGCCACCAGGCATTCGGACCACTGGGGCAGGGAGTCGCTTTCCTCATAAAAATTGAGTTCGATCTCTCCCTGGGGATTGATGCCGCCCCAGACGCCGTGGGCCGTGCTCATGCGCACGCTGTCGTCCATGACGTATCTGTAGCGGATCTTCTTGGGAAGCTCGGGTTGGTTGCTCATGCAGGCTCCTTGAAAAAAATATGGGGGATGGTAAAGAAGACCGCCGCAATAGTAAAGTCCGGCTGCCGTGGCCCGCGAGAAGGGCGGGGCGGGCTTGACGGTCGCCTTTCCTTGGTTACAATAGCCGGGTAACGAAGGGCTCATCCTGATGCCCGCAAGGAGAGACTGTGAGCGAGATTACCGTTACGGAACACGAGATCCGTCCCTATTTCGATATGGAAGGCTTCATGACCCTGAGCCAGGAAACGCGCCTGGGCGGCGCGACGCTGGAACGGCTGTGCAAGCTGTGGGAAGAATGGATGCCGCAGCTCAAGGTCTGCGAGATCAAGACGGCCAAGATCTCCTACCTGGCTGTCTGGCTGCCCGAGAGCGTGGAACAGCAGGTGGACGCCGCCTGGGAAAGATCGCCTTCGGACGGCTGGCAGGACAACAACCTGGCCCAGTACATGTGCATGTCCGCCGTGCAGGAAGTGCTGCCCCAGGTGGAAGACGCCGGCTGCGCGCCCGCGCCGCGCCCCACCGAGGCCCTGCGCGAGGCCCTGGCCGGGCTGGGGCTGGAGTACCGCACGGATGCCCCCACCCTGAACCGCCGCTTCGCCCTGGTGACCCATTATCCTTTCAAGGGCGGCTGCGAGATCTGTCATCTGCAGTCCAACTGCCCCAAGGGGCAGGGCAAGAGCGAGGCCGCCAGCGTGGTGCTGCCCGGCTACGAGCAGGGGCAGGCCGAATAGCATGTCTGGAGCGCGCCGGGGCCTGCGGGTTCCGGCGCACCCTGCCGGCGGCGGTCAGCGCCCTTCCATGACCAGGGTATGCGCCACGCCGTCAGGCGTGCGGACCACGATCTCCACCGTGCGGCTGTTGCGGGTGACGGAAACCACCAGGCAGGTGGTCGTCTCGTCATTGCTGTAATTGCGCACGTCCACGGTGTCCCCCTTGTTGGGCAGGGCATCGGGGATGATCTCCACCAGGTCGGCGGAGTCCGCATCAAAGCCGTCCCAGGCCAGGGCGGGAAGCGGCAGGGCCAGGCAGGCGCAAAGGCCGATGACGGCCGGCAGACGCCGGACACGCTGATTGCGTAACAAAGTCTTCATGGCTGCATGTGTAAAACCATTTTGGCTTCTTGGCAACAGGAGGCCCCCGGAGGGAGAATGAGCATCCTTGCCCTGCATGACGATCACGGCCGCACGGTGCGCTACCTGCGCCTGTCGCTGACCGATCGTTGCAACCTGCGCTGTCTGTACTGCCACAGCAACGCCCGGCACCAGTGCATCCCGCACGAGCAGGTGCTGCGCTACGAGGAGATGCTCCGCCTGGTGCGGATCGTGCGCTCCATGGGCGTGGGCAAGGTCCGCCTGACCGGCGGCGAGCCCTTCGCGCGCAAGGGCTGTGACGACTTCCTCAGCCGCCTGCGGCATGATTTCGGCGACCTGGACATCCGCATCACCACCAACGGGACCCTGCTGGAAGAACACATCCCCCTGCTGCGGAAGATCGGCATCAGCGCCGTGAACCTCTCCCTGGACAGCTTCGACCGCGCCACCTTCGCCCGGGTGACCGGACGCGACATGCTGCCCGACGTGCTGCGCGCCCTGGACGCCATGCTGGCTGCGGGCATCCGGGTCAAGATCAATGCCGTGGGCCTGCGCGGCATCAATGACGGGCAGATGGCCGATTTCGTGCATGCGGCCCGGACCATGCCCGTGGACGTGCGCTTCATCGAGTTCATGCCCATGGGCAGCGATACCCTGTGGAGCCCGGAAAATTTCTGGCCCGCGGACGAGATCCGCGCCGCTGTGGAACAGCACGTCCGCCTGGTGCCGCTGGGCGACGCCAACGAGGGCCGGCGCGGCCCGGCGCGCATGTTCGCCGTGGAGGGCGGCAAGGGGCGCATGGGCTTCATCACGCCCCTGACCAACCATTTCTGCCTCTCCTGCAACCGCCTGCGCCTGACCAGCGACGGGCATCTGCGCACCTGCCTGTTCGCGGACAGGGAATACCCCCTGCGGCCCCTGCTGCGGCACTCCAGGATCACGGACGAGCAGCTTGCCCGGGTCATCGCCCGGGCCTGCAGGAGCAAACCGGTGGGCGCGGACCTGCTGGCGGCCCGGCAGGGCTCCGCCGTGGCCAGCAGCAAGATGGTCTCCATCGGCGGCTAGGGCGTGTTGGTGCAACTTTTGCTAGTCATTGCCGGTAAATAGAGAATATCGGCCACGCCTGTCCGGTGAAGGAACTTGCCGCATGCTCCCGCGCCCATCTGAAAAAACGCGCTGGGGAAAGCGGGCGGTACCCGGGCAGGACGTCGCGGCAGGCCGGTCCCGGAGGACCGGGGAGGGGAAAGACGATGTGGCAGGTCTATGCGGTGCTGGCGGCCGTGTTCGCGGCCCTGACGGCCATATTTTCCAAGCTGGGCGTGCGGGATGTGGATTCCGGGCTGGCCACGGCCATTCGGGTGGGCTTCATCCTGCTCCTGACCTGGGGCATGAGCCTCTATGCCGGCACCTGGCGGGAGGTGCGCCAGCTGGGCGGCCAGACCTGGCTCTTCCTCTTTCTTTCCGCCGTGGCCACGGGCCTGTCCTGGCTGTGCTATTTCAAGGCCCTGCAACTGGGCGACGTGTCCCGGGTCGCGCCGCTGGACAAGCTCAGCGTGCCGCTGGCCATGCTGCTGGGCGTGCTCTTTTTGGGCGAGCCCTGTGACATCAAGACCGTGGCCGGCGGCCTGCTGATCACGGCCGGCGCCCTGCTGCTGGTCCTGTGAGGCGCCCGCGGCCGCGTCGCCGTCCCCCGAACCATCCCGCACGACAAGGAGCATCCATGATCGCCTATCTTGAAGGCCTGCTGGCCGAGACCTGGGGCACCTCCTGCATCGTGGTCACGCGCGGCGGCGTGGGCTACGAAGTGGACCTGCCCGCCCACACCATGGCGTCCTTGCCCGGGCGCGGCGAACAGGTGGCCCTGTATGTCAGCATGGTGGTGCGCGAGGATGCCCAGCAGCTGTTCGGCTTCGCCACCTTCGAGGAGCGGCAGGTCTTCGGGGTGCTGCTGACCATTTCCAAGGTCGGCGCGCGCACGGCCCTGGCCATCCTTTCCCTGTACCGGCCCGACGACCTGCGCCGCATCGTGCTGGAAGACGACGTGGACGCCCTGACCCGGGTGAGCGGCATCGGCAAGAAGACGGCCCAGCACGTCTTCCTGGAGCTCAAGTACAAGCTCAAGGTGGAGGACGCGCCGCAGGCGGCGGTGCTGGCGGCCGACGGCCGTCCGGGCTCCGTGTTCCGGGACGTGCTTGATGGATTGGCCAATCTCGGCTACTCTGAGGATGAATGCGCTCCTGTGGTCAAGAACATCCTGCTGCAGGAGCCCGACCTTGACGTCACCGGCGCTTTGCGGGCGGCGCTCAAGGCCTTGGCGCGCGGTCGTCTGTAGGCCGCCGCTTTCTTTTTCCCATCTCCCGCGCGGGCTTTGGCCCGGACGGGGCAAGCCTCCTGACCGGCAGGGATCATGGCACAGAAAAATCATCCTTCTCCCGCGGCGCAGTTCTTCGGCAATGACGCCTGGGACGCGCCCGCGGCCCGCACGAGCCCCGCGCCCGCGTCCGTTCCGGACGATCCCGGCCTGAGCACGGCCGCGCTGGAAGAGAGCGTGCGGCCCCGCAGCCTGGATGATTTCATCGGCCAGGAGGAACTGCGCGCCAATCTGCGCGTCTATCTGGGGGCCGCCCGCGAACGCGGCGGCGCGCTGGATCATACGCTCTTTTACGGCAACCCCGGTCTGGGCAAGACGACCCTGGCCCAGATCATGGCCGCCGAGCTGGGCGTCAACCTGATCTGCACGTCCGGCCCGGTGCTGGAGCGCAGCGGCGACCTGGCGGCCATCCTGACCAATCTGTCCCGCAACGACATCCTTTTCGTGGACGAGATCCACCGCATGCCCATCGCCGTGGAGGAGGTCCTCTATCCGGCCATGGAGGACTTCAAGCTGGATCTGGTCATCGGTCAGGGCCCGGCGGCGCGCACGGTGAAGATCGATCTGGAGCCCTTCACCTTGGTGGGTGCCACCACGCGCATGGGCCTCATCTCTTCGCCCTTGCGCGGCCGCTTCGGCATCCTGGCGCATCTGGAGTTCTACACGCCCGCCGACCTGGCCCGGGTGGTCCGGCGCACCGCGCGCATCCTCGGCATCTCCGTCACGGCGGAGGGCGCGGAGGAGATCGGCCGCCGTTCCCGGGGCACGCCGCGCATCGCCAACCGCCTCTTGCGCCGCGTGCGGGATTTTGCCATGATGGGCGGCCACGACGTCATCAGCGCCGAGCAGGCTGCCGAAGCCCTGCGCTGCATGGACGTGGACGAGATGGGGCTGGACCGCATGGACAGGCGCCTGCTGGAAGTCATGATCACCCACTACGACGGCGGACCGGTGGGGCTCAAGACTCTGGCCGTGGCCTGCTCCGAAGAAGTGCGGACCATCGAGGAGATCTACGAACCCTACCTCATCCAGTGCGGCCTGCTCAAGCGCACGCCCCGCGGCCGCATGGTGACCGCCAAAGCCTACCGCCACCTCAACCTCCTGCTGCGTTGATACGCTGAAAGACAGCGGACAGGCTGTTGTCGCTCCCGTATGGTTGCGACGGCAACCTTCTGCTTTCTCTGGAGCATGGCTCCTTTTTGGTGCCGCGCCGGCGACGGCGCGCTGTCCTTTTTGTTCCCGCGGAACAGGGCAGCGGCCCGCGCCCCGCGGCGGGCGTCGCCCCGGAACGCTCTTGCGCCTGCCTCCCCGACACCGGCACGGGAAGGCGGGACGCAGGAGCGGAGGCGACGCTCCCCATGGTTTTTCGCCGGAGTGTCGCGTCGCCTGTGGACGCGGCCGGAGACATCGCTATGAGAATGAATGTGGACATGTCCGTGTTGTGCAAACGCTATGCGGGCTTCACCGTGGCCCTGATCATCTGCGCCCTGGGCGTGGCCCTGGTCACCAATGCCTGCCTCGGCACCTCGCCCATCACCAGCCTGCCTTATGCATTGAGCGCCATCTTCCCCCTGAGCCTCGGCACCATGACCTTTTTGTCCAATATCTGCTTCCTCGTGGTGCAGAAGATCCTGCTGGGCCGCTACTTCACGCTGGGGCATCTGATGCAGCTGCCCGCCGTCTTCCTGTTCGGGGTCTTCATCGACGGCTGGATGTGGGCCACTTCCTACCTGATGTCGGACGTCTACTGGCAGCAGATGCTGATGTGCCTGGTGGGTTCCATGGTGCTGGGCTTGGGCGTGAGCCTGGAGATCATCAGCAATGCCACGGTCCTGCCCGGGGAAGGCATGGTCGTGGCCATCGTGTTCCGCACGCGCAAGAACTTCGGCAATATCAAGGTGCTGGTGGATTCCTCCATGGTGCTGGCGGCCGTGCTGCTCAGCCTGTCCGTGCTGCATACGGTGGTGGGCCTGCGCGAGGGCACCGTCATCTCGGCCGTGCTGGTGGGCCTGAGCGTACGCTTCTTCTCCCGCTGGACGCGCCGTCTGGCGCCCCTGTTCTGGGAAAGGGAGAAGCTGGCCAAGGCCCGTCGCCGCCGTCCGGTGCTGCGGGAGGGCTACGCCGCCTAGGCTCAGGATGCATGAGGTTTTGTTTTGAGGGAGGCCTTTTGCGTTGCTGTCGATGCCTGTAGCATCCTTTGTCGCAACGGGCATGGCCTTGCGGGCCGCCCTTTGGGGTGCTGCCCAGGCGAGAGGGCTTTCCCTTCCCCACAATGCCCATCCTTCCCCCAGCGCGCTTTTTCGGATGGGCGCGGGAACCTGCGGCAGGCATCCAGTACTGGGGATGTGTGGCTGATATTTTTCTTTGCTTGAAACAAATCATAAAATTTGTGCCAGCATGCCTTGGATGGTACGCCGCGCGACATGCAAGAGGGAGCCTTCGGGCTCCCTTTTGTCGTTTACGGGCCTTGTGTCATGGCAGGCGGAGGGCAAGAATGAGCATGGAGGGCAGCCTTATTGCCAGAGGCCAGACCCGGATTTTTCGCGCGAGCCCCGGACTGCCGGAGCCGGTCATGGCTGGAGGAAGAAGCTGACCGGACTGCCGTGCGTGCTCCGTGTGGCCCCGATAGCTGATGAGGAGTCTGTCGCTTGCCGCCGCGTTCCCGGGCAGGGCCGGGCGGACAGCCTGACCGTCGGGACCTGGAGGCTGGCGCCGGGCGATCCCTCCCTCTCGTGCCGCGCGGTGTTGTGTGCTCCCTGCGGGGCCGGTCCCATGACAAAGCCGTGCAGGATGCGCTCACCCCATGCGGCAGCCACGGCATGGTCGGGTGGTCTCGCCGTGCGTGCAGGCTCTGTTTACGCCGTGCGAGCCCTGCCCAGCCTCGCCGCATCCGCGTAGCTGCGACGGGATCCGGGCCGTCTGATCCGGAGCGGCCCCGCACGAGAGTGGACCCTGCATACGAGTGCCCGCGTGCGGGGAGGCTGCGGGAACAGGCGGCGAGACATGTCCTCCATCTGCACTGCCGTGACGGACGCGTTGCCTCTGGCCTCACGGGCCCCCGCGCATGGCTGTCACTGTCGTCGTGCCGGTCGCATTCACCTTTGTGTACGGCAGTCCGGCCGGGGGCGGTCTGGTGCTGTCCGAAAACAAAAAGTGTCTTTTTTGCGGCAAAAAGCTTGACGTCGCTGTCGAAAAGGCGCATAAGGCCGTTCGCGCCGATGAACTGGCCGGGTCCGTAAGGGCGACGGGGAAAGGGAATTTCCCCGGATGGTCAAAAAGTTCTTGACGCGGGTTTGAAAACGGGGCATAAGCCTCCTTCGCGTCAACGTGTCGCCCTGGGCGGCGGCAAGGTTTTTTTGCGGAAGCGAAAAAAAGTTGTTGACAGCGAAAACGAAGCGGCGTAAATGACTACTTCGCGCCGGGTGATCCGGCGGTGGTTCATTGACAAGTGAAGAGCGAACGGGAAGGAACTTTGAGATTCTGATTTCCGTCCAACGGAGATCTTTGCTA
>NZ_CASDOY010000007.1 GCF_949282365.1 uncultured Desulfovibrio sp.
GTCCGCGTCGCAGCCCGCGCTGCTCCCCGCCGGAGGCTCCCCGTCCGCCGCTGCGGCCCCGGCCGCTGTGGCTCCGGCCTGGCGCGACCTGGCGCAGCGTCTGGCGGCCGACGGCCTCTCCGGGCCGCGGGTGGACGCCCTGCTGGCGGGCCTGCCCGCCACGCCCTCCCAGTCGCCCATGGGCCGCAAGATCAAGGCCCTGTACAACCGCCAGTTCTTCCCCGCGCCGCCCCCGGCCAAGCCCCGGCAACAGTATTACAAGGGCGTGGTCACGGACGCCAACGCACGCCTGTGCCAGCAGTTCATCACGGCCAACAGCAAGGCTTTCCGGCAGGCGGAACAGCGCTACGGCGTGCCGCCGTCCATCGCGGCGGCCCTGCTCTTCGTGGAGACGCGTCTGGGCAAGGTGCTGGGCGATACGGCGGAAAACGCCTTCTATACCCTGGCCAGCATGGCCGTGAGCCGGACGCCGGAAAGCATCGCCGACTGGCTGCCGCAGCTGCGCGACCATGAGCGGCATATGGACTGGATCCGCGCCACCATGCCCAAGCGGGCCGACTGGGCCTACAAGGAGACCCGGGCCCTGGTGGAACACATGCTGCGCGACAACGTGCCCCCGGACCATCTGCCCGGCTCCATCTACGGGGCCGTGGGCCTGTGCCAGTTCATGCCGTCCAATATCGCCGTCTACGGGGCGGATGGCGATGGCGACGGCCGGGTGGATCTGTTCACCGTGCCCGATGCCGTGGCCAGCCTGGCCCATTATCTGGCCCGCCACGGCTGGAAGGCCGGACTGCCGCGGGAACGCCAGCACGCCCTGCTCATGCGCTACAACCACTCCACGGTCTACGCCAACACCATCCTGGCCCTGGCGGAACGCATCGACAGGCTGCCATGATCCCCGGGACGGCGGGGGAGCCCCTGCCGTCCTTCTTTTGCCGCCCGGCGTGCCGCAGCACGGGCAGGGGAGCCCGTCCTGAGCCGGACCCGGGAGGAGGAAGGCTGCGTCCTGCGCCACGGGCAGGGGAGGCTGACGTCCCTGCCCGTGGCGGACGGCGGCCTGCCGGGGGCGCGTCGCGCTCCCTGTGCCGGTGTTCGAGAGGGCCATCCCCGGCAGGTCGGGCTTTCCTCGTGCCACGGCGTGCGCCTGCCGCATTTTCGCTCATGCCTGCGGCGGTCTGGACCGGGCCGGGGCGGGCCCTGCGCCTGCCGCTTTTTCCCGCAGGCCTGCGCAGCTGCGCTTTCCGCACGCCGGCGGGGAGTTGCGCGCTTCCCCGGCGCGTCCGCACCTCTCTGAAAGTTCGACGACCGTTGTCTCGGGCCTTCCGCTTTTCCTCCCGCGCCTGCGGGGGCCGCGTATCTGTCCGGCTTTTGCCGGCGTCCCTTCGCGCATGCGCGTCGCGCCATCCCGCACCGGGGGACGGCAGCCGTCCCCCTCGCACCTTCCTCATGCCGCGCTGACGCTCCCTGTGCTCTGTTCATCTTGCGGGGCCGGTCCCCGCCTTCCCATATCCTCATATTCGGCAGGAACCTGACATGACATATATGACGACCTTGCTGAAAGCGGCCGCGGCCGTTTTCCTGTGCATCATCCTGATGCTCTTGCTCCAGCTCGATCTGACGGCTTTCCAGACGGCGGAGACCCTGTTCCCCGGCTGGGGCTGGCTGGCCTTCCTCACCCTGCTGGCCCTGGAAGCGGCCGCCTTCTGCTGGCTGGGGCTTTCCTGGTTCGCCCGCGCGCCCCGGCTGGTGCTGCGCGACGATCCCACGGACGAGGAACGCCGGGCCTTTGCCGCGGAACTGGAACGGCGTCTGAAAAAGAACAGCCATGTGCGGCAGGCCGGTATCAGCCCGCAGCAGCCCGACTTTCTGGAAAAAGCCCTGGACGTGCTGGACGCCCGCGCCGGGGAGGAGATCCGCAGCAATGCCCGGCGGGTCTTCCTGGGCACGGCCCTGTCCCAGAACGGCCGCCTGGACGCGCTCATCGTTTTCGTCTCCCTGGCCCGCATGGTCTGGCGCGTGTCCGGCATCTACAACCAGCGGCCCACGCCCGCCGAGCTCTGGAGCGTCTACAGCGCGGTATCCTCGGCCACCTTCATTTCCTTTTCCATCGACGCCCTGGACATCCCCCGGACCATCACCGAGAGCATGAATGAGCTCCTGCCCGCCGTGGCGCCCGCCATGGCGGCCTCCGGCATGCCCTTCATGGGGCCGGTGATGCAGCAGTGCACGACCGCCGTCATCGACGGGGCCGCCAACTGCCTGCTGGCCGTGCGCGCCGGGGTCGTGACCCGGAGCGCTTTCCGCTTCGCGGCCCTGGGGCAGGACGAGGCCCGGCGCCGGGCCTGTGTTCGTGAGACGGGCGCCATACTGTCGGAGATCTCCAGGGAGACCGTGGGCGCCATCGTGGGCGCGTTCCGCAAGCAGCTGGCGGACCTGCCGGGCGCTGTGGGACAGAAGATCTCGGAGACCGTGGGCAACATGGCGGACACGGCTCTGGAAAAGACCAGGGATGCCGCCGGTTCGGTGATCCGGGGCACAAAGGATTGCGCCGGCAGCGCCGGACAGGCGGTCCTGCGCGGGGGCAGTGCGGTGGTCGATGCCGTGAGCGACGGCGCCCATGCCGTGGCCGGTGCCGTAAGCACCGGGGCCGGAGCCGTGGCGGACGCCGTGGGCCAGGGCACCAGCGCCGTGCTGGGTACGGTGGGCGATTGTGCCGGCAGCGCCGGACAGGCGGTCCTGCGCGGCGGCAGTGCGGTGGTCGATGCCGTGAGCGGCGGCGCCCATGCCGTGGCCGGTGCCGTAAGCACCGGGGCCGGAGCCGTGGCGGACGCCGTGGGCCAGGGCACCAGCGCCGTGCTGGGAGCCGTGCGCGCCGTCCTGCCGGGCAGACGGCGGGAGGCCACGGCGGATGAGCGTTTCGCCCTGCGTCTGGCCCTGATCTGGTCGCAGGGGCGGCCGGGCTGGATGCGGCGTCGCCAGCTGGCCCGTTTTTGTGATGCCGAAGGCGTGAGCGCCGGGCTGCGCACGCTGGTGGACCGCCACCCCGAACTGCGCCTGCTGGAGCCGCATCTGGACTTCTGGCGGGGGCAGGACGAGGCCGTGGCGGCCTGCGGTCGCGAGCTGGGACTGGAGCGCGGCCCGGCGGCCGTGGCCTGGCTGGCGGAGCTGGATGCCCATCTGCGTCTGGGCGGCCGCCTGCAGGATGGCGGCAGCGCCCCGTCCGGCCCGTCCACACCGCCCGCTTCGGCCCGGCGGCCGTTCTGGAAGCGCTAGCCCTCCGTGTACGCTGGGCATGGATGCGTGTCGCTGCCGCATGTGCCGCGCACCAGCCACACGCAGATGCCGTCCTGTCCGGCGGCCTTCCGGCTCCCGTCTTCCCGGGCATGGCCGGGAGACGGACAAGGAACGGGACGGGAACGGGTACGGGGCACGGAGCGCGCCCTGCACGGCCGTCCCTTTCGGGAGATGGCCGGGGATCCGTCGGCCGAGGCGGTCCGGCAAGGGCTGTGCAGGAGCGCTCGAGGCGGCGCTGCCGGCTGGAAGCCGCTCCGGCCCTTGTCCGCGCCTCTGGTCCGTGCTTCCCGTCCACGCTCTCCATCACGTCCCCGTCTGCTCCTGTCCGGCGGCTCCCTGTCTGGCTGCATCCTGTCCGGCTGCATCCTGCGGCGGTCCTGTCCGCCAGCCGCTTCCCGCCTCTGCCTGCCTCCTGTCCGCCAGCCGCATCCCGTCCCTTGCCCGGTACCTGTCCCCTTCCGCTTCCCGGCGTGTCGTCCCGCGCAGGACATCCTGCTGTGGAAGAATGTTGCACCTTTTGTGATGATGATCACAGTTTGCCCGCCCGGGATATGTTCTAGTGGGGCCAATGCGACTCATCCCCCATCAGCACAAGGAGTGCGCCATGTTTTGCAATCAGTGTGAACAAACTTCCAAGGGCAAGGCCTGTACCCGCCTGGGCGTCTGCGGCAAGAACGAGGCCGTGGCCCTGCAGCAGGACAGGCTGGTGTGGCAGCTGCGCGAACTGGCGGCTGTGGCCCTGCTGGCCCGCGAAGCCGGCATTGTGGATACGGATACGGACGATTTTGCCTTCAAGGCCCTGTTCTCCACCCTGACCAATGTGAATTTCGATCCCACGGCCCTGCTGGCCGTGCAGGAAGAATGCCTGGAGCGCACGCTGGACCTGGCCGCGCGCGTGCCCGGCGCTCCGGTACCCACGCCGCTGGCCGCCCTGGAGCTGCGCGATACGGCCATCGACCGCCTGTCGGACGACGAGGACGTGCGTTCGGCCATGCAGATCCTGCTTTACGGCCTCAAGGGCGTGGCGGCCTATGCCGACCATGCCGCCGAGCTGGGGCAGCGCGATCCCGAGGTGGCGGCCTTCCTGTACCGCGGCCTGCGCGCGGGCACCGCTCTGGATCCCGAGAGCCGGGACCTCGACGGCTGGCTGGCCCTGGTGCTGGAATGCGGCAAGGCCAACCTGCGCGCCATGGAACTGCTGGAAGCGGGCAATACCGGCACCTTCGGCACGCCGGTGCCCACGCCGGTGTCCCTGGGGCGGCGCAAGGGCAAGGCCATCCTCATTTCCGGCCATGACCTGCCCGACCTGCTGGCCCTGCTGGAACAGACCCGCGGCACGGGCATCAACGTCTACACCCACGGCGAGATGCTGCCCGCCCATGCCTATCCGCAGCTGCATGCCTTCCCGCATCTGGCCGGGCACTACGGCACGGCCTGGCAGAACCAGCAGAAGGAGCTGCCCGCCTTCCCCGGCGCGGTGCTCTTCACCACCAACTGCATCCAGGATCCCGAAGGCTATGCCGACAAGGTCTTCACTTCCGGCAATGTGTCCTGGCCCGGCCTGACCCACTGCGCGCACCGCGATTTCTCGGCCGTCATCCAGAAGGCCCTGGAGCTGCCCGGCTTCGCCGAGGATGTGCCCGGCAAGGAAGTGCTGACCGGTTTCGGCCGCGAGACCCTGCTGGGCGCGGCCCCGGCCGTGCTGGACGCCGTGGCCCGGGGCGAGCTGCGCCACATCTTCCTGGTGGGCGGCTGCGACGGCGCGCGTCCCGGCCGCAACTACTATACCGAGCTGGTGGAGAAGATCCCCGCCGACTGCCTGATCCTGACCCTGGCCTGCGGCAAGTTCCGCTTCTTCGACAAGGAGCTGGGCAGCCTGGGCGGTATCCCGCGCCTGCTGGACGTGGGCCAGTGCAACGACGCCTATGCCGCCGTGCGCGTGGCCCTGGCCCTGGCCGACGCCCTGAAGTGCGGCGTCAACGAGCTGCCCCTCTCGCTGGTGCTGTCCTGGTACGAGCAGAAGGCCGTGAGCATCCTGCTGACCCTGCTGGCCCTGGGCGTCAAGAACATCCGCCTCGGGCCCACGCTGCCCGCCTTCGTGTCGCCCAATATCCTCAAGGTGCTGGTGGAGCAGTGGAACATCATGCCCGTGACCACGCCCGACGAGGACCTCAAGGCCATCCTGGGCCGGGGCTTGTAGGCCGGCCGCTGGCGGGAAGTGCCGCCGTCCCGGACCGGGACGCACGTCTGCCCCTGTTTTGCGGGGGCGGTCCCGGCCCTGCGGGCCCGCCCCCGGGCGCCTTTATCCGGGAAAGATCCTGGCCCGTCCGTCCCTTTCCATCCTCCACAGCAAAGCGCGTTGGGGGACGGATGGAGGCGGGAAGGAAGGGAACGGCCCTTGTGCGCCGCCAGGGGGCCCCTTCCCCCGGGACAGGCCGTCTAGGCAGCCTGCCTGCCCGCGCCGTGTACCGGGCTGCCAGGGGACGGCATGCGGCAGGCGCGTTGACGCTTCCGGCAGCCGGCGATATCCCCTGGAGGAGGGATCACATGGCTGGTCCCCTTCCAGCAGCGAGCGCTCTTGCGACGCCGTACGCCGGAGAAGGCGGACGCGGCCTGTCCTTCCGTCCCGCCCGCCGGTCGGGGCACCTGTCCGCAGCCCTGTGCGGGCAGGTGCGGAAGACCGTCTGGAGGTCCCATGCATCAGAAAAACGCGAACCGTCCTCCCGATCCCCAGTCCCTGCGGGACGCGGTGGCCCGCAGCCCGCTGGGCAGCCTGCTGACGGAAGATCAACGTCGCCTGCTGCTGGCCACTGGCCGCCTGGCCGAGATGCGGCAGGGCGATGTGCTGTTCCGTGAAGGCGACAGAGCGCGCCATGTGCCCTTCGTGCTTTCCGGTGAGGTGAAGCTGGTCAAGGCCGGGCCGCAGGGCAGGGAATACGTCCTGCACCTGACGCGCGGCGGCGCTTTCCCCGATCCGGGGGCCCTGTTCTACGAGGCTCCGTTGCCCGCCACGGCCGTGTCCCTGGGGCCGGGGCGCCTGCTCTGGCTGGAGCGGGCCACCATGGACCGGCTGCTGGAGGAGAACCCGCGCCTGGCCCGCTGGCTGCTGCAGCTGCTGGCCGCCCGGCAGCGCCTGTTCGTCAACAAGGTGGCGGGTTCGCAGGGCGTGATCTCCGTCTCCCGGCGCGTGGCGGGCTGGCTGCTGCACCGCTCGCGCATGGAGGAGGGCAGCCGCCGGCTGGAACTGCCCGGTACCCGCGAGCTCCTGGCCCGTCTGCTGGGCCTGAGCCGCGAGAGCCTGAGCCGCGAACTCAACCGCCTGCACCGCGAGGGTGCCATCCGTCTGGAGCGGCGGCAGGTGGAGCTGCTGGATATGGCCGCCCTGGAGCGGCGGGCCGGGGACTGAGGGCCCTGCCCGGGCCGGATCCTTTTGCGCGGCCGGGCAGGCATCCTGCCGCGATCCGTCATTTTTGAAAGCCTTGCCGGGGACATGGCGCCGGCAGGCGGGCGGGCCCGCCACCGGGGAGGGGCTTGCGGGCCGGCAGACACGGCCGTATCCTTTGGCGCCGCAGCCTGTCCGGGCCGCGTGCTTCCCCGCCGCGCCGACCTTGCCCCGCGCGGCCATCCTGCCCGCATCCCCTCCGCCG
This sequence comes from uncultured Desulfovibrio sp., assembly GCF_949282365.1. Lineage (GTDB taxonomy): Bacteria > Desulfobacterota > Desulfovibrionia > Desulfovibrionales > Desulfovibrionaceae > Desulfovibrio. The sequence goes on from NZ_CASDOY010000007.1 coordinate 6,945, forward strand.
CCGGGCGCCTGCCGGCCGGATGGACACGACATGACCATGAAGCGTATCTCCATGCCAACTTGCATCATCTGTTCCAGCATCACCGGCAACACCCGGCGTCTGGCCGAGGCCCTTGCCGCCGCGGCCCGTGTCCCTGTCCTGCCGGTGGGCACGGCCTCCGTGCCGGACGACGGGGTCCTGCTGCTGGGCTTCTGGGTGCGTCGCGGCCTGCCGGACAGCCGCAGCCTGCGCCAGTGGCAGGGCCTCCGGGGCAGGCGGGTCTTTTTTTTCGGCACCCACGGCACCTGGCCCGGCTCGGCCCATTCCCGCCAATGCCTGGCGGCAGCTCGCCGCCTGTTGCGGGACAACGGCAATGAGGTGCTGGGCGGTTTCTTGTGCCAGGGGCGCGTGGATCCCCGGCTGGTGGCCCTGGCGGGCAAGCCGGGGCATCATCCCATGACGCCCGAGCGCGCGGCCCGGCTGGCCGAGGCGGCCCGTCATCCCGACGCCGCCGATCTGGAGGCGGTCCTGCGCTGTTGGGACTGCTGCCGTCAGGGCCGGGCCCTGCCCGGTGCCGATGCTGCGGGCGAGCTGGCCGGCGGCCATTTTTTCGCCTGGTCCGCGGGCAGGGGGCTGCCCTCATGAGGACGGGGACAGGCTACGGGGCGCCTGCAGGTCGGGCCGTCCCGGCGTTCCCGGGCGGTCCGCGTCCTTGCGGCGGCTGCGCCCGGCAGTTGTCATCGTTCCCGGCCAGTCCCGCTCCGCGGGCCGTACCGGTGAGATCAAGGAGAGAAGAAACATGGAAAAGATCCCCAGCCGTGTGGAACTGAGCGACGATCCGGCCCTGCCCGGCGAGATCCTGGACAGGGCGGAAACGCTCTTCGTGGCCTTCCAGACAGGGGATTTCCCCTATGTGCTGCCCGTCAACCATGTCTGGCTGGACGGGCACCTCTACATCCATTGCGCCTTTGAAGGCCGCAAGATCGACGTGCTGCGCCGCGACGCCCGGGTGGGTTTTGCCACGGCCGTGGACGTGCGCATCATCCCCGAGCAGTCCACCACCCATTTCCGCAGCCTGTGCGGCACGGGCCGCATCCGCGAGGTGAGCGACCAGGAGGAGAAACGCCGCGCCCTGGATGCCATCAGCCTGCGCTTCCAGGCCCGTTGTCCGCGCCCCGCGCCCGACAGCATGCTGGCGCGGGTGAACATCCTGCGCATCGACGTGGAGAGCCTGACCTGCCGCCACAAGGACGGCTCGCGCCGCAAGGACAAGGAGTAGGGAAATCTTTGTGCTTTTTTGCACAAAAGTGGAGAAAAGGCCTTGTCTAATGATAAAAAAGGCCTTATACTAAGGGTGCAAGGAAAAATGGAGCCACGCCGACCCTGTGGCCGACGGGGCGGGGGCTTTCCCCCTTTCGCAGACTGCAACCTGGATTTTCACCATCTTACTTCTGTCCGTCTGGGCGGTAATGGAGCGTACCATGAAGGAAATCAAGAAGATTCTTTGCGCGGTTGACCTTTCCGAACACAGCGCGGCCGTGGCAGAGTACGCCACCATGCTGGCCAAGGGCCTGGGGGCCAGTGTCATCGTGGTCTATACGGCTCCCTCGCTGAGCCAGTATGTGGGCTTCCATGTGCCGCCCAACACCATCGAAAACTTTGTGGGCGAGATCGTTTCCGGCGCTGAAAAGTCCATGGACGCTTTCGTGGCCGAAAACTTCCCCGGCGTGGACGCCAAGGGCCAGGTGCTCATCGGTTACGCCGCTGAAGAGATCCTCACCCGCGCCAATGACGAAGGCGCCGACCTCATCGTCATGGGCACCCACGGCCGCAAGGGCATCGACCGCATCCTCTTCGGTTCCGTGGCTGAAAAGGTCGTCAAGAACGCCTCCATGCCTGTGCTGACCGTTCGCCCCGCGAAGTAGATCCCGGCCAGGCCGGAAGCTGACAATGGTTTTCCGGGCCGTCGCAGCTGCGGCGGCCCTTTTTTCATTGCATCTGGAGTCTGTATGTACACCTGCGCCGTGCGCCCGGAGATAGCCGCCCTGAGCGCCTATGTTCCCGGCATGTCCATTGCCGAAATTCAGGAGAAATACGGCCTTGCCAAGGTCGTCAAGATGGCCAGCAACGAGAACCCCCTGGGCGTTTCGCCCCTGGTGCGCGAGGCGCTCGGCCTGCACGCCGGGTCGGCCTTCCGCTATCCCCAGGGCGGCAACCCCCGCCTGGTGGCGGCCCTGGCCCGCACGCACGGTGTCCGCCCCGAACAGGTGGTGGTGGGCAACGGCTCGGACGAGATCATCGACATGCTGATCCGCATGCTGCTGGTGCCCGGCAAGCATTCGGTGGTCTGCTTCGAGCCCTGCTTCAGCATCTATCCCATCCAGTCCCAGGTCTGCGGGGTGGAGGTGCGCCGCCAGCCCCTCAACGCCGATTACAGTTTCGATCTCGATGCCCTCCTCGCCCTGGTGGACGACGACACCCGCCTGGTCTTCGTGACCACCCCGGACAATCCCTCCGGCTACTGTCCGCCCCTGGCCGGGGTGCGTCGCCTGGCCCGGCGCCTGGGCGAGCGCTTCCCCCACTGCCTGCTGGTGGTGGACGAGGCCTACATGGACTTTGCCGGCGACAGCCCCGAGGACGAGGCCCGCTTCTCCCTGCTGGCCTCCGGCGAGATCCCGGACAATGTGGCCGTCATGCGCACTTTCTCCAAAAGCTACGGTCTGGCCGGGCTGCGCCTGGGCTACGGCATCATGCCCGCCCAGCTGGCCCAGTATTACTGGCGGGCGCGTTTGCCCTTCTCGGTCAACATCCTGGCCGAGGAAGCGGGCATCGCCGTCCTGCAGGACCATGCCTTCCGCGCCGCCACCCTGGCCTGCGTGCGCGCCGGACGCCGCCAGCTGAGCGAGGGCCTGCGCGCCCTGGGCTGCACGGTCTGGCCCAGCGCGGCCAACTTCATCATGATGCGCCTGCCCGAGGGCTGCGGCACGGCGGCGGCCTGCTTCGAGGGCCTGCTGCGGCGCGGCATCATCATCCGTCCGCTCAAGAGCTATGACCTGCCCGACAACCTGCGCGTGAGCGTGGGCAGCGAGGAGGAGAACACGGCCTTCCTGCAGGCCCTGGACCAGTGGATGCAGGAGGTGCGGGCATGAGCGCGACCCTGCCTGTGGTGACGCTGGACGGCCCCGCCGGCGTGGGCAAGACCACCCTGGCCCAGCAGCTGGCCGAGAGCCTGCATGTGGCCTATCTGGATACCGGGGCCATGTTCCGCTGTCTGGCCCTCAAGCTGGGGCCGGGGGCCGAGACCCTGCCCGAGGAGGAATTGCGCGAGCGCTGCGGCCAGTGGACCTTCCGTCTGGCCGGCAAGGGCCGGGCCTCCACGGTGCTCTGCAACGACGTGCCCGTGCGCGGCGAGGTGCGCACCGAGCAGGTGGGCATGCTGGCCGCCCGCATCGCCACGGTGCCCGTGGTGCGCGAGGTGCTGCGCAAGGCCCAGCGGGCCATGGGCGAGGCCGTGCCGCTGGTGGTGGAAGGCCGCGACATGGGCACGGTGGTCTTCCCGGATGCCCGCTTCAAATTCTTTCTGGACGCCTCGCCCGAAGTGCGCGCCCTGCGCCGCCTGCGCGACCTGGCCGCCCGCGGCGTGGAGGCCGATCTGGTGACCCTGACCGAGCAGATCCGCCAGCGTGACTCGCTGGACCGCAACCGCGCCGTGGCGCCCCTGCGCCCCGCGGCCGACGCGGTCATCGTGGATACCTCCGATCTGGATATCGCCGGCGTGCTGGGCGTGCTGGTGCACCGCATCAGCGTGCACGAGGGCAGCGTGACCCTCTTGCCCTAGCCGCAGGGGACAGTCTTTTTTGCCGCCAACGGGCCGGAAGGCATTGCCTTCCGGCCCGTTGGCGTTTCAGGACAGGCAGGGCGGAGCCTGCCCTGATGCGTCCTGATACCGGAGCCGGGACTCATTATCCGGGCCATGTTTCTGTGGCATATCCCGATCAGGAGACTGTGATGAACGAAAACCCATGTTCAGAAGTGGGCTCTCGTCCCTGTTTGTCCATAAAAATTGGCTGGTTGTTGAGAAGATGGGGAGTTTTTGGAGGAAAGGAAGCCCTTTTTGCCGCAAACAGCGCGCCAAAGGGCGGCCCCGCCGGCCGTGTCCGCTGGCCGCAAGGCCTTAGGGGCATCGACAGCAAGGCAAGGGGCTTTCTTTCCCCTCACTGCAAAACGTGATGCGTCCCGAGCCTAGCCGTGGTGGCGGCGCTGCAGGTGGTCGCGCAGGATGATGGCCAGCAGGTTCATGCCCAGTACCAGCAGGATGAGCACCAGGCCGGTGCCGTACTGCAGCGGCCGGGTCTTTTCGATGTCCGTGCCGGCTGTGGCCAGCACATACATGTGGTAGGGCAGGGCCATGACCGAGCTGAGGAGGGAATCCGGGTTCTTGGGCGTGTAGAAGACGGCGGCGGTGAACATGATGGCCGCGGTCTCGCCGGCGGCGCGGGCCACGCCCAGGATGGCGCCGGTGAGCATGCCGGGCAGGGCGCAGGGCAGGACCACGCGGGCGATGGTCTGGGCCTTGCCCGCGCCCAGGGCCAGCGAGGCCTGGCGGTAGGTATCGGGCACGGAGCGCAGGCTTTCCTCGGCGGTGCTGATGATGACGGGCAGGGTCAGCACGGCCAGGGTCAGGACGCCGGAAAGGATGCTGACGCCCATGCCGCAGAAGGTGACGAAGAAGGAGAGGCCGAACAGGCCGAAGACCACCGAGGGCACGCCGGCCAGGTTGTTGACGCCCAGGCGCACCATGCGGGCGAAGGGCGCGTTGCCCGCGTATTCGTGCAGGTAGACGGCCGTGGCCACGCCCAGGGGAAAGGCCAGCAGCAGGGCCCCCAGGGCCAGGATGGCCGTGCCCGTGATGCAGGGCAGGATGCCGCCGGCGGTCATCATCTCGCGCGGGGGCGTGCTGAGGAATTCCCAGCTGAGGGCGGGCAGGCCCTGCACCAGCAGGAAGATGCAGATGGCCAGCAGCAGGATGACGTTGCAGGCCGCCACCAGGCGCAGGCTCGTGAGCATGGCGCCCTGGACGAAAAGACGGCGGCTCGGATCAGGGGTCGCAAGAGGCATGGGTATGGCTCCTTAAAGGCTGGCCGAGCCCACCTGGCGGTGTTTTTCGGCGATGCGGGACGCGATCATGTTGAAGGCCAGCGTCAGCAGGAAAAGGACGATGCCCGTGGCGAACAGGGCGTGATAGTGGTCGCTGCGGAAGGGGGCCTCGGCCATTTCGGCGGCGATGGAGGCGGGCATGGGCCGCACGGGGTCCAGCAGGGACTGGGGCAGCATGGCCGCGCCGCCGGCGGCCATGAGCACCACCATGGTCTCGCCCATGGCGCGGGACATGCCCAGCATGATGGCCGTGCCGATGCCGGACAGGGCCGCGGGCACCACCACGCGCACGATGGTCTCCCAGCGGGTGGCCCCCAGGGCCAGGGATGCCTCGCGCAGGGAGCGGGGCACGGCGCGCAGGGCGTCCTCGGAGACCGAGCAGATGGTGGGCAGGCTCATGATGGCCAGCACCAGCGAGGCGTTGAGCAGGTTGAGGCCCGTGGCGGCGCCCAGCACATCCTGCAGGACGGGCGCCAGGACCACCATGCCGAGGAAGCCCAGCACCACCGAAGGCAGGGCCGCCAGCAGTTCCACGAAGGGCTTGATGATGCGGCGGGCGAAGGGCGGCGCGATCTCGGCCAGATAGATGGCCGTCATGACGCCCAGGGGCACGGCCAGCAGGGACGAGATCAGGGTGACGGCCACGGAACCCACCAGCAGGGGGAAGATGCCGAACAGGCCCGGGTCCTCGGTGGGATACCAGAGGTCGCCCAGCAGGAAATCCAGCGGGTCCACATCCCGGAACAGGGGCAGACCTTCCATGAAAAGGAAGATGACGATGCCCGCCAGCGCCAGCAGGGAAGAGCCTGCGATGGCGGTGAGGCAGATGCGGATGGCCCGCTCATGGGAAGAGCTGAACATGTTTTTCTCCGAAGGGTCCCCTGCGGGGCGGGCCCGCCGGCGGAAGCAGGAAGGGGAAAGGTGCAGGGGAAAGGGGGGAGGCCGCCGGCCCGGGGGCGCAGGCCGGTGCGGGACCTTTCCCCTGATGGAGCGGGCAGGCGCCCCGGAAGGAAGGGAGCCTGCCCGCGTGTGCGGCTTAGTGCTGCAGCGGGACGTAACCCACGGCCAGGACATCCTTCTGGCCCTTGTCGGCGGCCAGCAGGTAGTCCACCAGCTTCTTCACGCCGTCCTTGGGTTCGCCGTCGGTGAAGATGTAGAGCTCGCGGGCGATGGGCCATTCGCCGTCCAGGGCGGTCTTGGCGCTGGCGGCCACCTTGCCCACGGTCAGGCCCTTGACGCTCTTGTCCAGGTAGCCAAGGCCGATGTAGCCGATGGCGTTCCTGTTCTTGGCCACGGCCTGCACCACGGTGCCGTTGGAGGCCTGCATCAGGGCGGCGGGGCTCACGCGCTGCTTTTTCATGACCAGTTCCTGCCAGGATTCGAAGGTGCCGGAGGAGGTATCGCGGGAGATGACCACGATGGGGGCGTCCTGACCGCCCACTTCCTTCCAGTTGCGCACCTTGCCGGCATAGATGGCGGCCAGCTGTTCCAGGCTCAGGTCCTTGACGGGGTTCCCGGGATTGACCACGGGCAGGATGGCGTCCACGGCCACGGGGATGCGCACGGGTTTCACGCCTTTCTTCTCGGCGGCGGCGCGTTCCTTGTCCTTGATGTCGCGGGAGCTCATGGCCACGTCGCACTGCTTTTCGCCCAGGGCCTTGAGGCCGTTGCCCGAACCGCCGCCGGAGATCACCAGCTTGATGCCGGGATTGATGGCCATGAAGGATTCGGCGGCCTTCTGCATCACGGGCAGCACCGTGGTGGAACCGTTGATGATGATGTCCTGGGCGTGGGCGGCCACGCTCAGGCCCAGAGCGGCACAGGTGAGGACCAGAGTTTTGACGACTTTCATGAATAGGCTCCTTGAAAAGGAAAAAAATGTCTTTGCCCGGGGCCAGTCCCGAGGCACTTTCCTTTTCCCCGGGCTTTGTTACAAGAACGTGACGCCATGACGAAGATGCGGAGACACTTTGAAAACCGGGCCTTTCCGGCCGCTGTCACGGAATTGTAACCTTGCGGGCGCAATGCTGGCGCATGGAGCAGGCACTACTTGCCCAAGGCAAAGGATCATCTCATGCAGCGCATACTTGTGATCGAAGACGAAAACGACATCCGCCAGCTGCTGCGCTTCACCCTGGAGCGCGAAGGCTTCGCGGTGCTGGAAGCCGCCGACGGGCTGGGCGGTCTGAACATGGCCACGGCCGAACTGCCCGATCTGGTGGTGCTGGACCTGATGCTGCCCGGCCTGGACGGTTGCGAGGTCTGCCGCCGGCTCAAGGCCCAGGCGGCCACGGCCTCCATCCCGGTGCTCATGCTCACGGCCCGCGGCGAGGAAGTGGACCGCATCGTGGGCCTGACCCTGGGGGCCGACGATTATGTGGTCAAGCCCTTCAGCGTGCGGGAGCTGGCCCTGCGCATCCGGGCCATCCTGCGCCGGGGCAGCCGGCCCGGGCAGGGCAGCGTCCTGTGCCGGGGCAGGCTGACGCTGGATGCCGAGGCCCATCGTGTGACTCTGGACGGAGAGGAAGTGCCCCTGACGGCCACGGAATTCCGTCTGCTGGAAGACCTCATGCGGCATGCGGGCGCCGTGCGCACCCGCGAGCAGCTGCTCAATGCCGTCTGGGGCTATTCATTTGAAGGCTACGCCCGCACTGTGGACACCCATGTGCGCCGTCTGCGGGCCAAACTGGGTGACGAGGCCGCGGCGCTGGAGACCGTGCGCGGCGTCGGCTACCGTTTGAGAGGCTGACAAGATGACGGGACTGTTCCGTTCATTCAGGGCCCGGATCTTCTGGGCCATCCTGCTGGTGGCCGCGCTCTCCGCAGGGCTTTCCCTGTGGCTGACGCGCGAATGGCTGGAAGAACGCCAGCTGGAGGAAACCCACAGCGGCCTGCTGCGCGAGGCCCGCGTGGCCGAGGCTCTGCTGCTGCGCGGGGATGTCCGGCTCGGGGAGCTGGCCCGCATGCTGGACCTGCCCGATCTGCGCATCTCCCTGCTGGACAGCGAGGGCAAGGTCCTGGAAGAGACGGGCGGCGTGGCCCCCGAAGGCATGGACAACCATGCCGACCGCCCGGAAGTGCAGCAGGCCCGCAGCACGGGTGAAGGCTATGCCCTGCGCGCCAGCGGCACCCTGCACAGGACTTTCGCCTATGCGGCCCGCCGCCTGCCCGACGGGCGGGTGGTGCGTCTGGCCCTGCCGCTGGACAGCGTGAACCTGCTCATCGAGCAGCGCCTGCACGTCTTCGCCCGCATGGCCCTGCTGGCCGTGGTGCTGGCCGTGCTGCTGGCGGCCGTCATCTCCGGGGCCATGCGCCGTCCGCTGGCCCAGATGGTGGACGTGGTCACGGCCATTTCCCGCGGCCGCATGCAGCGCCGCCTGCGCCGTCTGCCCGGCACGGAGTTCGCGCCCCTGGCCGAGGCCGTGAACCGCATGGCCGACAGCATCGGCGAGCAGATGCGCATCGCCGCGGACAAGACCGCCCAGCTGGAAAGCGTGCTCAACACCATGAGCGACGGCGTGCTGGTGCTGGGCCCGCAGGGCCGCATCCGCCGCTGCAACGGCGCCTTTGCCCGGCTCTTCCCGCAGGTGACGGACATGGCGGGCAGCCCGGTCATCGAGGTGGTGCCCTCGCCCGAGTTGCAGGAAGCCGTGGACGGCCTGCTGCACTCCGCCCGGGAGCAGCGCGCCGCCCGGCAGGAGGCCGGGGACGAAGGCCCGGCCGTGCCCCGTGACCTGCGCCAGGTGCAGCTGCAGCTGGGGGGGCGGACCTTCTCGGTGCTCATTTCCCTGCCCGTGCTGGCCGATGCCCGTCTGGGCGCGGTGCTGGTCTTCCGCGACATCAGCGACCTGATGCAGCTGGAGCGCATCCGCAGCGATTTCGTGGCCAATGTCTCCCACGAGCTGCGCACGCCCCTGACCGCCATCCAGGGCTATGCCGAGGCCCTGCTCAGCGTGGACGCCGCGGAACAGGCCCGGCACTTCGCGGGCATCATCCATCGCCACAGCTGTTCCCTGGCCCGCATGCTGGAGGATCTGCTGGTGCTGGCCCGTCTGGAAGGACAGGGCGGCGCCCTGGAGCTTTGCCCCACGGACTGCGCCCTGGCGCTGGAGGAGGCCGGCAGCCTGTGCCAGAACCGCCTGCAGGAACGCGGGCTGCGTCTGGAGAGCCATCTGGAGGGCCTGCCGCCGGTGCTGGCCGACGAACGTCTGCTGACCCTGGTCTTCCGCAACCTGCTGGAGAACGCCTGCCGCTATGCCGAGGAAGGCTCGGCCATCCGCGTGCGGGGGCAGGAGACGGACGGCGGACTGGTGACGATCCGGGTGGTGGACGACGGCGTCACCATCCCCGCGGACGATCTGCCGCGCATCTTTGAACGCTTCTATCAGGTGGAGCGCCACCGCGGACAGAATTCCACGGGTCTGGGCCTGGCCATCTGCAAACATGTCATCGAACGGCACGGCGGCCGCATCTGGGCGGAGAGCCCGGCCGGGGACGGCAGCACGGCCATCATCCTTACCTTGCGGCGCGCGGACGCCCCCCGGACGCCCGTGCAGGAGTAGTTATGGCAACAGCACTTTCGGCGCAGAAGATCAACGTCTACTACGGCGCGTCCCACGCCCTGCAGGACGTCAGCCTGGATTTCGAGACCGGCGGCGTCACGGCCCTCATCGGCCCTTCGGGCTGCGGCAAATCCACCTTCCTGCGTTGTCTCAACCGCATGAACGACCTGATCCCCGGCTGCCGGGTGGAAGGGCGCATCATGCTGGACGGCGAGGACGTCAACCAGGCCCGCACCAACGTGGTGCGCCTGCGGCAGAAGGTGGGCATGGTCTTCCAGAAGCCCAATCCCTTCCCCAAGAGCATCTTCGAGAACGTGGCCTACGGCCTGCGCGTCAACGGCGTCAGGAACGAGGACCTCATCACCGAGAAGGTGGAGCTGGCCCTGCGCCGCGCCGCCCTCTGGAACGAGGTGGAGGACCGCCTCTCCTCCTCGGCCCTGGGGCTTTCCGGCGGGCAGCAGCAACGCCTGTGCATCGCCCGCGCCCTGGCCGTGGAACCGCAGGTCCTGCTCATGGACGAGCCCGCCAGCGCCCTGGACCCCATCGCCACCCGCAAGGTGGAAGAGAGCATCGTGGAGCTCAAGGAAGGCCTGACCATCATCATCGTGACCCACAGCATGCAGCAGGCGGCCCGCATCTCCGACCGCACGGCCTTCTTCTACATGGGCCGTCTGGTGGAAAGCGACAGCACGGACGTCATCTTCACCCGTCCGTCCCAGAAAGAGACGGAAGACTACATCACAGGCAGGTTCGGTTAATGGTTCTGCAGGATTACACCCCCCAGCACATGCTGGCCACGCTGCGTACGCGCCTGCTGGTCATGTATGCGCAAGTGGACATCGCTCTGGAAGAGGCCGCGCGTTCCTATGAAAAAGGCGAGGCCGTGCGCGCCATCGCCGTCTGTGACGGCGATACGGCCATCGACGCCCTGGAAAACGAGATCGACGAGCTCTGCCTGCGCCTCATGGCCCGCATCAAGCCCGTGGCCGGGGATCTGCGCTTCGTGGTGGCCGCCCTGCGCATGGTGGTGGACCTGGAGCGCATCGGCGACGAGGCCGTGACCGTGGCCGAACAGACCGTGCTCATGGAAGACGTGCCCGGAAGGCGCATCCTGCCGGACGAGGTCTGCGGCATGATGCAGCGCTCGCGCGAGGCCTTCACGCGGGCCATGGAATGCTTCCGCGAGGGCAACGGCCGGGAGGCCCTGGCCCTGCGCAACTGCGAGGACGAGGCCCTGCAGCACGAGATGCGCATCGTGCAGCAGCTGCTGGAACTTTTGCGCCAGGACGAGGCGGAGCGCCCCGATCCCCAGCTGGTCATGCATACCCTGCTGGTGGTGCGGGCCCTGACGCGCATCTGGCGGCGTTCCGTCAATCTGGCGGAGCAGGTCTACTTCATGCAGCACGGCCAGAGCCTCAAGCACAGCGCCGACAAAAATTGACCGCCGTCCTTTGCCGGGACCGGAGAGCGGGGGCAGGAGACTGTCCCCGCTCTTGGCGTTTTCGGGGCGCGCTCTGATGGGCGGACGACAGGCGCGGTCCACGAAGCGCGGAGCGGGTGCAGGGGGGACGAGAGGGGCAGGGGCGTTTTTTGTAAAAACGGCCCCTTCCCCTCTCGTGCTTTCCCCATCCCCGAAAAAACTTTCCTCAGGTCGGGCCGGCGGTCCCCGTCGTTGTCTGGCGGTCGTTGTCCGGCGGCTGGCCGGCAGGGCCATACGGCCGGGCAGAGGGGCAGGCATGCAGGAAGGGCAAACGGTGTCTGGAGATTGCCTGGTTCCAGGCAGTTGCAACGCGTCTGGAAGCGGACGCGCGCCTTCGTCCCGATGGCAGGGAAGCTGGCGGGGACGGGCGTTCACAGGGCTGCATGACACGGTGCGGGGCGGGAGGCGGGGCGTTATTCGGAGAGCTGGCTTCCTGTCTGCCGGAAGAACCGGTTGGGACGTATCCGGTGCTCCGGACGATGGAGGCCTCCGGGATGGCGCGCGGGGCTCTGGGGGCGGGTTTGTCGTCCGGTGCGGCTTCGGGCCGGATAGTCGGGAGGCTGGCCGGTATGAGGTAAAACCCGGCCCATCTCCTGCCCGGGGATCTCCCGGTCGGGAAGGCGGACGCCATGCCGGAGTTTCGGCAAGACGTTCCTCGGCTCCATCAGGCGTGCCGGTACGGTGGCCTGAGCCTCGAGGATCCGCTCCACGCAGTCCAGCTCCGGCAGGCCGCAGGCCAGCAAAAAGGCCCTCCATGCGGAGGGCCTTTGGCATTCCCGATGGGGCGGACAGGCTTCCGGGACCGCCCTCGGGAGGGAGGCCCACATGCCGCAGCGGGCGGGCATGCCGTGCCATCTGGAAAAATGCGCCGGGGAAGGGGGAGTTCCCTCGCATGGGTGCGACCGGATGGACCGTACGGCCATGCCCGTTGACGACGCGGAAAGCTGCGGACAGCGACAGCCAGTCGATAACGGCCTTTTGCATTGTTGCCGTGCTGGCTGTGAGTTCTGCGGATGACGGCCGCTGCGGGCCTCACAGGCATCGACAGCAGAGCAGAGGTGTCCCCCTTTCCCCACTGACCGTTTCGTCCGTGCCCGGTCTCAGGCCCGGGCCGAAGCGGCAGCCGTTTCTTCCTTGCGGGCGGCGCTGCGGCGGCAGGCGTCGTTGAGGTCGCGTTCCAGCAGGGCCACGATGGTGAAGCGGTTGATGAAGGCGCGGGCGAACTGCAGGTAGTTCAGGTAGAGGTCGCTGCTGCGCATGGACAGGCCTTCGGTGTCGATGCGCTGCAAAAGCTCGATCTGGATCTTGCTGATGCGCGAGGAGCAGTGGTCGGCATAGGCCGAGAGTTCCGCGCGGGAGCCTTCGCCGCCGGCGTAGTCGCGGAAGTGGCGGGCGGCATCTTCCAGGATGCCCAGCATCTGGCGCAGGTTGTCGCCCAAAGCGCCGCCGTAGGGGCGGTGGCGGTTGGCGATGTGGTTGGCGGCCATGCCCAGCACCGAGCGCAGCTCGTGGCTCAGTTCCTTCATGCCGTTGAAGATGCGGTAATAGATGTGGCGCGCTTCGTTGTCCAGATCGTCGCCGCCGCCGCGCAGGGCCATGCGGTAGTAGGAACCGCGCGAGCGCGAGATGTCCTCGAACAGGGTCACGGCCTCGTCCTTGCAGCGGTCCAGGACCTTCTCGTCCTCGGCCTGGAAGGCGGTGAGGCCGTCGCGCAGCAGGCGCACGGCGGTCTGGAGGCTCTCGTCCACCGAAGCGTCGATATTGGCCCGGATGCTGTCCTTGTCGGTCTTGTCGGCCACGATGTCGAAGCTGCTCTCCTCCTTCTTCCTGCCGAAGAAGTTGGAGCGCACCAGGCTGACGACAGCCACCAGCATGAAGGCCACGGCCACCAGGCTGCCGCCCTCGAACAGGGCCCAGGTGACCAGGGCGCAGGCGCCGAAGGCGCACATGGCGGTCAGGAACCAGCCGCTGATGACGGCCAGCACGCCGGAGATGCGGTAGACGGCGCTCTCACGGTTCCAGGCGCCGTCGGCGAAGGAGGATCCCATGGCCACCATGAAGGTCACATAGGTGGTGGACAGGGGCAGCTTGAGGGACGTGGCCGAGGCGATGAGGATGCTGGAGACCACCAGATTGATGGCCGCGCGCACCTGGTCGAAGGGCAGCACGGGGGCGCCCTTGACCTGCTCCACGGGCCGCATGCGACTTTCCAGGGCCGTGAAGAGCGAGGCGGGCAGGATCTGGTGCAGGGTGCGGCCCGCGCGCAGGCCGCCGCGCACGATGAGGCGGCCGGGCAGGGAGGAGCCGAACTGTTCCTGGTCGCCGCGGGTGCTGCTGCTCAGGTTGATGGAGGTCTGCACCACGCGGTGGGCCTTTTTGGAGAACCACAGGGTCAGGACCATGATCAGGCCCGAGAGCAGCAGGTAGAAGGTGGGCGTCTGCACGGCCCGGCGCAGGCCCTCCATGGTGAAGGCGTCGGGGGCCATGCCGCTGGCGCTGAACTGCTGCCAGCTTTCCCAGGCGGCCAGGGGCACGCCCACGAAGTTGACCAGGTCATTGCCGGCAAAGGCGAAGGCCAGGGCGAAGGTGCCGGCCAGGATGACCACCTTGAAGACATTGACGCCCCGGCGCGCCATGAGCCAGTGCAGCAGCACGCTCAGGCCCGCGAACAGCACCAGCAGGATGGGCAGGGTATGGGCGTTGATCCAGGCCAGGTACTCCGGCTTCATGAAGGATGCGCCCTTGGCGCCTTTCATGATCAGGAAATAAAAGATGGCCGTCAGCGACAGGCCGCCGAAGATGCCGCCGATACGGCGGTACATGCGCTCATAGTGGAAGGTGAAGATCAGGCGGGTGACGTACTGCACCACCACACCGGCCACGAAGGCCACCACCACGGAGATGAGGATGCCGGACACGATGGCCAGGGCCTTCTGGCTGTTGATGAAGTCCCCCAGCTGGGAGAGCAGGATGTCCGAGGTGGCGATCTTGATCAGGGCCGCGGCCACGGCGCCGCCCAGCAGCTCGAAGACGATGGACACCGTGGTGGACGTGGGCAGGCCCATGGAGTTGAAGGCGTCCAGCAGCAGGACGTCGGTGATCATCACGGCGAAGAAAATGATGATGATCTCGTTGAAGCTGAACATCCCGGGATTGAAGACCCCGCTGCGGGCGATCTCCATCATGCCGCTGGAAAAGGTGGAACCCAGCAGCACGCCCAGGCTGGCCACCACCATGACGACCTTGAAGCTGGCGATGCGCGAGCCTATGGCCGAGTTGAGGAAGTTGACGGCGTCGTTGCTGACGCCCACGAACAGGTCCACTGCGGCCAGGATGGCCAAAAATACCAGGATGAGTACAAAGATGCTTTCCACGTCCCGCCCTCCTGCGGCATGGTCTGAGTATGAAGCATCTTCTGTGTAGGTGTTTTTTGTTACAGTCAGGTGACGGGGCGGAGGAAATGCAGGGAGGAGAGCAGGCTGTGGGGGGCTGACGGGTGATGTCTCATGCAGGGGCGCAGAAAACAGCCGGAGCTTCAGAACATGGAGGCCTGTGGTGGGACGAAAGAAACTTCCTGGAAGCTCATCGCGGAGGGGCCTGCTCGTCCTTGGATGTCGCGCCCGCTTTGGTACACACCTTTATGCCAGCAGGGCACGGGCCACGTCGTCCCAGGAGCGGACCTCGGCGGCGTATTCCGCATGGCGGCCGTGGCGGAGGGCCTGTTCCATGGCGGCGGCACAGGAGGGCGCGTCCCCGGGCGTGTAGTAGAAGACCCCTTCCCGGTGCAGATCCAGAAAGTCCGGCGAGACGATGGGCAGGCCGCAATAGCGGTACTGGATGATCTTGAGGGAGTCGGTCAGGGTAGAGGCGTATCCCTTGCGGAACGTGCGTATCCCCAGGCCGACATCGGCAAATTTGACATAGGGCAGGGTCATCCTGAAGGGCATCTCACCCAGGAAACGGACATTTCCCATGTGCAGTTCATCGTTCATGGGCCCTATGATGTGGAATAGGCACTGCGGGTGTGCCGATGCAGCGGCGCGCAGGAAATCCGCATCCATGTATCCCGTTCCCACAAAGACGGCATTCCGGGTACCGGCGCTGTAGGGAGATTCCGTACAGGCATCATAGGCCTGTTTGTCGAGTCCGTGCCGGTCGAGCGTCACAGATACTCCCGGGAACATGTGCAGCATGACGGAACTGGGAACGCTGATATAGTCGAAATCAGCTACGATTTCGCGTTCCAGTTCGACAAGACGAGGGTGGGTCGAGCCAAGGATCCGGATGTCGTCCGAGACACGATAGACCATGCGGGCGGTAGGGTTCTCCTGCTGGAAGCGCTTGAACAGGAACAGACCGGGACCGCTTTCAAAGACAAAGATGTCCGTTTGTTGCACAATGGGCAGAAGCTCGCCCAGATTGCCCTGCCCGTAGGCGTCCATCCAGTGCATGCTTGCCCGATTGAGCGCGGGAAGCAGGAGCGTCATGGGGTGCCACAGGGTAAAATAGACATAGGAGTCGAGGTGTTCGCGCACCGTGACTACCCGGTTGTGGTTCTGGCGGATACCGGCGCTGTGGATTCTGTAATCATTGCGCAGATAGGAAAGCAGGCTGTACCCTGTCGTGACGAAGTTGACATGATAGCCGAGCCTGAGAGCCGCATCTGCCAGATTATGGAATCCGGCTCGCCGCTTGGACGGATAATAATGTCCCGTAATGAACGTGACGCTTTTCACCCTATGACCCCTTGTGAAAATTGTACCGAGCGTTATTCGGGGCGAATGCCTCCTGTACTATCCAGAACATGGCGCCGGCCGCAGGCCGGGCAGACGAGGTCCTTGCCCAGCTTTTCGCCGCACTGGCAGACCCAGCCGTGCTGCCGGGCCGGATTGCCGTAGACGAGGGCATGGTCGGGCACGTCGCGCGTGACCACGGCTCCCGCGCCCACGAAGGCGTAGCGGCCCACGGTCGTCCCGCAGACGACGGTGCAGTTGGCCCCCAGGCTGGCCCCCTTGCGGACCAGTGTGGGACGGGCCTCGTCCATGCGCCGGATATGGGCGCGCGGATTGAAGACATTGGTGAAGACCATGCTGGGCCCGCAGAAGACGTCGTCTTCCAGGGTCACGCCCTTGTAGACACTGACATTGTTCTGGATCTTGCAGCCGTCGCCCACCACGGCATCCGGGCCGATGACCACGTTCTGGCCGATATTGCAGCGCTCGCCGATGACGCTGCCCGACATGACATGGCTGAAATGCCAGATCTTGCTGCCCGCGCCGATGCGGACGTTCTCGTCGATGCAGGCCGTCTCGTGGGCGAACCAGTCTTTTCCGCTCATGCCAGGGCCTCCCGCAGCGCAGCGGCCACCTGACGGACCTGGGCCTCTTCCAGATAGGGGTGGAAGGGCAGGGCCATGATGTTGCGCGAGGCATGCAGGGCCGCAGGCATGTCTTCCGGCGCGTAGCCGAGATCCGCGAAGACGGCCAGACAGTGCTGCGGCTTGGGATAGTAGATATTGGTGGGCACGCCCTGTTCCTTCATCCGCGCCATGACCCGCGTGCGGACGCCCTCCGGCAGCAGAACGCAATACTGGGCCCAGGCGCTCACATTGCCCCGGTCCACGCTGGGGATCACAATGCCTGCCATGTCGCGCAGCTCACGGGCATACCAGGCGGCCACCTGCTGCCGGGCCTCGATCTCGGCGGGGAAGACCTCCATCTTGGCCAGCAGGATGGCGGCCTGCAGGGTGTCCAGACGGCCGTTGAGGCCCAGACGCACGTTGTCGTATTTGTCACCGCCCTTGCCATGCACGCGGATGGAGCGCAGCAGGGCGGCCAGATCGTCGTCATCGGTGAAGACCGCGCCGCCGTCGCCGTAGCAGCCCAGCGGTTTGGCCGGGAAAAAGCTGGTGGCCGCGGCGTGGCAGCCCAGGGCGCAGTTCTTTTTGCCGTGACGGCTGCCGCCGAAGGCCTGGGCAGCGTCTTCCAGCACGAGCAGATCCTCACGGCGGGCGATGTCCAGGATGCGTTCATAAGCAGCGGCCTGGCCGAAAAGGTCCACCGGGATCACGGCGCGCGGCGTCAGCTTCTTCTCCAGGGCGGCCGCGGGCAGGGGATGGAGGGAGGCATCCTGCGTGCGCACGGCTTCCACGGCTTTTTCCAGCAGGTCGGGACGCATGTTGAAAGTCACCGGATCCACGTCCACGAAGACAGGAGTGGCGCCCAGCAGGGCCGGTTCTTCCACGGTGGCGAAGAAGGTGAAGGGCGGCACGAAGACCGCGTCGCCGGGGCCGATGCCCCAGGCCATGAGCGGCATGAGCAGGGCATCGGTACCGGAGGCGCAGGTGATGCAGTGCCGGGCACCGGTGAAGGCGCAGAACAGCTCTTCCAGTTCGGCCACTTCAGGGCCCATGATGTATTTGCCGTGATCGAGGACGGCCTTGATGCGGGCGTCGATGCGGTCACGGATGCGGGCCTGCTGGGCCGCGAGGTCGATGAATTGCATGAAATTTTCCTGGCTAAAAATGAGGATGGCGGCCGTGGCCGCCATCGTGTCGGACTAATATTCCAGCGGCAGCGAGATGGTTCTGTTGTCCCGGGCGCTGCGATAGGCGGCGATGAGCACTTCCAGGGACTTGAGGCCCTCGCGGCCGTCGGTCTCCGGTTCGGCCTCGCCGCGCAGCACGTCAATGACGTTCTTGTAATAGAGGGGATGCCCGAAGCCGTAGACCGAGGTGGTGGCGTAGCTGGCTTCCCGCACCGAGGCGTCGTAATCGCGCGGTTCGGCGAAATCCCAGAGCTGGATCTCGTTGACGGCCACGCCGCCCACGCGCGCCGTGCCTTTTTCGCCGATGATGGTGATGGAGCCTTCCAGGTTCTTGGGATAGGTGAGCATGGTCACGGCCATGGAGCCCAGCGCGCCGTTGCGCCAGCGCACATTGAGTACGCCGGTGTCTTCCACTTCGATGTCGCGGGCCAGGGTGCCGGTCATGGCCTGCACGTCGGCGATGGGGCCGATGAGCCATTCCAGCAGGTCCACATAATGGCTGGCCTGGTTCATGAAGGCGCCGCCGTCCATTTCCCAGGTGCCGCGCCATTTGGCGGAATCATAATAGGCCTGCGGCCGCGTCCAGAACACATTGAGGTGCACCATGTAGATCTTGCCGAAACGCTTTTCCTCCACCGCGCGCTTGAGGAGCTGCAGGGTGGCGTTGCGGCGGTTCTGCTTGATGACGAACAGGCGACGTTTGGCCTCGTCACAGGCCTGGATCATGGCCAGGCCGTCCTTCCAGCGCGTGGCCATGGGTTTTTCGGTCATCACATGCCTGCCCGCGTGGGCCGCCTCGATGGCCATTTGCGGATGCAGGCCGCTGGGCGTGCAGATGGTCACCAGATCGCAGTCAGACTTGGCCAGCAGCTCGGTGAGCGAGGCATAACCGGGCACCTTGTACTGTTCGCAGTGGGCGGCCAGGACAGCGGGATTGTTGTCGCAGATGGCTGCCAGCTCCATATTCTCACTGTGTTTTTCGATGGAACCGAAATGATTTTTGGAGATACGGCCGCAGCCGATGATGGCATTTTTGATCTTTCTGCCGGTGATGGTGGGGAACATGCATGCGCTCCTCGTGTATGGATTGGGCTACAGCATAGCCATTTCCACTGGAGCAGGCAAGGAGGAACTATGCGGCAATACCGAAGAGCTGCACCCAGCGCGTATAGCACAGCCAGCGCCAGACGCGCCAGTTGAAGACGCTTTTGCCGTTGCGGATGTCCTGCCATTCGCGGCGGGCAACGTCCATGCGCAGGTAGGGCACGCTGTCCGCCTGCTTCAGGGTTGCGTCCACCCAGTCGCCGAGGCTTTCCAGCCATTGCCGTTCGGGCGTCTCAAAGCCGATCTTGTCACGACGATCCAGGATCTCGTCCGGCACGATGCCGCGCATGGCACGCCGGAAGACGCTCTTGCTGCAGCCCGTATCATCCACCAGATAGTGCTCGGGCAGGGACAGGCAGAACTCGGCCAGCTCCCGGGTCAGGAAAGGCACGCGGCTCTCAATGGAATGGGCCATGGCATTGCGGTCGCCGTGGCGCAGCAGCTGCGGCAGGCCGTTCCAGATCAGCTGGGTGGCGAGCTTCTGCTTGACCTTGTGCGGGGACGGAAAGAGTTCCTGTCGCTTGTCCTCCGGCAGAGGGGACACGCCTTGTGCCATCAGGCGTGTCATATCCAGCCACGGGGGCAGCGGATCCCTGCCCACCAGCCGGAGTGCTGTCTGTAGCAGGCCGGCCGGAACGCATTCCCCGATGGTGCGTTGCAGGATGTAGCTTGCCCCGCGCCCCGGCCAGCGGGAGGCGGCCCGCAGGAAACGGCAGGCAGCCAGAAACCGCCCGCTACGCAGCAGGCTGACCATCCGTTGTCCGGGATAGCCCTGATACCCGGCCAGCAGTTCATCGGCGCCCTGACCGTCCAGCGTCACCGTGATGCCGCACTCCCGGGCCAGGCGGAAGACGCGGTACTGGGCATAGATGGAGGTGGAGCCGAAGGGTTCGCCCTGGGCAAGGAGCAGGGCATCCAGATCGGCGGCCAGTTCCGCGGGCTCCACGGTGACGACATGGCGGATGGCATGGGTCTTTTCCGCCACCAGCGTGGCCCAATGCTCTTCGGAAACATCCGATCCGGCGGCAATGAAGCTGAAGGTGTGCAGATCCGCGTCCGGCTCAAGAAGGCGCACGGCGCAGGTGGTGGCCGAGGAGTCGATGCCGCCGGAAAGCGCCACGCCCAGGGGCACGTCGCTGCGCAGATGCAGGCGTACGGAGGTCAGGAAAAGTTCCCGCAGCCGTTCGGCCGCCGCTTCGAAGGAGAGGGGGCAGGTGTCCGCGATGTCCGGCTTCCACCAGCGTCGCGGACTGACGTGCGCGGGATCGTCAAGGGAGATTTCCACGCAATGGGCGGGCGGCAGGGCGTGGACAGCCGCCAGCAGGGTGGCGTCCCCCGTATCATATTGCCCGTAGCACAGGTACTGGTAGACGGCGGCGGGGTTCACGCGGCGCGGCACGCCCGGCATATGCAGCAGGGCCGGAATTTCCGAGGCAAAGCAGAAGCCCGCCTCCCCGGCGTGCCAGAACAGGGGCTTGATGCCGAAACAGTCGCGCGCGCAGAAGATGGTGCGGCGTTCAGCGTCCAGAAACGCAAAGGCGAACATGCCGGTCAGACGGGGCAGAGCATCCGCCCTCCAGACGACAAGGGCCTGAAGAAGCACCTCGGTATCGGTGGCCGTGCGGAAGACGCAGCCTGCCTGTTCCAGCTCCTGCCGCAGCTCGCGATAATTATAGATTTCGCCGTTATAGACCAGGGTGTAACGGCCGTCGGCACTGCGCATGGGCTGATGTCCGGCGGGTGAAAGATCGATGATGGACAGGCGGGTCTGGCCCAGCAGCAGGGCACAGGACGTTTCGCCGGAAAGCACCCGCCCGTCCTGCGGATGTGACAGATCATCAGCAGGAAAGACAAGGCAGCCCGCATCATTGGGGCCGCGATGGCGGAGATCCGCCAGGAGGGTACACGCCACGGAACGCGCATCCCGGGAAGCGTGTCCCGGCATGGGAATCCAACCGAAAATGCCGCACATGCAATGCTTCCTCGTGTCGCGGATCAGGCACGGGCAAAGGGCATGCGCCGTACCGCCCCGATGATGCTTTCCGCTGCCTTCCCGTCGCCGTAGGTGCCTTCCGGGCAGGCAAGGGGCGTCATGATGCGGGAGGCCGCCTGGAGGATGCTTTCCCTTTCCGGGGCGCAGAGCACGTTCCAGCCGCAGTCCGTGAGTTCGCGCCAGCCGGTATCGGGCATCATGACGGCACAGCGCCTGCCCGCGTAATAGGCTTCCTTTTGCAGGCCGCCGGAATCGCTGATCACGAAGCGGGATGCACAGGTCAGGGACATGACTTCCAGATAGCCGATGGGGTCGCAGGTCCGCAGGCGCTCCAGCAGCGGGACGAGGTCAAATTCCTGTGCCCGCTTGCGCGTACGCGGATGCAGGGGCAGCAGCACGGGGATTCCGTATTCCTCCTGCACGCCCATCAGCCCTTCCAGCATGCCGCGCAGGGAAGCGGGCGCATCCACATTGTAGTCGCGGTGCAGGGTGGCGAGGGCAAACTCGCCCGGATGCAGCGACATGGCCGCGCAGGTCTCCTCCGGCGTGAAGCGCGGCCGCATGCGCAGGAAAAGATCGTACATGACATCGCCGGTCACACACACGCCGTCGGTGAGGCCCTCGGCCGCCAGATTGCGACGGCCCAGATCGGAGCAGCAGCACATGACGGCCGAAATGCGATCCGTCAGCACGCGATTGATTTCTTCAGGCATGGTTTTGGGCAACATGCGGATGCCCGCTTCCACATGGATGACGGGCACATGCAGTTTTACCGCGGCCAGGGCCCCGGCCAGGGTGGTGTTGGTGTCCCCGTAGACCAGCAGGGCATCCGGCTTTTCCTTGAGCAGGATGTCCTCCATGCCCGTGAGCGCCGCGGCGGTCATGCGGGCATGGCTGCCGGAACCGATGCCGAGATGATGATCCGGCCGGGGGATGCCCAGCTCCTGAAAGAAAATGTCGGACATGTTGCCGTCATAATGCTGGCCGGAGTGAACAAGGACATGCTGCCAGGCATTGAGCCGCCGGGCCGCTTCCCCCACCAGGGCTTCCTTGACGAACTGGGGCCGGGCACCCACGAGAGAGACCACTTTCATATTGTGCCGTACCTGTACTTGAGGAAAAGTATGAGAACCACCTTTGCATACCTGATTAGAGCGTGCGGGGCAAGCCGATGGAAACGGGCAGGCAGCCCGGCGCCGGCAGGAAAAGTTCTTGCGGCCCGGAAGGGCAAGGCATATACTACATCACTTGAGCGACGGAACGCAGAGTTCGTGCGCGCATGTCGCAGGCTGCCGCTGTTATTGAGGACGCTGTTTGTGAGATTTTTGCAGATTTTTGCCAATTCCCTGGGGCGGGATCCCCGGCCAACCCGTTTTTATTCCCTGCTGCGCACCCTTGGTTCCATCACTGTCTGTTCCGCACCGCCCTTGGCTGGTGTTGAACCGCCGGAAGAATTTGTTGACCTCACGGTCCCTGACTCCCTGCCTCATAAGATTCGGCGGGCTGTGGGCCTGCTCTGCCGGCGTTATGAACGGGACCTCTGGACGCCGCGGCGGCGGGCCGTGCTCGATCAGCTGAGGGGACAGGATTTTTCGGCCATCATCTGTCAGGAAGGCCTGCTGGTCCCCCTGGCACTGGCCGTGCGCGAGGCGCGGGCAGATCGTGGCAAGCCCTGCCCGGTCATCCTGGATGCCCGGGAATACTATCCCCGCCAGTTCGAACAAAGCTTCATCTGGCGCAGCGTACTGGGCGGCATCAACCGTTACGTCTGTCGGCAGTATTTTCCGCAGTTGGACCATATCTTCACGGTTTCTCTCGGTCTGGCGCAGGGCTATCGGGAGGAATACGGGCTGGACTGCGAACTGCTGCCGAGTTGTCCCTATTATCAGGACATCGCGCCCGCACCGGTTCATGGCGGACCCATACGTTGCATCCATCACGGCGCGGCCAGCAGCGGCCGCAAGCTGGAAGTCATGGTGGAGGCCTTCCGCATGCTGGAAGACGTTGCCACACTGGATGTCATGCTTGTTCCCAATGAGCCTGACTACTATGACAAATTGCGCCAACTTGCCGGCTCCGCAGGCAATATTCGCTTCCTTGATCCCGCGCCCATGAATGAGATTGTGCATCGCATCAGCGGTCACGATGTGGGAGTATTCCTGTTGCCGGACAATACGTTCAACCATCGCCATGCGTTACCCAACAAATTCTTCGAGTATGTTCAGGCTCGCTTGGCGCTGGCCATCACACCGTTGCCGGACATGTCCGCCATGCTACGCCAATACGATTTTGGCGTAATCGCCGAGGATTTTACGCCGCAGGCCTTTGCTGCGGCCATTCGTTCCCTTACCCCGGACAGTATCGCCCGCTACAAGCAACATGCGGATAGCGCTGCGCGTATGCTCTGCTGGGAAAACAACGATGCGCATCTGCGCGAAACGCTTCTTGCCCTGATGGAAGGCTGAGACAATGCAGAATTCGACCTATCGCATATGCACCCGCTGCGTCATGGATACCAGCGATCCGGAAATCACTTTTGACGCCCAAGGCCATTGCAATCACTGCACCGAGGCCATCCGGCGGCTGGAACAGTCCTATATGCCTGATGCCCGCGGTCAGGAAAAGCTGGAAAAGCTCATCGAAGAGATGCGTCGCGCAGGAAAAGGCAAGGAATACGACTGCCTGATCGGCCTTTCCGGCGGGGTGGACAGTTCCTGGCTGACGTACAAATCCAGGGAGTGGGGCCTGCGGCCGCTGGTCTTCCATGTGGACGCGGGCTGGGATTCCCCCATCGCCGCGCAGAATGTGCAGCGCCTTGTCCGCCATCTGGGCTACGAGCTGCATACCTTCACCGTGGACTGGGAGGAAATGCGCGACCTGCAGCGCGCCTATCTTCAGTCCGGCCTCTCCAACCAGGATGTGCCGCAGGATCACGCCTTTTTTGCCGTGCTCTTCCATACGGCGGCCAGGATGGGTCTGCGCTACTGGCTGTCGGGCTTCAATCTGGTCACGGAATCCATCCTGCCCCGGGCCTGGGAATATATGGCTATGGATTCGCGGCAGCTCAAGGCCATCCACGGGCAATTCGGCCAGCGCCCCCTGCGCAACTTCCCTACCCTGAGTTTCTGGGACTGCTGCAAGTTTTACAACGACATCCCCTTCTTCCCCACAGTCAAGGCAGTCACGCCCCTGCACTGGATGCCCTATAGCGCCGACGAGGCCCGCAGCGTGCTGCACCGCGAGGTCGGCTGGGAGAATTACGGCCGCAAGCACTCGGAATCCATCTTTACCAAGTTCTTCCAGAACTACTACCAGCCCACCAAGTTCGGCTTTGACAAGCGGCGTGCGCATCTGTCCAGTCTTATCGCCTCCGGCCAGATGACGCGCGCCGAGGCCCTGGCCCAACTGGAGGAACCCCTGTACGATCCCGAGGAATTCCGTGCGGACAAGGCTCTTGTGCTCGATCGTCTGGGCCTGACGGAAGCGGAATGGGATCGCCTTCTTGCCCTGCCCAACCACAGCTTCCGCGATTATCCCAACTGGTCCGGCATGCTGAATGCCGCGCGCAATCTCAAGATCTTCCTGCGGCGTATCGGTATTGTGAAGTAGAAGGAGGGGAAGACATTTGGCTTCCTCCGCTATTTCTACGGCCCGGTGAGCAGCTCTCGCAACAGCATGATTTTGCGGAAAAGGGGGGTGGTCCGCTCCAGCCAGAGCAGGGGAGTTTGCCTGCCCCCGAACGCCCGGAAGTTTTTTTCAATGGGGCGAATGCTGGATCCCTCAAAGTCAAAAATGTCTACATGTTCCGAAGCTCTGAGGATGGTTTCCCAGAGAACGAAGGTGTGTCCTCCGCTCTGGCGCAGTTCTGGATTGCTCCCGCCCAGAAGATAGTAGGCGGTGTCCTGATCCCAGATTGTATAGGTTGCCGCATGATGCTGTCCGGCTTCATCCACGGCAAACAGGATGCGGCGGCAGCCCCGGGGCGCACAAGCGGCGTCGATACGGCGAATGAGGGAAACATGGGGTATGTCCTTGCCCTGACGCTTCCAGGTGCCCGCATACACGGCAAGGAAGGCCTCTATATCGTCACTCTGTTCAATGCGCAGGCAAAAGCGGTTTTGCGCCTTGCGAACGTCCGTGCGAATGTTGTCTTCCGTTTCTTGCCATAACGCGGCATGATTCTTGATATTGTACAGTCGATAGGTGTAGTTTGTCGACTGCCGGAAGCCGTTCCAGCGAAACGGCTGCCAATTTGTTATCGCCGGGGAAAATGTCTGATGAAAAAGGTGATGGTGCGGCAGCGCGTGGATCAATTCTTCAAGAATGGCATGTTCCTGTTGCAACCTGCGCGCATAGCGGGCAGTCCCCGGCGAATACAGTGGGCCGAGAAAGGGGGTGAAGGGGGGTTGCCCCAGAATGACTTGTCTAAATCGGCCCTTTTTGCGTAAAAAAGGAAGTGCGGCAACAATATTTTCTTTTTTGCGGGCGAATACCACATCCCAGTTCCGCTCACCGCAGGTTGCATCCAGCCACCAGGGCTGGTGAAAGATGGAGGCTGGATTTTGCGTCAGAAACTGCGTATAGAGTTGCCGGGAACCTTGTTTCATGGAGAAAGCCCTCATGCATCTTGGCATTATTGCATACAAGCGTTTGGTAACAGAGTCGCGCGTGCTTCGGCAAGTGCGGACTTTTCGCAATCTGGGCTGGGACGTGACGCTGGCCGGTTTCATGTCGCCCGGCGATGCCCTGGAGGGGGTCGATATTGTTCCCCTGCCGGAAATTCAGCCCAGACGTGCGTGGACAATTCCTCAGGCCCTGGCGCGCTGGGTTCTGCCGACCGAAATGGCGTGGCGGCTTCATCCGCAGAACAGGGTCGCCCGGGCCAAGCTGCGTGAATTTCCCGCTCATCTTGATTATGTCATTGCGCATGACTGGCAATGTGCCCCGCTGGCACGGGAGCTTGCCGAAAGGCAGGGGATTCCCTTTGGCATTGATGTGCATGAGTACGCGCGCGAACAGTTTTGTCCCACAGGCAGGCGGATGCGCGACTGGGTGAACAGCCACATCCATGCGCGGCATGCCGATGCCGTTCAACGCCGCTATTTTCCGCTGGCCTCGGGCATCACGACTGTCTGTGACGGCATTGCCGATCTGCTCCGGCATGATTACGGGCTTGCCCGGCGGCCCGAAGTGGTGCGCAGTGTTCCCTTTTATCAGGAGTGCGCTTTTCGCCCCTGCGGGGAGCAGATCAGGATACTTTATCACGGGGTTGTGGATTATTCGCGCAGTCTTGACGTGCTGATCAAGGCGACGGCATTGTTGGACGAGCGATTTGACGTTGAGATTCGCGGGCCGGGAGAAGAGGCATACAAATCGGAACTCAAAGCCTTGGCGCAGCGCTGCGGCATGTCGGCGCGCGTCCATTTTACGGAGGTTGTCCCCTTTGCGGAAGTCGTCAGAACAGCTGCGCGGGCGGATATCGGCTATGCGGTCTTTACGGATTTTTCGCCGCAACGAACATATTGCCTTCCCAACAAATTTTTTGAAAACACCATGGCCGGACTGGCGCTCTGTGTATCAAATTCCCGGGAAATGTCGCGCCTTGTTGCGGCGTACAAGCACGGCGTGTGCGTCAATGACTGTTCGCCCGAAGCCGTGGCTACGGTTCTTAATGCACTGACACGCGAACAGATCAACGAAATGAAGATGGCATCGCTCCGGGCGGCAAAGGAGCTGTGCTGGGAAAAGGAAGAAGTAAAAATGCTGGCAGCATATGGCGTGGCATAGGGGAAATCATGTATAGCAGCATACGTCGTAAATGGGAAAAAATTCTGAAATATAAAAGAGATGGAGTCCTCCTGACCCAGATATGCGACGCCATCAAAGGGCGTACCATATACCGCGTATCCGGCATTCTGATGCGCCTTCGCGGCAAGGTGCAGGAACAGTATGAGAAAAAGCGAGGACTTGATTTTTCGGCGCCGCTGCCGGGCATGTACGCGGCGGAAGGCGAACGGCGTGATTACTGGCCTTCAGAAAAAAAATATGTTCAACGAGCTCTCGCCGAATTGGATTTTCACAACAAGCTGAATTTTTTGGATGTGGGATGCGGCAAGGGCTATGTGCTTTATCTGGCGGCAGCCTATCCCTTTGCACGCATCGCCGGAATCGAATATTCGGAAGATGTTTTCTCCATTCTGAAAAGGAATATGGCACAGCTGAGAAGGACTGATATTGCGCTGTTCAATGCTGATGCCAGAGATTTTGACGCCTATGGAGAATACGACGTCATTTATTTCTTCAATCCGTTCGGAGAGAAGATTATGAGCGATGTCATTGAAAGCATACTGAATCAGATGCGAAAGGAAAAAGAATATACCATTATTTATTACAATCCTGTCTGTGCAGATCTCATCCTGCAAACAGGCATATTCAAATTGGTAAGAGATTTACCCATTGCTCGCGGGTGCAAAATACATATCTATCGTGGCAAGCGTTAGGCCAAGTACTTGAGCAATTGGGAGAACAGCTCGCGCTTTTCCGGCGTTTCCAAAGAGCTGTTGTGCCAGAGCAGGGTCATGTTGCCGCCATACTTCCTGATTTGCTGCGCGTAGCCGCAGGCCCGGTCAAAGGCTTCCTGCGGCGTCGCGCCTTCATAGCCGAGCAGGGTGCAGTCCATGGCAATAAGTGGGCGCTCGCGTAACTTCAGCGCTTTTCTGTGCTGAAGATCATACACGGGGAATTCGCGTGCCGTGCCCAGTCGGAAGCCGGAAACCTTGTTGAATCCCACCGTGGAGTCGTATTCCAACCCTGCGTCGTCCCACATCCGCCAGGTACTGCAACCCATAAAGCGCAAATAATGTTGCCTGCCGCCGCGCACGGGTGTAGGAGCCGCCCTTCGAACTATTGCCAGCTCTTTTGCAAAAGAATCCGGATGGTCGGGAGTGTCGTAGCTGGGATGAAAACCAATTTCGTGTCCGTTTGCGGCAAGCAGGAAAAGAATGTCCTGTATCCATTGTGCGTTTGCGTCATAATAGTGGTCAAACCTCTTGTTTGTCAGTCCCCCCTTAAGATTGAAGCACCCTGCAAGAGAATTTTTCTCTAGTTCTGTAAGTATCCAAGGAAAAGTGTAGAATATGTCATCATCAACTTTTGTGTAGGATCTGAATATTGAAAAAAAGCGCCTAATGGAATGATGCTTGATTATTGAGGCAATCGATGATTTGATAAAAAGAAATGGGGATGCCTTGTACCACTGCGCTGGAACATCCATATCGCAGCTATAAATAAGCTGATAGTCTTGATTTTTGAAGCTGATGTTGATGTTGTGATTGTTAAGATGCTTCACAAACTGAACGATCATTTCATCAATGAAAGGTCGATCAAGAAGAGAGTTCTGATAAGCAAAACTTTCACTGGGGGCCAATGTTCCATTAAATTCTTTATGGTCATAAAATACATCCTCATAGCAGGCTAGAAAATAAAAAATGCTTCCAAAGATATCAACTGAAGCGAGCGAAGTCCCTCTGTTGTCTGCAAAGGGAAAAAACATATCGTAATCGCAAATCTTGTGCGACAGGAGCTGTCCTTTCAGCCGACTGGGATCAAAGTAGGTTTCCGGGCTCTGCTCGGGAAAAAAGATATTGGGAAAAGTGGCAGAATGTTTCTCACAAGATATTGACCAGTTTCCCTGATTGCCGACTTCCAAAACAGGCTCGATACCAAGCCACTCATTGAAAATGAGTCGTGTCAAATATTCATATTCAGGGAGGAAATTTCTTCCGGGAGTTGTAATTGTTATCATAGGCTAATAGATGCTCCGCAAAAATTCAAGCGAGTAGCTGTTATGTGCATAAAACTCAATTTGTTGTTTCATGCGTATATCAGCATTTTGCTGGAACTCTTTTTCCGAGTAATCACGCACATAGTCAAAATAGAATTTTTTGAGTGCCGTCAACCATGGGTGGAAATTTGGAAGTTTTTGGATATATTTCCCAAAGTTGCATGATATAAAAGCGTTTATTGCTTTCTTCCGCCATCCAAGATCGGGAATATCCACCACAAGATTTTTGGATTGCTGCAGGACATCCAGTATGATGTTTCCAGCACGAACATGGTTTAATCCATCTGAATGGCCAATAAGTTGTTCATAGCACTTTTGTCGCTCATTTTCCAGTTCCCTGAATCCAGGCAACTCGCGCGTTTCCAGAAAAGAATTTATGGCATTCGTCCATTGCTCGGCATCTGCAAAGTTGGGCTGCCCGTTTACCGTGCATAAGCGCGCAAAGGGAAAATCCGTTCCTGTCGGATTGAGCAGTGCCGTTTGTTTGCCCATAAGCCATGCTTCCAGTGCTGTATTGGATTCGAAGGTAAGCCAGATGTCACTGTCGGCGATGCAATCAATTATGGGTGTGTGCAATGGCAGGATTCTGGCATTTTCTTCATTGGCGCAAGTGTCTACCCCGGAGGCATGGATATTTCCTTCGGATCCGGGGTGAAGTTTGATCTTGAAAAATACATGTCTATTCTGCCTGATAATTTGCAAAAGTATTTCGGAAAAAAGCAATCTATTTTGGGCGCTCCACACAGAATCTCCGCAACGTGAAAAATCCCAACATCCTACTCCAATCGTTGCTTGATATTTGGAAGGGATGTCCTCAGCTCGCTCAGGATGTACAAACCGATAGCGGTCATACCCTGTCCCGCCGGTGACGTAGATGTTTTTTTCAGCAAACGGGAAATTGTTTATAACGAATTGCTTTGCGGAATGATTCCAAAAAAAGTACGCATCCCATACCACAACCTGCTCTGCTAACCATCCCCACATTTCTTCGGGATTTGAGACAAACCGAGCAAAATTTGCCCCTTCTCCCATGAGCGAGACAACCTTGCAGCCCATCTTTTTGGCAAAAAAGGCCATTTCAGCGTGCCATCTTCCTCCAAAGATGCAGTCTAAAAAAACAACAGATGGTTGATGCTTGAGAATAAGATAATAGCCATTATGAATTTGGCCATGGATCATTTTTACATTGGCAAGCCTCAGATAATTGAAAACAGGTACAAATGCTTCAGTGTCACGCGAAAAATATGAATGCGTGTTGAGCGCTAATATATCCACCGACATGGTACAACCCGTTTTAGCTGATATGGGCAAAATTCAGAGGTGTTCCCTTTACGATCTTCTGTGAAGCCTTTTTGCCATGAAGCAATGGTGCGAACCGTGGCGGCAAACCGTATCCAGGCCGAATGCTGCGCACGTTTTCTTCCGTGAACATCTCGCCCGCCTCCATGTCCTTGACCACAAACAGCGAACGTCGGAATACCTTGCTTTCCCTCTGCTTGGGCGTCAAGTCGTAGCAGACGGTTCCCAGCGCCTTTTCCACGGTACGGATGTCGCGCACCATTTGCCTGAACTCGTCCGGTTCCATGCTGAAGGCGCTGTCCGGGCCGCCGTCGGCACGGGCAAGGGTGAAGTGCTTTTCAATGATGCGCGCCCCAACGGCCACGGCCCCCACGGCCACGGCACTGCCCAGGGTGTGATCCGAAAGTCCGGCCACACAGTTGAAGGCCTGGGCCAGATGCGGGATGGTGAGCAAATTGGCTTCCTCTGGCGGCGCGGGATAGGCGCTCGTGCATTTGAGCAGGGCCAGTTCCTGGGTGCCGTTTTCTCGCAGTGTGCTCACGGCTTCGTCAATTTCCGCCAGACTGGCCATGCCGGTGGACATGATGACCGGCTTGCCGGTGGAGCCAATCTTTTTGAGCAGCGGAATGTCCACGACTTCAAAGGACGCCACCTTGTGGCAGGGTACATCCATGTTTTCCAGAAAGTCCACGGCCGTAGCGTCAAAGGGGGTGGAAAAGCAGTCCATGCCCAGGTCATTGGCCAAGGCCTTGAGGCGGGGCTGCCATTCCCACGGCGTGCAGGCCTCCTGATAGAGGTCGTGCAGGGTTTTGCCTTCCCACAGCGTCCCCTTGATGCGAAAGTATTCGTTGTCGCAAGGAATGGTCATGGTGTCGGCCGTATAGGTCTGCAATTTGACGGCATCGGCTCCGGCATCGGCGGCAGCGCGGACAATGGCCTCGGCACGTTCAATGCTGCCGTTGTGATTGGCTGAAATTTCGGCGATAATATATAAATTTTCGGCTGTAAGCATAGGAAGCTACCTATTGGGAAGCACAAGTCGGATTGCGGGTGTTTCTCCAACGGCCACCTCTTTGTCTGTGTGAAAAGAAGCTCGTTGGAAGGATTTTAATGATGAAATATTTTCTTTTTTTATATAGGCAACAATTTCCTCTTTGCAATGATTACCAAAATATTTTTTTACCGCCTGCTTGATTAGATACGCACCATATCCCAACCCTCTGGTATCTCTTGTCAGGGAAATGCTGATCTGCGTTTCATTATTTTTCTTTTGAAATCGAATAGAAGCAAACGGCTCTTTATCAACCTCTGCTAAGAAAAAAGCGGTATTTGAATTTATAATGTTATCAAACCAAGTCAAATGTTCTTCGAAGGTAATGGGTTGGGTGTTGAATGAATACTTCCGAACGTCTTGGTCATTGGCAAGCATGAAAAGAAAATCCAAGTCGTCATACACTACGTGGCGCAAACGTATTTTTAACAAAAAAGTAAGAATATTTATTTTTTGTCCAATAGAAAAAGAGGGATAGGTGGCCACGCCAGCTAATGCAGTTTGTGCGGTTTCCCTCGTATAGGATAAAGCTATACGTTTCTTGCGTAGCAACGTAACAATCGCATGTTGATTTTCCGCAACTTCTACCGTCAGGAATGGCACACCCAGACAGCACAATTCCCAGCATGTTGATCCGCCCGCCGTGATGCACAAATCCGTATCCAGCAGGAGGGACGACATATCGTCCACCCGGGGGAGAATCTCCAGTTGCGCCGGGCAGCGGGCAAAGGCGGCCCGAATGCGATCCGCATCCATCCCACCTTGAATGACCCGAATCGTGCGTCCGGCCAATTCCGGCTGACGCATCTCGATAGCAATTTTTTCCAGATGCTCGATAAAATTGCCGCCGCCCAGTGTTACCAGTATGTTCTGCGGCTGTGTTGGCCGCATGCGCTGCTGCGCCTTTTCCCGGGCATCCCAGAATTCCTGACGCAAGAGCACATAATCCAGCCCCAGCAGCTTGCGACCGATGGAGCCGTGATAGGTCAATTGCTCAGCGCCGATGTTCTGATTGAGCAGTACATCGCAATGATATTCGGGCAGGTGCGCGTAGTCGTCAATGACCAGCAGCCGATAGCCCGCAGCCATGACGGCTTTCTGGCAGGCGGCATCAAAGTGATAGCCATCCAGCGCTACCCAGATGGGCGTATCAGTCATGCCGGGCTGAGGAAAGTCCTTTCTCTGAAGCTGATCGAGCAGGTTTGCCGGTTCTTCCGTCTCGGGCGGCATATCCGGCAATTCCAGCAGCGGGATGTCTTCCCGGGCCAGGCGCTCGCGCAGCCAACTGACGCCCAGACGGCAAACCATGCGCACATCCAGTCCTTCTTTGCGGGCGGCCTGCGCCAGGGCAAGGCAGCGCATGACATGGCCCGTGCCCATGCGCGGGGCGGCATCGGCGCGTATAATGAGGGCAGTGCTATTCGACATCTGATGGGGACAGTTTTTCGCCTTGCCTGAGTGCCCTGCGAGCCTGTTTTCCGAGAACAAGCCCATCAAGATGGGCCGGAAGTCCGTCGCCGGGACGGGCATAGTCGAGCATCTCCTGCGTCACAACTTCTCCTGCGGCAATATCCCGCGCGGCCACAACGCTGCGTCGCGCCACAGGCGGCATATTTCGTTCTTCTTGGGTCATGATGCGTCGAGGATTGCCGAGGGCTGTTTCCACATCGCGGATGGTGCGCACAAAATCCGCCGCTTCTTGCGGTTCCAGCGACATGATGTGCTCGGGACTGCGGATGCAGCGATCCAGCGTGATGGTTTTTTCCAGCATGTCGACACCCAACGCCACGGCGGCTATGTCCATGGTTGCGCCGGGCGTGTGGTCGGAAAAAGCCACAGGGTAGGGAAACATCTGCCGCAGGGTCTGCACCGTTCGCAGATTGATGCTCTCAAGACGTGCCGGATAGCCTGAAGGGCAGTGGTTGATGATGATCTTGTGGCAGCCGGCCTGCTCCAGAACATCCACGGCCTGTTCCACTTCACCGATGGTCGCACTGCCGGTATCTATCTGCACCACCCAAGGAAAACGTGCCGCCAGTCTGAGCAGGTGGTGGTAGTTGATGTCGCCCGAACATATCTTGACGCACGCGCAACCGGCTCCGGCAAGGAATTCCATCTCCTCCGCGTTGCTGATGGTGGCGAAGAAAAGGACATTTTTTGCCTTGCAGTAGTCAATAAGTTCCGCCCATTCAGGAAACGTCAGTTCCCGCCGGGACAAGATTTCCTGCAGGGATTCCGTGACGGTTTCTCTTTCGCCCGTATCCCTGTTTTTCAATACTTGATAGATGAACAGGGTTTCTTTGGATGGAACAATTTTTTTTGCATCAACGATCTGGAACTTGACGGCATCAGCCCCGGCTTTTGCAGCCATATCGACCAGAGCCTTGGCAGTGGGAAGCCCGTCGTGGGTGGGGCCTGCCTCAAAGACAATACTGACCGGACGTTTCGAGCTGGAAGACGTGCAATCAAATATCATGGTGAAATCCTACCTTTTCAAGTAGCTGAGCGCAGGCTTCAAGCAGAGCGAAGTCCTCGGCCGTGTCGATATCGATGGAGCGCAAGGCCGGCATTCGATAGCCCTTGATGCGCGCAGGGTAGAAGGAGCGGTATTTCTTGAGCGCCTCAACGCGAATGGCATAGGTGCTGCCGTTGCCAATGAGCCCTTCGGGAACTTCCTGAGATTTTTTGGTAACCAGTAAGGGGAAGGCAGGCATCAGAAATCCATCGGGATTTTGGTACAGCATCTGATGCGGAGGGTGCGTGTAACCACAGACGGCATGCACCGCATCCGTATCAGGGGTGAGATATGTCATGACCTGTCGAATATCCTCAGCATTGCGCAGCGGAGCAGTGGCGTATAGGCAACAGAGACTGTCATAGTATATGCCGGACTGCTCCTTACGGGCCAGATATTCAAGACAAACATCCGCACAACTCGCCGTGTCTGATCCCAGTGCCACAGGGCGCTCATCAACCGCAAAGCCGTTGGAGCGCGCAATATCAGCTATTTCTTTATCCTCGGTCGAAACGACGACAGCATCAAAACAACCGGAATCCCGTGCCGCCTCACATGTCCAGAGCAACAGAGGCTTCCCCCTGAAGGGAAGGATATTTTTCCTGGGGAGGCGTTTTGAGCCCCCCCGCGCAGGGATGATGGCAATGCTTACGGATGACATGGCTTATAGAGACAGGCGGTTCATGATACCCCGCACTGTGTAATTACCTTTTACCGGTTCCTGTTCCCATATGGGATTATCCAGAACCCATTTCCCCTTTTCCTTTGACCACATTTTCCCTCTGAAAGTATTGGCGACTTCCCAGAATTCTCCTTCAGAAATGGCAATCATTTCACAAAATGCCTTGATATAGGATTCGCCACACCCGCCATCCAGTTCCTTAACCAGAAAGATGGCTTCCTCGCGGGAAATTTCACCATCGCGGATGTCATAGCAGGCTTGATCCGTGGTAAATCCAAAGCCGAATTTGATATATTTCAGCAATTGATTGACTTCACGGAAACTGTGATCCAGGGCATAAAAGCGTCTGTAAAGACCTTTAGCATAGGGATCCATGCTTGCAGGATGAATGGAAAGGCCGTGTCGCATGGAAAATTTTGCATTATGCAACTGCCCCCATTCCTCAGCATAGTTGCTCAACCACACGCCCCTGATGCCCTTTCTGATGATGGACGCCATATTCGGCTGATAAAGAAAAAGGGCCGCCAGATCGGCATCGTCGGCATAGGCATCGATAACTTTTTCCTTGACCGTATTGGTAGCCCATATTTGGGTCGCATCGCCTCCCGCAGCCTTCATGTCGGAAATACCGAGCGTTTGGCCGGGATTTTCGCCATTGACAATAAGAGGAATGTCAAATTTGTCGGCAATGATAAAGACAGAGGAGTGCAGACAGTATTCGGAAGCTCTGTTGGGATTGCCTATACTGTAAAAATCTTTTTTGAAGAAATGCTTGAGCAGTTCTTTGTCGGCGCTGAGGCTAATGACATCAAAACCAAGATTTTTGATATTTTCCAGATTTTTTGCGCCGATCTCCGTTGTCTGGCAGGGTTCCGAGCACACCAAAAGCGGACGCAACTTCATTTCGTCCCGCATGTAGAGAGCTTGAAACGTGGAATCTTTGCCGCCGGAAACTCCGACGACGCAATCATAGGGGGCCTTTTGATCTTTTGCCCATCGGCAAATATCCCGAAGTTCCTGTTTGCGTGCCGCCCAATCTATTTTTTTCTTTTCTTCTTCCCAAAGACAGGCCCCGCAGATGCCTTGCTCATTGAAAAAAACATTGGGCCGCGTATCGGGTT
This sequence comes from uncultured Desulfovibrio sp., assembly GCF_949282365.1. GTDB lineage: Bacteria > Desulfobacterota > Desulfovibrionia > Desulfovibrionales > Desulfovibrionaceae > Desulfovibrio. Next base: position 42,277 of record NZ_CASDOY010000007.1, read on the forward strand.
GAACGCATTTCGTGCAATAATGCATAAATACTTTCTCTATCTTTAGTAATAGGATTGCTGGATAGGAGTTATATCAATTTTTTTGTAAAAGAAACCAAGTGCAATCGTCTACGGAAAAAACAGGATCACGCCGGTAGATAAAATCATAAGCTCTCAATGATAAATCAGGAAACATATCCATCATTTCACCAGCAAAATCACGCTTGAAAAGTTTATTTTCATGGTTACGATAAGGGATTGCAACAGGAGTTGGATTATAATACTCACTGAGTAAAATGTATTTTTTGGAAAACGAATAAAGTTTTTTGTAAATTTCAGGAAGGCAGTCCGGATCTTGGTGTATGAGGACGCCGCACGAGAAAACTAAGTCAAAAGAATTTTCTGGGCACTTGAAATCAAGGATGGAACAGTTGTGGATGACTGTGTGTGGCCCCATCGTTTCTTGCGCAATTTTCGCAGCCTTCGCGTTGATTTCTATCGCAGTAAGAGAAATGGCGGGACTCAGATTCTGCAGCGCACGCAAATTCCCCCCAATATTGCAGCCCATTTCAAAGGCCGTCATGGGCAAAGAAGAGCAGTGCCTGAGTATCATTGACCACATGGCTGTATAGGGACCAAGGAGTCTTTCTAGGGAATTGCGCCCAATATAGTTATCCCTGAACTCTCCCGTCCAAAAGTTTTCTTGGTCATTCAACTTGCGCATAAATACAGCTCCTCGTGATGCGTTCGATGTCAATTTCCGTCATCCCCGGCCAGAGCGGCAGAGTGAGGATTTCCCGATAGGCCGCTTCGGCCACGGGGCAGAGCCCTTCCCGCGTACCGACGACCTGCCGGTAGTAGGGATGAAGGTGTACGGGCACATAGTGGACATTGGCCCCGATGCCGTTGGCGCGCAAGCGGCGGAAGGTCTCGTCCCGATCGGGAGTGCGCACCACGTAAAGATGATAGGCATGACGGACGTTTTCGCGATGCGTGAGGGGACGGACGGCTTCCTGTCCCGCCAGCGCGGCGTCATAGGACCGGGCCAGTTCATTGCGTTTGGCGATCCAGCCGTCCAGTTTTTTCAGCTGTGAGCTGCCCAGGGCGCACTGAAAGTCGGTGATGCGGTAATTGTAGCCCAGTTCCGTCATTTCATAGAACCAGGCCCCGGACTTCTCGCGCTGGCTGGCCGTAGTCGTGATGCCGTGCCCGCGAAAGGCCCGTATGCGCGCGGCCAGCGTCTCGTCATCGGTCACGGCCATGCCGCCCTCGCCGGTGGTGATGTGTTTGACCGGATGAAAGCTGAACACCGTGATGTCGGCCAGCGTACCCACCTTGCGCCCGTCAAGGCTTGCGCCCAGCGCATGGCAGCCGTCGGCCACCAGCGCCAGATGGTGCTTGTCGGCAAGGGCGCGCAGGGCATCCCAGTCGCAGGGCTGCCCGGCATAGTCCACCCCGATGATGGCCTTGGTGCGCGGCGTGATGGCCGCTTCCGCCGCGGCGGGATCAAGGAGCAGGGTCCCGGCGTCCACATCGGCAAAGACCGGCCTGCCGCCTTGATAGAGGACGCAGTTTGCCGAGGCGGCAAAGGTCATGGGCGGGACGATGACTTCATCGCCGGGGCCGATGTTCAGGGCGAACATGGCCGCATGCAGGGCCGCCGTGCCGTTGCTCACCGCCACGCCGTGGCGCGCGCCGACATAGGCGCAAATGTCCGCCTCGAAGCGCTCCACGGCCGGGCCGGTGGTCAGCCAGTCCGAGCGCAGCACCTCGACCACGGCGGCGATATCGTCATCATCGATGGTCTGGCGACCATAGGGAATAAAGCGGGAGGTACTCATGACTGGACGGCAAAGCCCTGTTCCTTGAGGGTGGCGCGCAATTCGGGAACGCTCAGCCACGCCTCGTTGGTGCCGGAATTGTAGCTGAAGCCCTCGGGCACGGGCCTGCCTTCGGGCCCGCGATAAGGGAAGGTTTCCGGCTTGATGACATAATACCGGCCGATGTCAATGGTATGCCGGGAATCCTCGGCCGTGATCATGGTTTCATGCAGCTTTTCGCCGGGCCGGATGCCCACTTCCACAGTGGCCATGCCCGGCGCAATGGCCTCGGCCAGATCCGTGATCTTCATGCTGGGAATCTTGGGCACCAGAATCTCGCCGCCGCCCGCCAGCTCGAAGGAGCGCAGCACCATATGCACGGACTGTTCCAGGGTGATCCAGAAACGGGTCATGCGCGTATCCGTGATGGGCAGGGGGCCGCCCTCGTCGCGCTTTTTGATAAAGAAAGGAATGACGCTGCCCCGGCTGCCCATGACATTGCCGTAGCGTACGACGGAACACACGGTTGTGTTGCCAAGAAAGGCATTGGCGGCAATGAAGAGCTTGTCCGAACAGAGCTTGGTGGCGCCGTAGAGGTTGACCGGGGCCACGGCCTTGTCCGTGGACAGGGCCACGACCTTTTTCACCCCGCAGTCGGCCGCGGCATTGACGATGTTTTCCGCGCCGCCGATATTGGTGCGGATGCATTCCGTGGGATTGTATTCCGCCGCCGGCACCTGCTTGAGGGCCGCCGCATGGATGACGTAATCCACGCCCCGAAAAGCCCGGTACAAGCGCTCCTTGTCCCGCACGTCGCCGATGAAGTAGCGCATGCAGCCGTATTTTTCCGGGGAGAAAATCTGTTGCATTTCGAATTGCTTGAGTTCATCCCGGGAAAAGACGATAAGCCGTTTGGGCTTCCACTGCCTGAGGATGACCTCGATGCATTTCTTGCCAAAAGAACCGGTGCCGCCGGTAATCAGGATAGTCTTGTCAGTGAACATTGCACATCCGTTAGCTGTGCCCTCCTGCCAGGTCATGGACAGGCTGTTGCAGCGTTTTTTCATAGGCAGGCAATATCGTTGCCGCCGCACCACACATCTTTACGGTTCCTTTGTCGATCCAGTACAGCAGATCACATCCTTCCACTGTACTCAGACGATGGGCCACAACGATAAGAGTCACATGTTGTCGCAAGTTTTCGACTGTTGATTGTATAGCCCGCTCGGTTGCGCCGTCAAGGGCCGACGTAGCTTCGTCAAAGATAAGGAGTTCCGGCCTGTCATACAGGGCGCGGGCGATGCCCACGCGTTGGATCTGGCCGCCGGAAAGGCGCACGCCGCGTTCGCCCAGCGGGGTATGGATGCCTTCGGGCAGCTCGTCCACAAAATCCATAGCCGCCATACGGCAGCACTCCCGTACCCGCTCTTCGTCCACAGGTTCCCCCCAGTGGCTGAAGGCCACATTCTCGGCCAGCGTGGCATCCAGCAGATAAAGGTTTTGAGGCACATAGCCGATATTCAGACGTTCGGCGGAGGTATCCCAGGCCGCGCCGTCAAGGCAGATATGTCCCTGCTGGGGGCGCAGCAGGCCCGTGATGAGGGAGGTCAGCGTGCTTTTGCCTGAGCCGGAGAGGCCTATCAGGCCGACCATGCTCCCCTTGGGGATGGTGAGCGAGATATCCTGCAGGGCGGCATGCTCTGCGTTGGGATAGATGAAGCTGATATCGTGCAGGCTGATCTCACGCCGGAAGTGGCGTACAGCACGGGCGTCCAGGCGCTCCGGCGCGGGAAGTTCCGCCACGAAGTCCAGGAGTTTTTCCAATGAAGGCTGGTAGGAGCGCAAGGTCAGGATGGCGTTCATAGTCTTGTTGGCCGCCGGCAGGAGCCGCCAGGAAACAGCCGCCAGCAGGGTAAGCATACCGGTGGCTGCCGCCACACTGCTGCCCAGATGCACCTGGATCAGCAGAACAAGCAGCAAGAGGAGCATGCCCGCCACCTCCAGCACCCACAGGGGCAGCATGGGCAGGGTATTGCGGGAACTGTTTTTCAGTGAATAGGCGACGATGAATTTTTGATATTCCTGCAGGAAATTCTGCTTTTTCTCATAGATGGTTATCTCGCGCAGCCCCTGCAGCCCCTGCATGGCAATGCGGGAATTATACAGGTCATAATGACGAATATCCTTCGAAAGGTCATAAATCCGGGATCGGGTCCCTTTCTGGATGATTACGGCCAGCAGGGCGACAGACACAAAGAGCAGACAGGAAAGCAAGGGGCTGGCGATGAGTGCCCCGCCCAGCAGAAACACTGCGATGACCATCTGGGTGAACAGGATCAGCAGGGTCGCGGCATAGGTGGCAACATAGCCTTTCCAGCCCAGCATCGTCAGCAGCTCCGCCGAGTTCTGCCCGGCATGCCAGATGTGCGGAGCGGCCAGAAAGCGGCGGAAGAGATCGCTGCCCATGGTCCAGGCGATACGCTGGGAAAAATAGTTCTGCAGCCAGGTGATATAGCCCAGCAGGGCATTTTTCAGCAGGGTGGCCGCGCACACGCCGCCCAGAACCAGCAGCAGGAACTGCAGGGCCACGGGGATATCCGGCGCGAAGGGCAGGGCCGTGCGGATCTCTTCCAGCAGGGGGAGGCGGGCCAGGCTTTCCGGGGCGGACATGGCCACACCCAGCAGGGAGATGCCGCCCGCCACACCGATTTCAAACAGACCCATGATGATGTTGAGCAGGCACAGCCACCAGAACAGGCGGCGTTCCCGTGGTGTGGCCAGGGCATAGAGCTGGCGTGCGATGGAGAGTGGTGTATATTCCTTGTGCAGAGACTGTGTCATCAGGCGGTCCCCGTTGGTTACGGGCTGGTTTCACTGCTCATCCGGATCAGATATGGGTGCTGCAGCGCGGATATGGAGAGTTTGTCGCGGCTTGCCGGCTGGTATGACAAAGGAGCATATGTCGCGCCGAGTACTGCATCCGCTGTCCGTATGGAGGGAGACACCCCTGGCATCCCGTGCAGATTTCTGGGGATATGGCGCTGTATTCCCGGCCACGGCAGATGATGCTGCCGTGGATGGCGGCAGAGCGCATCGGCGTGGAGTACAATGCCGGCAGCAGGAAAGCCTTGAGGACGCCGTGCATCAAGTTATCAAATAGCGTATGTCCTGCATAGCAAAAAAGGGGACACGGTCTGAAACCGTAACCCCTTAAATTCCTTGTGGTGGAGAAGAGGAGACTTGAACTCCCGACCCCCGCCTTGCGAAGGCGATGCTCTCCCAGCTGAGCTACTTCCCCACATGACGCCACGATGCGGCGTAGCGTGGTATGTATGCCATTCAGGGGGCAGGGTCAAGTCTTTTTTGCGGGCGGGGGCGGACGCAGGCTGGCGCGTCCGGGCCCGGCCCCGTGTGCCTGCCGGGCCTGGCGGGGACTGCCCGCGCGGTCCCGGCGTGGGCCTCGTGCCCTTTCTTCACCCGCAAATCCGTCAGATCCGCCAGATCCTTCGCGACGTCTGCGGAGGCTTTCCGGCAGGTCCCCTGCGCGCCGGATGCCTGCCGCTCGTCTCACGGTTGGCGCGCACGGATAGCGCATCCCTGTGATTGGACGCGCCTTCTGCCCGCCGGTTGCCGCAACGCCGGGAGCGCTTTCCCCCGCATAACGAAAAAAATCGGCCGGGCCGCCCCTGCGGGGCTTGGCTCCCGCGAAAAAAAACGCTATAGAAGCCCGCTGGTGTCACCATGAAGGAATATCGAGACCATTATTTTCTCAAGGCCAAGCGCGAGAATTATCCGGCCCGTTCCGTGTACAAGCTCAAGGAACTGGACGCCAAGTTCAAGCTCTTCCGCCAGGGGATGCGCGTCCTGGATCTGGGCGCGGCTCCGGGCTCGTGGTCGCTGGGCGCCGCCGAAAAGGTGGGCCCGCGCGGGCTCGTGCTGGGCTGCGACATCCAGACCACCGAGACCGCCTTCCCGCCGCAGGTCACCTTCATGCAGGAGGACGTCTTCGACCGTTCCGCCGCATTCGAAGAGCGCCTGCGCGAGATGGGGCCGTTCGACGTGGTCATGAGCGACATGGCGCCCCGCACCACCGGGACCAAGTTCACGGATCAGGCCCGTTCGCTCGAGCTGGCCTGCGAGGCCCTGGAAGTGGCGCGTCTGCACCTCAAGCCCGGTGGCAGCTTCATCGTCAAGATTTTCATGGGCCCGGACATCCAGGAGATGCTCCAGCCCATGCGCCGCGCCTTCAAGGCCGTCAAATCCTTCAAGCCCAAGAGTTCCCGCGCCGAAAGCAAGGAAACCTTCTTCGTGGGCATGGGCTTCAGGGCCGAGGCGCGTCCTGCCGCGCAGGATGCGGCCGCGGCCGCCGCTGGCACCGGGCAGGAGCCGGACGCGCGCTAGGCGTCCGCCCCTTTGGGCCTGACCGGAGCGGGAGCCGGCTGCCGCAGCGCTCTGCGGGCGTGCCGCCGGTGCATCCGTCCGCTCCAGGGGCAGGCGGCAGCGCGATGTCCGTACGGGCGTGCGCGCCGGCCACAGGCCCGATGTGCCGCTCCTGCCGCCGGGGCATCCCGGATGCCTGTCAGGGATGGGACAGTCCGCGCGACTGTCCGCCGTTTTTCACCTTTTACGTTCTCCGAGTTTGGGAGGTTTTATGTCTGGGCACAGCAAATGGGCCAATATCCAGCACCGCAAGGGCCGTCAGGACGCCAAGCGCGGCAAGGTCTTCACCAAGGCCGCCAAGGAAATCATCATCGCTGCCAAGAACGGCGGCGATCCTGCGGGCAACCCTCGTCTGCGTGCGGCCATTGCCGCTGCCAAGGCCGTGAACCTGCCCAAGGACAAGATCGAAGCCGCCATCCGCAAGGGCACCGGTGAAGACGCGGGCGGCGACCTGACCGAATGCTTCTACGAAGGCTACGGCCCCGCCGGTATCGCCATCATGGTGGAAGTGGCCACGGACAACAAGAACCGCACCGTGGCCGAAGTGCGCCACCTGTTCACCAAGCACGGCGGCAGCCTGGGCACCGACGGCAGCGTGAGCTGGATGTTCGACCGCAAGGGCGTCATCACCGTGGACAAGGCCGCCTACACCGAAGACCAGATGATGGAAGTGGCCATGGAAGCCGGCGCCGATGACGTCATCGACGATGACGATGTCTGGACCCTGCAGACCGCCATGGCCGATTTCGCGGCCGTGCGCGACGCCCTGGAAGCCGCCGGCGTGACCATGCAGTCCGCCGAACTGGCCATGGTGCCCCAGAACCTGGTGGCGGTGGACGCCGAAGCCGCCCAGAAGGTCATCCGCTTCATGGAAGCCCTGGACGACAACGACGACGTGCAGAACGTCTACGCCAACGCCGACTTCCCCGAAGACATGGATATGGACTAAATCGCGGCCCTCCGCCCCTCCGGGCGGCGGATGCGCGTTGTTTCGCCCGGCATTCCCCGAGTGCCGGGCTTTTTTTGTGGTGGGCGCATGGCAGAACATCCTCTTGTGGTCCTGGGCATCGACCCCGGCTCCCAGCGTACGGGCTGGGGCGTCATCGCGGAACAGTCCGGCGTGCTGCGCCTGGTGGACTGCGGCATCATCCGCACCAGCTCCGGCGGCGAAAAGGAATTTTCGCAGCGGCTGGCCGTCATCTACCGGCAGCTGGTGGAGGTGGTGGGCCGCTACCGCCCGCAGGAGGCCGCCATCGAACAGGTCTTCACCGCCCGCAATGCGGCCAGCGCGCTCAAGCTGGGGCAGGCGCGCGGCGTGGCCGTGGCCGCCTGCGCGGCCCACCAGGTGCCGGTGAGCGATTACGAGCCCACCCTGGTCAAGAAGTCCGTGGTGGGGACCGGACGCGCGGAAAAGGAACAGGTGGCCTTCATGGTGCGCCGCCTGCTCAACGTGCGCGGCGAAGGCTGGGCCCTGGACACCTCGGATGCTCTGGCCGTGGCCATTTGCCATCTGACCATGCGCCGCCTGAAGCTGCTGGCCCGGCGTTGAGGCTCGGGGGATCCTGTTTCTGGGGGGGAGGGCCCCCCGCGCATCAGGGCCGACTCGCGGTGCAGCGGCTCGGGGGATCCTGTTTTTTGGGGGGGAAGGGGCCCCTTCCTCCGGCGCGAAAAGGGGGCCCTTCCCCCAAGCTCCCATCTTCCCCCAAACGCGCTTTGGTACGCACAAAAAAAGACGCCCTGCGGCGTCTTTTTTTGTGCGCGGTGTGCCGGGGGATTCGGCTTGCCGGGGGAGGCATGACGGCCACGGCTCCCGGCAGGCCGGACTCCAGAGCAGTCGGGCTGCGGGCGGGACTGTCATGGAACAGGTCCGGCGTCCGGTATCTCCGGCCATGATCCGGCGATGGGGACCTCCCATGCCGATCAGAAAAAAGTTTTGGAAGGGCGGGAGACGGGGGAGAACCTTTTCCCGGCTGACCAATGAAGAGAGAGCAAGGGCGGCGGCTCCCATGGCCCACCACCCAAGAAAGGAGTCCGGTCATCTTTCGCCTCTCGGGCAGCTGCGGGAAAAGGGCATCCCGCCTGCGTCGCAATCCATTCGGCGATCTGCCCCGAAAAGGTCCCCTCCCCGCATCTTCCCTTTATTCCACGACAGTGGCGTGCTTGATGATGACGGGCTGCACGGGCACGTCCTCGAAATAGCCGCGGCTGCCGGTCTTGACGGCCGCGATCTGGTCCACCACGTCCTGGCCGCGGATGACCTTGCCGAACACGGCGTAGCCCCAGCCCTGCTGGTCCTTGCCGCGATGGTCGAGGAAGCTGTTGTCCTTGACGTTGATGAAGAACTGGGCCGTGGCCGAGTGCGGGTCCGAGGTGCGGGCCATGGCGATGGTGTACTTGCGGTTGCGCAGGCCGTTGTCGGCTTCGTTCTTGATGGGGGCGCGGGTGGTCTTTTCGCGCAGGCTGGCGGTCATGCCGCCGCCCTGGATCATGAAATTCTTGATGACGCGGTGGAAGACCGTGCCGTCATAGTGACCGGCCTTGACGTATTCCAGAAAGTTGGCCGTGGTCATGGGCGCCTTGCGGGCGTCCAGACGCAGCAGGATGTCGCCCATGCTGGTCTCCAGTTTGACGACGGGGTCCGGGCCCTGGGCGCGGAGGTCCTGGGGAGCGGCCAGCAGGGCGCAGGCCAGCAGCAGGACGGGCAGCAGACGGGCGAAGAGGGCAGATTTCTTCATGGAAGTTTTCTCCTTGATGCATGGATCACGCCGGACTGGCGTGACAGGCGCACGGTAGCACGGCCGGGGGGGAGCGGCAAGCACGGGTGCCGCCTGCTCCGTGCGGGACAGGGCGGTCCCTGCGGGCGTTTTTTCCTGCGGTTTCGCCGGGATGGGCCATGACCGGCGGTCGGGCGGCCGCCGTGCCCGGGGGCTGGCGGCTGTCCCGCGGCCCGGCCCGTCCGGCCGTCATGCCGTACCGGCAGTGCCGCCGCAAGGCTGCCATGCGGTCCGTGCCCGCCCGCCGCCAGGGCCGCCATGCCGGGGCGGGGCTTGCTTTTGCCCGCCATATCCCTATATGCTAACAGGAATGAACAGATGCTCGCGCATGCCGCGCGAACAAATCCCGGAGGAAAAACATGACTGCTCGTACCATTGCGCAAAGCGCTGTGAGCGCCGTTTCCATCTATATGCGCCAGGTCTACCTGTGGATGACCGCCGGTCTGGCCATCACCGCCGTGACGGCCTTTGCCGTGGCCTCCAGCCCGGACCTGCAAATGACCATCCTGGGCAATATGGTGATCATGATCGCCCTCATCGTGGCCCAGTTCGGCCTGGTCATCGCCCTGAGCGCCGCGGTGCACAAAATGTCGGCCACCACGGCCACGGCGGTGTTCATCGTCTATTCGGCCCTGACCGGCCTGACCCTGTCCAGCATCTTCGTGGTCTATCCCATCGGCTCCATCGCCAATGCCTTTTTGACGGCCACGGGCACATTCCTGGCCATGTCCGTGTTCGGTACCGTGACCAAGCGTGACCTGACCGGCATGGGCAGCTTCCTGATGATGGGCCTGATCGGCATCATCATCGCCTCCATCGTCAACATCTTCCTGGCCAACAGCATGATGGACTTCGTCATCAGCTGCATCGGCGTGCTGATCTTCACCGGCCTCACCGCCTATGACACCCAGAAGCTGCGCGCCTTCGGCATGAACGCCCCGGTGGACGACGCCACGGCCATGCGTCGCGGCGCCCTGCTGGGCGCTCTGGAACTCTATCTGGACTTCATCAACCTCTTCCTGATGCTGCTGCGCCTGTTCGGCGGCAACCGCGACTAGCGGAGAGGATACGGTCACAGGCGGAGAAGGCGCCCGTTGCGCTGCTGTCGATGCCTGCAAGGCGCCTGCGTCGCCAGCGGGCACGGCCTGCGGCCGCCTCCGGTCGCTGCCGGCGGCAAAAAGGGGGCCTCTCCGCACCCCTCTTTCCCCAAAACGTGCACATGTGGGGGAAGGCGGGGAGCCCGCCCCTGCTTGTGCAGGGGAAGCCCATCAGGGACAGGGGCGGGTCTGGATGGTCGCATGCAGGGATGACGGCCAGCCCGATGATATGACAGCGGGGCGGAGGGGCGACCTTCCGCCCCTTTTGCGTCCGCCTGCCCCGTGCGCGGCCTTTCCGTATGGCCCCTGATCTCCCGGCGTCCCCGTCCCCGCCTGTCCGTGCGCAGGCCTCCCCGCGGCCGGCTTTGACAAGCGGGCCCGGGGCCCGTATGCAGGACTGACGGGACAGCCTGACAACCATCATGCCGCCGCGCTGCCGGCGGGCAGGGATCCATGAGCAAGAAAAACGACTACTTCGATCTTCCGGCCGGACTGGACGACGCCGCTCTGCTGGAGATCTTCCATGAACAGGAGCGCCCCCTGCGCCTGGACGCCCTGCTGCGGGTCACGGGCCTGCCGCGCGCGGCCCGCAAGATGCTGGAAGACCAGCTCCACGCCCTGGCCGACGAGGGGCGCCTGGTGCACCTGCAGGGCGGGCTCTGGGCCCGTGCCGACGGTCTGCGTCAGGTGCGCGGCCGTTATGTGGCCCTGCGCAGCGGCGCGGGCGGCTTCGTGACGCCCCTGGGCGACAACGGGCAGGTGAGCGGCCCGGACATCTTCATCCATCCCCTGCAGGCGGGCGATGCCTGGCATCAGGACATGGTGCGCGTGGTCCTGTCGCCGCGCGCGCATGCCCGCGGCAGGAGCCGGGAAGGCCGCATCGTGGAGGTGCTGGAGCGCGGCTGCCGCGAGCTGCCCGTGCATGTGATCCATGTGACCGGGCATCGCGCCCTGTGCCGTCCGGCGGACAGCCGCATGCCCTTCGACGTCAGCGTGGAGCTGCCTGCCGACCTGCCCCGTCCGTCAGGCGGGACCCTGCTCCTGGTGGCCCCGGAAAAGCGTCTGGCCACGGATCTCTGGCAGGCGCGCCTGCTGCAGGCCGTGGGCCGGGAAGACGACATCGCCGTGCAGGAGGATCTGGTCAAGCTCAACCATGAGGTGCCGCGCGAGTTCCCGCCCCGGGCGCAGGCCGAGGCCGACGCCCTGCCGCCGGCGCCGCGGCCTGCGGACATGGCCGGGCGCGAGGACCTGCGCCACCTGCCCCTGGTGACCATCGACGGGGCCGACGCCCGCGACTTCGACGACGCCGTGCAGGTGGAGGCCCGTCCCGGCGGGGGCTGGCTGCTGCGCGTGGCCATCGCCGACGTGAGCCATTATGTGCGGCCGCGCACGGCCCTGGATACGGAGGCCCTGGCGCGCGGCAATTCCTGGTATTTCCCCACCTCGGTGGAGCCCATGCTGCCGCCCGCCCTCTGCGACGGCCTGTGCAGCCTGCGTCCGCACGAGGACAGGCTGGCCATGCTGGCCGAGATCCCCTTTTCCGCCAGCGGGCAGCCGGGCAAACCGCGCTTCGCGGCGGCGCTCATGCGTTCGGCGGCCCGTCTGACCTACGATCAGGTCAAGGCCTGCCTGCTGGACAGGGACGGGCAGGCACGCGCCGCCCTGGCCGCGCAGGAACGCGGGGCCGAGGTGCTGGAGATGCTGGAAACGGCCTTCGCCCTCTACCGCTGCCTGCGCGAGGCCCGGCAGCGCCGGGGCAGTCTGGATTTCGACCTGCCGGAACCGGAATACGCCTTTGACGGCAAGGGCCGCCTGCTGCGCGTGTCCCGCCGGGTGCGACATGACGCGCACCGCCTCATCGAGGAATTCATGATCGCGGCCAATGAGGCCGTGGCCCGCCATCTGGGCGGCCTGAAGCCCGACGGCGGCCCGGACGGGGCCCCGAAGGAGCCCTTCCTCTACCGCGTGCATCCCCAGCCCGATCCCGAGCGGCTGGAGAGCCTGTTCGATTCCCTGGAAGCCATCGACCCCGGACTGGTGCCGGCGCGGCCTGCGGCCCCGGCCCTGCAGGGCATCCTGCGGGACGTGCAGGGCTCGGAGCGCGAGTTCCTGGTGGGGCGGCTCTGCCTGCGGGCCATGCCGCAGGCCCGTTACCAGCCGGAGAACGAAGGCCATTTCGGTCTGGCGTCCCGTGCCTACTGCCATTTCACCTCGCCCATCCGCCGCTATGCCGACCTGCTGGTGCACCGGGCGCTCAAGGCCAGTCTGGGCCTGTACGGCGGCGCCCTGCCCGCCGGGCAGAAGCTGCTGCGCGTGGCCGACCAGCTCAACCGGCGCGAGCGGGACGCCCTGGACTGCGAGCGCGAGATGGCCCGGCGTCTGGCCTGCATGGCCCTTGAGGGCCGCGTGGGCGAGCGCTTCCGGGGCGTGGTGGCCGGTGTCAATGATTTCGGCCTGTTCGTGGAACTGGACGAGATGCCCGTGGAAGGCATGATCCGCGTGGAGGATCTGGGCGACGACTGGTACGATTTCGACGCCCGCCGCCAGTGCCTGCTGGGACAGCGTTCGGGCCTGTGCTGGAGCATGGGCCAGTCCCTTGAGGTGGTGCTGGCCGAAGTGCACAGCGGCCGTCTGGAGATCCGCCTGCTGCCCACGCAACTGGGCGTGGCGTCCCGTCGCGGCGGACGTGTGTCGCGCGGCCGTCAGGGGCGGACGGGCAGGGGCCCGGCCCGGCATGACAGATCGCCGCATCAGCGCCGGGGCCGGGATCGCGACGGGCAGCGTCCCGTGCGCGGCAAAGCACAGGCCCGCCGGGACGGGGCCCGCGGGACACGCCGTCCCGCCGGACGCGGGAGGCGCGCATGAGCTTCTTTTCCCAGAAACAGCGCATGGGCGCGGCGGCCCTGATCCTGGCCGCCAGCACCATCCTTTCCCGGCTCATGGGACTGGTGCGCGACAAGGTCATCTCCTGGCAGTTCGGCGCGGGCAGCGAGGCTGACATGTACTTCGCGGCCTTCGTGGTGCCGGACATCATCAACCACCTGCTGGCCGGCGGCATCATGGCCATCACCATCATCCCCCTGCTGTCCCGGCGCTTCCAGGAGGACGAGGACGACGGCTGGCGCTTTTTCTCCTGCATCTTCTGCTGGATGGTGCTGGCCTCGCTGCTGGTGACCGGGGCGGGCATGCTGGGGGCCGAGGAGCTGGCCCGCATCACGGCCCCGGGCTTCGATGCCGCCCAGACGGCACGGCTGGCCTTCTTCATGCGCATCATCCTGCCCGCGCAGGTCTTCTTCCTGTGCGGGGCCTGCGTCACGGCCCTGCTCTACATGCGGCGGCAGTTCCGCGTGCCTGCCCTGGCGCCCCTGATCTACAACGGCTGCATCATCGCCGGCGGCCTGCTCCTGCCCTGGCTGACGCAGGGCATGGATCTGCCCGCCCAATGGGAACTGGGCGGCATGACCGGCTACTGCGTGGGCGTGACCGTGGGCGCGGCCCTGGGGGCTTTTGTGCTGCCCTTCCGGGTAGCCGCCGCCGGGGGCCTGCGCCTGGGACTGGTCTTTTGGCATCCGCTGCTCAAGCGCTTTTTGCTCATGGCCCTGCCCCTGATGCTGGGCCAGACCGTCATCTTTCTGGACGAACAGTTCATGCGCGTGTTCGGCTCGCTGGCGGGCGACGGCGCCGTGAGCCTGCTCAACTATGCCCGGCGCATCATGCAGGTGCCGGTGGGCCTCATGGGACAGGCGGCCGCCGTGGCCTCCTATCCCTTCCTGGTCTCCCTGCTGACCAATGGCGAGAAGGAACGCTTCGACCAGACCCTGAGCGCGGCCCTGCGGGCCAGCGTGGGCCTCATCATCCCCTGCGCCCTCTGGATGGGCGTGGCCGCCCGGCCCATCATGGCCGTCATCTTCCAGGGCGGGCGCTTCGGCCTGGCAGAGACCGTGGCCAGCACGCCCCTGCTGCAGATCATGCTGGCCGCCACGCCGCTGTGGATCCTCTACATGGTGCTGGTGCGCGCCTTCTATGCCGACGGCGACACCCTGACCCCGGCCACCACGGGCACGGCCATGACCCTGCTGGCCCTGCCGGTCTATTACTGGTGGGCCGTGCCCCTGGGCGCGTGGGCCATCGCCCTGACCTCGGCGGTGAGCGTCAGCGCCTATGTGCTCTGGCTGGTGGCCATCTGGGCGCGGCGGCAGGGCACGGGCGCGTTCGCGGGCCTGCTCTCCCTGTCCGGCCGGGCCCTGCTCTGTTCCCTGCCCGGCGGAGCGGCCGCCTGGGCGGCCCAGTACGGGCTGGAACAGCTGCGCCTGGCGGGCACGCTGGCCCTGCCGTCCGTGGCCCAGGCCTGCCTGACCTGCGCCGTCAGCGGTCTGGCCTTTGCCGCGCTCTTCCTGCCCCTGAGCTACAGACTGGCCCCCGGTATCCTGGAGCCTGTCTGGCGGCGGCTGCGGCGCGGCCGCGCACAGGGGCAGGCCTAGGCGCAGGACGCATGACGTTTTGTTTTGAGGGAAGGAAGCCCTTTGCGTTGCTGTCGATGCCCGTAGCTTCCTCCGTCGCAACGGGCACGGCCCTGCCGGGCCGCCGTTCGGTCGCGCGTTGCTGTCGATGCCCGCAGCTTCCTGCGTCGCAACGGGCACGGCCCTGCGGGCCGCCGTTCGGTCGCGCGTTGCTGT
>NZ_CASDOY010000008.1 GCF_949282365.1 uncultured Desulfovibrio sp.
CGGGCAGGGGCGGCAGGACGGGCAGGGCGGAAAGGTCCAGCTGCTCCAGTTCGCGGTTGAGGGAGGCATCCGGGGCCGCCGCGCCGCTGTCGGCCGCCCGGGCGGCCGCGGGCCAGAGCAGCAGGCAGGCCAGCAGCAGGCAGGAAAGGCCCCGACAGGTCCGCAATCCGTGGTCGTGGGCGCGCCGCCTCCGGGCGGGCCGGTCCCTGCCTTCCGGCAGGCGGCCGCCGGACGGCGGGGAAAGGTGCGTGACGAGCATGTCCATGTCTGTTGAATAGAGCGCGCCCGTGCTTTTGGCAAGGGCCGCCGGGAGGAGGGCGGTGCAGGAATCTATATTGACTTATCAAGTTATATTGATATAGTCTGTGGCCAGATACGAAAGCCTTTTTCCGATACCGCCCGAGGAGTTGCGTCATGTATATCGCCCAGGCCCTGCGCCAGACAAGCAAGCCCTTCGTTTCCCTGGAATTCTTCCCCCCCGCAGCGGAAAGTCAGCTGCCCGAGTTCTACGCCACGGTGGAACGCCTGCGGGCGCTCGATCCCCTGTTCCTGTCCGTGACCTACGGCGCGGGTGGCGGCAAGCAGCAGAACACCCTCAACGTCACGGCCGAGCTGGCGCGGCGGGGCTTCACCGTCATGGCGCATCTGACCTGTGTGGGGGCCGAGCCGCAGGCCATCAGCGATTTCGTGGGCAGGCTGCGCCGGGCCGGGGTGCACAACGTGCTGGCCCTGCGCGGCGACGCGCCACGCGACGTGGAGCACTGGGACTGGAACGCCGGGCACTTCCGCAATGCCCGCGACCTGGTGCGCTACCTGCGCACGGAGCATGCCGATCTGGGCATCGGTGTGGCGGGCTATCCCGCGCCGCATCCCGATGCCGCCACCTTTGCCTCCGACCGCGCCTATCTGGCGGACAAGCTGCGTGCCGGCGCGGATTTCGTCATCACCCAGCTCTTTTTCGACGTGCGCGAATACGAGTCCCTGGTCAGCTCCCTGCGGGCCGCCGGGCTGGAGCAGCCCGTCATCCCGGGCATCCTGCCCATCCAGAGCTTCGACTCCCTGCGCCGGGTGCTGTCGCTGTGCGGGGCCAACATCCCGGGCAAGCTCTACCTCGATCTTGAGGCGGCCCACAACGCGGGCGGCGTGGAAGCCGTGCGCGAGGCCGGCCTGCGCTTTGCCGCCCGCCAGATTCGCCGGCTGCTGGATTGCGGCGCGCCGGGCATCCATCTGTACAGCCTGAACAAGTCCGAGATGTGTCTGCGTCTGGCCGAAGAAGCGGGCCTGTAGACGGCGCGGCACGGCAAGGATGACGGGAAGGAGGGGCTCCTTCCCGTTTTTCGTGTCCGGCCCGTGTCGCGTCCCAATGTGCGATCTGTCCGGGAACAGACGGACACCAGCCGGGGAGACGGCATGGACGTCCGGCCCGGTCCGGCCGGGACGGGACGACAGGCTCCCGTCCGCGCAGGGGCTGCGTGCATCACGTTTCGTTTTGAGGGGTAAAGGAAGCCGGCTCCCGCCCGCGCAGGAGCTGCGTGAGGCCGTGCGGGACCTGGCCGGGCTGTGCGAACAGGTGGTCCTTGCCCATGCTGGGGCTGTGCATCCTGTGCAAGAAGGGCCGGGACTGCTGGGACAGGCCCGTGCCCGCGCAGGCTGGGCGCGCCCGGCGGGCGGTCTGTGGCACAGCCCGGGACATCCGCCGGGATGGCGCAGGCCCGCCGCGCCCGGCGGCGGCCCGAAGGCCGGGCATCCCCGATGCGCGGGCCTTTGCCCGCGGGAGCCTGCGCCGGAAGGTTCTTTTTTTCACAAATTTGCGTCCGGTTGACCGTCCCGGCCTTTCGGTCTTAGGCTGGCGCATGAGTATCGCAAAAGAACATCGCTGGTTGTTGCTGGCCGTGTGTGCGGCGCAGTTCTTCATGCCCTTCATGGTGGCCGGGGTCAATGCCGTGCTGCCGCCGCTGGGCGAGAGCCTGGGCGCCAGCGCGCGCGAACTCAGCCTGCTGGGCGCCGTCTATACCCTGGGGCTGGTG
The DNA here is from genome assembly GCF_949282365.1 of uncultured Desulfovibrio sp. Lineage (GTDB taxonomy): Bacteria > Desulfobacterota > Desulfovibrionia > Desulfovibrionales > Desulfovibrionaceae > Desulfovibrio. The sequence continues at coordinate 2,028 of NZ_CASDOY010000008.1, forward strand.
GTCTTCCAGCTGGCCGGCGGGACCTTGGGCGACATCTACGGCCGCCGCCGCATCTTCCTGTGCGGCCTGAGTCTGTTCAGCGTGCTGGCGCTGGTGCTGGGCTTCATCCCGTATATCGATCTGTTCATCGGCCTGCGCCTGTTCCAGGGCATGGGGGCCGCCATGCTGAGTTCGGCCAGCCTGGCCCTGCTGGCCTCGGCCGCGCCCAAGGAGCTGCGGGCCAGCTATCTGGGCCTCAGCGGGGTGGCCGTCTATGCGGGCATCGCCTGCGGTCCGCCGGTGGGCGGGCTGGTGGCGGGCTGGCTGGGCTGGCGCTGGCTGTTCTGGGGTACGGGCATCGCGGCGCTGGCGGCCATGTGCATCATGATCTTCCGGGTGCCCCGGGAATGGCGCGTGGCCGGCAAGCAGGCCTTCGACGTGCGCGGCTGTCTGCTCTACGGCGCTTCCATGGCGGCCCTGACCTCCGGTGCGTCCACCATCGCGGACGATATGCTGGCGGGCGGGCTGCTCTTCGCGCTCTGCCTGGCGCTGCTGGCCTTTTTCGTCCGGCATGAGCTGCGCAGCCCCTTCCCCATGGTGGACGTGCGCCTGCTGCGCAGCAACAGGGTCCTCAGCCTGTCGCTGGTGGCGGCCTTCGTCAACTACTGTTCCTTTTTCGGCATGATCTTCTTTTTCAGCCTCTACCTGCAGGTGGGCCGGGGCTTCACGGTGCAGGAAGCCGGCCTGACCTTGGCGCTGCAGGCCGCGGTGCAGTCCCTGGCCAGCCCGGTGGCCGCACGCCTCTGCGACCGCTACGACCAGGGCCTGGTCAGCACGGCCGGGACCTGCCTCTGCGGTCTGGGCCTGCTGAGCGCCGCCTTCCTCGACATGGATTCCTCGCTCTGGATCATCGTGGCGTCCCAGTGCTTCATCGGCGCCGGGGCCAGCATCTTCGCCCTGCCCAATACGACCATCATCCTGGAGGCGGCCGGGCCGCAGCGGGTGGGGCAGGCCTCCGGTCTGGTGGGCACGGTGCGCACGGCGGGCATGCTGGGCAATCTGACCATCATCACCCTGACCCTGAGCTTTTTCCTGGGCCACGAGCCCGTGGGCCGGGACAATATCACGAGTTTCCTGCACTGCATGCAGGTGGACATGGTGCTGTTCGGCGTCCTGAGCCTGCTGGCCGTGGGCTGCACCCTGGCCCGCAACCGCAGCGACGGCGCGCGGGCGGCCTCGTGAGACGGCCGGCGCCGCGAGATACGGAGGAGAGCATGAAGATCTTTGCCGTCAACGGCAGCCCTCGTCCCGGGGGCAATACGGCCACGGTGCTGGAGCATTTCCTGGAAGGGGCCCGCAGCGCGGGCGCGGCCACGGAGCTGGTCCAGCTGTACGCCCTGCAGGGTTCCGGCTGCCGCAGCTGCTTCGCCTGCAAGCGTCTGGGCGGGCCTTCCTACGGTCATTGCGCCGTCAAGGACGGCTGGTCGCCCCTTCTGGCGGCGCTGGAGCAGGCCGACGGGCTGGTGCTGGGCAGTCCCGTCTATTTCGGCAACGTGACGGGCGTCATGCGCTCGTTCCAGGAGCGCCTCTGCTTCCCCTATCTGGTCTATGACCGGCAGCGCAGCACCATCGCCCCCCGCCGGCTGGCCACGGCCTGCATCTATACCATGAACGTGGATGCGGCCACCATGCGCCAGCTGGGCTATCCGCAGACCCTCGCGCTCATGGAAGGCTGTCTGGAGCGCATCTTCAGCCGGCCGGACGTGCTGTATGTGAACGATACCTGGCAGTTCGACGATTATGGCAAGTACCGGGCCGAGCGCTTTTCCGTGGCGGACAAGCGCCGCAGCCGCGAGGAGCTGTTCCCGCAGGATTGCCGCCGGGCCTTCGGGCTGGGACGGGACATGGCCCGGAAGATCGCGGAGGCCGGGGCATGAGCGCGGGGGAGGGCGCGCCGGATCGGGAGGGCGCCGTCCTGCTGCTCCGGCCCGTGCCCCCGGCTGGGGACGCGCTCCCGGAGCTGTGGCGCTTCCCGGACGGTCTGGAGGGCTTTGCCGGGCAGGAGGTCTTCCGCCTTTGGCGCAGGGCGCCGGAAAGCGCCCTCGGCGTGCTGCATCCTGAGCAACGGCCGCAGGAGGGCCTGCTGCTGGGCGAGATCTGCGCCCTGGGCTGTGCCGCGCCCTTGGGTCTGGGCCCTGCCGGGCAGGCCCTGCTGGGCGGGGCCGGAGCGGAGGGGCTGGCCTTTTTCCTCTGTCTGGGGGCCGTGCCCGAGATGCCGGAACAGGCGCAGCTGCGCATCTGCGGCGTGCTGGCCGTGGCGCTGGACAGCGGGCTTGCGTTGCGCCTTTCCCTGCCGCAGCGGCTGCCGGAGCGCCTGGACATGGCGCGGGCGGCGGCCGCCGTGCTGCGCTGACCGGGACGGGCACGCCGCTGTACCTGCCCCCTGACTTCGGGCAGGTGTTGTCGTGCTGACCGGGCCGTTCACCTGCCTGCCGGGAAGGGCCGTGTCATGGGCCGGAGGGGCAGGCACGGCCGTCCGCAGGAGGATGGCACGCCGCCGGGCGTCCGTCGCAGGACACGGCGGCCGCTTCCCGCTCGCGGCGGTTTCATGGGTATGCCTGTATAAAACTATAAAATTAGTTTTTTAGTTGACACGATAAGACTACTTTTGTAGTTTGAAGTTGACAGCACACTTTCCCGGCGTCTACACAAGGGGCATGAATTCCCGTTATATCACCGCCCTGCCGGACGACTGGGAGCGCGTGGCACAGGTCTTTTCCGCCATGGGCGACGCCACCCGCCAGAAGATCCTCCTGCTGTTCGAGCCCGGGGAGAGCATCAGCCTCAGCAGCCTCGTGGCCACTGTCGGTCTGAGCCGCACGGCCGTGAGCCACCATGTGAACGTCCTGGTGCGGGCCGGCCTGCTGGTCCCCCGGCGTCAGGGCAAGGAAGTGCATTACCGGCGCGACCTGCCCTTCACCGTGGAGATGCTCGACCGGGTACGGGAGTATGCGCTGGCGGAGCTGGCCGCGGAAAAGGACGGCCGTCCCTGATCCCGGCCTGACCGGGACGCGCACGCCGCCTTGCGGCATGGGCGCTTTCCGCCGGGGCTCGCCGCCATGCGCCGCTGCTGCAAGGAGTGCGCATGAGCAGGGGATTTTTGCGACAGACCGTCTCGCTGGGAGTGAGCTACACCCTCGGCACCTTCAACGACAATTTCTTCAAGCAGGCCGTCCTGCTGCTGGCCGTGGGCATGGGCCACACCGCCGTGCAGGCCTGGGGCACGGTGCTCTTCTCGCTGCCCTTCGTGCTCTTTTCCGCCTGGGCCGGCTGGCTGGCGGACCGCCATCCCAAGCGCCGTCTGGTGCTGGCGGCCAAGAGCCTGGAACTGTGCGCCATGCTGGCCGGGGGCTGGGGCCTGCTCCAGCTGCACTGGAGCGGCATGCTGGTCATGCTCTTCTGCATGGGGGCCAGCGCCACCCTGTTCAGCCCGGCGCTCAACGGTTCGCTGCCGGAACTCTTCCCGCGCGGGGACGTGCCGCGCGTCAACGCCCTGTTCAAGCTGGCCACCACGGCCTCCATCCTGCTGGGCATCGCCCTGGCCGGCGGGGCTCTGGAACGCCAGTGGCTGGACACGGCCATCCCCTTCGGGCGCTGGCTGGTGGCCGTCACCGTCGTGGCCGTGGCCGTGCTGGGCCTGGGCTCCGTGGCCTTCATCCCCTACCGGCCAGCGGCCGCCCGCAGGGAAGCCCTGCCGCCCTTCCCCTGGCTGGGCGCGCTGGATTCCGCCCGCGACCTGTGGCGTCTGCGCGCCCGCAGGGACATCTTCTGCTGCCTTTGCGCCGACGCCTTCTTCTACAGCCTTTCGACCCTGATCCTGCTGGAGATCAATGCCTACGGCGTGGCGCAGCTGGGCCTGGGGGCCACCACGGCCAGCCTGCTGCCCGGCGGCCTGATGCTGGGCATCTGCGCGGGCGCGGCCCTGGCCGCCCGACATGTCCGGGGCGACTGGCGCGCCTCGGTGCCCCGCGCCTGCGCCGGCATCGGCCTCTGGCTGCTGGCCGCCGGTTGCGTGCCCCTGGCTCCCGAAGGCTGGCGCTTCGGCCTGCTCGTGGTCTGTTATGTGGCGGCGGGGGCCTGCGGCAGCCTGTACATCGTGCCGGTATCCAGCCAGATCCAGCTGCGCCCCGCGGCTGACGAAAAGGGGCGCATCCTCGGTACCAGCAACTTCTTTTCCTTTTCGGGCATGGCCCTGGCCGGACCGGCCTACGCCCTGCTGTCCTTCCTGCCGCCCTCGGTGGGGCATCTGCTGCTGGGGGCGCTGGCCCTTGTCTGGGCGCTCTGCCTGGGCCGGCGCCTGCGGGCCCTGGACCTGACGGAAGGTCACGGGGGACCGCAGCCGTCCGCGCAGGGGCCGGACGGCGGTCCCGCTCCCGCGGCCGGGGCCGGACAGGCCCTGCCGGACACGGCTGTGGGCACGGCTGCCGCGCCGGGGGCTCCCCGTTCCCGTCTCGCGCGGCTGCTGGCCCGCCCGCTGCTGGGCGCGATCCGCGGCCTGCTGGCCCTGCGCTACCGGGTCCGGCTGGAAGGCCTGGACAGTCTGCGGCAGGCCTGTGCACGGGCACGGCGTCAGGGCCGGGGCCTGCTGGTGCTGCCCAACCATCCCGCCTTCGTGGATCCCGCCCTGCTCTGTACGCATCTGGCGGCGCTGGAACTGCGCCCGCTGGCGGACAGACATCAGATCAGCAGGCCGTGGCTGCGGCCCCTGGCCGCCCTGGTGGGCTGCATCTCCCTGCCGGATCTGCGCCGCGACGGCCTGTCCGCCCGGGACCGGGTCCGGCAGGCCCTGGACGCCTGCGCCGCCGCCCTGGAGCGGGGCGAGAACGTCCTGCTCTATCCCTCCGGCGGCCTGAGCCGCGACGGGCACACGCACCTTGGCGGCAACAGCGGCGTGTACCGGCTGCTGCGAGCCGTGCCCGGCTGCGTCCCGGTCCTGGTGCACACGCACGGCCTCTGGGGCTCCTCCTTCAGCTGGGCCTGGGGCGAACCTTCGCTGGGACGCGCCCTGCTGCGCGGGCTGGGGGCCTTGCTGGCCAACGGCATCTTCTTCCTGCCCCGCCGGGAGGTGCGCATCCGTTTCGCCTTGCCGGAGGACCTGCCTGCCCCGGAAGCGGGGGTGCGGCCGCTCAATGCCGCGCTGGAAGCCTTCTACGCCGCCCAAGAGGACAGTTTGCGGGCGGTGCCCCTGTACCGCTGGCGTCCGCTGCCGCCGGTCGCGCCGTCGCCTGCCGCCACGGCCCCGTCGGCGGCCGCCCTGCCGGATGCCGAGCGCGAAGCCGTCCTGCGCCTGCTGGCGGAGGCTTCGCCCCTGGATCCGGCCTGGGACAGCCTCGGGCCGGAGCAGCGGCTGGACACGGACCTGGGCCTGGACAGCCTGGCCCTGACCGAGCTGGCCCTGCGGCTGGAGGAGCGTTTCGGCCGGGCCCCGGACAGTCTGGAGCAGCTGCGGACGGTCAATGACTGCCTGCTGGCGGTCGCCGGACAGGTGACGCCCGATCCGGCGGCGGAAGCGGCGGCCCGGAAGGCCTCGCAGCGCTGGCAGGAGGCCCTGCACCAGCGTCCGGCCCGTGCCCTGGCCCTGCCCGCGGCGGACGAGCTGCCCGTGGTCATCCTGCGCCAGTTGCGGCGCGCCCCTTGCCGGCCCCTGCTGGCCGACGGCGGGCGGACGCTCACGGCCCGGGCCTTCTGGACGCGGGCCGTGGCCCTGGCCCTGTACCTGCGCCGCCATCACGGCACGGAGTCGCGGCTGGGCATCATGCTGCCCGCCTCGCCGGCCGCCTGTCTGGCCTGGCTGGCCGTGCTGCTGGCCGGGCAGACGCCGGTCATGCTGAACTGGACCACCGGAGCGCGCAACCTGCGCCATTGTCTGGAGCTGGCGGGCGTGCGCCGCATCCTCAGTGCCCGGGCCCTGTTGCAGCGCCTTGAGGGCAACGGCCTGCGCGAGGCCGTCACCGCCGCCGGGGCCGCCTGGCTGCCGCTGGAAGACGTCCCGGCCGCCATGTCGCCCGGTCTGCGGCTGGAGGCCCTTGTCCGTTCCCTGCTGTCCCTGGCGGGCTGGACAGGTTGCGCCGTGCCCCGCCGGCTGTCGCCCCTGGCCGCCATCCTGTTCACTTCCGGCTCGTCGGCAGCGCCCAAGGGCGTACCGCTCAGTCATGCCAACATCCTCGCCAACTGCCGGGACGTGGCCGAAGTGCTGGCCCTGGACAGCCATGATGTCATGCTGGCCATGCTGCCGCCCTTCCATTCCCTGGGCCTGACGGGCAACATCGTCCTGCCGCTCTGCTTCGGCATGCCCGCGGTCTTCCATGCCAATCCCACGGAAGGGGCGCGTCTGGCGGCCCTTTGCCGCGTCTGGCGGCCGACCCTGCTGGCTTCGCCCCCCACCTTCCTGGACGGCATGCTGCGTCAGGCCCGGCCCGGGGATCTGGGATCCCTGCGTCTGGCCTTCGTGGGGGCGGAAGCCTGTCCGCAGTCTGTGCACGACGCCTTCGTGCGCCTTTCCGGCGGCGGCCGGCTCTGCGAAGGCTATGGCGTCACCGAGTGCGCGCCGGTCATCAGCCTCAACCTGCCGGGCGCGGAGCGCATCGGCACCATCGGGATGGCCCTGCCTTCGGTGCGGACGGCCATCGTGACGCCGCAGGCCCCGCACCGCCGCCTGCCTCCCGGCGAGACCGGCCTGCTGCTGGTGCGCGGGCCCAATGTCTTCACCGGCTATCTGGGGCAGGGCAGCGCGGACGGCCCGGCCTCGCCCTTTCTGCGTCTGGACGGGCAGGACTGGTACTGCACCGGCGATCTGGTGCGGGCGGACAGCGGCGGGCACATGACCTTCGCGGGACGGCAGGAACGCTTCGTCAAGCTGGGCGGGGAGATGATCTCCCTGCCGCAGCTGGAGGCCGTGCTGGGGCGCCATTTTCCCGCGCCGGCGGGGCAGGAAGGCCCCGTGCTGGCCGTGGACGCCCCGGAGGAAGGCGGCCAGCCCGTGCTCACCCTGTTCACGACCCTGCCGCTGGACTGCGCCCGGGCCAATGCCGTGCTGCGGGAAGAGGGGCTTTCCGGCCTGCATATGCTGCGCCGTGTACGGCGGCTGGCGGCCTTGCCGCTGCTGGGTTCGGGCAAGGTGGATCACCGGACGCTGCGGGCCCTGGCCGCGCGGGAGGGCGGGGACGGACAGCCGCCGCGGCCGGAGGACGGGAGCGGCGAGGCAGCAGACGGCAGCCGGGAGCCGGACGGCGGGGATGCCGCGGCCTGGCCCTAGGCACGCCGGGGCGGGCGCTTCCCGTACATCACGGCAAACAGGGGGGCCGCCCGGAGGCCCCTACAGAAAAAGGGTGACAGTCTCCATGACTGTCACCCTTTTTGATAAGGCGCGTTGGGGAAGGGCCTTTGCGGGGCGGCCGGGGCCCTGCCCGCGGCCCGCGATCGGGACGTCTAGTCCAAGCCCATTTTCTTGCCCAGCTTCTTGCCCAGCTTCTTGACCTTGTCCAGCGGGCTTTCGCTCTCCAGACGTTCGAATTCACGCAGCAGCTCGGCCTGCTTGTCCGAGATGCGGGTGGGGGTCAGCACCCGGACTTCCACCAGCAGGTCGCCGCGATCGCTGCGGCCGGGATAGGGCATGCCTTCGCCCTTGAGGCGCAGCAGGGTGCCGCTCTGGATGCCCTTGGGGATGTCCAGGGGCAGGGGACCCTTGAGGCCGGGCACTTCCACCCGGTAGCCCAGGGCGGCCTGCACGAAGCTGATCTCGCAGGTATAGATGAGGTCCTGGCCCTGGCGTTCGTATTTTTTGCTGGGCTCCACATGCAGGACCACATAGAGGTCCCCCGGGGGCCCCCCGTGCTCGCCGGGTTCCCCCTCGCCGCGCACGCGCAGGCGGGTGCCGGTATCCACACCGGCGGGGACGCGCACCACGATCTCGCGGCGTTCCTCCACGATGCCCTGGCCCTTGCAGCGGGGGCAGGGCTTCTTGATGACCTGGCCGGTGCCCTGACAGGCGGAGCAGGGCATGGCGATCTGGAAAAAGCCCTGGGAGTGGCGCACCTGGCCGGTGCCGTGGCACTGGGGGCAGGGTTCGGGCTTGCTGCCCGGCGCGGCGCCGCTGCCGGAGCAGTCGGGGCAGGTCATGTGCTTGGGCAGGGTCAGGGGGATCTCGTCGCCCGTGGCGGCCTGCTCGAAGGAGACCTTGAGGTTGTAGCGCAGGTCAGCGCCCTGCATGGGCCGGGGACCGCGCGCGCCGCCGGCGGAGGCGAAGCCGAAAAGATCGCCGAAAATATCGCTGAAATGGGCGAAGATGTCTTCGTTGCTGGTGAAGCCCGCGCCGCCCATGCCGCCCTGCACGCCGGCATGACCGAAGCGGTCATAGCGTTCGCGCTTTTCGGCGTCGCGCAGCACGTCGTAGGCCTCGGCGGCTTCCTTGAACTTTTGTTCGGCTTCGGCGTCACCGGGGTTGTGGTCGGGATGGTAGCGCATGGCCAGCTTGCGGTAGGCCTTTTTGATCTCGGCCTCGCTGGCGTTGCGCTCCACGCCCAGAACTTCGTAATAGTCTCGCTGTGCCATGGCCTCTAGCCTTCGTTCTTGGCGGGCTCCTGACCTTCGGGCAGGGGATTGTACAGGCTCATGTCGTCAGGCAGCACCTTGCCGGCGGCGATCTCGCGCAGCGCGGTCACGGCTTCCTTGTTGCGGCTTTCGATGAGGGGCTCATAGCCTTCGCGGTACTGGCGCACGCGCTTGATGGCCATCTGGACCAGCAAAAAGCGGTTGTTCACACGTTCCTGGCAATCTTCCACGGTAATGCGGGCCATAGTTCCTCCGGCTTGCCCGCGGCGCGCGGGCGGAGTGTATAAATGAATGCCGCCGTACCCGGCAGCAGCGGGCGCGGCGCAACAGGGACAGAACTCTTTGCCTGCCCAAGCGAGTTATGCTATTGGTCTTTGCTGCGGCTGTCAAGGGCGACGGCCTGAAAAATCCTTCCTGTCCGCTCCGCCGTGCAGGAAGACAGCATTGCATGCCCCGAGGGGCAGGAGGACGTATGCGTGAAAAACGCTCCTATGCGCAGGAGGTCTGCGTCAAGGGCGCGGGCAAGGCCATGCAGCAGGCCGGTATGCTCTGGCCCGGCTGCCGGGTCGGCGTGGCCGTTTCCGGCGGGGTGGACAGCTTCGTGCTGCTCAAGACCCTGCATATCCGGCAGGGCATCGTGCCCTTCCGTTTCGAGATCATGGCCATCCACCTCAATCCCGGTTTCGACCCGCAGAGCCACATGCCGCTGGCGGCCTGGCTGTCGCGGCACGGCATCCCCTCGCATCTGGAGGTGACGGACTTCGGCCCGCATGCCCATTCGGTCGAAAACCGGCGCCGCTCCCCCTGCTTCCGCTGCGCCTGGCTGCGGCGTAAGCGCCTGTTCGAGCTCTGTTCGCAGTACAGGCTGACCCATCTGGCCCTGGGCCACAATGCCGAGGATCTGGTCGCCACCTTTTTCATGAACCTCTGCCGTAATGGCCGCGTGGACGGCATGAGCATGAACGAGCCCTTCTTCGGCGGCAAGCTGCATCTGATCCGACCGCTGCTGCTGGTGGAGAAGAAATACATCATCAAGGCCGCCAAACAGTGGGAGCTGCCCCTGTGGGCCAATGCCTGCCCCTCGGCCGGCAATACCGCCCGCAGCGACATGGACGAGACCCTCAAGGCCCTCTACGGCGTGGCGAAGGACTCCCGCCGCTGCATCCTCAACGGCCTGAGCCGCTGGCAGCTGGAAAAGAACAGCCTGCCCGACGTGCCGGAGCCGGAAGATGATCAGGGGGAAGGGGACACCTTCCCGCGCTAGGGCGTGTTGACACAACTTTTACAATTTATTTCCAACAACGATGACATATCGGCTGCGCATGCCCGGCGAAGGATGCTTGCCGCATGCTCCCGTGCCCATCTGAAAAAGCGCGCTGGGGAAAGGGGGGGTGCGGGGATGGGAACGCCCTCTGGCGCGAGCAGCGGCCGGATGGCGGCCGCGGGCCGTGCCCGTTGCGGCGGGGGGAGCCACGGGCGCAGCCTGCGACGCAAGGGGGGGCTTCCGCCGGGCCTCCTGTCCTTCCCCAAGCGCGTTGGGTAGGGCCGTGTGATTGGGCGGCGCGGCCGGGGAGGATGGCCTGCTGCTGCCTCCCTGCCGTGTGGGGGAGCCATGGCGCAGGAAAGGGCAGCCGGCCGCCCTTTTTTTGTGCCCTGCGACGGGCAAGGGCGGTGTCGTCACGGGGCGCCTGTCCAGAGCGGTCCTGCAAGGGCCGCCCCAGAGGACAGGGATCGTGCTGACGGCCGCAGGGCGGCCAGGGTACCCGTTCACGGCAGGATGGTCTGCCCGTTGCCCGAAGGCGGGGACTGCCCGGCCGGACCGAAAGAAAGGTTTTTGGGATGCGTGGGAGAGCATGAGGGGGAGAGGAGACCTTTTTGCAAAAAGGTCTCCTCTCCCCCTCATCAAAAAAACACTGCCCCGAACGGCAGCGCGGACGCGTGGCGTGCTAGACGCCCTTGGCCTTGAGTTCTTCCAGGAAGCCCTCGGGCACGTCGAAGCCCAGTTCGGCGGCCTTGCTGGCGGACTGGCGGGCTTCGGCGTACTTGCCCAGGTCGAACTGGGCGAGGGCCATGTTGTTCCAGGCGGGGGCGAAGGAGGGTTCCTTTTCCAGGATCTCCTTGCAGAGTTTCTCGCAGGCGTCGAAATCGCCCTGCATGTAGTAGGCGGTGGTCAGGGCGTTCTTGGCCTGGATGAAGTCGGGGTCCCATTTCAGGGCTTTTTTCAGGGCCGTGACGGCCTTGTCCGGTTCGCCGCGCTGCAGGTGCACGAAGGCGATGTTGCTCCACGGCACGGGGAACTTGGCGCGGCACTGGGCGGCTTCCTCGTTGTAGCGCAGGCAGCCTTCCAGGTCGCCGCGTTCCAGACAGATGCCGCCGAGCTGCACATAGGCTTCGGCCAGATGGGGCGAGTTGCGCACGGCGTTGAGCAGGGCTTCTTCGGCGCCCACGAAATCGCGCTTGCTCAGCAGGGCCAGACCGAGATTGTAGTGGTGGTTGGCGCACTGCTCGTTGGCCGCGATCTCCATTTTGAGGTCGGCAATATATTCGTCGATATCATCGTAACGCTGTTTCATAGGATATGGCCCTCTTTTTTCAGCAGATCATGGTACCAGAGGCAGAAATCGGTGATGCCCTGGTATTTTTCGTCACGGTTCACAATGCCCAGAGCGCATTCCAGCACGCCGCGGCCGTAGTCGTTGCTGTACTGTTCGTTCCTGGCGGCCTTGAGCTGGAGGAACTCGCGCACCAGCTGCTGGGTGGTGCGTTTGGTCACGTCCATGCGCACGTCCAGCGGGTCGTTGGGCTTCTGGAAGGGGTCCCAGTTGTCATAGCCGATGCGGTCCACGAATTTGCGGCGGCGCGGGTTCATGCGCTCGTAGATCTCGCGCTTGAGCTGTTCCTGTTCGGCGTTGAGCTTTTGGGGCGTGCCGTCGCGGAACAGGGTGGCGGGAATGGAACTGAGTTCGGAAGGCATGGTGCGCCCCCTATTTTTCGGGCCTGGCCGGGCCGATGCCCAGATAAGCCTCGTCGTAATTGGTGATGAGCGCCATGGAAAGCGGCACATAGACTTCGTGCAGCTCGCGGAAGCGGCTGTTGACGGCGCGGCCGATCTCGCGGCTCAGGTCTTCCAGGCGGCTCTGGATCTTGTCCAGATAGACCGTGGGATAGGCCTTGCCCTTTTCGAAAGCGGCGAAGCCGCAGACGTGGCCCTGGCCGGCGATGGCCGTGGGCACGCCGTAGAGGCGACAGGTGATGGGGCGGGCCTCGTAGAGCAGGCAGCGGTCGTCATCGCCCAGCAGGGGGCAGCGGCACTTGAGGCGCGCGGCTTCTTCCATGATGGCTTCGGGGCTCTTGCCGGACTTTTCTTCCCGGAAGAGCTCGCGCTTGAGGCGGGTCAGGTGGCGGTCGGTCTCGGCGGCCCGGGTCAGGATGGCCGAACGCTGCGGGCCGTAATCAAACGCCTGCTGGAAGGCCCGGTTGATGTACATGGCCTCCACCAGGGAAAGGTCGAACAGGGCATGGCAGCAGTCGCTGCAGCCTTCCTTGCAGGTGACGCACTGGGCATGGTCATGCCGGATACGTTCGAAGATGGCGTCGCAACCGGCGCGCAGCTTTTCGTATTCGGCAAAAATGGGCTGAAGATCAGGAATCATTGGGGTCGTTCCGCTGGTTATGAAAGTGCCGCCAGACGAAACGCCCGGCGGCACTTTGATTTGCAGGTGCTGGGCACCCTTAGGGCTTAGGCTTCTTCGACGGTGATGGCGCTGGTTTCACAGACTTCCACACAGGATTCGCAGCCCAGGCACTCTTCGGAGTTCACGGGATCAGACTTGCCGTCTTTGATTTCGTAAACTTCCACGGGGCAAACATCCACGCATTCGCCACAGCCCACGCACTTGTCGGTATCGACATTCACATTGTAGCCCATTGTGTCCTCCAGATGTTGAAACGTACGTTTCTTGTAGTCCTTGGGGGGAAGGCGCTCCCACCCAAAGGAATGCATAGCGTCCCCCCCCTTGGGCTGTCAAGGGAAGATTTCTGCTGGTTCACTTGACAGAGAAGGTATGGTAGCATTTTTATATTTTATAAAATACATATTTTTCTGATTGAATTTATAGCTTGTTGATTTTTTCTTAGATTTGAACTAAAAAATGTTCATCAGTCATAAAATAAGGAGAATGTATGTCATATTTATCTATAGATGAAATTCAAAATTATTTGGCCTCATCTTTTTTTAATAGAACAAATGATTCAAAAAAAGCCTCGGGAAGAGCTCTTGGAACTTTTATTGAAATAATAACATATTATTTATTAAAATCATGGGGATTTCACCAAAATATGTCAATAGAGACTCAACTTCCTGAATATGGTGTCCCCTCTTTAACACATAATGTAGAATTTACACTTCATAAAAGTGAAGGGTGTGCTAGTGTAGATATTTCCAATTTATCTAAATTGACAACTTCAGCTATTATTAAAAATTTTAGTCTAAATAATGCTGGATTTATTAAGGCTAGCTCAAAAAAAGTTTATTGCAAAGGTAGCTCTGTGATTAAGAATGGAGCTCTTCTTGGGCGAGATGATAATTATTTTTATGTATCATATGTGGACACTATGCGTAAAATATGTTTTTACTCAAAATTAGTCAATCAGCCATTTGCTATGGTCGAATGTAAGCGAGTTGGGAAAGAAGGGGACTCGAAAGGCCCACAGACAATTGAAAAGGCTAAACAAGGTGCGTATGTTGCTAGAACTGTATCAGCATTGCAAAAAGTAAAAAAAGAAACAGGTGAGCAATTAGGTGTTTTCTTTAACACTCAGGGAGATATAGTTTGTGGAGATTATTATGAACTTTTAGATAAAATAATTAATGGAGCCCTATCGGAGGATATTAAAAAATTTATATTGACTGTAGGTGTGGTCAGCAATCACGGTAACTGGTTTACGGCAGATAATAAAAATAAAGAACTTGAGGTGTTATGCCAATCTTATGATTGGCTTTTGTTTCTGTCAGATGAAGGACTAACATCATTTATTAGATTTATATTGCAAAATTCTGAATGTAAGAAGGCTTTTTCTCATTCATACTCAATTGATGATAGTACAGGTAAGAAAAATATAAATATATTTACAAAATCTCAAATAAGTTGTGAGGCAGATAGAGAGCTAACAAAATATTTTAATGATAATCAAGCTTTTATATTAAGCTGGTTTAATGTATTATCACCTTGTTCAGGGACAATGGACTTATTGAAGGCTCAATTGAATAAATTGGGTGGAGAATAAAAATGACTGCAGGTAGGACAAATATTAATCAAAAATCAACTAGTTGGTGTACTCCCCCTAAATATGTTGAGGCACTAGAAAAATTTTTTAGTGCAGGCATTGATCTTGATCCTTGTTCTAATAAATACTCTTTAGTTAATTCAAAGGTCCGCTATATACTTCCAGAAGATGGTTTGCAAAAGGAATGGAAATTTAAAACAATTTTTGTTAATCCACCATATGGTGCTGACAAAGAACGGGGTACGACTATTAAGAATTGGATTGCTAAATGTGAGGAGGCAAATAGACGATATCATGCAGAAGTTATTGCACTTATACCTGTAGCAACAAATACGCGACATTGGAAAGAGTACATTTTTGGAAAGGCAAGTGGAATTTGTTTTCTATATGATACACGACTAAAATTTTGGATTAATGGTCAATGTGATGATAAAGGGGCTCCTATGTCCTGTGCAATTGTATATTGGGGTAAAAATGTAAAAAAGTTTATATATATTTTTTCTAAGTTTGGTGCAGCATTAGATTTAACACCCAGTGTTGGTATGTCGTTTGGAAGTGAAAATAATCAGTTTAAATTATTATAAACTCGTTCTCCCTGCATACCAAATAAATTTTTGCTCTTAGTATAGATGATTCATTATTGCAGCAGCATGCGCGCGTAGTACGGACGTCCGTCGCGGATGACCTGCATCAGCACCTGACGGGCCAGACGTTCCCGGCGGAAGGCGTTGAGCAGGTCGGCGGTGGTGCGGATGCGCATGCCGCCGATGGCCGCGATGACATCGCCGGGCCGCAGGAAATCCGTGGGGCTGGAGCGGCGCGTCTCGCGCACCAGCACACGGCCTTCGTCCTCGCGCACGCTCAGGCCCCAGCTCGACTGCATGATCCCGAGGGCCGTGGCGTCGTCGAAGGGCACGGGCCTGACGCGGATCTTTTCCGGGCGCTCCCCGCGCAGCACGCCCAGGACCAGCTCGGCGCCGGGCACCTGGTTGCGCAGGATGTTCACATAGTCGCGGCGGTCGCGCACCGGGGAATCGTTGATGCTCTCGATGATGTCGCCGGGCTCGATGCCGGCCTTGAGCGCCGGGCTGTCGCGGTAGAGGCTGGTGACGATGATGCCGCGCGCTTCGCGCAGGCCCAGGGCCATGGCCATGCGCTGGTCCACATCGTCGGCGGTCAGGCCCAGCCACAGGGGGGCCACCCGGCCCTGGCCCATGAGGTCGTCCATGACGCGCCGGGCCTTGTTGACCGGGATGGCGAAGCCGATGCCTTCGCCGCGGGCATGGACGGCGGTGTTGATGCCCACCAGACGGCCCTCGAGATCGAGCAGGGGGCCGCCGCTGTTGCCGGGATTGATGGCGGCGTCGGTCTGGACCAGATCGGTGAACACGCCGCTCTCGCTGCGGATGGTGCGGCCCAGGGCCGAGACGACGCCGGTGGTGACGGTATGGTTGAAGCCGAAGGGATTGCCGATGGCGATGACGGTCTCGCCGGGCATGAGGTCGGCGGAATCGCCCAGCGGCACGGCGGGCAGGTCGTGCGCGCCCTGGATCTCCAGCACGGCCAGGTCGAAATCCGGTTCCGCGCCCTTGACCACGGCGGGGAACTGGCGGCCGTCCTGCAGGTTCACCATGACTTCGTCGCCGCCGGCGATGACATGGGCGTTGGTCAGCACCAGGCCGCGTTTGCCGTCCACGATGACGCCGGAACCGAGGCTCACGCGCTTTTGCCGGCGGGGCTGGTCGAAGCCAGGGCCGAAGCCGAAGAACTGCTCTATGGGCGAGATGCGCTGGCGCTCCATCACATGGGTGCTGGTGATGTTGACCACCGCGGGGGCCGTGGCCTGCACGGCGCGCACCACCGGGGTCATGCGCGGGCTGGGATCCGGCGCGGCCGCCGGGACCATGCCGGGCAGGGCCAGACAGGCCAGACAGGTCAGGACGGCGAGGGGCGCGAGGGCCGCGGCAGGGCGGCGCAGGCGGGAAAGCAGGGGGAAGAACGGATGCATGGTCACTCCGTGAGTGTTACGGGTTGGCAAGGCGGGAGCGGCGGACAGGCGTTGCCCGCGGGGGAGGCGGGGACGGTATCCCGGCGGCGTGCTGCTGCGGCCTGACCGGCATGGACCGGGCGTCCGCCACGGAGCGCCGGGGCGGCTGTTGCCGGATGCCCGCGGCGCAGGGGACGGCCGGCCGGGCGGTCAATGGCCCGCAGCGATCCGGTGGGCAGTGCGTCCGGCGGCCCGTCCGGTCAGGTGGCCTGTGGGCCGGGAAGGCCCGGCGCGCTGCTGCGGCTCCCGGGACCCGCCCCTTGTAATACAGGCGCCCCCGCAGGTAAAGGCGGCCCGCAACAGCCCGGCTCCCGTGCGCACGGAGGAAGAGCAGGGGGAAGCTTGGCCGGAAGGTGCCCTTGCGACCGGCTCCAGCGCGCACGGGGAAAAACTTGCCCCCACGCGCTGTGGGAGGCGGGAATGGCCTGTCCCTGTCCGCACGGGAAAGGGCCGCGCTTGCAGCAGGCCGGACAAGACGTTACACAGGGAGGCATGAAGCAAGTTCCTGTACATCGTGAGGCTGTGGAAGTGCCCGCCCTGCCGGGCCTCTTTATCCGTCCCGTGGAAAGCGCCCTGCTGGAGCGGGCCCAGGCCCATCTGGACGATCTGACCAAACCGCGCGGCAGTCTGGGGCGCCTGGAAGAGCTGGCGCGGCGGCTGTACGCCATGGCCGGCGGCGTGACGCCGCTGGACGTGAGCCCGGCCCTGATGCTGACCGTGGCCGGGGATCACGGGGTGGCGGCCCGGGGCGTCTCGCCCATGCCGCAGGCCGTGACCCGCCAGATGACGCTCAATTTCCTCAATGGCGGCGCGGGCGTCAATGTGCTGTGCCGCAGCAGCGGCATGGACTTGCGCGTGGTGGACGCCGGTTGCGCCGGCGGGCCCTACGAGCCCCACCCGCTGCTCATCGACCGCCGTCTGGGCGACGGCACCGCCGACATCAGCCAGGGCCCGGCCATGAGCCGCGAGACCAGCCTGCGGGGCCTGCGGCACGGTATCGGGCTGGTGGAGGAGTTCGCGGACAAGGGCTACCGCTGTTTCGGCACCGGAGAGATGGGCATCGGCAATTCCACACCGGCCACGGCCATCAACTGCGCGCTCTTCGGTTTCGATCCCGACGAGGCCACGGGCCCGGGCGCGGGCTCGGACCCCGAACGGGTGCGCCACAAGGCGGCCGTGGTGCGCCGGGCGCTGGAAGTCAACGCCGCGGCCCTCAGGGGCGACGCCGTGGACATCCTGGCCGCGCTGGGCGGCTTCGAGCTGACGATCATGGCCGGCATCATGCTGGGGGCCGCATCCCGTGGTCTGCCCGTGCTGGTGGACGGCTTCATCTGCAGCGCCGCCTATGCCGCGGCGGTACGCATCTGCCCGCTGGTGGCCCAGTACGCCATCCTGTCCCATGCCTCGGCCGAGCCCGGCCATGTGCCCGCCCTGGGGGCCCTGGACAGCGGCACGCCCCTGCTGCATCTGGGCATGCGTCTGGGCGAGGGCACCGGCGGTGCCGTGGCCTATCACCTGCTGCGTTGCGCTGTAAACATATTCAATGAAATGGCCACCTTTGCCGAGGCGAAGGTGGACGAAGGCCTGTGATGGAAAGCGGACAATCCCTGCTCCGGCTGGAGGACGTGTGCTGCCATTTCCCGGTGCGGCAGAGCCTGCTGGGCGAAGTGCGCCGGCTGCGGGCCGTGGACGGTGTGAGCTTCAGCCTGCGGCCGGGCCAGAGCCTCGGGCTGGTGGGCGAATCCGGCTGCGGCAAGTCCACGCTGGGGCGTCTGGCCTGCGGCCTGCAGCGCCCCACCGGCGGCAGCATCCTGTTCCGGGGGGAGCCCCTGCCCCCGGCCGGAGCGGACAGCCGGGCCGCCGGACGCATCCAGATGGTCTTCCAGGATCCTTTTTCCTCCCTGGACCCGCGCTGCACCGTGGGGAGCTCGGTGGAAGAGAGCCTGATCCCCGGCCGGGAACTGCTGCGGAAAGAACGGCGGGAGCGGGTGCGCGAGATGTTCGCCACCGTGGGCCTGGCCGGTCTGGAAAAGCGTTATCCACACGAGTTCTCCGGCGGGCAGCGCCAGCGCATCGCCGTGGCCCGGGCGCTCATGACCCGTCCCGACGTCATCGTCTGCGACGAGCCGGTCTCGGCCCTGGATGCCTCGGTGCAGGCCCAGATCCTCAACCTGCTGCGGCAGATGCAGGAGGACTTCGGCCCCGCCTACCTGTTCATCTCCCATGATCTGGCCGTGGTGGGCTTCATGTGCCCGCGCATCATGGTTATGTATCTGGGCAGGCTGGTGGAGGAGGGCCCGCGCGAACGCCTGCTGCGCGAACCGGCCCATCCCTATACCCGGGCCCTGCTGGCCTCGGTGCCTTCCTTCGAAGCCCTGCGCGGCGGACAGGGCGGCGGGCGTGCTCCCCTGCAGACCATCAGGGGCGAGCTGCCGAGCCCGCTGGATCCGCCGTCGGGCTGCCGCTTCCATCCCCGCTGTCCGCAGGCCACGGAACGCTGCCGCCGGGAAGACCCGCTCTGGCAGGAGCTGGAGCCGGGCTGGCGGGTACGTTGCCATCTCTATGCCTGACCGGGAGGGAGCCGGGCCGCCGGGCAGGCCTTCCCCCGCCGCAGGAGCCTGCCGATGGTCCGGGCTGCCAGGCCTGCGCCCTGGCCCCTTCTCCGCGCCGGAGGGAGCGTGCTTCCCCGGATGTCCCTTCCTCCCCAAAGGCGCTATCCCGCCATGCGCTCCCGTGACACGGTAGCCAAGCCTGCCGGCCGCCGCTGGTACGGGGAGGCGCACCGGAGCGCGCCAGCCATCCCCCGTGGTCCTGCCCGGTGCGGACGGGGCCGGGATCAGGGGCGGGAGCAGGACGGGGCGGGCGAGACAGGGGCAAGATCCGGGGCCCGGCAGCGGCGGTGCGGGCTGCCGCCATCTGCGCTGGGAGACCTATCTGCCTCACCTTGCCTGCGTCGTTTCCTTTTGTGCGTCCGGCCGGCGCCGAAGGACGCGCCGGTCCTCAGGAGGGGATGGTCGGGCCGTCAGCAGGGACAGGGATGTTTTTTATTGAAAATGAAATTCTTTTTCTATAAAATCGGACCAAACATCCCCAAGGAGACGATCGTATGGACAATCGCTTCGGCACCACTTCCGGCATGGTCATCCAGACCGTGGTGGAGAACGGGCAGGAACTCTGCCTGGCCATCGACGAACGTGGCCTGTATCTGACCAGCGCCCGCTATCTGGACAAGAATCTGGCCGATCCGCACCGTTATTCCGGCAGCAGGGCGACCACCAAAGCCCGCCTGCTGGCCCTGGATCTTGACCCCGTCCGTCTGGCCGAGGCCAATGCCCACCGCATCCCCAGCTATGAAGGCGACGTCAAGAAGAAGATCAATCCCCTCAAGGCTTCCAAGCGCGGCCTTAGGGGTTGAGCCGCAGGTCCGGCATCCCGTCGCGCGGACGGCGGGATGCCTCCCATCCTGGTCGCGGGAAAGATGTGCGTTACGCATGGCCCGCACGGGCGCTGGCTGCCGCTTCCCGCTTCCTGGCGTCCGTATGCCTGCATGGCCTGCGACGTCCCGCGCGGGCGGGAGCATACGGGGCCCCGGACGGCGGCCTGTTTGGGCGGCGGGTGGTTCCGTGCAGGCGGCGGGGCGCCGCCCTCCGGTCGTCCTTGCCGGCGGTCCCCGACGGCAGCCCGGCCTGTGACGGGGCCCTGAAAGCGAAGACGCCCGGCAGGAGAGGCCGGGCGTTCGATGTTCCAGCAGTGGAAGGGCGGTCATCCCTGTGCGCCTTGTGTCCAGACAGGACGGAAGGCAGGAAGAGCCGCCTGGCTTTTTCATGGCGCCGGAGGAGGTGACGACCAGGGGCGTGCGTGCGGCGCTCCGCCCATCCCCGGAAGCAGGTGTTTTTGGAGATGGGGCGGGGCGAAGGGACCTGCGGGCGCCAGCAAGCGGTCCTTCTCCCCTGCCACCCTCCTTCCTAGCGTTCGAAATAGGTATAGCCGCGCAGGCCGTCTTCAAATGCCTGCAGCATGGCGAAGCGGTCGCTGGGCGTCAGGCGGCCGGCCCGCACGGCGCGTTCGGCCGTGGAGCGCAGGTCGTCCAGGATGCGGCGCGGATCGTATTCCACATAGCTCAGGATGTCGGCCACGGAGTCGCCGCGTATCTCGCGCACATATTCGTAACCGCCGTCGGCATCGACGCGGATGGAGACCACGTTGGTGTCGCCCATGAGGTTGTGCAGGTCGCCCAGGGTCTCCTGATAGGCGCCCACCAGGAACACACCCAGATAGTATTCCTCGCCGTCCTGCAGGGGGTGCAGGTCCAGGGTGGACTTGAGGCCCTGGGGGTCGATGAAGTGGTCGATGCGGCCGTCGGAATCGCAGGTGATGTCCGAGATGATGCCCTGGCGCGAGGGGAATTCATTGAGGCGGTGCACCGGCATCACCGGGAAGAGCTGGTCGATGGCCCAGCTGTCGGGCAGGGACTGGAAGACGCTGAAGTTGCCGTAATAGATGTCGGCCAGGCTGACGTCGATGTCCCGCAGGTCGCGGGGCACGGTCTTGAGCTTCACCTTCTCCTGGGCGATGCGCATGATGATGGCCCAGAAGAAGCGCTCGGAAAGCGTGCGCTGGCGCAGGTTCACGCGGCCCGTGGAAAAGAGCTTGCGCATCTCGTCGCGGTAATAGATGGCGTCGTTGTAGCATTCCTGCAGGTTGCGCAGGCTGATGTTGCCGTAGACCTCGCGCATGTTGAGCACGGGCTCGGGCGTGTCTTCGGGCAGTTCGGCGGGCAGCTGGGCCTCTTCCACGGCGCTCACGTCCAGCACGTTGAACAGCAGCACGGAATAATAGGCCACCGTGGCGCGGCCCGATTCGGTGATGATGTGCGGATGCGCCACCTGCTGCTCGTCGAGGATGCTCATGATGGCTTCCACGATGTCGGCGCTGTACTCGTCCAGATTGTAGTTGCGCGACGAGATGTAGTTGGTGTGCGAGCCGTCATAGTCCACGGCCAGGCCGCCGCCCAGGTCGAGGTAGCCCATGGGCGCGCCCTCCTGCACCAGGCCCACATAGAGGCGCGCGCCTTCCATGACGCCGGTGCGGATGTCGCGGATATTGGAGACCTGCGAACCCAGGTGGTAATGCAGCAGGCGGAAGCAGTCCAGCATGTCGCAGGCCTTGAGCTTGTCCACCACGTCCACGATCTGGGCCGGGGAAAGGCCGAAGGTGGAGCGCTCGCCGCCGGAGTCGGTCCAGTGGCCGCTGGCCTTGACCGCCAGCTTGGCGCGCACGCCGATGTTGGGCCGGATGCCCAGCTCGCGGCTGCGGGCCAGCAGCACGTCCAGTTCGCTGGGCATCTCCAGCACGAAGAAGAGGTTGAGGCCCAGGCGCTGGGCCTGCAGGCCCAGGTCGATGAATTCCTCGTCCTTGTAGCCGTTGCAGATGATGCAGGCCTCGGTGTCGCGCATCAGGGAGACGGCGGCGATGAGTTCCGCCTTGGAGCCCACCTCCAGCCCGTGATGGTAGCGGGCGCCGAACTGGGCGATCTTTTCCACCACCTGCTGCTGCTGGTTGACCTTGATGGGGAAGACCCCGCGATATTCGCCCTTGTAGTTCAGGTTCTTGATGGCCTTGCGGAAGGACTCGTGCAGGCTGGCGATACGGGAGTCGAGGATGTTTTCCACACGCAGCAGCACCGGCATGTCATAACCGCGCTCACGCAGGCCGGAGATGATCTCCGGGATGGAGACCTGCGGCCCCTTGGGGCCCTGCGGGCAGACGACCACGTCCCCCGCCTCGGAAATATTGAAGAAGCCGGCTCCCCAGTTGCGGATACCGTAAAGCTCGATGGAATCTTCCACCCGCCACTGCTGCAATGCGCGGTTTTTTGCCAATTCTTGTGCCTCCAGCATGGGAATTTTCGGATGCGTCCTGCGGCCTCGCCTGCCGCGGGATTATTATGCCTGCGCAGGGGGTAAAGTCAATTGTCCTGCCCTCCTGCCGGGGGTGGCGCGGCCTGCCGATGGCGCGGGGGCCGTCCATTTGTTTTCTTGACGCGATGTGTCTGGCGTGCAACATTTTTGAGGCATCATCCAGAATATCGTGAGGGCTGTCATGAAACATCTTGCCATCTTCCTGCTCCTGATCGTCCCCGTGCTGGCCTCCTGTTCCGGCGACAAGGACGGGCAGGGCGGCAAACAGGCCGCCCCCGTGCATGTGATGACGGTGCAGCCGCAGGACGTGCCGCGCGTGCTCGGGGCCGTGGGCAATGTCAAGGCTTCCGCCAGCGTGGGGCTGACCCCGCGCGTGACCGGCGAGATCGAAAAGGTCCATTTCACGGAAGGCCAGCATGTGGACGAAGGCGATGTGCTGCTGACCATCGACACGCGTCCCTTCGAGGCCATCTTGCGCGAAAAGCAGGGCCAGCTGGCCAAGTCCGAAGCCCAGCTGCAAAAGGCCACCAACGACAAGGGCCGGTACGGCAAGCTGGTGGGCAACGGCTATGTGAGCCGCGAGGCCTACGAACAGACCGCCACCGAGGCCGCGGCCCTGCGCGCCACGGTGCAGGCCGATAAGGCCGCCGTGGAAAGCGCCGCCCTGGACCTTTCCTACTGCACCCTGCGCGCGCCCATCAGCGGCCGCGTGGGCGGGCTCAAGGTGGACAAGGGCAATATGGTGCGCAGTTCGGACACCACGCCCATCGTCAGCATCGTGACCCTTTCGCCCATCTATGTGACGTTTTCGGTGCCGGAACGGCACCTTTCCCTGATCCTCGAACGCATGCACGCCGGCCCGGTGGAAGTGGACGTGACCCCGGTGGGCGGGCAGGCCGAAAAGGGCCTGCTGACCCTGGTGGAGAACAGCGTGGACACCACCACCGGCACCATCCAGCTGCGGGCCACCTTCACCAATGAGGACCGCCGCCTCTGGCCCGGCCAGTTCGTGACCGTGGAGCTGCCCCTGGGCGTGGCCCGGCAGGCGCTGGCCATCCCCAGCCGCGCGGTGCAGAGCGGCCGCGAGGAGAATTACATCTATGTGGCCGGTACCGACGGCAAGGCCTCGTACCGCAAGGTGGACATCCTCTTTGAAGCCGGGGACACCAGCGTGGTGGGCGGCGAACTCAAGGGCGGGGAGCGGGTCATCATCGACGGCCTGGTCCGCCTGGCGCCCGACGTGCCGGTGAAGGTGATCGAGTAGGTGCAACGCGATCAGTGATGACAGAGCTGAACGGACGCCCCGTCTGCGTGTGGCAGGCGGGGCGTCGTCGTTGAAAAAGCGCGCAGAACGGGGAAAGAGCGGTGGCAAGGGGCGATGAAGGGGATCCCTGCCGCGCGGGCGCGGCCAGATGGTGAGCGGACGGCGAGCGCACGGCAGCCGGTGGCCGCGGGGCCGTGCCCGTTCCCCGTGGGGCTCATGGGCATCCGGCCCGGGGCTCCTCGTCCGCGTGTCGTCCGTGTCGTCCGGGGCTGTCCGTACCTGTCCGGGCCGTGTCAGGCCTTTTCCACCGGCGTGCAGCGCGCGCGGCCGTCGGTGCGACCGGCCAGGGCCTCCTCGAAGGGGCCGCGCAGGGCCTCGGGCAGGCGGATGCGCACCCGCGCGGCCTGATCGTAGGCCTCGGCGCAGACCCGGGCCTCGAAAGCGGGCAGCAGGCGGTGCAGGCGGTCCAGATGGGCGTAATCCAGCTGCACGTCCAGTTCCAGGGTGGGCACTTTTTCCGTCAGCGGCAGGGCGGCCAGATTCTCGCGCACCGAATCCTGATAGGCCCGCACCAGACCGCCGGTGCCCAGCTTGACGCCGCCGAACCAGCGCGTGACCACCATGGCGATCTCGCCCACGCCGCAGTGCAGCAGCACCTGCAGCATGGGGCGTCCGGCCGTGCCGTGCGGTTCGCCGTCGTCGGAAAAGCCCACCTGGCCGCTGTGCCCGGGGGCTCCGGCCACAAAGGCCCAGCAGTTGTGGGTGGCATCGGCATGACGGGTGCGGATCCGTTCCACGAAGGCGCGGGCCGCCTCCATGCCGGGCGTATGGGCGCAATGGGTCAGGAAGCGGCTGCGCCGGATGACGAGCTCGCTCTGGAAGGGGGCCTCGGCCGTGGCGGCCGGGATGGCGAAGCGGCTCATGCGGGGCTGCCCCCTTCGGCGGCGGCCCCTGCGGCGGGCTGGCAGAAATGCTCGATCCGTTCCCGCGCTGCGGGATAGCGGCGCACCAGACAGCCGGCCCGGGCCAGCTCGAAATCATGGAAGGTGAAGCCCGGCGCCACGGTACAGGAGACCAGGGAAAAATCCGTCCCCGGACAGGGTTCGGCGCCGAACCAGCAGCCGCCGGGCATGGCCAGCAGCAGATGCTGCCCGGCGAGGATGTCCGTGCCCAGCACGCGATCCAGCTCCTGCCCGTCGGGCGTCAGGCAGTAGAGGCGCAGGGGGCCCCCCAGATGGAAATGCCAGAGTTCGTCCTGGCGGATGCGGTGCAGCCGGGAGCGTTCGCCGGCCTGCAGCAAGTAGAGGATGCTCGTGCTGCAGGGGCGGCTGCCGTAGATGCCGCAGGGCAGGCTGTCGGGCTGCAGGTCCTGCTGGCTGCACCAGATGCGCCGGTAATGGCCGCCCTCCACATGAGGGGTCAGGCCGTAATGACGGATGATGTCCTGGGCCGAAAGGGCGGATGGGGGGGATTGCGTCGCTGTCATGCTATTTTTTTAGCCTGCCTTGGACAAGGCCGCAAGCGTCGCGGACGGGAGGCCGGGGCGTCGTCCGCGTCCGGCGCGGCAGAACAGGCGGAAAATCATCGCGGACCATTGACGCCGGCGGGGACGGTCTTATTTAGGGGAAGACGATCTGCGGAAAAAGGCAAAAAAGTGCTTTACAAGGGCAGCTCTTTTCTGTAAACAGGAATCGTTACTGATTGAGACAAGATTTTTTGAACATACACCCCCCAAGGAGAACCACCATGAGCAAAACTCTCGAAAACCTGATGGCCGCTTTCGCCGGTGAATCCCAGGCCAACCGCAAGTATCTCGCCTACGCCCAGGCCGCCGACAAGGAAGGCCTGTCCGGTGTGGCCAAGGTGTTCCGCGCCGCTGCCGCCGCCGAGACCATCCACGCCCACACCCACCTCAAGAATGCCGGCAAGATCGGCGACACCGCCGCCAACCTGCAGGACGCCATCGGCGGCGAGACCTACGAATTCACCAAGATGTATCCCGAAATGATCAAGGACGCCGAAGCCGAAGGCCAGACCGCCGTGGCCAAGTACATGGACATGGTGAACAAGGTGGAAGAAGTGCACGCCAACCTGTACAAGAAGGCCGCTGCCGACAACCACGCGTTCGACAACGTGGACTTCTATGTCTGCAAGGTCTGTGGCTACACCCACGAAGGCCCCTGTGACACCTGCCCCGTGTGCGGTGCCAAGGCTGCCGCCTTCTTCAAGGTGGACGACGCCTGCTGCCTGAACAAGTAAGTTCCGCGCACAAGGATCTTTGGGGCGCTGCCTTTCGGGGCGGCGCCTTTTTTTTATGGGCTTTGGCCGGTCGGGCGCCGGGGTGCGAGACAAAAAACACCCGCGTCGCGGGTGCGCTGCCTTGCGTGCGTCGCCGGGGGGAAGGCACGACGCAGGCAAGCCGTGCGCGGGCCGGGCCTCTGGCGTCAGCTCCGTTGCCTGCAGACCATGCGGCTGCCCGGCGGGCCCGGAAGGCGCCGGAGCGGCCGCTGTCCCGTGCCCCGTGTCCCGGGCCGTCTCACTCGTCGCTGATGCGGGTCTCGATCTTCAGGCCGTATTTTTCCATGCGCGCCAGCAGGGTGGGACGGGAGAGGCCCAGCAGCCGGGCCGCCTGCGAGCGGTTGCCGTGGCACTGGCGCAGTGCCTCGCGCACCACGGCGCGGCCCATGATGTCCATGCAGGTCTCGAAGGGCGAGGCGTCCCCGGAGCGGAGGCAGTCCGCGACGATGCCGGCCAGGCTGCGCCGTTCCTCGCCGTGGGTCGCGACGGGATCGCCGGCGGCGGGGGGCGTTTCGGGCCCGGGCTGCGGAGGTTCCGCGCCCGCGTTCCCGTTGGGGGCGGCGGCCGGGGGATGCGCCCCGGGGCCGGAGGGGGCCGTCTCGGCGGCCAGGGGGCCGTGCTGCCGTACCGCCGGAGCGTCCAGCACCTGCTGCAGGTCACGGATGCTCAGGGGCGCACCGTTGTTGAAGACCAGGGCTTTCTGCAGGGCATTGGACAGTTCGCGCACATTGCCGGGCCAGGCCAGCCCGGCCAGATAGCAGAGGGCGCTTTCTTCCAGTCCCGGATCGGGGCGGTGCAGTTCGACCGCCTGGCGGTGCAGCAGGAAGGCCGCCAGGGCGGGGATGTCCTCGCGGCGCTCGCGCAGGGGCGGCGTCCAGAGGGTCACCACCTTGAGCCGGTAGTAGAGGTCCTCGCGGAAGCGCCCGTCCGCCACGGCCTGTTCCAGATCGGCATTGGTGGCGGCGATGATGCGCACGTCCACGTCGATGGAGTCGCGGCCGCCCAGGCGCTGGATCTGTTTTTCCTGCAGCAGGCGCAGCAGCTTGGCCTGGATGCTCAGGGGCATGTCGCCGATCTCGTCCAGGAAGATGGTCCCGCCGGCGGCCTGTTCGATGCGGCCGATGCGCCGGTGCTGCGCGCCGGTGAAGGCGCCGCGCTCGTAACCGAAGAGCTCGCTTTCCAGCAGGGTGTCGGGGATGGCCACGCAGTTGATGACCGAGAAGGGGCGCCGCGAGCGCGGGCTGTAGCGCCAGATGGCATTGGCCACCAGCTCCTTGCCCGTGCCGGATTCGCCCCGGATCAGCACCAGGGCGTCGGTGGGGGCCACGCGGCCGATGGCCTTGTACAGCTCCTGCATGGGCTGGGTATGGCCCACCAGGCGCAGGTCGTCCTCGTCGCCGGGCTCGTCGGCTTCGGGCCTGGCCTCGTGGCGGCGCTGGCTCTCGCCCGCGGCCAGGGCCCGCTGCAGCAGTTCCAGCACCTGCGGGATGTCGAAGGGCTTGAGCATGTAGTCGAACGCGCCCAGGCGGGTGGCCTCGATGGCGGTCTCGGTGGTGGAATAGGCCGTCATGATGAGCACGGGCGGGCAGCCGTCCAGGGCCCGCATGCGCTTGAG
Source organism: uncultured Desulfovibrio sp. (assembly GCF_949282365.1). Classification (GTDB taxonomy): domain Bacteria; phylum Desulfobacterota; class Desulfovibrionia; order Desulfovibrionales; family Desulfovibrionaceae; genus Desulfovibrio. The sequence continues at coordinate 29,048 of NZ_CASDOY010000008.1, forward strand.
GGCCTCCAGGCCGTCCATGCCGGGCATGCGCACGTCCATGACCACGCAATCCGGCATCCGCTCCCGCATGAGGTGCAGGGCCTCTTCCGCCGAGGCGGCCGTGCGCGTGGCATAGCCTTCGGCGTCCAGCAGGCGCTGGAAGCCCTGGCGCAAATGGTGGTCGTCGTCGACTATGAGGATCTCAGCCATACGTCGTCCCCCTTGCGGACAGGCAGCACCATGACGAAGCTGGCCCCGTGCCCCGGTGCGTTGTGCAGGTGCAGCCAGCCGCCGTGTTCCTCGAAAATGCGGCGCGCGATGGGCAGGCCCAGGCCCGTGCCTTCCACCTTGGTGCTCATGAAGGGCTGGAAGATGACCTCGCGCAGTTCTTCGGGCACGCCGGGGCCGCTGTCCTCGATGCGGATGACCACCACCGGGCCCAGCGGGGCCAGGCGGCCGCGTTCCTCGCTGATGCGGACCTCGCCGTCGGTGCCGGCCGCCTCGCAGGCATTGATGATGAGGTTGGCCAGGGCCTCGCGCAGCTGCTCGGCATCGCCGTCCACGCGCGGCAGGGGCGCGTGGCGCGTGCGGCGCAGGGTCACCTTGTAGGCTTCCATGCGCGGCTGCAGCAGGATCAGGGTGCGGTCCAGCACCTCGCTCATGTCCAGCGGTTCCTTGCTCAGATGGGGGCGGCGGGAAAATTCCAGAAAATTGCTGGTGATGGCTTCCATATGCCGCACGGCCTCGTCCATGGCCTGCACGTCCTCCTGCTGGGCCGGGGAAAGGGCCATGCCGCGCGTGAAGGAGAACAGGCGCAGCTTGAGGCCGGTCAGCGGGTTGCGGATGGAGTGGGCCACGCCCGCGGCCAGTTTGCCCACCAGGGCCATCTTTTCCGTCTGGCGCAGGTTCTGGCGCAGGTTCTCGTGGCTTTCCTCCAGGGCCAGGCGGGTGCGCTGCATGTTCTCGTGCATGCGGCGGATGCGGCTGGTGATGGCGGGCACGGGCGAGCCCTGCGGCATGCGGCCGTCGGCGTCGGGGCCCAGTTCGCGCAGGGCCCCGAGCAGGGGCAGGTAGACGCCGCGCCACAGGCAGCCCGCCAGGCCCAGCAGCAGGAGCAGGCAGAACAGCAGCAGGCACATGAGGATGCGCTGGCGCGCCTCCAGCGGCCAGCTGAAGATGTCGATGCACAGCCAGATGCAGAGCAGCAGGCAGAGGGCGAGGGCGAGGGCGCCGGGCAGCAGTAGGCGGGTGCTGTCGAAGTCGTGTTTTTCCGGCGGCGTGACGGCGTCCCGGGCGGACGGGGAAGGGGTCTCGTTCATGGCTGGACAGGGCGGTCTGGAGCAGGGGGGAAGGGACCCGCGCCGGCAGCGGCAGCGGGCCCCGGACGGACACTTGCGGCCCTGGTCATCGTATCATCTGCAGGAGCAGGAAGAACTCCAGCAGGAAGACCGGCGCATAGCCCAGCAGGGTCTGGCCCCAGTCGAGGCGCAGCACGGTCTTGTAGCCGATGAGGCTGCAGGCCAGGCTCCAGACGATGCCGGTGAGCGAGCCCAGCACCGGGATGACGCAGAGCAGGATGGGCGCCGAACCATAGGCGCTGACCTGGAAGATGAGGTCGAATTCCGGCTTGTCGCGCAAGATGAGCCGGAACATGAGGTAGAGCAGGGCGCTCTGGGCGTAGAGCTGCAGGGTCACGAAGGCCACCTGCTTGAGCATGAACAGGAACATGCTCTCGTTGATGAGCGGGTTGTTGAGCAGCATCTGCTGCATCTGCGGGTCCAGGCCGCCCTCCACCAGCACGTTGGTCATGCCGCGCAGCCAGAGCAGCTGCACCGCGGAAAAGACGATGCTGACGATCAGGTAGAAGCCCAGGGCGCGCAGCGAGCGGCGGTGCGGCCGCAGGCAGGTGAAGAAGGCCGGCGCGCCGAACATGATGCGCATGCTCGTGCGGTAAAAGGCCACCAGCCAGCCCGAGGGCGCGGGGGCCATCTCCCAGGGATTGCCCGACGGCAGGCCGGGACGGTCCCCGTCTTCCTGCGCCTCGTCCGCGAGGTCGTCTTCTTCCCGGTCCGGTCCGGGGCCCTCGTCCTGCTCATCCGTGTCCCGGCTGTCGCGGGGCCGGAAGGGCGGCAGCTCCTCGCGGGGCTCGTCACGGCAGGACTCGCGGCGGCAGGGCGCGCCGCGTTCCTCGTCCTCCCCGCCGGGGATGACGGCGCCGGGGGGCAGGTCCGTGGACGCGGGAGCGGCCTGGGGGCGGACAGGATCCAGCAGCTCGCTGCTCCCGTCCTGGGGATGGAAGCGGAAGCGGCAGGAACACTGGGGGCAGGTGGCGATCACCGAATGCGCCGGGGCGCGGTCGGGAGGGAAGGGGCGGCTGAAACCGCATTGGGGGCAGATGATGTTCATGGGCTTACTCATAGCAGAGAGCCCCCCGGGCTGCAATCGGGCAGGGCGGGCCTCCCGCTGTCCCGGACAGGGGCCTGATCCTCTCATGCCGCCTTGGCCTGTCCGGTTCCCCGTGACCGGGCGGAAGCTGCCGTCCCGCTGTCTGCGCAGGGCCGTCCCCGGCGCGGACGTCCCCCGTCCCTTTCCGGCGCAGGCCGGAGGCATTTCCGGTCTCCCCCGGACCGCAGGCTGTGTCCTTTCCCGCCGGCAGCCGGCCCGGGGCCTGCGCCGTCGCGCGGGGCGGTCAGCATGGGCGCGAGGCCCTCGGCGGCGTCAAAAAGGCTGCGCCGTCGCGCGGGGCCGGTCAGGCTTGACAGGCCCCTGCGGAGCGGCTATTTTGATTGGCACCTGAGGGGAGTAACTGGGTCCCTGAGACCCGGGCAGCATCAACAGCCTGACGTTACGTCTGGTGCTGCCGTTGGCCCTGCCGACAAGTGAGACCTTGGCCGCATGACTGCATGCAGCCGGGGTCTTTTTTTATTTGTCAAACCTCGCATCCCTGCCAAGGAGAGCCACATGTCGTTGCGCGATCTGCGTCCCTATCTTCTGGCCGTCCTCATGACCCTGCCGGGCCTTGCCCTGCGTCTGGCCCCGGCGGATGTCTCGCCCATGCTGGTGGCCGTGCTGGCCGGTCTGGCCATCCTGGGGGCATCCTTCCTGCTGACCTGGGCCTGTGAAGTGGCCCAGCTCGACATCCCCCAGGCCGTGGCCGTGGCCGTGGTGGCCTTCATCGCCGTGCTGCCCGAATACGCCGTGGACATGTATTTCACCTGGATGGCGGGCCAGCACCCCGAAAGCGCCTACTCCCACTATGCCATCGCCAACATGACCGGCGCCAACCGGCTGCTCATCGGCGTGGGCTGGACGGCCATCGTGTTGATCTTCGCCGGACGCTTCCACGACTATGTGGCCCTGCACGAGGAAAAGCGCACCGATGTCCTCTTTCTCGGCCTGGCGACGCTCTATGCCCTGCTGATCCCGCTCAAGGGCTCCCTGACCCTGCTGGACGGCGTAATCTTTCTGGGCATCTATGTGGCGTACATGTGCATCATCGCCCGCCGTCCCTGCGAGGAGGAAGAGCCCGAAGGCCCGGCGGCCGCCCTGGCGCGGCTCTCGCGCCCGGCCCGCATGCGTTCCGTGGCCGGCCTGTTCCTCTTCGCGGCCCTGGTGATCCTGTTCAATGCCGAGCCCTTCAGCGAAAGTCTGGTGGCCAGCGGCAAGCTGCTGGGCATCAACGAATTCTTGCTGGTGCAGTGGCTGGCGCCCATCGCTTCCGAAGCGCCCGAATTCATCGTGGCCCTGATGTTCGCCTTCCGTGGCAATGCCGGTCTGGCCCTGGGCAGCCTGCTGTCCTCCAAGCTCAACCAGTGGACCCTGCTGGTGGGCATGATCCCCGGCGTCTACGCCGTGTCTTCCGGCGGCAGCGCGCCCATCAACCTCGATGCGCACCAGTTCCAGGAGATCTTCCTGACCGCGGGGCAGTCCATCTTCGCCGTGGCCCTGCTGCTGGACCTGCGCCTGGGCCTGCGCGAGGCCGCGGCCCTGCTGGTGCTCTTCCTGGCCCAGCTGCTCTCGCCCTTCTATGACGCGCAGCTGGAAGCCCTGCTGGGCCTGCCCCATGACCCGCTGCGCCTGCACGACTTCTATGCCTGGACCTATCTCATCCTGGCCGCTTTGCTCCTGCTGCGCCACTGGCGGCTGGTGGCGGAACTGCGCTACGGCTTCCACGTCAGGGTCCGGGACATCTCGCACCATTAGGCCCTTCCGCCCCTGCGCGGGCGACGCTGCGCACGACCGGTCTTCCCCCTGCCCGTGCAGGCCGGGAAGGCCGGTCTGTTATTTGTCCCGCAAGTCTTGACAGGGCCGCGGGAGCCCTCTACAACCAGCTTGCGGCGCCACGCCGCCATCTCTTTTTTTGTTGCCGGGGGGAAAAATGTTCAGGTTTGGGAATCTCCGCCACCTGTCGGGGGCCTGCTGCCACAGCGGTCGCCTGCTGGCGCTGGCGGCCCTGCTCTCGTACCTTTCGCTGGCGCCGGAGCTGTGCTCTCCGGCCAGTGCCGCACACGGCCAGGGCTCCATGCTGGCCGACTCGCATTCCAGGCCGTCCCCATCCCCCATCTCCGTGACGGACTGCCAGCTGCGCCGCGTCTCCCGCCCGGGCATGCCCGACATCACCATCAGCTATCCCATGCTGGGCCGCAAGGATGTGGACCGCGACGTGGCCGGCTGGGTGGAACGCATCGCCTCCACCTTCGAGACCGAACTGGCCCCCCTTTCCCTGCAGTTCCAGGAGGAGGAACGCCCCCCCTGCGAACTCATGGGCTCCTATACCCTGACGCGCCCCTCGGCCAGGGCCCTGAGCCTGGTCTTCGAGATCTGGACCTATACCGGCGGCGCCCACGGCAATCTGGATGTCATCCCGCTCAATTACAGCCTGCTCTCCGGCCAGCGCCTGGGACTGGTGGACATCTTTGAGAATGTGGACAAGGCCCTGGAGATCATGTCGTCCAAATCACGGCGGGAACTGGCCGTGCGCCTGGGCGGCGGCCGGGTGGACAGCATGATCCTGGAAGGCACGGAGCCCGTGACCGACAATTTCTCGGCCCTGGCCCTGGTGCCCGGCGGGGTGCGCGTCTATTTCCAGCCCTATCAGGTGGCCCCCTGGGCCGCCGGTACGCAGCGCGTCTTCATCTCGCTGGAGGAACTGGCCGAAGCCGGTCCCCTGCGCCTGCTCTGGGAAGACTGATGCCGCAGCGGGACGTGCCTCTGCGCTTTCCCGGCGGAGCGGCCCTGCTGGCCGATCACTTCCCCGGCGCGCCCCGCGTGCCCGGTTCCTGCCTGCTGGAAGCCATGCGCCGGAGCGTGGAGGAGGCCTTTGCGCCGTGCCGTGTCCGTGCCGTGCGCCGTGCGCGTTTCCGTCGTTTCGTCCTGCCGGACGAGGCCCTGCTGTGCCGCATCAGCACCGATGACAGCGACGGGGCCGCGCCGGCGGAACTGCGCTGCCGCCTGCTGTGCGGGGACGACTGCGCGGCGGAGGCGGTGTTCGTCCTGGCATGAGGTGGCTGCGGGCCTGATGGCCCGGGCCGGCTCTTTCCGGCCGGAGCTTGCCGGGCGGTCCTGCCGGGCCTGACGTTTCGGGCCGGCCCGGACAGCGGGGAAAGAAAGGGCGCGTGGGCAAAAATGGCCCTTCTTCCTCCCCCGGCGTCCCGCTTTCCCGCAACACCTTTCTCATGCTCCCTGTCGCGCCTCCTGATGCGCCGCCAGTCACCTGTCCGCAGGTCCCGGCGGGATCAGGTCTGCTGCCGCGCGTGGCGCCCCCTCTTGCATGCGGGCCGCTTTTTTTTCACTATGCGGCCATGCGATTGACCTTCTCCGGTTCCGTTCTCATCCTTGGCGGCAGCAGCGAGCTGGGCCGCGCCCTGGCCCTGGCCCTGCGGGCCGAGGGGGCCCAGGTCTGCTGCGTCTGCCGTGACGACGTGGGCTGCGCGCGTTGCACGCGGGACGGCCTGCCCGCTCTCGTGCTCGGCGAGCCCGAAAGCCTGCCCACCCGCTGCGAGGCCCTGCTGGGCCTGCCTGTGGGCCATCTGGCCGATCTGCTGCACTCCCGTTTCGAATGCCTGGTGGGCATGGCCGCGCCGCAGGCCATCGGGGCCTGGGCGGACAATGACCTGGTCCTGCGCGCCCGCTGCCTGCGCGCCGTGAGCCGGGCCATGCTGGCCCGCCGTTTCGGGCGCTGCGTCTTCGTCTCGTCCAGCGCCGCCCAGCGCCCCTCTCCCGGTCAGGGCTGGTACGCCGCGGCCAAACTGGCAGGGGAGGCCCTGTACCGCAGTCTGGGCGTGGAACTGGCCGGGCGCGGCCTCAGCGCCTGTTCGGCGCGCCTGAGCTGGCTGGATGCCGGGCGCGGCCATGGATTTTTGTCCGGCCACGGACAGGCGGCCCGCGCCATGCCCGCCGGGCGCTGTCTGGACGTTGCCGACGTACTGCCGGGCCTGTGTTTTTTGCTGTCGGCGGAGGCTGCGGCCATCAACGGCAGCGTGGTGACCCTCGACGGGGGCCTGGGGGCCCTCAAACTCCCGGAGCTGTGATGACATACGACGAGATCAGCCTCAGGGTCCGCGAGATCGTGGCCCGTCTGTTCGAGCGCGACCCCGCGAGCCTGAGCGACGCGACCCTGCTGATGCAGGACCTGCCCTGCGAATCCATCGACCTGCTGGAAGTGAGCGTGCAGCTGGGCGCCACCTTCCATGTCTTCGTGGATGAGGAGCGCGCCTTTTTGCGTTCCCTGCGCTACCAGCTGGCGGAGGCCCCGGATGCGGCGGCCCTGCTGCGCGAGCATTACGGCCATCTGGACGAGGCCCGGCGGCGGCAGCTGCTCGAGTTCTATGCCGGCGGCGACGCCGCGACGCTGCGCTCGCCCCTGACCCTGGGCGATATCGCCCGCTGGGTGGAACAGGCCGTCAGGGCCACGCGGCAGGGGGCCTGATGTCCGCGTCGCCGACGGTGGTCATCAGCGGCGTGGGCTGCTGCACGGCTCTGGGCCATGACCTGGACGGCATGGCCCGCAACCTGCGCGACGGACGGGACGCTTTCCGGGCCTCCGGGGCCCTGGAAGGCCTTGCCGTCTGTCCGGTGCAGGACTGGGGCCGGGACGAGGCCCGGCAGCGCTTCGAGGGCTGGCGGCATCGCCACTACCTGAACCGGGCCGGCCAGATGGCCGTGCTTTCCGGCCTGCGCGCCGTGCGGGATGCCGGACTGGAACAGGGCCTGCCCGCGCGCAGCCAGATCATTGCGGCCATGGGGCCCATGCTGGACGTCAGCGGTGAACCGGGCCTGCCGCCGCAGGACAGCATGCCGCTGGCGGCCCTCTGGCTGCTGCGCTGGCTGCCCAATACCGCCGCCGGGGCGCTGGCCCGTTTCTGCGGCTGCCACGGCGAGGTCCTGACCGTCAATGCCGCCTGCGCCTCGGCCCTGCAGGCCCTGGGCGAAGGCTGGCGGCGCATACGTTTTGGCCTGGCCGACGCCGTGCTGGTCACGGCCGGGGACAGCCGCCTGTCCCTGGGCGGCCTGCTGGGCTATCACAAGGCCCGTGCCCTCAGTCTGTGCGCACCCAGCGCGGGCCCGCGTCCCTTTGACGGCAGCCGGGACGGCTTCGTGCCCGGCGAGGGCGGTGCGGCCTTCGTGCTGGAGAGCCTGGCCTCGGCGCAGGCCCGTGGGGCGCATGTGCATGCGCGGATCCTGGGCTACGGCGCGTCCGTGGACGCCGGGAGCCTGACCGCGCCCGAAGCCCGGGGCACCTGGGCCGAGCTGGCCGTGCGGGCCGCCCTCGGGGAAGCGGGGCTCGACGCCGGGGAGCTGGGCTGGCTCTCGGCCCACGGCACGGGCACGCAGCTCAACGACCAGGCCGAGAGCCTGCTCTGGGAACGCCTGCTGGCGGATCGTCCCGGCGGCCCGGCCGTCATGGCCTTCAAATCCTGGCTGGGGCACGGCTCCTCGGCCTGCGGCGCGCTGGAACTGTGCTGCGCGCTGGCGGCCTGGCGCGACGGCCGGATGCCGCCCGTCCGGCATCTGGAGCGGCCCTGTTCCGCACGTCTGGACTTCGTGCGCGCGCCTCGTCCTTTCCCTTCCGGCCCCGGCCTGCTGGAAAACTTCGGTTTCGGCGGCCAGAACGCGGCGCTGGTGGTGGATCTGCGCCCATGAACTGTGATTTTCTCCTTGAGGCGCCCGCGCCCTTCGTGCTGCTGGATGCGGCCCGTACCATGACCGGAGCGGATGGGCCGCACCTCGTGGCCTGGCGTCGCTGCGCGGCCGCGCCTTTCTGGCAGGTGCTGGAGGCCGCCGCGCAGGCCGCGGCCCTGCAACAGCGCGTGGCGCGGGATTTTGCCTGCCATGCCTTCCTGCTGTCCGTGGAGCGCGCTCCGTGGTGCGCGGGCCCCTTGTCCGGCACGGCCTGTCTGGAGGTGCGCGTCATGGCGCAGGGGAGCGGGGTGGCGGCCTCGCTGGTGCGTGTGCGTGGGCTGGCCGGGCCTGAAGGGGCGCTGCCGCCGCTGGAGCTGGAACTGCGCGTGGGCCTGCTGCCCTATGACGCTTCTTTTTCCCGTGAGCTGCTGGAACGCCGCTACAGGGAGCTGTACCGATGCCTGTCCCGCAACGCCGAAGCCTTTTTGACTGTCTGAACGGCCGTGTCCGGGCCGATGCCCGTCTGGGCCTTGCCCGCAGCAGCGCCGCCCTGGCCGGCGGGGCCGCCGGACCGCTGGTGCGCCGGGATGGCCGGGAATACATCTCCTTCATGAGCAATGACGGGCTGGGCCTGGCCGCCGACGCGCAGTGGCAGGCGCGGGTGGCCGCCTGCTTCGCCGCCCATGCGCCGTCGGCTTCGGCCTCGCGTTTGGCCGGGGGCCGCAGCGAGCTGGTGGACCGGGCCTGCCGGGCCGTGGCCGGGTATTTCGGCTTTGCGGAATGCCTTTTCCTGCCCAGCGGCTACCAGGCCAATCTGGCCTGCGTGACGGCCCTGCTCCAGCAGGGGCAGGAAGCCTTCGTGGACCGCCGCTGCCATGCCAGCGTCATGCGGGCCCTGCCGCTGGCCGGGGCGCGCGTCCGCGCCTGGAACCATCTGGATTACGGACATCTGGAACGCCTGCTGGCCTCTCTGCCGCCGGAAGCGCCGCAGCCGGTGGTCATGGCCGAATCCCTGTACAGCATGGACGGGGCGGCCCTCGATCTTTCCCGCATGGCGGCCCTGCGCCGGGAATACGGCTTTTTCCTGTGCGTGGACGAGGCCCACGCTCTGGGGGCCCTGGGCCCCGGCGGGCGCGGCCTGTGCGCCGCGCAGGCGGCACGGGACGGCGGTGCGGCCCCGGCCGATCTGGTGGTGGGCACGCTGGGCAAATCCCTGGGCCTGTGGGGCGCTTTTTTGCTCCTGCCCGCAGGCTTCACGCCCCTGTTCGAGCATCTGGCCTCGGCCGTCATGCACAGCACGGCCCTGCCGCCCGCCCATGCGGCCTGCCTGCTGGCGCTGGTGGAGGAACTGCCGCACCTTGAGGCGCGCCGCCGCACGCTGGCCGCGCGCGTGGCCTTTTTCCGTCAGGCGCTCACGGAACGGGGCCTGCCGGTCATGGGCGATGCCCATATCCTGTCCGTGCCGGTGGGCGATGAGGAGCGCTGCCACCGTCTGGCCGCCCGTCTGGCCGGGAGCGGCGTGCTGGTGCTGGGCGCGCGCTGGCCCACCGTGCCGCGTGGTCAGGCCCTGCTGCGCTTCGGCCTCACCGTCCGGCATACGGAAGATCTGCTGGCCCGCACGGCCGCTGTGCTGGCCGGGCTGTGGGAAGGATAGGAAGACGGACGGGGAGGCGGAGGACCCCGTTGGGGTGGGGCCCCTGCCTCAGCGTCCCCCTCCATGCCGCCGGAAACTTTTGCTCCGGTCTGGCGGCGGGCCTCCGGCCTTGCACCACGGGCAGGGCCCTCTCGCCCGGACTGGCGGGCATGGACTTCAGGGGGGCGAGGCGTCTGGGGGGGGACGGTGCTGCGTTCCCTGCACCCCGGGATACCGGCAGGCGGACGGAAAGGAGCGGAGTCCCGTGCCATGAGCGGGAAAAGGACGGCGGGACCGGGAAGGTCCCGGCTGTCCTGCAGTGACAGAACGCAGGACATAAAAAAGAGGAACGCTGTGGAGCGTCCCTCTTTTTTCATGCCTCATGCGCGGGCAGGGAAAGGTGCTTTCCCGCACGGCCCGCAGGCGTTGCGGTCAGGGCCGGATGACCTTGTCGGCCAGCGCCAGGCTGGTCACCACGTCCATCATGTTGGTGGTCTCGCCCACCTGCCTGGCTTCCAGCAGGTTGAAGAAGTTGAGGCAGGTGCCGCAGACCAGGATGCTGACGCCGTTGCTTTCCAGCTGCTTCAGGGTATCCAGGCACTTGCCGGGCAGGGAGGCCAGCCTGACGCCGCCGTTGAGCAGCACGATGCGCCACAGGGACGGGCCCAGTTCGGGCAGGCTGGCCAGGAAGTTTTCCATCAGGCGGGCGCCCAGTTCGTCGTCGCCGCGGCCCAGGGTCTCGGTGGTGATGAGCACCAGGGTCTTGCGCGCCTGTTCCGTCGCCGCCGCGGGGGCCTGTTCGCCGTCCGGGGCCTGGGGCGCGGCCCCCTGGGCCAGCCCGCGCACTTCCCACAGCGCGTCCCCGGGCCGGCTGACGCTGACCTCAAAGCCGCTGCGGCGCAGGAAACGGCTCACGTTCTCGCTGGCGGCGGCATTGTCCACCTGCACCAGCAGTTCCTGGGGATGTTCCTGTTCCAGTGCGTCACGGGTGCGCATCACAGGCTGGGGGCAGGCCAGGCCCCGGCAATCCAGAGTCTTCATCCGTCTTCTCCTTGCGGTTTCGCTCCGGCGACATGCCGGCGGCCCCAGTATGCCAGATGCGGCAGGCAGGGTCGAGGGCCTTCACGCGGAGCAAAACAGGGGAACCGTCCCGGCTCCGGGCAGGACGGCGTGAAACAGGGCTCGACGGAAGGCCGCCTGCGGCGCGGCATCCGGCATAGGGGCCTACTCGCCTGACGCTCCGCTCACCACCTCATGCGGGAAAACGGGAGCGCCTGTTCCCTGCGGGGAGCCCGCGGACAAGGCATGGGAAAGGCGCGGACAGGCGGAGGGGCGAGGCAAAGGGCGCGGGAGAGGGCGGAGAGGGGCGGGGCAAAGCGCCCGGGGACATCCGGCGGCATGCCCGGGCAGACCGGCCGGCAGGACAGGAGGCGGCGCGCAGGGTCAGCACGGGCGCGGCAGGTGGGACGGGAGGCGGGCAAAGCAGGACCGGACAGGCAGGGAAGCGTGCGGGATCGCGCCGGGCCGGGCCGGGCGGAGAAAAAATTTTTTCCTGTGGCGACGGGCCTTCATGCGCTGGCGGGGGCGGGTCCATTGCCGAAAATCAGCCGGGGCAGTTGACCTGATGCGCGCGGCAGGATAGAGTAGTCCTCAAGGCGGAATTTTCCGCCGTAAGGAGGCATCATGTTCATTGTCCGTTTGTGAGGTAGCCAGGTAACGACGCGGGTTCGCGTTTTTTCCTGGTTGCGGCGCAGGGCAATGGATGGCATGCCCTCGCATAATCCCACCCATCCTTCCCTCCGTCGCAAACTCCCCCCATTCGACCATGCATGGCCTTGGTCGTCCCTTGCTGTGGCATGCACCTCATCAGCAGTGGACGGCAGTCGGGGGAAGGCTCCGTGGCTGGAGCCTTCCATTTCCTCTCATGCGATCGTGTTTTATCTCATCCTGCAGACAGGAGGCGCGTATGCGTATTGCCGTTGGTCTGGGCAAGAAAGGTGGGGAGGAACGTCTGGCGCAGCATGGCGTCAGCCGTCGTGATTTTCTGAAATTCTGTACGGCCGTGGCCGTGACCATGGGCCTCGGGCCTTCCATGGCCTCGGAAGTGGCTGCCGCGCTGACCGGGCGCCGCGCTTCCGTGGTCTATCTGCACTGCGCTGAGTGCACGGGCTGTTCCGAAGCCCTGCTGCGCACCTGCAAACCCTTCATCGACAGTCTGATCCTGGACACCATCTCCCTGGATTACCATGAAACCATCATGGCCGCCGCCGGCGAGGCCGCCGAGGCCGCGCTGGAACAGGCCATCAACAATCCTGACGGCTTCGTCTGCGTGGTGGAAGGCGCCATCCCCACGGCGCTGGACGGCAAGTACGGCTATGTGGGCGGGCACACCATGCTGGATCTCTGCAAGCGCGTGCTGCCCAAGGCCAAGGCCGTGGTCACCATGGGCACCTGTGCCGCCTACGGCGGCGTGCAGGCCGCCAAACCCAATCCCACCGCCGCCAAGGGCGTCAATGCCTGCTTTGCCGATCTGGGCATGAACGTCAAGGCCATCAACATCCCCGGCTGCCCGCCCAACCCGCTCAATCTGGTGGGCACGCTGGTGGCTTTCCTGCAGAACAAGGAGATCAAGCTGGACGAACAGGGGCGGCCGCTCATGTTCTACGGCCAGTCCGTGCACGACCTGTGCGAACGCCGCGCCCATTTCGACGCGGGCGAGTTCGCGCCTTCCTTCGATTCCGAGGAAGCGCGCAAGGGCTGGTGCCTGTACGACCTGGGCTGCAAGGGTCCCAGCACCTTCAACAACTGCCCCAAGGCCCTGTTCAACGAGACCAACTGGCCCGTGCGGGCCGGACATCCCTGCATCGGTTGCAGTGAGCCCGGTTTCTGGGATGACCTGTCGCCTTTTTACCAGAACTAGGGAGCTGCCAGCATGAGCCAAGTCAAGAAAACGCCCCAGAGCAATTTCTCCGGTCCCATTGTCGTTGACCCGCTGACCCGTATCGAAGGCCACCTGCGCATCGAAGTGGAAGTGGAAGGCGGCCGCATCAAGGACGCCCGCAGCTGCGGCACCCTGTACCGTGGCCTGGAAGTGATCCTCAAGGGCCGCGACCCCCGCGATGCCCAGCACTTCACCCAGCGTACCTGCGGCGTGTGCACCTATACCCACGCCCTGGCCTCCACCCGTGCGCTGGAAGACGCCATGGGCCTGAACCTGCCCGCCAACGCCACCTACATCCGCAACCTGGTGCTGGGCCTGCAGTTCATGCACGACCACATGGTGCATTTCTACCATCTGCATGCCCTGGACTTCGTGGACGTGACCGCCGCCCTCAAGGCCGATCCGGCCAAGGCCGCGGCCCTGGCGTCGTCCGTGTCGCCGCGCAAGGCCAGCGCCGATGATTTCAAGGCCGTGCAGGCCCGCCTGAAAGCCTTTGTGGACAGCGGCCAGCTGGGCCCCTTCACCAACGCCTACTTCCTGGGCGGCCATCCGGCGTACTATCTGGATCCCGAAGCCAACCTGGTGGCCACCGCCCACTACCTGGAAGCCCTGCGCGTGCAGGTCAACGCCGCCAAGGCCATGGCCGTGTTCGGCGCCAAGAACCCGCACCCGCAGTTCCTGATCCCCGGCGGCGTGACCTGTTACGAGTCCCTGACGCCGGCGCGCATCAAGGAATTCCGTGACCTGTACCTGCAGGCCCGCAAATTCATCGAAGAAGTCTACATCCCCGACCTGCTGCTGGTGGCCGGCGCCTACAAGGACTGGGCCGGTCTGGGCTGCGGTTGCCGCAACTTCATGGCCTTCGGCGAATTCCCCGAAGTGGGCGGCGAACGCGACCTGACCAAACGCTGGCTCAAGCCCGGCGTGCTGCTGGACGGCAAGCTCGACAAGCCCCTGCCCTTCGATCCCGCCAAGATCGCCGAACATGTGCGCCACAGCTGGTATGAAGGCGACAAGGCCCGCGCCCCCTACGACGGCGAGACCAAGCCCGCCTTCACCCGCCTGGGCGATACGGACCGTTACTCCTGGCTCAAGGCCCCGCGCTACGACGGCCTGGTCGTGGAAACCGGCCCGCTGGCCCAGGTGCTGGTGGCCTATGCCCAGGGACATGCGGCCGTGAAGCCCGTGGTGGACACGGTCCTGTCCGCCCTGGGCGTGGGACCGGAAGCCCTGTTCTCCACCCTGGGCCGTACCGCCGCCCGCGGTATCGAGACCCTGGTCATCGCCCAGCAGGTGGAAAAGTGGCTGGCCGCGTACGAAGCCAACATCGCCGGCGGCGACAAGAAGATCGCCATGGAATGTTCCGTGCCCAAGGAAGGGCGCGGCGCGGGCTTCGTCAATGCGCCGCGCGGCGGCCTGTCGCACTGGCTGCGCATCGAAGACGGCAAGATCGGCAACTTCCAGCTGGTGGTGCCCACCACCTGGAACCTGGGCCCGCGGGACGCCAAGCATGTGATGAGCGCCGCCGAACAGGCCCTGATCGGCACGCCTGTGGCCGATCCCAAGCGCCCGGTGGAGATCCTGCGCACCATCCATTCCTTTGACCCCTGCATCGCCTGCGCCGTACACGTCATCGACGGCGAAAGCAATCAGGTGCACGAGTTCAAGGTCCTGTAATCCCGTTCGTACATCAGGGGAAGGGCTGTCCGCGAGGGGGCCCTTCCCCTTTTTTCTGCGCCTGTCACCGGCGCGGGTCCCTCAAGACAAGGAGGCTCCATGAGCGAGAGCGCAAGTGCCCCCCGGGTGCTGATCCTGGGGGTGGGCAATATCCTGCTGCGTGACGAGGGCTTCGGCGTGGCTGCTGTGCAGTATCTTGCGGACAGCTATCAGTGGCCGGAAAACGTGCGCCTGCAGGAAGGGGCCACCCAGGGCCTTTTGCTCATGTCCGAGCTGGAAGACTGCGATCTGCTGGTGGTGCTGGACGTGGTGCTGGGCGGCAAGGAGCCGGGCACGGTCTATCTGCTGGAAAACGAGGATCTGAGCCGCAGCCTGAGCTTCCAGGGATCCATGCACCAGACGGATCTGCTCCAGACCCTGCAGGTCTGCGAGCTGGCCGGCTGCCGCCCGCAGTGCCTGGCCTTCGGCCTGCAGCCCTTTGACTGGCGCACCATGCAGGTGGGCCTTTCGTCCCAGGCCGAGGCCATGCTGCCCGTCTTCGCGGAAAAAGTGGTGGCCGAGCTGGCCCGGCGCGGCATCGTCGCCCGCCGCAGAGAGTCGGCCTGAGTGGAGCATCCGGCGGAAGGGGCCTTACATCTCTGCTGTCGATGCCCGCAGCTTCCTTCGTCGCAACGGGCACGGCCTGCGGCCGCCCTTTGGGTCGCTGCCCGCGCGAGAAGTTTTCCCTTCCCAGCCCTCCATCCCTTCTCCGCGCGCTTTGTCGGGCGGATGTGAGTCACGGCGTGGTCGCGGCGCACCCATCCCTGCGGAGGCCGGAAGTGGCCACAGATGAAAAAAAGCTCCCGAAAAAGGGAGCTTTTTGCGTTCAGGGACAGGCGCGCCGCAGACAGGCGCATATCGTCCACAGTGGGAAGGTGGCGGAAGGGCGGGCCCGCAGCCTTGTCCGTCCTGTTCTCCTGCCTGTCCCTGCTTCCAGACGGCCCTTGTCTTTCTCCTGTCGCATCTCCAGTCAGGGGGAAGGAGTGTCCAGCAAAGGCAAAGGCCTGCCCTTCCCTTTCGCCGGTCACATCCCCGGTCAGGGGACAAGATCCCTGTCCGTGAGACAGCGACGGGGACCTGCCATGGCGGCCCGGATAAACGTTTTCGGGGGGAAGGAGGGGGTGCGGGGGAGGAAGGGCGCCCTTTTCCCAAAGGGGCCCCTGCCTCCCCCGTCCAAAAAGCCTGCGGCCGCCACGATCAGGCGTCCTGCCGCTCCGGCCGGGAACGGCCCCGCTGCGGGGCTAGTCGTCCAGCTCCAGATAGGTGGCGCTCTGCGTGCCTTTTTCGCTGACGCTGACGCTGTGGACGCGCACATGGCGGGCATGTTCGTCAGCGGCCAGACGGCGGGCCACGTTCTGGAAGATGTGGCGGGAAAGGTTTTCCGACGAGGGATTGAGGCGGTCGAAGGGCGGCACCTCGTTGATGATCTGGTGGTCGAGGCCGGCCAGCTCGTCCTTGAGGGCGCGTTTCAGGACCTTGAAGTCCAGCAGCAGTTCCACGTTCTCGGTGAGCCTGTCGCCTTCCACGGTCAGTTCCACGGCGAAGTTGTGGCCGTGCAGGCGTTCGCATTTGCCTTCATAATGGCGCAGGGCGTGACCTGCGGATATCTCGTCACGCACCGTGAGGCGCCAGATTTTTTTGGACATATGCTTTCCTTTGGCTGCCATGCGGTCAGCCAGGGGGGTGTTCTTGAAAAAATCCTTGCCGCTGCCGTCATCCCTGCGCTGCGGCAAGGGCTGTCGCGGGCCGCGGGCAGGGGCGGAGGGATAGCGGGCCCCCTCCCCCGGGGGAAGGCTTTTCCCTATCCGGCCCAGGCGGCCAGGGCCCTGTCCAGATCGGGGCCGGGGCTGACGCGGAACTGCGGCCCCAGGCTGAGGTGGCAGCGCACGCCGTCCAGCAGGACCATGGCTTCGGCTTCCACGGGACCGGGGTAGGCTTCGAGGATGGCCTTGAGGGCCAGGATGTCTTCCTCGCCCAGGCGATGGGCCGGTATCTGCACGCAGATGGGGGTATCGCTCTGGCCGCAGGCCTCGGCCAGCAGGGTCACGCTCTGGCCCAGCAGCTTGACTTCGCGGCCGGTCTCTTCGCCGTCCTCGTCGCTGTCGCGGGCCTCGTCCACCTGACTGTCCACGGTGGCGCGCAGGCAGAGGGGCTGTTCGCTCCTGAGCAGCTCGCGGGCCTCGGCATAGGCGCGGGGGAAGAAGGTGACCTCGGCATGGCCGGTGAGGTCTTCCACGCCCACGAAGGCCATGCGCTCGCCTTTGGACTTGGTGATGACTTCCTTGAGGCTGACCACCAGCACGGCGGTGCTCAGCTCGGCCTTGGGGAAGAGGTCGCGGGCGTCTTCCAGCGTGGTGAGGCGCAGGCGGCGCATCTCGCGGCTGAAGGGCTGCAGGGGATGGCTGGTGAGGAAGAAGCCCAGGGCCTCCTTCTCGTTCTTGAGGCGCTGGTCCTCGTCCATCTCCGGGATGCCGGACTCGGGGCAGTCGAAGCCGATGCCGGGCTGGGGCCTGGCTTCCACCTGCGGGGCCATGGCCAGCAGGGAGATCTGGTTGGAGTTCTTCTCCTTGGCCTTTTTCTGGGCGCGGGCCACCACGATGTCCAGGGCGGCCAGCAGGGCCGCGCGCGAGACGCCGAAGCAGTCGCAGGCGCCGCCCTTGATGAGGGCTTCGAGCACGCGCTTGGTGACTTTGCGCAGGTCCACGCGGCAGCAGAGGTCGAAGAGCGAGGCGTATTCGCCGTCCTTGCGGGCGTCCATGATCTCGGTGATGGCGCTGTCGCCCACGTTCTTGATGCCGCCCAGGCCGAAGACCACCCGGCCTTCACGGGCGGAGAAGGAACGCTGGCTGGCATTGACCGAGGGCTGGATCACGTCGATGCCCATGTCCTTGCAGCAGGAGATGTACTTGAGCAGCTTTTCCTGATTGCCCATTTCCGAGGTGAGCAGGGCGGCCATGAACTCCACGGTGTAGTGGACCTTGAGATAGGCCGTGAAATAGGAGATCTGGGCATAGGCGGCGGAATGCGACTTGTTGAAGCCGTATTCGGCGAATTTTTCCATCAGGTCGAAGATCTCGTCGGCCTTGGCCTTGTCCACGCCGTTCTTCAGCGCGCCTTCCACGAACTTGACGCGCTCCTTGGCCATGGCTTCGGGCTTTTTCTTGCCCATGGCGCGGCGCAGCAGGTCGGCGCCGCCCAGGGTGTAGCTGGCGATGATCTGGGCGATCTGCATGACCTGTTCCTGATAGACGATGACGCCGTAGGTGTCGCGCAGGCAGTCGCTGAGGGAGTCGTGGGGATAGACCACGGGCACCTGGCCGTGCTTGCGCTTGATGAACTCGTCCACCATGCCGGAGCCCAGCGGGCCGGGGCGGTAGAGGGCCAGCATGGCGATGACGTCCTCGAAGCAGGAGGGGCGGAGCATGCGCAGGTACTGGCGCATGCCCGAGCTTTCCACCTGGAAGATGCCGTCGGTATCGCCGCGGGCGTAGAGGTCGTAGGTGGCGGCGTCGGTGAGGGGCAGGTTGTCCAGATCGGGCGGTGTCTTGCCCTGCAGGGCGATGTTGTCCAGGGTGTCCTGGATCAGGGTCATGGTCTTGAGGCCCAGGAAGTCGAACTTCACCAGACCGGATTTCTCGGTCATGGGGCCGTCGAACTGGGTCACGAGTTCGCCGCGTTTGCCGGTGTAGAGGGGCAGGAACTCGTCCATGGGCCGGGGCGAGACCACCAGACCGGCGGCATGGGTGGAGGCATGGCGCGAAAGGCCCTCCAGACGGCGGGCCGTATCCAGCAGCTTTTTGACCTGCGGGTCGGTGTCGTAGAGGTTCTGGAGCTCGGGCTCGGCTTCCAGGGCCTTGTTGATGGTCATCTTGAGGTCGTCGGGCACCAGCTTGGCGATGCGGTCGGTCTCGGCAAAGCTCATGCCAAGGGCGCGGCCCACGTCGCGCACCACGCCCTTGGCCTTCATGGTGCCGAAGGTGGTGATCTGGGCCACGCTGTCCTTGCCGTAGGTGTCCACCATATGCTGGATGACCTCGGTGCGGCGGCGTTCGCAGAAGTCCACGTCGATATCGGGCAGGGAGACGCGCTCGGCATTGAGGAAGCGCTCGAAGAGCAGATTGTAGGGCAGGGGGTCCAGGTTGGTGATGCGCAGGGACCAGGCCACCAGCGAACCGGCGGCCGAACCGCGGCCCGGGCCCACGGGGATGCCGTGGTCCTTGGCCCAGTTGATGAACTCCTGCACGATGAGGAAATAGCCGGGGAAGCCCATCTCGAGGATGACCTTGAGCTCGTACTGCAAACGGTCGCGGTAGGCCTGCGGGTCGATGTTGGCGCGGTTGGGGTGCTTTTCCAGGCGGCGTTCCAGGCCTTCCTCGGCCAGACGGCGGAACTCGGAATCCAGGCTGGCGCCCTCGGGCAGCTTGTAGACCGGGAAATAATGGTGGCCCATGTCCAGTTCCACGTTGCAGCGTTCGGCGATCTCGGCCGTATTGCTCAGGGACTGGGGCAGATGGCCGAAGACGGCCTCCATCTCCTCGCCGGATTTGTAATAGAGGTCATGGGTGCCGAAGCGCATGCGCTTGGGGTCGTCCATGGTGGTCTGGGTCTGGATGCAGAGCAGCACCTCGTGGGCGTCGGCGTCGTCGGCGTTGAGGTAGTGGCAGTCGTTGGTGGCCACGATGGGAAGTTTGAGCCGGTCGGCGATCTCCAGAAGGCCCTTGTTTGCGACCTCCTGCTCGGGCAGGCTGTTGGACTGCAGTTCCAGATAGAAGCGGTCCGGGTAGATGTCGGCGTATTCGCGGGCCAGGGCCAGGGCGCCGTCCATGTCGCCGGCGTTGAGGGCGCGCGGTATCTCGCCCGCGATGCAGGCCGAAAGGCAGATCAGGCCTTCGGAATACTGGCGCAGCATGGCCTTGTCCACGCGCGGCTTGTAGTGGAAGCCCTCCAGATAGCTGCGGCTCACCAGCTTGACCAGATTGTGGTAGCCCTCGATGTTCTCCGAGAGCAGGATCAGGTGGTTGCGCTTGCGGGCCAGCTCGGAGGTCTTGTCCAGATGGTCGTGGCAGACGTAGACCTCGCAGCCGATGATGGGCTTGATGCCGAAGTCCTTGCAGGTCAGGAAGAATTTGGCCGCTCCGAACAGGTTGCCGTGATCGGTGATGGCGCAGGCGGGCATGCCGAAATCCTTGGCGCGCGAGCAGAGGTCCTTGACGCGGATGGCGCCGTCGAGAAGGCTGTATTCGGTGTGGCAGTGCAGATGCACGAAATCGGACATGCGGGGACTCCGGGCCGTCGGCGGCCAGTGAAGGGGAAAAGAACCGTGCGCGGACAGGACGGCAGGACGGGGCCCGGGATCTGGCGGCGCCCTGCGGCGGCGCGAGGGGCGGCGGTCCACCGTCGGGCGTCGTCG
>NZ_CASDOY010000009.1 GCF_949282365.1 uncultured Desulfovibrio sp.
CAGGCGGCACCGGAGCAAAGCAAAAGGGGCCCTTCCCCCCTCAAAACAAAAGGTCATGGGTCCCGGGTCTAGCGCACGCGCAACCCCTTTTCGTAAGGGAAGTCCTCCTCGCGCAGCAGGGCCGCGAAGATGTGCCCGTCATGGCTGCCGTCCCCGGCCGGGGACAGCTTGAGGCGCAACCAGTTCTTGCGCACGGCCTGGGGCAGGAAACGCCAGCCCAGGCGCGCGCCTTCGGCCAGCTCGGCTCCCGGGACGCTGATGGCGGCCCCGGGCACGTCCTGCCACTGGCCGTCGGCGCTGTCGGCCTGTTGCAGGGTCAGGGACAGCGAAGTGGTCTTTTCTGCCTCAAAGCCCCTGGTCACGGAGATGCGCAGGGGCATGGCCTCCATGCGGCCGGGCAGGCGCAGGGCGGTCAGGGGCACGGCCTTGCCGGTGCTTTCCGCGTTCAGGGGGCCTTCGAAAAGGATGCAGTGACTGTCGATGATGGCCATGATGGCTCCTTGTCGTGTTGGGGAAGTCCTGCGGCCGCGGACGGACGTCGGCCCGCAGGGGCCGTGCCTGCCGGCCGCAGGTCTTCCGGGCGTGGGTGGCGGAGCTGGAGGGATGGCCTCCAGTACCGGAGCAGGCGTACCGGGGCAGGGGGCTGGGGAGGTCAGGGGGAGGGAAAGCCATTTCGCGCGGGCAGAGGGCTTTCGTACGGGCCATGATGGCACGCACGGTGGTAGCCGGTCCTCCCCGCGGGCAGCGACCGGATGGCGGCCGCAAGGCCGTGCCCGTTGCGACGGAGGAAGCTACGGGCATCGACAGCAGAGCGCGACCGGATGGCGGCCGCAAGGCCGTGCCCGTTGCGACGGAGGAAGCTACGGGCATCGACAGCAGAGCGCGACCGGATGGCGGCCCGCCGGGGCCGTGCTGTCAGGCCGTCAGGCTTCGCGGGCATCTGCACAGTCAGGGCTGTTTTTTCCGGCAGGCAGGCCGTTGTCCCTCCCCTCGGGCGTCCACGGCCTAGACGGCGGCCTCATCCGAGGCGATGGCGTCGCACTGGCGCACGGGGCGGCCGTGCAGCACGGGCACGGCCTGGGCATCGAAGAACTCGCCGTAGCGCAGCTGCACCTGGCCGGCGTCGGAGTTCTGGAGCTCCAGGGCCGTGAGCACGTCGGCATTGGCGTACCAGACGGCTTTCTGGCGCAGATGCTGGGGCATGCGGTTCTTGGCTTCGATGGTCAGTTTCTGCAGGTCGATGAAACCTTCCTCGCCCTTGCGTTTGCCCAGGGCGGCCACAGGCACGTTGGCGATGCGCACCACGCCGCGCCAGTCGCGTACGGCCAGGCCGCAGCGCCAGTTGTATTTGTCGCCGGTGACCTGGTATTTGCGGCCGTTCTCGTCCTGGGCCATGTAGGTCTTGAGGTCCTCGTGGGACAGGCCGCCGCGGCTGCCCTTGGGATAGATGCCATGCACGGACTGCGCCCCCCAGGAGACCAGCCAGAGCGAGGTGCAGCCGCCGTCGCGGCCCCCGGCGTCCAAGACGTTCTCGGCGTCGCGGGCGGGGTAGCGCATGGCCAGGCCGTTGAATTCGTCCGGGTTCAGGTTGCTGTCGCCGTAGAAGAGGGTGCGGGCCACCTTCTGGCGCATGGCTTCGGCAAAGGCGATGCCCTCGCTCATGCGGAAGGAGCGGTCGCGGTCGCCGTACAGGCGGATCTCCTCCACATCCAGTTCCATGATGGCCTCAAGGATGCCGCAGCCCTCCTTGACCTGGCCCCACTGGGACTTGGCCGGCGGCGTGCCCTGATAGAGACGGCGCCAGTACACGGCGGGCAGGCCGGTGCGGATGCGCGTCAGATGGCCGTCGGACTGGTTGGCCTCCATCCAGGGCACGTCATCCATGATGTCGTTGGTCTTGTTCATCAGTTCGATGATCTGCCCGGCCTTGTCGCCGCGGTAGAACTGTTCCATTTCGGCCAGGGTGGCCACGAATCCGAGAGTGGCGGACATGGGGACTCCTTGCAAAAAGGTGGGGGGTGATGACAGGAGCGCGGGACGGCGGACGGCCGCGCGGGACATGCGGCGCTGCGGGGCAGGTCGGGCGTGCTGTCCCGCAGCGTCGGAGGGGCGGCAACAGGACGGCAGCCGGATGCCAGCCGGACGACGCCGGGACCGCCGCCGTTCTCGCGGAGGGGAGACCGGACGGGGAACGGGGCTGCGCGGCCGGGGATGATCCGTCCGGGGCGGCTGCGCAGGACGGCTTCGACCGGCCGTCATGCCCAGATGCCGTCCCTTGGTGCAGGCAGCGGAGCGCTGCCGCACGGAGAGGGCCGGCCGTGATCTTCCCGCCGGGTCATCCCGTACGCCGTGCCCGCGCCCGTTCCGGGGGCGGCCTGCCGGGGAAGGGTGGGGCAGAGCCTAGGGCCGCTGCGAGCTCCAGCCCGCGTACATGCGTTCTTCCAGGGGCGGCAGGCTGCCGCCGCCCTCGCTGCCGGGCAGGCTGTCTTCCAGCAGGCTGTCGGCCAGGCGGTTGAAGAAGCGCAGCACGGCCGGGTGGTTGCCGTAGCCGCTTTCTTCCAGCAGGCGGCCGATGCTCTTGTCCGTGTCGAAGCGGTCCAGGGCCAGCTGGGCCCGGGCCACGCTGGCGGCCAGATGTTCGCCGCCCAGTTCCGGGTCGCCGGCTGCCTCCTGCCGCCACTGTTCCACCTGCTGCTGCCAGCGGGCGCGGCGCTGGGCGTCGGTCCGGCGCAGATGGGCTTCCAGACGGGCCGCCTCGTCGTCGGGCGTGGCCTGCGATCCATCTCCGGGCGCGGGGCTTTCCTGCGGCGCGCCGTCCGCCGGGGGCCCGGCGGGCCCGCCGCTCTCCGCCAGCAGGCCGTAAAGGCCGCTTTCGGGCCGGGGCGCCATGCCGCCTTCATCCAGGAGCTGTTCAGTTTCGGGCATCGTCATCCTCCTTTCGGGTCAAAAACAGTCGCGGCAGGTGGGAGGGATCGGCCTCCTGCAGCAGACGCAGCACGGCCACGCCCACATGGCGGCGGCCTTCCTCCCAGTAGATCCTTCCGGCGTCGGCCGCTGGGCCGGGGCTGGCCGCGCTGAAACAGAGCCCGGCCTGCAAGAGCCAGCGCAGCAGGTCGCGCCCGTGGGCCGAGGCCATGAGCCCGTCCACGGCCCGGCACAGCCCGGCCCGCCAGCGCTCCCGAGCCGGGGCGGCAGGGGCCTGTCCTGCGTATTGGAACACATCGTCGTCATGGATCACGGTCGTCCTCCTTCCGGCGTCGTGCCGGGATCAGGCGCCGCCCCGGGCGGGACGGCCCTGCTGGCCAGATCGGCCAGTACCTGGAGCACGGAGCTCTTTTCCCCTTCCACGGTCAGGCTGCTGTCCGCCAGGGTGCGGCCCAGGTCGGCCGCCTTTTGCAGCAGTTCCAGCTGCTGTTCCGTCTGCCGCGCCTCGTTGCGTCCGGCACGCAGGCGGGCCCGTTCCTCGCGCGGGCGGGTCAGGCTCACGGGCAGGCCGAGGCTGTCGGCGTAATTGTCCAGCAGATTGTCCACATCCACGCTGTCCAGGGCCTCGGGCCAGGCCGAGGCCGCCTTGAGGGTCAGGGCCAGATACTGGTCCGTGGCGCTGATGCCCACCAGCTTCTGGGCCTGGGCCAGCAGGGAGACGAATTCCACCTTGAGGCGGCGCCCGCTCAGTTCCGGCGGCCAGGGTGCGCATGGCCAGGATGCCCGTGGCGTCCACCAGCGAGCGGTTGAGCAGGGGGCGGTCGTCCAGGCTGTCGTCGGCACGGAAGCGGGTGGGCAGGAAATGCCCTGCCAGGCTTTCCCAGGCCGCGTCCCAGGGCGAACGGCGTTCCAGCAGGGCCCGGTAACGGCGGGCCAGGGCCGGGACCTGCCGGGCCAGAGGGCTTGCGTCCGGGTCTCCGGGCCCCCTGCCCGGAGCGCCGTCTTCCCGCCTGCCCCGCAGCAGACGGGGGGCGGGATGCCCGCCCGCCGTTGCGTCCCCTGCCGCCGGCAGTGGAGAGGGGCGCCGGCTGTCCGGCAGGGGCCGGGAGCCGCGACACGAGGCCGGATGGGGGCTGATGCCGGACATCCTACTGCCCCAGCAGGGTCTTGCCGCGGACCTCCTGCGGGGCCAGCGGCGTGGTGTGGATGGATGCCCGGATGCCGGCGGCCCTGGCGGCCTTGTCCTTCTGGTCCTGGCGGGCGGCCGTGGCGGCCTCGCTGACGGGCTTGGGCGTGGCGGCCTTGGGCGCGGGCTGCACCTCCGGCACGCTGGGGCTGGATGATCCTCCGAATCCCATGATTTCCTCCTTGAGAACGGTTACATGAAGCGCTGCGCCGCCGGACGGGACTGCGCGGCGGGCCGGTCGCGTTGCCGGGCCAGGGCCAGGGAGCGCGGCGTACAGACCACCTGCACGCCGTCCACGAAGGCGGCGCGCCGCGCCAGCCAGCAGGCTCCGGGCAGGCGGCCCGTGACGGAAAAGCCGCAGGCTTCGGCCAGCCGCCAGGCATGGCGGTTGCTGACCGGGCACAGGCCCCAGAGCGCGCTGGTCTCCGTCTGCCGGAAGACCAGCCCGAAGGCGGCGCGGGCCAGGGGCACGGCCAGAGGAAAGGCCGGGCGGAAGACCGTGAAGTCGAATTCGCGCACCCGGCCCCGCCAGGGACTGAACAGGCCGCAGGCCAGGACCGCGCCGTCAGGGGCCGTGGCCTGCAGCAGCAGGCTGCCCGGGGCGCTGACCAGACGCAGCCAGTCCTCCTCCCGGGGCTCGGCCCAGGCGTACATGGCGCAGCCGGCGAGGCCTTCCCGCCGCATGCGCCCGAAAAGGGCCGCGCGGCGCGCGTCGTCTTCCACGGCCTCCAGACGGAAGGGCATCGCCGCGGCGGGCTCGTCCGGGCCGGTATGGCATGGGCTGATGCGGCAAGAGTCGGTAGGGCAAGGGGCCATGATGTCTTCCTCCTGTGTCGTTCGCGGATATCCGGCGGGCGGCCGCTGCCGTGGCTCCCGGCGTGGCCTCCGTACCGCCGGGAAGGCCGTGCGGGGCGTGGCGGACATGTTGCCCGGCGTCCTGCCGTGCGGGGCGGGCATCACGGCCGGACCCGCGGCTCGGTCCCGGTATCCGGGGCTGTCCGGCGGCCACGGGGCGGGGCGCGTGTCGTTGGCGGCGCTCGCGCCCCGTTCGCCCGGGTGGGCCGGGACGGGGACGGGATGGCCGGCATGATCCTGGTCCGGCCAGAGACGGTCACGGCCCGGGCACGGATGATCCCGGATCAGCGGCCCAGGCCCAGCACGTCGTAGCTGATGCGGGCCCTTGCGGGCGGCAGGGGCCCTTGCAGGGGGCGGAAGCCCGTGACCGCGTAGCGCAGGGCGTCGGCGGCATGGCTGGAAGCGTCGTGCAGCGGGCCCGGGGAGAACTGTTCCTGCCGGGGCCGCCATTGCCGCCGGTAGGCGCGCAGGGCCGCCAGCCCGGCGGCGCAGTGGCGGCTGTCGAACCAGAGCCGGGGCAGGGCCCGGCGCACGGCGTCGATGCCGTCGGCCAGAGGCAGGGATGGCGCGATGTCGAAGCGGATGCCCAGACGCGCGGCGCATTCCAGACGGCTCTGGCCCGTGCCCAGCTCGCGCACGCGGATGTCGTGCGGGGCCAGGTGGCGGCCGTAGCAGAAGCCCCGGCCCGCCGGGCCGTCGCCGTTGCCGGCGCCTTCCGGCCGGGCCTTGGCCGCCAGCACCGCCGCGTAATGGGCCAGGCCTTCGCCGCTGGCCTCGTAATAGTCCAGCATGCGCCAGGCCCCGGAAGGCTCCACCTGGAAGAACCAGACGGCCGTGGCATCGTCCATGCCCAGGTCCCAGGCCGTATGCACGGGCAGGTCCGGGCTCACGGGCAGGGGGCGGATGCGGCCCGCCAGATCGGCGGCGTCCAGCAGGGCGGCGTAATAGGCCCCGCGCACGGCGGCGGCGAAGGAGCATTCGAATTCCTGCCGGTATTCGGCTTCGCTCATGCTGCGCCGGGCGGCCTCCAGCTCCTCCTGCGGCAGATAGCCTGTTTGCGAGGCCGGGAAGCGAAAGCGGGTCCAGCCTCCGGCCGCGCCTTCGCTGCCTGCCTGCTGCCAGACATCATGGAGCAGGTTGTCGCAGCCCTTGGGCGTGCCGCAGAACAGGGCGCGCCCCTGCCTGTCGGCCAGGGCGGGCCGCAGGATCTGGCTCCAGACCTCGCGGGGCATGTCGGCGGGCTCGTCCAGCACCAGATCGTCCAGATACAGGCCGCGCAGGGCCTGGGCGTTGTCCGTGCCGTACAGGCGGATGCGCGCGCCGTTGGGCAGGTCGCAGCGCAGCTCGCCCTCGTGGAAGCGCGTGCCCGGGATCACGCCCGCGAAATGGCGCAGATAGTCCCAGGCCACGGCCTTGGCCTGGCCCAGATAGGGCGCGGCATAGGCGGCGCGCCAGTCCGGCCGCGAGCTGCGCAGGGCCGCGCGCAGCAGGTCGTTGACGGCGGCCACGGTCTTGCCGAAGCGGCGGTGGCAGAGCAGGACGCAGAAGCGGCCGCGCTGCTGGTGGAAGCGCCATTGCAGCGGGCGCGGCGCATAGGGGATGACGCAGGGCGTGGACGTTTCCATAGGGCTCAGGGGTTCGGGGTCTCGGGAGGGCCGCCCTCCGGGCCCTGTCCGGCCCAGATGACGACCAGGGGCGCTGGGGCGCGCGCCGCATCCACCTGCGCTGCGCCGTCCTGCTCCAGCGTGCGGGCAAGGGCGTGCAGTTCCTTGATCTCCTTGACGATATCGATGCTTTTTTCCGCGATGTCGGCCGTCTCCAGACGGGCGGTCAGGCGTTGCAGGCGTTGGTGCAGGGCTTTTTCCAGTGCCTTTTCCCGGCAGGGGGCGCGGCGTGCCGGCATCACTGCACCTCACGCGCGGAGGGGCAGCGGAGCAGGGCGGGCAGGGCGGCCCCGGGCAGGCGCTGCCAGCGGTCCTCCTGCCGCTCCAGATGCCGCTCCAGACGTTCCAGCAGGCGTTCCAGACAGCCGAAGCGTTCTTCCTGGGCCTGCAGCTGGCTGTGCAGCTGTGCTGTCGCTTCCCGCAGGGCGCGCACTTCCGCCGCCAGCGGGGCGAACTGTTCCCGCTCCCGCTCCAGGGACTGTTCCAGCAGGTCCAGACGGCGCAGCCACAGGGCCTCGCGCTGCTGGTCGCGCCGGCGACAGCGCAGATGCTCGGCATGGGGAACGAAGCTGCGGCGCAGGCTCCACAAAGCCCAGAGCAGCAGGCCATGGAGCAGGGCCAGCAGCAGGGGCAGGGCCGCGTTGAACAGATGGCTGGTCATGGCGATCTCCGTCGTTCAGAAGGGCAGGCCCAGCATGCCGGTGAGCAGGCCCAGGATCTGGTCCAGGGCCGGAGGCGGCAGCCGGTCCGTCAGCCCGGGCGCCAGCAGGGGCACGAGCAGCAGGCGCACGGGCACTTCCCAGCAGAAGAGCAGGGCCAGCACCCAGCCCAGGAAGGGACGCCAGAGGCGCAGACGGCTGGCCGGGGCCTGTTCCACCTCGCGCTCATTGAGGCGGATCTGGGCGGCCAGCAGTTCCCGGCGCTCGCGACGGCCGCCCGCAAGGCCGCCCAGCAGCCGGGTCCCCAGACGGCGCAGCAGGTCCCACATCACTGCGCCTCCCGTTCCAGATCGGCCAGATGCTGGCCCAGGGCCTTCACCCGGTTGCGCCAGCCCTGCAGGAAGACCTTCATGGCCGGGCGGCCGGCGGCCAGACGCCGGTAAAAGGCATCGCGCAGGCGCAGGCTGCTGCGGGCCGCGTACCACTCCAGATGCACGTCGGCCAGGGCCCGGGCCAGTTCGCGGGTCTCCGGTCCCATGATGCCGTCCTCGACGATGGGGGAATACTGGTCCAGCTGGCTCTCGCCCGTGGCGTTCAGGGCCTCCTGCAGCTGCTTCACGGCCCGGCCGGGGCCCATGTTGACCGCGCCGTCATACAGGGTCACGGCCAGCGGCAGGGGCAGGCGCCCGCAGCCCAGGGCGTCCCAGAAATGCCTGCGGAACAGGCGGGCCGCCTGCTCTCTGGTACAGGCGCGGATATCGTCGGCGTCGATGTCGCCGTCATTGTCCAGGTCCAGGCTGAAGTAATCACAGTCCGGGCCGGTGCGGCGGGGACAGGTATCGCACTGGCGGGCGTCGCGCAGGCATCGGGCCCGGGCCTGCCGGGCCAGGTCCGTGACCCAGCGCAGGGAGATGCCGTGATTGGTGATGCCGCCGGGATCGGCCTCGTGGTCTGAAAGGCCGCCTTCCCAGCGGGCCGTGAAAGCATGGGCCAGAGAAAAAGCCTGATCGTTCATGCGCCCTCCTGCGTCATGTTGCGGTGATGGCGGGGCAGTGCCGCGCCCGTGGGTCCACCATGCCGCAAAAGGCCGCCGGCGTAAGTTTGAAGGATTTCAGCAGGAGAAGGATGCGCGGCCGAAAAGGGGCGCGGCCTGCCGCACGATGCGGCGCGGGGGAGCGCGGGCAGGAGGCGGGGACGAGGCCGCGCGTCTCGCCCCCGCAGTGCCGGGAACGGGCGTGTGGGGAAGCGGCCGTGACGCGGGGCGGAAGACCCCGGAGGAGAGGGAACGGACGGGGCCGGCAGGTGTTTTTCGCTGCGGCCATCTGGAGGAACAGGGGGACACGCGGCAGGCGCGGGCAGGCCGGGAAAGAGGGAGGCGACCTGCCCGGCCTGCGGTGAAGGCGTCCTGCCGCTTGGCGGGCCCTTGTGGCAGGCGTAGCGGCCTGTGCGGGGCAAGTGCTTCTTCGGAACGGGGCAAGAAAAAACGGGAAAGGCGTGTGCCTTTCCCGTCCGGCCTGAAAGGGAGGGGAGCGGATCAGCCGCGGCAGGCCGTGTCGGCGGGGCCTCGGGCGGCGGTCTGCGGCAGCCGGCTGTCTTCCTTGAGCAGCTGCCAGATGCGCCGGTCCGTGAGGCCGTAACGGCGGGCCAGGAAGCGGACCTCGACATTGCTGGAGGTGCCCGTGGCCGTATGGCGGCTGAAGGCGTCCAGCAGTTCCCGCTGGCGGACCTGACGGGCGAGACGGGCGCAGCGGGGGATGTACAGACAGGTGCCGCCGTAGACGGCCAGCAGACGGCGCAGGCAGGGCTCCGGCAGCAGGCGGCGCAGTAAATGCCCCTCCGCCGGAAAGCGGCGGGGGATGCGCAGGGTCAGGCCGCCGCAGCGGCGCAGCAGACTGTGCAGGGCCGTGTCATCGTCCAGCGTTTGCCGCAGCAG
Organism: uncultured Desulfovibrio sp.; assembly: GCF_949282365.1. GTDB lineage: Bacteria > Desulfobacterota > Desulfovibrionia > Desulfovibrionales > Desulfovibrionaceae > Desulfovibrio. Next base: position 9,223 of record NZ_CASDOY010000009.1, read on the forward strand.
CTGTACGCTCCCGGGCAGGAGGGGCAGCAGGCTTTCCCAGTCCGGGGGCGGGGCCGCGGCGGCCTCCCGGCGGGCGACAGGGTCAGGGGCGCCGCTACTGGACCACATGACGGGCCTCCGGCATGGCGGCGGGATGCAGGCGGCGGGGCATGGCAGCCGCCGGAAAGGGCACGGGCTCCGTGATATCGGGCGGGCCGTCGTCCGGGCCGGACGCGGCAGGCGCGGAGCGGGTTCCCGGTAGCGGGGGGAGGGGCCCTTCGCCGTGCGGCGGGCGGCCCTGCAGCTCCTCCAGCATGCGGGCGATGCGGCGCAGCTGGTCCGCGGCCCAGAGCAGGGAGCCTTCGGCGGGCTCCTCGTCGGCCGCGCGCGTCAGGGGGCGCGGGAAGATGTCCTGGGGGCGTGTGTTCATGTGATGACTCCCTTTCGTTTGAGGATGGCACGAGGTTCCGCAGCAGCCTGCGGAAAAGTTGCTGCCGGCCAAAACTTTTCCTGCCATCAGGGCAAGGCGGCCGGGGCCTGCCGTCGGCGTTGCCATTGCCGGCAGGCTGTTTTATGGTCGATACGGGCAACAGTCGCAGTATGTGCAAGTTTTCTTTTCAAATCAAAGGAAAAATTTATAATTTTTCTTGTAAGTTGCAGACAATAGAATGTTTTTATTAGATAAATTTTTGGAGAGCCTATGGAGAGCGAAAACAGCTTTTCCTTCATGTCCACCCAGGGTTTCGCCGAGCGCCTGCGGCGGCGGCGCACGGCCCTCGGCCTGCGCAAGCAGGATCTGGCCGCGCGGGTGGGGGTCAGCCTGACCACCATCCAGCAGTACGAGAACGGCCAGCTGCCCAAGGGGGAATTCGCGGTGCGCCTGGGCACGGCCCTGGCCTGCTCGCTGGACTGGCTGCTGGCCGGACAGGGGAGCGTGGAAGGGGCCCTGCGGGAGCCGCAGGCCGGTCTGGTCATGGTGCCCCTGGTGGAGGCGCGCCTTTCCGCCGGGACGGGCAGTTTCGAGACCAGCGCCGACGTGGTGCGCCACTACGCGTTCCGCGAGGACTTCCTGCGCCGCAAGGGCAGCCCCGCGCACATGGCCCTGCTGCGCGTCTCCGGCGACAGCATGGAGCCGCAGATCTGCCACAACGACGTGGTCCTGGTGGACCAGAGCCAGAGGGACCCGGTGCCCGGCCGCATCTATGCCGTGAGCGTGGAGGATCTGGTCTACCTCAAGGTGGTCAACGCCATGCCCGGGCGGCTGATCCTCAGCAGCTACAATCCGGCCTACGCGCCCATCGAGGCCTGCACCACCGACCAGCTGGCCGATCTGGTGCGCATCGTGGGCCGGGCGGTCTGGGTGGGCCGCGAGCTGGATTGAGCGGCCTGCGCTGCGGGCCGCAGACGCAGGGGACACAGACCGCGATGAAAGCGGCCGTGTGCGGGGAATAGCTGCGGCCGCAGACGCAGGGGATACAGGGCAAAAATAAAAATTATCCAGTAAAAACAAAATGATGGTATGGGATAGGGCGGATGCGGCCCCTGCTTTTCCCCCCAGCTGACACTTTGCTGACAGCCCCGGGCGCAGTGTGGAGCTGCGGACAGGTTCTGACCGCCCCGGGACGGCGCGGGAGCGCGCCGTCCCCCAACATCAACCGGCGTGGCCCCGGCCAGGCCGTCAAAGGAGATATCCCATGCGTCTGCTGCTTTCTTGTGTGCTGGTTCTGGCCCTCGCCTTCCCCGTCATGGCCGCCCAGGGCGGTTTCCAGGGCCCGGGGCAGGCTGCCGGCGGTTTCCAGGGCCCCACGTCCGGCGTCCAGGCCGATACGGTGGCCAAGGCCCTCAAAGCCTGGGACGACGCTCCCGTGATTCTGACGGGCCACATCGTGGAGCGCGTGGCCGGCAGCGATGACAAGTACAATTTCCGTGACGCCACGGGCACCATCATGGTAGAGATCGATTACGAAGTCTTTGCCGGCCGTACGGTGACGCCCGCCGACCGGGTGCGCCTTTCCGGCAAGCTGGACAAGGAGATCATGGATCCCACCAAGGTGGACGTGAAGGTCCTGGAAATCCTCAAGTAGCCTGACAGGCGGGCCGCCCCGCCGGCGGAGTTGTGATGCGCGTTTTTTCTCTGATGCTTCTGCTGGCTGCCGGGCTGATGCTGCTCCCGCCGGGGGCCGCCGCGGCGGGTTTCGTGGGGCCCGGCGTTTCGCCCACGGTGACGCGGGCGGCCGATGTGCTCAATGCCCGGGACGACGCCCCCTGTGTGCTGGAAGGCCACATCCTGGAAAAGATCCCCCGCAAGGACCGCTACCTCTTCGAGGACGAAAGCGGCCGGGTGGTGGTGGAGATAGAGCACGAGACCTTCGGCCACCTGACGGTCACGCCGCAGGACAAGGTGCGGCTGATGGGGCATGTGGACTGGAGCTCCAAGCATCCCAATGAGGTGGAAGTGGACGCTCTGGCCATCATCGAATGACGTTGGGGCCCGGCGCGGACCGGGCCGCAGGGGCAGGGCGTGCGCGCCTTGCCTTTTTTTCGCTTCCAGGGGCGCGCGGCGCCCCGTCTTTTTCGCGGAGGTGCGCATGGCGCCTGTCTCGATCCTGCTGGTGGAAGATAACGAGGACATCCTCGCCAACCTCTATGCCTATCTGGAGCCCTTGGGCTACGAACTGGATTGCGCGCGCAACGGTCGGGCCGGTCTGGAGATGGCCGCTTCCGGCCAGTTCGACCTGGTGGTGCTGGACATCATGCTCCCGGGCCTGGACGGCATCAGCCTTTGCCGCGCCCTGCGCGGGGAACACGGCGTGCAGGTGCCCGTCATCATGCTCACGGCGCGGGACACCGTGGCCGACCGCGTGCTGGGCCTGGATGCCGGGGCCGACGACTATCTGGTCAAGCCCTTCGCCCTGCGCGAGCTGGAGGCCCGCATCCGGGCCCTGCTGCGGCGCGGGCGCGCGCAGGAGTCGGGCCAGGGCGGCGAGCTGCGGGTGGACGACGTCTGCATCGACGTGGCCGGGCACCGGGTCACACGGCAGGGGCGCGAGGTGAAGGTGAGCCCCACGGGCTTCCGCATCCTTTGCGAGCTGGCCCGCCGCGCGCCGGCCCTGGTGCGCCGCGAGGAGCTGGAGCGCCGCCTCTGGGGCGACGACCTGCCCGGCGGCAGCGCCCTGCGCACCCATATCCACGAGCTGCGCCAGCATCTGGACAAGCCCTTCGGCAGTTCCGTCCTGCACACCATCTCCCATGTGGGCTACCGCCTCGGCCGTGAAGAGGAGCCGGGCGCGTGAGCGGCGGCTCGTCCATCCGGCGCCGCCTGCTGGCCTCCTTCATGTTGCTGGCCGCCGGTCTCGGCCTGACCATGGGCATGGTGGGCCTGCTGGCCCATGACCGTCTGGGCGCGCATCTGGTGGACTGGTACGCCCGGCCCATCATGAACGCCCTCATCGAGGCCGAGGAACGCTCGCGCCGGGCCGAGGACCGGGGGCGGCACAACAATCTGGTCTACGGGGCCGACCTGGCGGCGCTCATGGACCTGCAGTTCCGCGTGGGCAAGCAGATCCCCGCGGCGTGGCGCGGACTGGAGCCGGGGCTGCATTTTTTCGAGCGCATGGAAGATTTCGTGCTGCTGGAGCAGCACAAGGGCGTGCGCTACGCCCTGAGCGGCCATACGGGCCTGCTGGTGACCATCAAGGGCCAGCTGGCCCGGGTGCTGGGCCTGTGCGCGGTGCTGGGCCTGGGCGTGGCGGCCTTGCTGGCCTTCCTGCTCAGCCGGCGGCTCACGGGTCAGCTCACGGCCCTGACCCGCACCGTGTCGCGCTGCCCGGTGCCGCGGGCGGGCGGCGATTATCCCGGCCTGCCGCCGCTGCCGCAGGTGGAGCTCAGGGACGAGGTGGGCGTGCTGGCCCGCGCCATCGCCAGCCGCGAGGCGGCCCTGCGCCGCTTCGTGCAGCGCGAGAGTTTCTTCACCGGCGACGTGAGCCATGAACTGCGCACGCCCCTGACCGTCATGCAGGGCGGGCTGGAAGTGCTGGAGCTGCAGCTGGAAAGCCTGCCCGGCGCGGAGCGCTGCACGCCCACGGTGGAACGCCTGCAACGCACGGTGCGCGACATGGCCGCCACCGTGGGCGTGCTCCTGCTGCTGGCGCGCCGTCCCGAGAACATCGAGCCGGAGCCCGTGGACCTGGCCCTGCTGGTGCGCGAATGCGCCCAGGGGCAGGACTGCTTCGCCCTGGACCTGCCCGCGACGCAGGAGGTGCAGGCCCAGGCGGCCCTGGCCCGGATCGTGGTCAAGAATCTGCTGGACAATGCCCGCTTATATTCCGAAAATGGCCGCGTTGCCGTGCGCCTGGATGCCGACGCGCTCCAGGTGCGCAACGCGGGCCGCATCCCCGAGGATCTGGACATCTTCGCGCGCGGGGTGCGCGTCCGCGCCCGCGGGGACGCCACGCCGGGCGGCAGCGGTCTGGGCCTGTCGCTGGTGCGCCGGGCCTGCGAACAGCTGGGCTGGTCGGTGACGTACCGGCACAGCGGAGAGAACGAGACCCTGTTCGAGGTGCGCTTCGCCCCGGACGATCATGGAGAACAGCTGTGAAGATCACCATGAGCAAAGGCCGCCTGCTGGTCGTGCTGGCCCTGCTGCTGGGTTGTGCGCTGCTCTGGCGGGGCTTCTTCGCCACGCCGAAACAGCGCGGCATGCCCCAGGATACGCCGCCGGTACGGGTGGCCACGGCCCTGGAGCAGGACATGCCCCATTTCCTCAACGGCCTCGGCACCGTGGAACCCTCCAGCGACGTGCTGGTCACCAGCCGCGTGGACGGCCATCTGCAGCGGCTGCACTTCAGCGAAGGGCAGTTCGTGCACAAGGGCGACCTGCTGGCCGAGATCGACCCCCGGCCGTTCGAGGCGGCCCTGGGCGAGGCGCGGGGCGCGCTGGCCCGCGATACGGCCCAGCTGGAGAACGCCCGGCGCGACCTGGCCCGCTACGAGAGCCTGGTGGGCAACGGCCACATCTCCCGGCAGCAGTACGACAACCAAAAGGCCCTGGTGCGCCAGTACGAGGGCACGGTGCAGGCCGACAAGGCCGCCGTGGACTCCGCGGCCCTGCAGCTGCAGTACAGCCGCATCACGGCCCCGGCCGACGGCGTGCTGGGCCTGCGCAAGGTGGACGAGGGCAACATGGTGCGCGCCTCGGATACGGAAGGCCTGGTGCGCATCACCCTGCTGCGGCCGTCCTATGTGGTCTTCACCCTGCCGGAAAGCCGGGTGCCCCTGGTGGCGCAGCACTGGCGCACTGCCCGCAAGAGCGGCGGGCGGCTGCTGGTCCAGGCCTGGGACCGCGAGCAGCAGGCCATGCTGGCCCAGGGCTTTTTGCTGAGCATGGACAACCAGATCGACACCGCCACCGGCACGGTGAAGCTCAAGGCCGAATTCGCCAACGAGGACCACACCCTTTTCCCCAACCAGTTCGTCAATGCCCGGCTGCTGGTCACGGTGCTGCCCCATGCCGTCACGGTGCCCACGGCGGCGGTGCAGCTGGGCAGCAAAGGCTCCTACGTCTATGTGGTGGACAAGGATACCGTGCACCTGCGCGTGGTGACGCCCGGCGTGCGCACCGACAGCCTGACCGTCATCGACAAGGGCCTGGCCGCGGGCGAGGTCGTGGTGGTGGACGGTCTGGACCGCCTGCGCGACGGTCTGCGCGTGCGTGTGGCGGCCAGCATGGAGACGCCGCGCGTGACCGTGCCGGAGGACAGCGCCGGTTAGCCGGGGGCCGGAGAGCGTCCGGCCGTCCGTGCCGCCCGTGCCGTCGTCCGCTGGGCGCGGGCCGCCCGCCCCCGGAGGCAGGCTCCGCTCCCGCAGGAGAACGCTACAGACGAGCAGCCCATGAACATTTCCCGCATCTTCATCCTCCGTCCCATCGCCACGTCCCTGCTGATGGTGGCCCTGCTGCTTTCCGGGCTGCTGGCCTATCACTATCTGCCCATGGCGGCCCTGCCGCAGATCGATTATCCCACCATCCAGGTGCAGACCCTGTATCCGGGCGCTTCGTCCGAGGTCATGGCCGCGGTGGTCACCTCGCCGCTGGAACGCCAGCTGGGCACCATGTCCGGCCTGGTGCAGATGACCTCCCTGTCCTCGGCCGGGGCCTCGGTCATCACCCTGCAGTTCGACCTTTCCGTGCCTCTGGACGTGGCCGAGCAGGAGGTGCAGGCCGCCATCAACGCGGCGGACAACCTCCTGCCCTCGGAGCTGCCCAACCCGCCGGTCTACAACAAGGTCAACCCGGCGGACCCGGCCATCATGACCCTGGCGGTCTTCAGCGACGCCATGCCCCTGACCCGTCTGGAAGACCTGGTGGACACGCGCCTGGCGCAGAAGATCTCGCAGATCACCGGCGTGGGCCTGGTGACCCTTTCGGGCGGGCAGCGGCCCGCGGTGCGGGTGCAGGTCAATCCCTCGGCCCTGGCCTCGGCCGGGCTGACCATGGCCGACGTGCGTTCGGCCATCGCTTCGGCCAACGTCAACGACGCCAAGGGCAGCTTCGACGGGCCCCAGCGCACCAGCACCATCGACGCCAACGACCAGCTGGCCTCGGCCGAGGAGTACGCGCGCACCGTCATCGGCTACAAAAACGGCGCGCCCCTGCGCCTGGAAGACGTGGCCACGGTGGAGGAGGGCGCGGAGAACGCCCGTCTGGCCGCCTATGTGGCCGACGGCGGGCAGGGCTTCCGCCCGGCCATCGTGCTTTCCATCCAGCGCCAGCCCGGGGCCAACGTCATCACCGTGGCCGACAGCATCACCCGCCTGCTGCCGCAGCTGCAGCAGACCCTGCCCGGCCATGTGCAGGTGCAGGTGGTGACGGACCGCACCACCACCATCCGGGCCACGGTGCACGACGTGCAGCTGGAACTGCTGCTGGCCGTGGTCCTGGTCATCGCCGTCATCTGGATCTTCCTGCGCAACGTGCAGGCCACCATCATCCCGGCCCTGGCCGTGCCCCTGTCGCTGGTGGGCTCGCTGGGCGTCATGTATCTGGCCGGCTATTCGCTCAACAACCTGACCCTCATGGCCCTGGTCATCGCCTCCGGCTTCGTGGTGGACGATGCCATCGTGGTCATCGAGAACATCAGCCGCTACCTGGAGCACGGCTACAAGCCCCTGCAGGCCGCGCTCATCGGCGCGGGGCAGATCGGCTTCACCATCATCTCCCTGACCCTCTCCCTGGTGGCGGTGCTCATCCCGCTTTTGTTCATGGGCGACGTGGCCGGGCGTCTGTTCCGCGAGTTCGCCGTCACCCTGGCCGTGACCATCCTCATCTCGGCCGTCATCTCCCTGTCCCTGACGCCCATGCTCTGCGCGGTCATGCTGCGGCCGGAGCGCCGCGCGGAAGGGGGGGGCGGCTTTTTCGCGGCCCTGCTGCGCTGGTATGAAGGCAAGCTGGACTGGGTGCTGGCCCACCAGCGCCTGACCCTGGCCGTGGCCGTGGGCACCCTGCTGCTCAGCGTGGCCCTGTACGTCCTGGTGCCCAAGGGCTTCTTCCCCACCCAGGACACGGGCGTCATCCAGGGCATCGCGGAATTTCCGCAGGATACGTCCTTCGCGGCCATGGCCGGCCGCCAGCAGGAGCTCGCCGATCTGCTGCTGGCCGATCCCGCCGTGGAGCGGGTGGCCTTCTTCGTGGGCGTGGACGGCATCAACCCCAGCCTGGCCACCTCGCGCCTGACCGTCAACCTCAAGCCGCTGGAGGACCGCGACCGGCGCGCGCCCGCCATCGCCCGCCGCCTCATGGCGCGGGTGGAGCGGCAGCCGGGCATGAAGCTCTTTTTGCAGCCCGTGCAGGACCTGACCGTGGAGGACCGCGTCTCGCGCACCCAGTACCAGCTTTCGGTGGAGGCCCTGAGCGACGAACAGCTGGAAAGCTGGATCCCCCGAATGCTGGAGGCCCTGGAGCAGCGCCCGGAACTGAGCCATGTGACCAGCGACCTGCTGGGCCGGGGCCGCGTGCTCTGGCTGGACATCGACCGCGACGCGGCCAGCCGTCTGGGCGTGAGCATGGACGTCATCGACAACGCCCTCTACGATGCCCTGGGCCAGCGCCTGATCTCCACCATCTTCACCCAGACCAACCAGTACAAGGTGGTGCTGGAGAGCGCCCCGCAGTTCCGGCGCGGCCCGGACGACGTGGAAAAGATCTACGTCAAGGGCAGCGACGGCGCGCCCATCCCGCTCTCGGCCCTGGTGCGCATGCAGGAACGCTCCGCGCGCCCGGCCACCATGCGGCAGGGCCAGTTCCCGGTGGCCACCATCTCCTTCAACGTGGCCGAAGGTTCCTCCCTGGGCGCGGCCGTGAAGGCGGTGGAAGAGACCCTGGCGCGGCTGGAGCTGCCCTCGTCCCTGCGCTGCCAGTTCCAGGGCGCGGCCCATGCCTTCGCCTCGTCCACGGACAATCAGGTCTGGCTGCTCCTGGCCGCCGTGGTCACCATGTACATCGTGCTGGGCGTGCTCTACGAGAGCTACATCCATCCCGTGACCATCCTTTCCACCCTGCCGTCGGCGGGCATCGGCGCCGCGCTGGCCCTGATGCTCTGCGGCATGGAGCTGGGCGTGGTGGGCATCATCGGCATCATCCTGCTCATCGGCATCGTCAAGAAAAACGCCATCATGATGATCGACTTCGCCCTGGAGGCCGAGCGGCAGGAAGGCAAGGACCCGCAGGCCGCCATCCGGCAGGCCTGCCTGCTGCGCCTGCGGCCCATCCTCATGACCACCATGGCGGCCCTGCTGGGGGCCCTGCCCCTGATGATCGGCTGGGGCATGGGCGCGGAACTGCGCCGTCCCCTGGGCGTGACCATGGTGGGCGGGCTCATCGTCAGCCAGGTGCTGACCCTGTTCACCACGCCGGTGGTCTACATCTGGTTCGCGCGGCTGGCCGGGAAGCTGGGCCGCCGTCCCCGGGAGGCCGCTCATGAGCAGGCCTGAGGAGACGCCGCGGGCCGCCGCGCCCGGAAAGGAGGACAGCCACGCCCGTGAAGGGCAGGAACTGGCCCTGGCCGGGGAACGGCGCAAACGCTTCGGCCCGGAGTTCATCCCCCTCAACCTGTCCGCGCCCTTCATCCGCCGGCCCGTGGCCACCACCCTGCTGACCATCGCCGTGACCCTGGCGGGCATGGTGGCCTTCTTCCTGCTGCCCGTGGCGCCCCTGCCCGAAGTGGACTTCCCCGTGGTCAGGGTGCAGGCCAGCATGCCCGGGGCCAGCCCCGAGACCATGGCCTCCACCGTGGCCACGCCGCTGGAACGGGCCCTGGGCCGCATCGCCGGCGTGACGGAGATGACCTCCAGCAGCAGTCTGGGCTCCACGCGCGTCATCCTCCAGTTCGACCTGGACAGGGACATCAACGGCGCGGCCCGCGATGTGCAGGCGGCCATCAACGCGGCCCGTTCCACCCTGCCCACCATGCCGTCCAATCCCACCTACCGCAAGGTGAACCCCTCGGGCGCGCCCATCCTCATCCTCTCCGTCACCTCGGACGTCCTGAGCCGCACCCAGCTCTACGACGCGGCCTCCACGGTGCTGGCCCAGAAGATCAGCCAGATAGCCGGCGTGGGCGAAGTGACCGTGGGCGGCGGCGCGCTGCCCGCCGTGCGCGTGGACGTCTCGCCCGACGCCCTGCACCGCACGGGCCTGTCCATGGAGGACGTGCGCACGGCCCTCAACGGAGCCAATGCCTTTTTGCCCAAGGGACGGCTGGAGAACGAGAGCCTTTCGTGGATCGTGGCGGCCAGCGACCAGCTGCGCACCGCGGCCCAGTACCGCAAGGTCATCGTGGCCGAGCGCGACGGCGTGGCCATCCGTCTGGGGGACGTGGCCACAGTGACCGACTCCAGCCAGGACATCCGCCAGATGGCCCTTTCCAACGGCAAGCCGTCCATCCTGCTCATCGTGTTCCGTTCGCCCGGGGCCAACATCATCGAGACCGTGGACAGGGTGAAGGCCATGGTGCCGCAGCTGCGTTCCTGGCTGCCCGAGAGCGCGAACCTTTCGGTACGCATGGACCGCTCGCAGACCATCCGCGCCTCGCTGCACGAGGTGGAGAAGAGCCTGCTCCTGTCCATGGCTCTGGTGGTGCTGGTGGTCTTCCTCTTTTTGCGCAACGGCCGCGCCACCAGCATCCCGGCCGTGGCCGCGCCGGTCTCGCTCATCGGCACCTTCGGCGTCATGTACCTGTGCGGCTACACCCTGGACAACCTCTCGCTCATGGCCCTGACCGTGGCCACGGGCTTTGTGGTGGACGACGCCATCGTGGTGCTGGAGAATATCGTGCGCCGCCTGGAGATGGGCGAAAAACCTCTGCGGGCCGCCCTGCGCGGCGCGCGCGAGGTGGGCTTCACGGTCATTTCCATCTCCCTGTCCCTGGTGGCGGTCTTCATCCCCATCCTGTTCATGGGCGGCGTGGTGGGCCGCCTGTTCCGCGAGTTCTCCGTGGTGCTGGCCACGGCCGTGCTGGTCTCCATGCTGGTCTCCCTGACCACCACGCCCATGATGTGCGCCACCCTGCTGCGTCCCTTCGACGAGGAACTGGCGCGCCGCAGCGCCCGCCTGCGCGGCAAGGCCCCGGAAGAGCAGGGACTGCCCACCCGTCTGGGGCGTCTGTGGGGCCGCTTCCTGGCCGCCATGCAGGACGGCTACACCCGCAGCCTCTCTGTGGTGCTGGACCACTGGCGCCTGACCCTGCTGGTGCTGTTTTTGGTGGTGGCGGCCAATATCTGGATGTACATCGTGGTGCCCAAGGGCTTCTTCCCCCAGCAGGACACGGGCGTCATCATGGGCGGCATCCGGGCGGACCAGAGCGCCTCCTTCCAGGACATGGAGGTCAAGCTGGCCAAGCTGGTGCGCATCCTCAGCGCCGACCCGGCGGTGGACCAGGTCTCGGCGCACATCTCGGGCGGCCGCGGGGGCGGCGGGGTGTTCATCTCCCTCAAGCCGCTGGAGGAACGCGGCATCAGCGCCCAGCAGGTCATCGCCCGCCTGCGCGGCAAGATGTCCTCGGAGCCGGGCCTGCAGATCTTTTTGCAGGCCGCGCAGGACATCATGATGGGCGGCCGCAGCTCCCGCTCCCAGTACCAGTACACCCTGCAGGCCGACGACCTGGACAGTCTGCGCCGCTGGGGCCGCCGCCTGCAGCAGGAATTCACGGGCATCCCCATCCTCAAGGACGTGGACAGCGACATCGAGGAACGCGGCCTGCAGACCATGCTGACCGTCAACCGCGACGCCCTGGCCCGGCTGGGCCTGACCATGCGCGATGTGGACGCGGCCCTGAACAATGCCTTCGGCCAGCGCCAGGTCAGCACCATCTATGAGGAGAAGAACCAGTACCGCGTGGTGCTGGAATACGCCCTGCCCTGGCTGGAAGGCGAGGATTCGCTGGGCATGGTCTGGCTGCCGGGCCGCGACGGCGCCGTGCCCCTGCTGGGCGTGGCCGAGGTCTCGCCGGCTTTCGCGCCCCTGTCCGTGGCCCATCAGGGACAGTTCGCGGCCGTGACCCTGTCCTTCAACCTGGCGGACGGCGCGTCCCTGTCCCAGGCCCAGGCCGCCATCAACGAAGCGCGCGTGCGCATCGGCATGCCGTCCACCATCGTGGGCAGCTTCCAGGGCACGGCCAAGATGTACAGCGATACGGTCCGGGACCAGGCCCTGCTCATCCTGGCCGCGCTGGCCGCGCTCTACATCGTGCTGGGCGTGCTCTACGAAAGCCTCATCCACCCCCTGACCATCCTTTCCACCCTGCCGTCGGCGGGCATCGGGGCCCTGCTGGCCCTGCAGGCCTGCGGCATGGAATTCAGCGTCATCGCCCTCATCGGCGTGCTGCTGCTCTGCGGCATCGTCAAAAAGAACGCCATCATGATGATCGACTTTGCCATCGACGCCGCGCGCAGCCGCAACCTGCCCCCGCGCGAGGCCATCCACGAGGCCTGCCGCCTGCGCTTCCGGCCCATCATGATGACCACGGCCGCCGCCATCCTCGGGGCCGTGCCCCTGGCCCTGGGCCAGGGCGACGGCGCGGAGATCCGCCAGCCCCTGGGCATCACCATCGTGGGCGGCCTGCTGGTGAGCCAGCTGCTGACCCTGTACACCACGCCCGTGGTCTACCTCTGCCTGGACCGCGCCCGTCTGCGCTGGCGGCGGCGCTGGTGGCGGCTGCGCTACGGCGAGCGCAAGGCGGCCCTGCTGTCCGTGCTCTGCCGTCAAGGCTAGGGCGTGACACCGCGATGCGCGGGAAGGGGCACGTCGCGCCATCCCGGCGTGGCCCGGTGGGCGATGCACGGCTGAACGGGGGGAAGGGAGCCCCGTGGCCCGCGCACGGGGGACTCCTTCCCTCGTGCCCTCCATCCCCCCCAACGCGCTTTTACAAGGAGGATGGAAAAGGCCCGGGAAGGCCATGGTCCTGCCCGGGCGACCGTCACCCGGGGCGGAGCAGGGCGACGGCACTGTTCCGCCCGCCTCCGTCCCTCCGGCCCACCGCCCCCGGAAAACGCCGCTTGCCGGGGCATCAGGGAAGGCTCCGCGCAGGGACGAAGGAACGTGTTTTTCAGCATGTCATGCCACACTGCCGGGGAGCGTCCCGGGACGCGTCCTCCCCTTGGACACAGCCTGCGGAGGGAGTATGAGGATCAGGGATTTCGGACTGGAGATCTTTTTCGGACGCCATGAATTCAGCGCACCGTACCTGCTGGCGCAGTCGGACTGCGAATCCCTGAGCATCCGCCAGTTGCTGGATATGGAGCCGGGCGCGCGGGAGCCCTTTCTGGACACCTGGCTGGGCTACAGCGAGAACGACGGGGCCCCGGCCCTGCGGGAAGCGGTCGCCGCCCTGTACACGCACTGCGGCCCGGAAAACGTGCTCATGCATGCGGGCGCGCAGGAGGCCATCTTCGCCGCGCTCAACGTGCTGGTGGAGCCGGGCGCGCATGTGATCTGCCAGTTCCCCACCTATCAGTCGCTCTATGAAGTGGCCCGGGCCGCGGGCTGCGGGCTTTCCTTCTGGCCGCTGCATCAGGGACGGGAAGGCTGGTACTGCGACCTTGACGAGCTGGAAGGGCTCATCACGCCCGAAACGCGCCTGCTGGTGCTGAATACGCCCAACAACCCCACCGGCCATGCCCTGTCGGCCGGAGAGCGGCAGCGCGTCTGCGAGCTGGCCCGCCGTCACGGCCTGCGCATCCTGGCCGATGAAGTCTACCGGGGCCTGGAAGCGCCGGAGGCCGTGCCGCCCGCCTTCTGCGATATCTACGAGCGGGCCTTTTCCGTGGGCGTGCTCTCCAAGGCCTACGGCCTGCCGGGCCTGCGCCTGGGCTGGATCGTCTCGCAGGAGCGGGATGCCATCGGCGCCCTGAGCCGCTACAAGAACTATCTCAGCATCTGCTGCCCCACACCGTCCGAAGCCCTGGCCCTGCTGGCCCTGAAGCACGGCCCGGCCATCCTGGCCCGCAACCGGACCATCATCGCCCGCAACCTTCAGGTGGCGGCGGATTTCTTCGCCCGGCACGGGCACGTCTTCCGCGCCAATCCGCCCCAGGCAGGGCCCATCGCCTTCCACGCCCTGCAGCCGGATTTCGCGGCCCGCTTCGGCTCGGCCCTGGCCTTCTGCGAACATCTGGCCCGGTCCGCCGGGGTGCTGCTCCTGCCCGGCAACGTCTACGACATGCAGGCGCCCTATGTGCGCATGGGCTACGGCCGCGCCAGCTTCGCCACCAACCTGGCCGTGCTGGAAGCCTGGTTGCGCCGGAACGCCTAGGGTGTATTGAAATAAATTTCACAACTATTTCAAATAAATAAAAATGACTGTCAGGCATGCCTGTGAAGGCTGCTTGCCGCATGCTCCCGCGCCCATCTGAAAGAGCGCGCTGGGGAAAGGGGGGCTTTCCCTTCCCTCCGAAAACAAGTTGCGGACAGTGTCGACACGCCCTGGTTCCGCATGAGAGGGACTGCGCGCTGCGGGAAGGGATTCCATCCTTTCCCCAATGTGCTTTGGCAGGAGAGGGGCGCTTCGGGCAGATGCCTGTTCCGCCGGCAAAAAATGCCGCAGCATATGTCATGTGCTGCCATCGTCATGCGACGGTTCGAGCGGGGGAAAGAATGAGACTGATATGCTTTAATATAGGCTGGATGAAATATTATGACGGACAAGATGATATCATCTCGAATTTCAAATATGTAAAAGAGCATAAGACAGGCGAGGAGATATTCAATTTCACAAAAAGGGATGGTTATTGTTACGGAAATGTTCCCATTAGATATATCGACGGACGATCCGTCGCTCTCCACATCGAAAGGATAGGCGCAGACAAAGATGCCATGTCTGTTGATGAGGTGACAGTCGTCTTTTTTTCACGCCATCCCGTAAAGAAAAAAAGCTATGTCGTCGGCTGGTACCGGAACGCTGTTGTCTTCAGAAAAGAACAGCGGGAACAGTGGCAGGGGATGGAATTGAAATATTCGGCAAAAGCGCGCTATGAAGATTGTGTATGCGTGCGAGAAGATGAACGCTGTTTCGAGATACCTTCAGGGCGGGTACTGAAGGGTGGCTATGGGCAGGGGACCCAGTGGTATGCGGATGCGGACGAACCGGCCATCACGGCACTGCGGACCCGCCTCATGGCGTACATCGCCCGGTCTTCCTCTGCGACTCGTCCCTGATGAAACAAAGGACGCCGCGATGGCGTCCTTGGTGCCCTCCCGGAAGGGGGGAAGGTTCGGAAAGTCGTTCAAGGGGAAAGCGTCAGAAGGCGCGGCACGGCAACGGCCCTGTCCGTTCCGCCCCTGGACACGAGGCGGCGACGGGGACCTGTGCCCGTAGCCGGAAAAGTGTTTCGGCAGAGGGGCCGGGGAGGGGCCGCTGGGCCGTACAGGGCCCCTTCGAGGCTATCATTGCAGTCAGTTCTTGCCGCAAGCCCCGTCCCGGATCGTCCCCCCGGAACGCGGCCCTCATCAGGCAAGCAGCTCCATGAGCGCCGCGAATTTCCACACGGTGGGTGTCCTGCCCTTGCCTGGCGCTGCTTTTGTAATGACACCGGCTTGTTCCAGCTTGTTCAGGATGTGGGCCGTTCCCTGTCGCGTCAGGGAATTCCCGGAATGCCGTTGCAGATCGGGCTGGGTGAACAAGGGCTTGGCAAACATATAGTCCAGGATCTGCACGGCGGTGGCTGAGCCGGTTATGGCAGGAAAACTGTTCTTTGACTGTTCATAGAGGTCGTTCATGGCGGTGAGGAGGGATTTGTTGTGCCTGCTGCGGAGGACGACAGCGTCAAGGAAAAATTCTATCCATCCTTTCCAGTCCCCTTGGCTGGAGATGTTTCCAAGCGCTGTGTAGTATGCCGCGCGATGCTCCTGAAGATGGGCACTCATATAGAAGCAGGGCTTTGCCAGCATCTTTTTTGCCGCAAGCAGCAAGGTGATGAGCAGGCGCCCCATCCTGCCGTTGCCGTCACAGAACGGATGGATCATCTCGAACTGGGCATGCATGACGGCGGCCTGGATCAGAGGATCCATATCGTTGCGATGCAGGAAGGCTTCCCAGTTTTCCAGCAGGTCTGGCACATGGACCGGATCGGGAGGGATGTAGGTAGCCGTGTCGGGCGTCGAGCCGGGGCGGCCTATGTGGACCTGGACGGTGCGCCATTGGCCGGGCCTTTTTTTTTCTCCCCGGGCACCAGAAAGAAGAAGCGCATGCAGGGCCTTGATCAGGGACAGGTCCAGCGCCCGTCCGTCGGCTATGGCCTGGAGCCCGGCTTCTGTGGCTTCCTTGTAGTTGATGACTTCCCGTACGTCATCCTGCCGTTCACGGGGGACGACGACACCGGCGTTTTCGCCCAGGATCTCATCGAATGTCGTGACCGTGCCTTCGATGACGTTGGAACTCCGGGCTTCCTGCAGAAGCCAGGTGAGCCAGAAAAGATCAGCTTTGGCAGAGGCTTGCATCATGCCATTGAGCTCGGCAAGCGCCGAAACGGCCTGGAATTCCAGCATGCCGAAGCTCCCCCACGCGTCTTCGTCAGGCGTCAGGGGCAGGAAAGGGGGCAGATACGGCGTCAGGGACATATGCATTCCTTTGCCGGCAGAGGCGTTGTGTCCAATGGAAGTTCCTCAACGCAGGATATCCGCATTTGTGTCAAATAAAAAGTTGTTTGTTTGACACAAAAAAAGTCTGCCCAGGCCCGGGCGGAGGAAGGGCCCCGTGCCGTTCGCCGGGCTGCGCTGGGATGCGGATGTTTGTTGTCACAGATGTTTTTCAGAAACAGCAAAGGACGCCGCGATGGCGTCCTTGGTCGTGCTCTCCCGGAAGGGGGGAAGGTTCGGAAAGTCGTTCAAGGGGAAAGCGTCAGAAGGCACGGCAATGGCCCTGTCCGTTCCGCCCCTGGAGGCGCGGCGGCGACGGGGACCTGTGTCCATAGCCGGAAAAGTGTTTCGGCAGAGGGGCCGGGGGAGGGGCCGCTGGTCAGCACAAGGTCCCTCCCCCGGATATCCCGTCATTTCTGCAGCCGCGGCATTTCTCCTGCCCGGCCGCGCGCGGCATCATCCAGCCAGCGGGCCCAGCGGCAGCCGATCTCGATGAGCCTGTCCTGCGGCAGCCGGGCACTGTCGTAGAGGATGAGGGCCGAACCGCTCAGGAGGTTGAGCTCGATGTCCCGCACGCCGTCCACGCCCAGCAGGGCCGTACGGGCCGCGGCGGCGATGGCCCCGTCGCGCAGGGCGGGATGCCGGACGCGCACGCGGCCGTCCATGAAGCTGCGGACATATTTCACGAAGCGCAGGCTGTCGAGCATCAGGCGGCCTCCAGTTGGCGGGCGTGCCGGCCGGGCAGCTGCGGCCGCATGGCGTTGAGGGTCACGCCCAGGGTGGTCAGGTTGTGCAGCAGGGCCGAGAGGCCGGGCGTCAGGATCATGAACAGGCCCCCGGCCAGGAACAGGCTGTTGAGCAGCATGGTGGCGGCGAAGTTGACGTGGATGCGCCGCAGGGTGGCCCTGCCCAGCAGCCGGGCCGTGATGAGCCCGTTGAGGTCCGGCCGGGTGAGCAGCACGTTGGCCACTTCCCGGGCCAGGTCGGCGCCGTCGCACATGGCCACGCCCACATGGGAGGCGGACAGGGCGGGGGCGTCGTTGATGCCGTCGCCCACCATGAGCACCTTGCAGCCCTGGGCGGAGAGCTCGGCGATGACCTGGGCCTTGTCGGCGGGCAGGACCTGCGAGCGGTATTCCCTGAGCCCCAGCTTGCCGGCCACGGCGCGGGCGGTGCGTTCGTCGTCGCCGGTGAGCATGAGGATGCGGCGGAAGCCCAGTTCCTCCAGCTGCCTGAGCACCTGCGGGCATTCGGGCCGCAGGGGGTCCTCGATGGCCAGGAAGCCGGCCAGCCGGCCGTCGATGGCCAGATAGAGCAGGGAGCGCCCCAGCTGCGCCTGGGCGTCGATCTCCGCCGCGAGAGGGGAGAGGTCGATGCCCTCGTCGTATTCGATGTAGTGGCGGCTGCCCACACGCACGGACTTGCCGTGGAGGGTGGAGGCGATGCCGTGGGCCACCACATATTCCACCTGGGCATGTTCTTCCTCATGCTGCAGGCCTTCTTCCTGGGCGCAGCGGACCACGGCCCGGGCCACGGGATGGGGGAAGTGCTCCTCAAGGCAGGCCGAGAGGCGCAGGACCTCGTCCCGCTCGTGGCCCGCGGCGGGGACGACCTCCACCACCCGGGGGCTGGCATTGGTGAGGGTGCCGGTCTTGTCGAAGACCACGGTATCGGCTTCGGAAAGGGCTTCGAGGAAGCGCCCGCCCTTGATGACCACACCGTGGCGCGCACCTTCGCGCATGGCGGCCAGCACGGCCAGGGGCGTGGCAAGGCGCAGAGCGCAGGAATAGTCCACCAGCAGCACGGATGCCGCCCGCAGGGGATTGCGGGTGACGAGCCAGACCAGGCCCGCCAGGGCGAAGGTGAAGGGCACGGCCATGTCGGCCATGCGTTCGAACTTGCCCTGGATGCCGGCCTTGAGGGCCTCGGATTCTTCGATGAAGCGCACCACCTGCTTGAGGCGGGTGCCGTCGCCCACATGGGTGGCGCGGATGACGAGGTGTCCCTGCTCCACCACCGTGCCCGAATAGACGGCCGCACCCCTGCTGCGGGGCACGCCCAGGGGCTCGCCGGTCATGCTGGCCTGGTTGACCACGGCCTCGCCGTCCTCGACGATGCCGTCCACGGGGATGGAGCCGCCGTCGCGCACCACCACCAGATCGCCTTCGCGCACGTCGGAGAGCGGCACGCTGGTCTCCACGCCGTCGGCCAGGACCCAGACGCTGTCCACATTGAGGGCCAGGCTTTCGGTCAGGCTGTCCATGGAGCGGCGACGGGTCCAGTATTCCAGGGCCTCGCCCAGTCCCAGCAGCAGGGTCAGCACGGTGACGGTACGGAAGTCGCGCCGCAGCAGCGAGACGCCGATGGCCGCGGCATCCAATACGTCAACGTTCAGTCTGCCCCTGAGGAGCGAGGCGAGGCCCTTCCGCAAAAAGGGCAGGGCCCCCATGACGCTGCTGGCCACGCGCAGCTTGAAGGGCAGGAAGGGGCGCACGAAAAGGAAACGCAGCAGCGGGCCGAAGCCGTGGGCTGCCGCGTCCTCACCGTCAGGCATTGCCGTGTCCTTGCCGGGACCGCGCCGGGCGAGGCTGTTTTCCAGTTCCTGGGTCAGCGTGGCAAGGACGCCGCCGTCGTTGAGGGCCGGGGCGTCCTGCGCGGCCAGGGAACGGAGCACTTCCTGCCGGGCCTGCGCATGACGGTAGAGCACGAGCACGCTGGGCACGCGCGGATTGACCCGCACGCCTTCCACGCCCTCGACGGCATCCAGGGTATCGGCCAGGATCTCGGCCTGGGCCTGCGTCATGGGGCGGCAGGCACGCGCACGCAGCCGTCCGGCCCCGTTGGAGCAGGTCAGTTCATGAACCAGAAAGAAGCGCATGCGCGTGCCCCCTGTCAGGCCTGGGGCTCCGCCATCTCGGCCTTGCGCTTGTCGGCGGCCTGGCGGGCCTCGGCCGCCAGATCTTCCATATCTTCCTTGACGGCTTCCACCTTGCTCATGATGGCGTCCTTCATGTCCATGCCGCGGCTCACCAGATCGGTGGCCAGGGGCTTGAGATCGAGCTTGCCGCGCGTGACGGCCACGGTGCCCACGACGCCCAGTGCCAGACCGCCCAGGAAAAAGAGACCGTATTTCAAACCGTTGTTCATGCTTGTGCCTCCGTTTGCACAGGTAAAAGGATACAGAGGACCATCCGGGCCATATACCGGCATGGCCCGGACAGCGGAAAAAAGCATGGGGAGAAGGGGACTAGTTGGAGACGTCGACAGTGATGTGATCGGCTTCGCTGTTGCGCAGGGTGACGGTGACGCCGGAAAGGCGCAGCGCAACGGGGTCCTTGAGGGGGGCGCGGCCCACGATGGAGACCGTGGTCCCGGGGATCAGGCCCATGTCCCGGATACGGCGGCCCATTTCTCCCAGGGCTTCCACCGTGGCGATCTTGCCGCTCTGGCCGATCTGCATCTGACGAAGGCTGATGATGTCGCTCATGATCTTCTCCTTGTGCTGGTACGGAGCCCGGAGCAGGAACCGGCATACCTGCGCAGTGCGATCCGGCCGGGACGATCCCGACCGGGCTTGGGGGGCGGCTGATCCGGCATGTCGAGCCACTACTCCGGGCTTGCAAAGAAGCATGGCGTAAACTAGGATGGGTGTCAAGAAAAAAGAAAACCATTTTCGTTTTCTTCGTGTCCAGGGACAGAAATTTTTTCTGTTTTCTTTTGAACCGCTTACCCCAGGAGTTGTCATGGAAACACTCTGCACCGCCACTGGCCCGTCACGTCCCGCCGTACGCACCGCCCCCGGGAAAACGGGGAGCCGCAAGCTGGCCATGCGCGTCATGCTGGGCGCGCTGGCCGCGTCCGTGGCGCTGGGCTTCGCCGGCAACAAAACGGCCCATGTGCTGACCGGGGCCGTGTTCGGCGTGCTGCTGGCCGACCACGTCTGGAAACGCCGCAAGGCGCTCTAAGGGGACGGCATGGAACGTGCGTCCGTAGAGGAGAACGCCCGGGCGGCCGCCCGGGACAGCGGTTGGCAGCCGCGGCTGGCCCGCGCCCTGCGCTGCCTGGCCCTGTGGAGCACGGGCCTGCTGGCCGCCCTGACGGCCGTGCTGGCGCTGGCGCAGATTGTCTGCCTGGCGCTCTGCCTGCTGGCCTTGACAGCGCTGGCGCTCTGCTTCCTGATGGCCTCCTGTCCCCAAGAATGCCGCCAGTTCTGGCGCATGCTGCGGGAGGAGCGGGCGGAGGGACGCGGCCGGGACGCCTGATGCGGCCAGACGGCTGACGTGCCAGACGACTGGTGCGGCGGACGACCGATGTCCGGGGCGGCGGCTGTGAACTGGGGGGCGCGCCGTCCCGGCAGTCCCCTCTCCCGTGCGTTGGTCCCCGTACGGACGGATCTGGCCCGTGCGCAGCAGCACGAGCGCCCGGGACGGGGCTGCCCGCTCCCGCGCGGAGGGAACTTCCCGTACTGGAGAACGTGGAAGGACGCAGACGCGCTGTCCGCTCCCGAGCGGAGAGGCCAGACGTGCAAAAAAAGACCACCCGCCGTGGCGGGTGGTCTTGCTGTTTCAGGTACGGGACAGGGGACTATTCCTTGGGCTGGTCCTCTTCGGGCAGGCTGGCGGTCTCATGCTGGCCCTGCAGCAGGTTGCGGTGGCCGGTGATGATGGGATCCAGCACGTCGGGCTTGGCCAGGGCCGTGGTATCGCCCAGGTCGTCATAGACGTTGCCCGCGATCTTGCGCAGCATGCGGCGGATGACCTTGCCCGAGCAGGTCTTGGGCATGGCTTCCACGAACTGGATGTATTCGGGCGAAGCCAGGGCGCCGATATCGCGGCGCACGGTGTCGCGCAGCTTCTTGCGCACGTCGTCGCTCCAGGGCACTTCGTCGCGCGTGACCACATAGGCGTAGATGCCTTCGCCCTTGAGGGCGTGGGGCATGGGCACCACGGCCGCTTCCGCCACTTCGGGGCAGGAGGCCAGCACGGCCTCGATCTCGGCCGTGGAGAGGCGGTGGCCGGAAACGTTGATGGAATCGTCCACGCGGCCCAGGATCCAGAAGTAGCCGTCCTCGTCCACTTCCGCACCGTCGCCGGATTCGTAGCAGCCGAAGCGCGAGAAATAGGACTGGTACTTTTCCTCGTCGTTGTACACGCCCTGCATCATGCCGGGCCAGGGCTTGCGGATGACCAGGTGGCCGCTGCGGGCGGAGCCGTCGCTGTCTTCCTCGTCGCGGGTGGCGCTGCCGCCCATGACCGCGGCGTCGATGCCGGGCAGGGGCCGGGAGGCGGAGCCGGGCTTGAGCTTGGTGGCGTAGGGCAGGGGGCTGATCATGGCGCCGCCGGTCTCGGTCTGCCACCAGGTGTCCACGATGGGCAGGTCGCCGGCGCCGATGTACTTGTGGTACCAGTGCCAGGCTTCGGGGTTGATGGGTTCGCCCACGGACCCCAGGATGCGCAGGGTGCGCAGGTCATAGCGTTCGGCCCAGGCTTCGCCCAGGCGCATGAGGGAACGGATGACCGTGGGCGCGGTGTAGAGGATGTTGACGCGGAATTTTTCCACGATGCGCCAGTAGCGGTCGGGCTTGGGCCAGGTGGGCACGCCCTCGAACATCACCGCCGTGGCGCCCAGGGCCAGGGGGCCGTACACGCCGTAGGTATGGCCGGTGATCCAGCCCATGTCGGCCGTACACCAGTACACGTCGTCGTCGCGCATGTCGAAGACCCATTGCGTGGTATGCGCCGCGTAGGTCAGGTAGCCGCCCGTGGAATGCATGATGCCCGTGGGCTTGCCGGTGCTGCCGCTGGTGTGCAGCAGGAAGAGGGTGTCGTTGGAATCCATGGGCTCGCAGGGGAAGTCCACGTCCAGGGTGAAGTCCTCGATGAGGTCATGCCACCAGATGTCGCGGTTGGCGGTCATCTTCACGTCGTAGAGGTCGGCGTGGTTGACCACCACCACATGGGCCACGGAGGGGCACTTTTCCAGGATGGGGTCCAGATTGGCCTTGAGGGGCTTGATCTTGCCGGCGCGGATGGCGGCGTCGGCGGTGATGACCACCTTGGCCTTGGAGCCCTGGATACGGCTGCGCACGCCGCCTTCGGCATAGCCGGAGAAGATGGCCGTATGGATGGCCCCGATGCGGGCGCAGGCCAGCATGGCGATGACCAGCTCGGGGATCATGGGCATGTAGAGGGCCACGCGGTCGCCCTTGTTGATGTGCAGGGAGCTCAGGGCGTGGGCCACGCGGCAGACCTCGGTATAGAGCATCTGGTAGGTGAAGCAGCGCACGTCCATTTCCTTTTCGCCCTGCCAGATGAGGGCGGCCTTGTTGCGGCGGCCGGAAATGAGGTGGCGGTCGATGCAGTTGAACGCGGCGTTGAGCTTGGCGCCGGTGAACCATCTGTACTTGTGGCGTGCCTCGTCGGCTTCCAGTACCTTGTCCCAGCGTTTGAACCAGTGGATCAGCTGCGATGCGCGTGCACCCCAGAAGTCACTGGGATCTTCCAGAGCTCGCCGGCAGATGGCGTCTGCTTCGTCCTGGCCGCAGATCCACGCGGACGACTTGCCGTGCTCGGGGGGGAGGTAGCTACGCTTCTCGGTTAAGAGAGTGGTAATCCGTTCCTGGGACATGATGGCAACTCCGTAAGCTTAAAACTGTAAACAGAAGTGGAAAATCATCCATGGTACGGGGGTAAAGGGATTTTTTACGGCCGTCAAGGGCTCGGAAACTGTTTGTGCTACCAGTCATTGCGGGGAAAAAAAGGACAAGGAGGGGAGTGGAAGGCGGCAAAGCCGCAGCAGACGGCAATGTGCATGGCTCGCGTGATAGTGAAACAAAGCACAAGCTGCGTCAAATTTTTATGAAATTTTTTTTGAGATTTTTGCATGCCCCGGCCAAAAGGGGCCCATGCGCCGCACAGGGCGCGAAACAGGCCGCACGCCGGCGCGGGCGCCCGCGGTCCTGCGCCGGAGCTGGGCATGTGCTGGCCGCCGGAGCGCGGATGCGGCGGGAGGCGCCTGACAGGACAAATGCTTTTGCGCGGTCAAACCTGCGGTGCCGCCGGAGCGCGCGGCGACAGGGCTCCCGGGCGGGACACAGGCCGGCCGCCCATATAGGCCGGGGCGGAGGCCGCTATGTGCGTATGGGGCAGCCGAGCCGGACCACAGACGGGCCCCTTTTTCCCAGCCCGCAGCGGGCCGGAGCGCGCCTTCCCGGGAGCGGTCGCGCCGGAGGCAAGGAGACGGACGATGAGCGGCGGACGTTCGTCCGCTGTGGAGGGGGGACAGCGCGGACACTGCATCGCGCCGCCGGGCGGGGCAGGCCGCTTTCCCGGGCTGCAGGCAGGCGGATGCTGACCGCCGCCCCGGTGTCGCCCCGCTGCTGCCGGTACGCCTTCCAGAGCCGGCCCACGGCGGGAAGGAAAAGGGCGGCCCCGGCGGGAAGGAAAAAGGCGGCCCCGGCGGGAGCCGCCCGAAAAACAAAACAGGTCAGGAGATCAGCGCACGGGGCGCATCCAGCCCCCCGAGAGCAGCAGGTCCGCCAGGCGGCTCACGGGCAGGCCCACCACCGTGGACCAGGAGCCGTGCACGCCGGCCACCAGGAAGGCCCCCTGGCCCTGGATGGCATAGGCGCCGGCCTTGTCGGCGGGCTCGCCGCTGCGCACATAGGCTGCCAGCACGTCGTCGGGCCAGGCGTGGAAGCGCACGGCGCTGGTATCGGCGAAGCCGGAGGCCGTGCCGTCGGGAAAGAGGCAGCAGACGCCGGTGATGACCTGATGTTCCCGCCCGGAAAGGCGGCGCAGCATGCGCAGGGCGTCGGCCGGGTCGGCGGGCTTGCCCAGGATGTCATGCCCCAGGGCCACCACGGTATCGGCGGCCAGGATCAGGCCGGCGCTGTCCGCGTCGGGACGGCCGGCCACGGCGCGGGCCTTGGCCGCGGCCGCGCGCAGGGCGTAGTCCGCGGGCGGTTCGCCGTTTTTGGGGCGCGGCTCCACGCCCGCGGGACGCACGACGGTATAGGGCAGGCCCCATTCGTCCATGAACTGGCGCCGCCGCGGCGAGGCCGAGGCCAGCACCAGCCGGATGCCGGGCCGCAGGACGAACAGGGGCGTGAGCGGGGCCTCGTTCATCGGTCCGCCTGATGGTGCGGCCAGTTCTGGCGGGGCCAGTGGCGCAGCAGTTCCCTGCCTTCCATGTCGTAGACGTGGAAGCAGCCGTCTTCATACAGGCCGTAGCTGCGGGGGGAACCGCCCTTGGGCAGGCTGAGGGAGCCGGGGTTCCAGAAGTGCAGGCCGTCCAGGCTTTCGCCGCGCGGGATGTGGGTATGGCCGCGCAGGATGACCGTGCCCGGGGCAAAGCCCGGCAGGGGCGGGTTTTCCGGCAGACGGTGGCCGTGGCTGGCATAGATGTGCAGGGCGTCGGCCTGGATCCAGGCGTTTTCCGAAACGGCGAAGGGCATGAGCATGACGTCCACTTCGGCGTCACAGTTGCCGCGCACGGCCGTGACCGGGCAGGGGAGATGGTTCAGGCGGTCCAGGCCGTCCAGGACGGAGCGGGTGTCGTAGCCGCCGGGCAGGGGGTTGCGGGGACCGTGGTAGACCAGGTCGCCCAGCAGCACCAGCATGTCGGGTTCGAGCCTGTCGGCGGTGTCGCAGAGGAAGCGCAGGCTGTCCAGCGAGCCGTGCAGATCGGAGGCGATGAGCAGACGCATGGATTAGCCCTTGTGTTCCTCATCCCAGCGGGCGCGCTCCACGGCGGCGTCCGTCAGCATGATGGGGATATCGTCACGCACGGGGTAGACCACGTTGCAGGCCGGGCAGGCCAGGCCCTCGGGCCGTTTGGCATCCGGCAGGGGCTCAAGGGTGCCCATGCAGCGGGGGCAGGCCAGAATCTCTAGCAATTCCTGGGTATTCATCATGGTGTGTCCTTGTCTTGGGGGAGGGGGCTCCTCTGTGATGGAGGGCGACAGCATAGCTTTTTGCCGTTCGCTCTTCAAGAAAAAGCTCCCGCGGGGCCTGCGCGAAAGCGTGACCTGCGCGGACCGCCTTCCCTGGACCGGGCCGGGCGCGGCTTGCTTTTTTTCCATAAAGTCGTAGTTTACTTGAAAAGAAAAAGATAACTGTCAGGGAAGAAAGCATGCAATTCATTGATTTACATACGCATTCACAGGCTTCCGACGGTACGGACAGCCCCGCCCAGCT
This sequence comes from uncultured Desulfovibrio sp., assembly GCF_949282365.1. Lineage (GTDB taxonomy): Bacteria > Desulfobacterota > Desulfovibrionia > Desulfovibrionales > Desulfovibrionaceae > Desulfovibrio. The sequence goes on from NZ_CASDOY010000009.1 coordinate 34,522, forward strand.
GGTGCGCAACGCGCACGAGAAAGGTCTGGCGGCTGTGGCCATGACCGACCATGACACGGTCTCCGGCCTGGACGAAGGCGAAGCCACGGCCAGGGAGCTGGGGCTGGAGTTCGTCCGTGGATGCGAGCTGTCCACCAGCACGGAGCTGGGCGAGATGCATGTGCTCGGCCTGTGGCTGCCCCGGCAGCTGGACCCCCTGCTGGAAAAGCTGGTCTATCTGCGCGGCAAGCGCAGTGAGCGCAATGTGCGCATCGTGGAAAAACTGCAGGGCCTGGGCGTGGAGATCACCCTGGACGAGGTCCTGCGTCTGGCCCGCGGCGAAAGCGTGGGCCGTCCGCACATCGCCGCCGTGCTGGTGCGCAAGGGCTATGTGCACGATGTCAGCGAGGCCTTCCGGGAATACCTGGGCTATTACGGCCGCGCCTACCTGCCCAAGGAAGTGCTGCGGCCCGAAGAGGCCGTGAGCGTCCTGTCCTCGCTGGGGGCCACGGTCTGCCTGGCCCATCCCCTGCTGCAGAAGCTGCCCGAGGGCTGGCTGGAAGCCTTCATCGAGCGCCTGCTGCCCTGCGGGCTGACGGCCATCGAAGCCTACCACAGCGAGCATACCCAGGCGGACTCCCGGCGCTGTCTGGAGCTGGCCCGCCATTACGGCCTGACCATCAGCGGCGGTTCGGACTATCACGGCACCAACAAGCCGCGCATCCGTCTGGGCACGGGCTACGGCTCCCTGCGCGTGCCCTACAGCGTGCTGGAAGGCCTGCGCGAGATGCGCGCCCGGCGCGGCCTGCCCTGTTAGGACCTGTTCCCCCCCGCCCCTTCCCAGGGGCGTTTTTTTTTTGCAGCATGCGGCGCGGCGGCGAGAGAGCGGGCCCCGGCGTCACAGGCGCGGCCTTTTGCCCGTCAGCCGTCCGCTGTCCCCCAGGCGCGCCGGCCACGGCCGCCCGCGCAGGCAGCGTTGCCGCAAAAAAAGCGGGACCCTCGCACGAGGGTCCCGCTTTTGGCGTTCAGGCAGGGGGCAGGGCCTAGACTTTGCCCATGCCACAGCACTTCTTGTACTTCTTGCCGCTGCCGCAGGGACAGGGATCGTTGCGGCCCACGCGCGGCTTGGCCCGGGCGGGCTGTCTGGCGGCTTCCCCGCTCTGGCCGCCGGAGTAGGCCAGGTCGTCGCTTTCCTTGTGGCGCAGGGTCAGGGTGGGCTTGGCGGCAGGCTTCTGCTGCGGGGCGGCCTCGTCGCCCGCGGCTTCCCCGGCCGTCGCGGCCTCCGTTTCGGCCACCGGCTCGGCGGGCTGCACATGCACGCGGGTCAGGGCGCGGAACACGCCCTCGCGGATCTGGAAGAGCATGGCCTGGAACATCTCGAAGCCTTCGCGCTTGTATTCCAGCTTGGGGTCCTTCTGGCCGTAGCCGCGCAGGCCGATGCCGTCGCGCAGGGCGTCCATGTTGCGCAGGTGTTCCTTCCAGGTACGGTCCAGTTCTTCCAGCAGGAAGTAGCGCAGGATGTCGGGGTACAGGGGCCCGGCTTCTTCGCGCAGCTGCGCGAAGATCTGGTGGATGCATTCCTCGCAGCCGGCGCGGTCCGGCACCGGGGCGTCGGGGGCCAGCACGCGGCCCAGGTTGAAGACGTCGGCCAGGCGGGCCTGCAGGGCCTTGCGCATCTCGGCGGCGGTCTCGGTATCGGCCTGTTCCAGCGGCGTGTAGGCGTCGTCCAGGATGTCGTTGCGGAACTCGCTCAGCACCGGTTCCAGATCTTCTTCCACCATCAGGTCGCGGCGCAGGGCATAGATGACCTCGCGCTGCTGGTTCATGACGTTGTCGTAATCCAGCAGGGTCTTGCGGATCTCGAAGTGATGCGTTTCCACGCGCTTCTGGGCGCTCTCCACGGCGCGGGTGACCATGCTGTTCTCGATGGCCTCACCGTCCTTGAGGCCCAGCTTCTCCATGAGGCCGCTGATGCGCTCGGAACCGAACAGGCGCATGAGATCGTCTTCCAGCGAAAGGTAGAAACGGGAGGACCCGGGGTCGCCCTGACGGCCGGAACGGCCGCGCAGCTGGTTGTCGATGCGGCGGCTCTCGTGGCGTTCGGTGCCCAGGATGTGCAGGCCGCCCAGCTCCAGCACGCCCTCGCCCAGCACGATGTCCGTACCGCGGCCGGCCATGTTGGTGGCGATGGTCACATGGCCTTTCTGGCCGGCCTGGGCCACGATCTCGGCTTCGCGGGCATGCTGTTTGGCGTTGAGCACGCTGTGCGGGATGTTGAGCTTTTTCAGGCGCTGGGAGAGCATCTCCGAGGTCTCGATGGAGATGGTGCCCACCAGCACGGGCTGGCCTTTCTGGTACAGCTCGCGGATGGCCTCGATGATGGCATCGTACTTTTCCTTGCGGGTACGGTAGATGAGGTCGGGGTAGTCCTTGCGCTGCATGGGCTTGTTGGGCGGGATGGAGACCACTTCCAGATTGTAGATCTGGTGGAATTCCACGGCTTCGGTATCGGCCGTGCCGGTCATGCCCGCCAGCTTGTCGTACATGCGGAAATAGTTCTGGAAGGTGATGGAGGCCAACGTCTGGTTCTCGGCGGCGATGGTGACGTTTTCCTTGGCTTCCAGGGCCTGGTGCAGACCGTCGGAATAGCGGCGGCCGTCCATGAGGCGGCCGGTGAACTCGTCCACGATGACCACCTTGTCGTTCTGCACGATGTAGTCCACATCACGCTTGAAGACGTGATGGGCCTTGAGGGCCTGCAGGATGCAGTGCTGCTGGGTGATGTTGGCCGGATCGAAAAGGTTGTCCACATGCAGCAGGGCCTCGCAGTGGGCGACACCTTCCTCGGAGAGCATGGCGGTGCGGGCCTTCTCGTCCACGGTGTAGTCGTCGGGGCCCAGCTGGCGCACGATCTGGTCCATGGCGCGGTACATGCCCACGCTTTCGTCCGAAGCACCGGAGATGATGAGCGGGGTACGGGCCTCGTCGATGAGGATGGAGTCCACTTCGTCCACGATGGCGAAATTGTGGCCGCGCTGCACCAGCTGGGTGGCGTAGAACTTCATGTTGTCGCGCAGGTAGTCGAAGCCGAACTCGTTGTTGGTGCCGTAGGTGATGTCCGCGCCGTAGGCTTCCTTGCGGGCCTGGTCGTCCAGGCCGTTGATGATGACGCCCACGGACAGGCCCAGGAAGTTGTAGAGCTTGCCCATCCACTGGGCGTCGCGGGTGGCCAGGTAGTCGTTGACGGTCACCACATGCACGCCCTTGCCGGACAGGGCGTTGAGGGCCACGGGCAGGGTGGCCACCAGGGTCTTGCCTTCACCGGTCTTCATCTCGGCGATCTTGCCGCGGTGCAGCACGATGCCGCCCACCAGCTGCACGTCATAGTGGCGCATGCCCATGACGCGGCGCGAGGCCTCGCGCACCAGGGCGAAGACTTCGGGCAGGAGGTCGTCCAGCGTGCGTTCCCCGGCCTGTACCTGACGGCGGTATTCCGCCATGCGCGGGGCGAAATCCTCGTCGGCCAGTTCCTGCATCTGGGGTTCAAGGGCGTTGATGCGCGCCACGATGGGGCGCAGACGGCGCAGGTAACGGTCGTTCTTGCTGCCGAAAATCTTTTTGAAAATGAAACCGAACATGCGTTCTCCTCGTTTGGGCGATGGGTCCGCCGCAGGGCGGGCGCGGCCGCGTGCAGGGGAAAAGCCGGAAAGGCCATGCGGGAAAAGGCCCGGGGCCGGGCCGCCGGGCGTCGTCAACGGTCGCGCATGCCGTAGAAGTAAGGTCAAAACGCGGCGTTGGCAATGCGCCGGGGCGGAAAAATACGCCCGCCGGTCCCGGGCGCAGGGGGAAACGCGGGCCGGAGGGGCAGCGGGGACGCAGCCGGAAAGGGGGCCGCCGGGGGGCTGTACGGGGGGCGGACGGCCTGCGGGCGATGCAGGGCAGGATCCCGCGCAGGCCGCTGCCGGCTTTCCCGCACAGGTGCGGGCGGCGTTGACATCAGGAAGGCAGGCAGGGGATGCCGTGGGCTCCCCGCACGGCTGCGGTGGCTGCCACGAAGCTGCGGAAGCGACACGAGCGCGGCGGACCGTCCGACAGGGGAGCGGGCGCGGGACGTGTCCGTCACGTCATGAGGTGTCGCGGGCAGCAGCAGGGCGCGACCGGATGGCGGCCCGCCGGGCCGTGCCCGTTGCGACGGAGGAAGCTACGGGCATCGACAGCAACGCGCGACCGGATGGCGGCCGCAGGCCGTACCTGTTGGGCCGCAGGCCTTGCAGGCATCGGCAGCAGCGCAAGGGGCTGCCTCCCCCTCACCACAAAACGTCGTCCTGAGACTAGGCCACGGGACCGTGTTCCTGCTTGATGACGGCTTCGGACTTGATGCGGTCCAGCAGCTCGGCGAAGGTGGCCTTGACGTTTTCGCGGATGTCCCCGGCCACCACCAGCAGGAGCAGATCGTCGCCGGGCTGCAGTTCGCCTTCGCTGGCCTGGGCCACGATGGCGAAGATGCCGGGGCGCTGTTCCATCTCGCGGCAGATGGCCGCCATTTTTTCCGTATCATGGCTGACGGTGACGGAGCTGACCGGGGCGTGGTCCTTGCGCGACCAGCCGCGCACCACGCCATTGTGCACCAGCATCATGCCCACGTTGTCGCTGAAGCCCGGGCGGGCCTTGAGTTCCTGCAAAACCTTGTTGACGTCCATGCTGACTCCTTTGTCTGCGCCGCCGGATGCGCCCGGCGCGTTCGCCACTATACACGGGCCGGGCATGCGGATAAAGGCCATGTGCGGCATCGACGGCCGTGCAGGCCCGGAAACGGGGCCTGCTCCCCGGGATTTTCTTTTATAACCTATGAAAATAACAGGGAAATAAAAAAATATTACTTATTTTCAAACTAGGTATTGATTTTTCAAATGAGAATCATTACTATCCAGAAAACGACATGGAGGAGTATATGAACCACCTGCAAGATTATGCTCTGTACGATATATCCTGGAACCTGAGCCCTGAACACGCCGTGACCATGTACCTGGAATGGGGCAACAACGACTGGCACTCCGAATACCCGCCCGTGCGCTCCAAGGAAGACGTCTCCCACTACTTCGTGGTGGACAGCTGGGGCAAGGAGCCCGTCATCCGCCTGGTACGCCGCAATTCCGAAAGCGCCGAGGATCTGTTCAGCATGCCGCTGCCCCATCACCTGCTGCCCGAGTACGAGTCTGTGCACGGCAAGTGGCGCGGCATCAGCGAACCCACCCCCGCCATCAAGAGCTGGCTGCGCCACGAGCTGGGCCAGTAAGCAGATATTTCCGGCCTGCGGATCCTCCTTCTTCATTCCCTCCTCACACCCATAAACCTCCACACCAAACGCACCAGACAGGGGCCCCGGCAACGGGGCCCCGCGTCGTTTCGCGTTCCGCCGCCATGTCACTGGTATGGCGGCGCTGTCCCGGCGCAGGCCCGGCCCGGCTCGCCGGCCAGGGGCATCCGGGCAGGCGTCCTCCCTGTCGCCGTTGCGGCGCGGGGTTCGCCCCTTTCTCGTCATCGAAACGATCCGCCGTCCTCACGGCCGCGGGTACGGCTGCCCCGTCCGGGAGCATGCCCGGCCCCGGGATGACGTGATGCTGCCCTGCGCCTGCTGCCCTGCGCCATCTGCCCGGCACGCGGGGCGGCGCGTCCTCCGCGCCGGTGTCCTGCATCGTGCCGTTCCCGCTCCCTCCGCCGGCTCTTTCCCGGTCGCTGCCCGTCTCCTTTCCCGTCGTGTGTCCGTCTTTTTCGCGGCTCTTGTCCGCCCCGGGCTTTTTGCCGTACCGCCTCCGCCGGGCATGCCGGGCCCCGGGACAAAAAAAGCCGGTGCCTCCCGGGCACCGGCTCTCGTCGTATCCGTCAGGCGCGCGCCTTACTTGTTGGTCTTGAGGAAGTTCTTGGCGCGGGCGGCTTCGGGCGAATTGGGGTACTTCTTGATGAGCTCGTTCATGCGCGCTCTGGCGGCGGCCTTCTGGTTCATCTTGCTGAAGCAGATGCCCTGCTTCAGGTACGCGCCCGGAGCGCGGGAGCTCTTGGCAAACTTGGTGATGACCGTGTCATAGGCCAGGGCGGCGTCCGGGAACTGGTTGCGCTGGAAGTAGCATTCGGCCAGATAGTACTGGGCGTCGGGGGCCATGCTGTGCGTGGGATAGTTCTTCATGAAGTCGGCGAAGGAGCGCTGGGCCTCGTCATATTTGCGGGCCGTGAAGGCATTGAGGCCGGCGTCATAGAGCGCCAGCGAAAGGTCCTTCTGCACGGCGGGCTTGGCTTCGGGCTTGGGGCTGGGCTGGCCCCAGGTGCTGCCGGCATCCGCGGCGGGAGCGGCGGGGGCAGCGTAGGTCCCGTCGGCAGCGGCGTTGGCGGCCATGGCACCGGCCACAGCGCCCGCACCGGCGGCAGCGGCGGGCGCGGCGTAGGGATTGCCCTGCGGCTGGAACAGGGGCGCATTGGCCTGGGGCGCGGCAGCGGGGGCCACGGCAGGGGCGCTGCCGGCGGCGGGCATGGGATCGCCCAGGTTGAGGTTGAGGGCCATGCTGGTCTCCACCTGGCGCAGGGCGGCGTCATGGGCGCGCACGCGGTCGGCCAGGGCGGCCGCGCCGCCCACGTTCTTGAGGTCGTCCACCAGGCCCTTGAGGGTGTTCAGTTCCTGACGCATGGCCTGCACCTGGTTCCAGACTTCGGCCTGGGCGGGCTGCATCTGGCGCAGCATGGTGTCGTGCTCCTGCACGCGCTGTTCGAGGTACATGCTGTCATTGGCGGCGCTGCCGCCGCTCTGACCCACGCAAGCGCCCAGCATGGCGGTGGCGCAGATCAGCCCGCACAGAGGAAGGAGACGTTTGCCGTTCATAGAGTCGTGTTCTCCCGTGTTAGATTTTTTCACCGGCATGTCTGCGGCCGACGAAAATGTAGATCAATCCCCCCAGCACCGGCAGGAAAACTGCCACGAGCAGCCAGGTGACCTTTTGCTGGAAGGAGGAAAAGCGATGGTTCCAGATATGCCAGATGCTCCAGAAGTTGGGCAGGATGGGGATCAGGGCCACCAGGACGTGCCACCAGGCAAAGGTCATGCGTTTTTCTCCTTGCTCTTTTTGGGCGTTTCCGGGGTGCGCCAGATGACGATGCAGGCCAGGAAGGCGCCGATGCAGATGGCCATGTCCGCCACGTTGAAGGCGGGCCAGTGCCACTGGCCCACATAGACATCCACGAAGTCGATGACCGCGCGGAAGCGGATGCGGTCCACCAGGTTGCCCACTGCGCCCCCCAGCACCAGCCCCAGCCCGGCACTGAGCCAGGCATTGAAGCGGGAGCTGCGCAGCAGGGCCACGATGGCCACGGCGGCCACCACGGTCGCGCCCAGGAACAGCCAGAACTGCCACTGGATGTCGGACCGGTTCAAAAAGCCGAAGGCCGCGCCCCGGTTGTGGACCAGCACCAGATCCAGCAGGCCGGGGATGACCGTCACGGGCTGCAGGGGATCGATGGCGGCCACGGCCCAGAACTTGGTCAGCTGGTCCAGGACCAGCGCCAGCAGGCCGCAGCCGCCCAGGATACCGTATCTACGCATCGGCCCCGGACAGTTCCGCCATGACCTTGGCACAGCGGGGGCAGAGGGTGGGATGCGCGGGATCGCTGCCCAGTCCGGTGCTGTAGATCCAGCAGCGTTCGCACTTTTCGCCGGCGGCCTTGGCCACGCCCACGGCCAGGCCGGCCACTTCGCTGTCCTGCACGGCGTCGGCGGGCGCGTCGGCCAGCGGAGCCAGCTGCAGCTGCGAGACGATGAAGAAGGAGCGCAGGTCGGTGTGCAGGCCTTCCAGACGTTCGCGCAGCTCGTCGGCCACATAGAGGGTCACGCTGGTATCCAGCGAATGGCCCACCACGCTGTCGCGGCGCAGGGGCTCGATGGCGCGGGTCACGGCGCCGCGCACGGCCAGGAGCACGTTCCAGTCGTCGCGCACGCCGTCTTCCAGCAGATAGGGCGCGCCGTCCACGGGCGGCAGGGCGAAGACCGTGGGCACGTCGTCGCGCAGGTCATTGGGCAGGTGCTGGAAGATCTCCTCGGCGGTGAAGGACAGCACCGGGGCCATGTCGCGCACCAGCAGGCAGAGCAGGTGGTAGAGGGCGGTCTGGGCCGAGCGGCGTTCCCTGCTGGCCGGGGCCGAGGAATACAGGCGGTCCTTGAGGATGTCCAGATACACGGCCGAAAGGTCGGTGACGCAGTAATTGTGCAGGGTGTGGTAGACCTTGTGGAAATCATAGGTCATGTAGGCATCCTGCACGCGTTCGTGCACCTGGGCGGCGGCGTGCAGCGCGTAGCGGTCCAGGGACAGCAGCTGGTCCAGGGGCAGCAGGTCGGCGCGGGTCAGGTCGTTGATGGTGCCCAGGATGAAGCGGCAGGTATTGCGGATGCGGCGGTAGGCATCCACAAGACGGCCCAGGATCTGGTCCGAGATGCGGATGTCTTCGCGGTATTCCACCGAGGAGACCCAGAGGCGCACGATCTCGGCACCGTATTTGTCGATGAGTTCCTGGGGCGCGATGACGTTGCCGATGGACTTGGACATCTTGCGGCCGTCGCCGTCCACCACATAGCCGTGGGTCAGCACGGCCTTGTAGGGCGGCTCGTTACGGGTGCCTTCGGCCACCAGCAGGGAGCTGTGGAACCAGCCGCGGTGCTGGTCCGAGCCTTCCAGATAGAGGTCGGCAGGCGCGGAGAGCTCGGGGCGGGTCTCCAGCACGGCGGCGAAGCTGGTGCCGGAGTCGAACCACACGTCCAGGATGTCGTCTTCCTTTTCCCAGTGCCGGCCGCCGCAGTGCGGGCAGGTGAGGCCTTCGGGCACGATCTCTTCCAGCGGGGCCTCGTACCAGTAGTCGCAGCCCGTGGGATGCTTGGCGAAGCGGTCGGCCATCTCGTGCATCCATGTGGCGTCGTTCCAGGCCTCGCCGCAGTCCTTGCAGAGCAGGGCCATGATGGGCACGCCCCACTGGCGCTGGCGCGAGATGCACCAGTCGGGACGGGATTCGATCATGTTGTAGATGCGGTCACGGCCCCAGGCCGGGATCCACTGCACCCTGGTGTCGATGGCGTTGAGGGCCTTCTTGCGCAGGTCGTTCTTCTCCATGCTGATGAACCACTGGGTGGTGGCACGGAAGATGACCGGCTGCTTGCAGCGCCAGCAGTGCGGGTAGGAGTGGCTGATCCTGGCGGTCTTGAGCAGGGCCCCCACTTCGGTCAGCTTTTCGATGACCTTGGGATTGGCTTCAAAGACGTTGAGACCGGCGAAAAATTCCACGGAGGGCAAAAAGCGGCCCGCGTCGTCCAGGGGCGAATAGACGTCCAGCTTGTAGGCCAGGCCCACTTCGTAGTCCTCGCGGCCGTGGCCGGGCGCGGTGTGGACGCAGCCCGTACCGGCGTCCAGGGTCACATGGCGGCCCAGGATCAGGGGGGACTGGCGCTCATAGAAGGGGTGACGGGCGATGAGGCCTTCCAGGTCCTGCCCGGCGGCGCGGCCCACCACGGTCACATCTTCCCAGCCGAAATTCTTGGCGCAGCCTTCCAGCAGCTCCTCGGCCAGCAGGTACTGGCAGCCGCCGGTCTCCACCAGCACATAGGTGAATTCGGGATGCAGGCAGACGGCCATGTTGTCCGGCAGGGTCCAGGGCGTGGTGGTCCAGATGACCACATAGGCGCGGGAGGGGTCCGCACCGGGGATGCGCCGGGCCAGATCAGCGTCGTTGAGGGCGAAGCGCACGAAGATGGAGGGCGAGGTATGGTCGCCGTATTCCACTTCGGCCTCGGCCAGGGCCGTATGGCAGGAGCAGCACCAGTAGATGGGCTTCTTGGCGCGCACCACGCCGCCCTTGTCCACGAACTTGGCCAGCTCGTGGGCCGTGGCGGCCTCATAGGCCGGGTTCATGCTCTTGTAGGGATCGTCCCAGTTGCCCAGCACGCCCAGACGCTTGAATTCCTTGCGCTGGATGTCGATCCACTTGCCGGCGTAGTCGCGGCACATCTTGCGCACCACATGGGCGGGCAGGGTCTTTTTCTTTTCCTTCAGCTCCTGCTCCACCTTGTGCTCGATGGGCAGGCCGTGGCAGTCCCAGCCGGGCACATAGTGGGCGCGGTAGCCCTGCATGTTGCGCGACTTGACCACGATGTCCTTCAGGATCTTGTTCAGGGCCGTGCCCATGTGGATATGCCCGTTGGCGTAGGGCGGACCGTCGTGCAGGACGAAGGCGCCCTTGTCGGTGCAGTTCCCGATCATGGCGTCACAGGCGTCGATTTCCTCCCAGTGCTTGAGCTGCTGGGGCTCGCGCTGGGCAAGATTGGCCTTCATGGGGAAGGCGGTCTTGGGCAAATTCAGGGTTTTTTTGTAGTCGCTCATGCTGGCTCCTCAGGCAATGTAAAAAGCGCTTAAGTTTCGGCAAATACGTGCGCAAAGTCAAGGAAAGGCCCGCAGGAAAGGCCGTGCGGACGCGCTTTTCCGCCACGATGCGCCCGCACGCCCGCAGGAAGGCCCCGGGACAGGACAAAAAGCCCCCTGCGACGGCCGCCGCTAGGGACGGGAACAGGCGGCCCGGCACATGACAGGACACACGGGAGGGGCGGAGGCCCGGACGCAGGGAAGGCAAGGTGGCCCGGATGCACGGGCGGGGAGCCGGCGGATGGGGAGCGGCCGGGGCAGACGGCGAGACGGGCGTGCCGGTCGGGCGCGCGGCCGGGCGAAATGACGGGCGGCGTCGGGGCGCGGTGACAAGCCGGGAGCCAGGCCCGGCGGCAGCAGGCGGCTACTGCCGCCGGTGCCCTTGGGGTGGGCAGCGGATGGCTGCAGCGGCAGGGCACCGGCTGGAGGCCACGGAGCGGCGGCGGATGAGCGCATCGGACGGCGCGGCCGGGGGGAGATGCCGGACAGCCGGGTGGGCGGAGGCTGCGGCTGAAAGCAGCGGGCGGACCGGTTCGTCGGGCAGCCTGTTTCGGCAGGGCCCTGGCCGCTCGTCTGTGCCGGGGCGCGTGCGTCAGGGCCGGGCGGACCGGGCGTCGGGGCGCTGGCGATAAGGCGGCACACCACAGCCCGGCGGCAGGCTGCTGCCGGGGGATGAAGCTCCTGCGTGGAGGCCGCGGCCGGCTTGCCGGGCAGAGGCGTGACTGGGCGCAGGCCCGGATGCCGGAGGCCGGACGTCAGGCGTATCCGGCCGGCGGCATGGCCTGACGAGCGTTGTCCGCTCCGGTCCCAATGGCGGGACTGCGAGGCGGCTTCGCTGCGGGCCCCTGTTGCTTGCTTCCGGCGGCACGGCGGCGGCGTGGCCCGTTCCGGTGGGTCTGCCGTGCGCGTACGCAGTGCGCAAAAAAGGGCTCCCCCGAAGGAAAGCCCTGTCGGTGCGGTTCAGAAGCGGGCCTTTTCCCCTTCGATGGCTTCGGCCACCTCGCGCAGGGCCGCCAGGCTCTCCTGGGCCTGTTCCGGGGTCAGGCTGTGCAGGGCGAAGCCCGCATGGACGATGACATAATCACCGATCTTGGGCGGATCGGGCAGCAGGAGCATGGACGCGGTGAGATAGGTCTGGCTTTCGCCCACACGCACGCGGGCCATGCCGTGTTCCTGAAGTTCGACCACCTGGGCCGGGATGGCAAGACACATGACAGTTCCTTTCTGTTAGCAGGTAGCGCCGGGATCTTTCCGGGCGTATTGGCGGGACAGGCGCATGATCTCCCTGCGGGCTTCATCCAGATAGGCGGGGAAGCGTTCCTGCACGGCGGGGGAAAGTTCCATGCTCCAGGACGTGTAGTCCGCGGGCTCCATGCCCAGGACGGTCAGGTTGGGCCGGGAACCGTGGAGCATCTCGGCCATGCGCAGGGAATCCAGCAGGTCGATGTCGTGGATGGACAGGCGCTGCTTGTCGTTGTCCACCAGCTGGCTTTCCGTCAGCCGGTAGACCGTGCCGGGCCCGGCGTGACCGTGGACGATGTCCAGGATGAGCACATGGGCATAGCCCTTGAACAGATAGAAGACATCCTGGGTGAAGGTGCCCGCTTCCATGATGCTGACGTTTTCGGGCCAGCTCTCCCGGGCCAGGGTCTGGGCGGCATGGACACCGACGCCGTCGTCGGTGAGGAGCAGGTTGCCGATACCCATGACAAGCACTTTGTCCATACGATCCTCGATACTGATTGGGCCCGTTGCGGGCGGGATGCATGTCCGCTGCCGCTTGTCGGGACGGATGGCGCGCTCCGCCGCGGAGCCTGCGGACATCTGCCAGCATAGCAGCCCGGAAGGCCGCCCGCAAGGGGCCGGAGCATGCACGGGGGACCCGGACGCGGAAGGCGGACAGGCGCACAGGCCGCTCGATGATATGCGCCCCGGCATCCGGCTTCGGTGCAAGGGCGGACAGGCGCACGCGCAGTTCCCGCATGGCTTTTGACGGCTCAGGGAAGACGCACGGACAGTCCGCCTTGCCTGCGGCAAGGCCGGACACCGCCCCCGAACGGCTCCTGCATCCTTTCAAGCCGGCCGCGGGACAGGGCAGCGTCAGCTTCCGGGCAGTCCCGGGGGAACGGCAGCCCCTGCGGCTGGACGACGCATGTCGCCCGCGCTCTCCGCGCCGCCCGCCGCTCTGTTCAGGCCGCGAAAAGGGCCGGGGACGCAAAAAGGGCGGGAGGACGAAGAGGATGGAGGACGAAAAGGGCCGGGGACGCAAAAAGGGCGGGGTCGCCCCCGCCCTTTGTTGTGCGTTGTCCGTACGGCCTAATGCTCGTCGTCATCACCGAAGAGCCAGGGGCCCTTCCTGGGGAACAGGATGGTGTTCCAGTAGAGGACATAGACGGGCAGGGTCACGAACATCATGATGTAGGCCCAGTTCTTGGTATAGAGGAAATAGTCGTAAAAGGTATGGAATTCCATGGTGTTCCTCCTGTCCTAGTGGGCGTCCTTGAAGTCGGGATGTTCGTACAGCACCGGCATGTGATAGACGATGAAGCGGTACACGGTCACGATCAGGGTCACCACGAAGATGGAGATGCAGATCTCCCAGATGCTGGGGAAGTAACGCTCGTCAGCAGGCAGGGCGTAGTTGAAGGCGATCATGGACACGTTGAAGCGGTTCAGCACGATGCCCAGCACGGCATTGGCCGAGGCGAAGCGGCAGAGCTTGATGTTGCGTTCGCGGGAGCCCTTGGCATAGAGCAGGGCGGGCATCAGCACGAAGAACAGCATTTCCACCAGCCACCACACGCCGTAGCCGCTGCAGAGGTAGGGCAGGTTGGCCTGGACCAGCATGTCGATGAGCTTCAGCATGAAGTAGCCGAAGAGGATGAAGGCACCGGCCTTGGAGAAGCTGAAGACCACTTCGTCAGCTTCGCGCAGGTGGGTCTCGTCCATGTAGTGGTGCACGCCCTTGTGGGCCCACATGCCTTCAAAGATGACCATGGAGCAGCCGGCCACCATGGAGCTGACGAAGAAGAACATGGGCATGAAGGGGGAGTACCACAGCGGATGCAGCTTGCCGGGGGCGATCAGGTAGAGGGCGCCCAGCGAGGACTGGTGCAGGGTGGACAGGCAGACGCCGAAGATGGTCAGCAGGATGGTGCAGCGCACCACGACCTTGCGCCACTTCTTGAGGAAGGGGAACTTGCAGGACAGCCATTCCATGGGCGCCACCGAGAATTCGATGAACAGCACGGTCAGGTAGGTGGCCACGCACAAGCCCACTTCGAACAGGACCGAGGTGGTGCCGGGGAAGAAGAACATGTAGGGCAGGCGCAGCGGATGACCAAGGTCATACAGCAGGGCCACGACCACGAAGGCATAGCCCAGGAAGGCGGTGGTCACGGCGGGGCGCACGGCCGAATGGAAGTGCTTCATGCCCATGACGTAGCAGGCCACGGTGGTGAAGTAGCCACCGGCGGCCAGGCACACGCCGCAGAGCAGGTCGAAGCCGATCCACATGCCCCAGGGCTGGGTGTCGGACAGGTTGGTGATGGAGCCGATGCCCTGGGTGAAGCGGATGAAGGTCAGCACGAAGCCCACGACCAGGATGACCGCGGTGATCATGTTGCCGGGGCGACGCAGGGAAAACTCACCAAGGTTGAACAGTTTGTCCTTGGTGGGGATCACGATTTGGTGCTGGGACATTTACTTATCCTCCCCGTGCTTGCAGCCGCAGCAGCTGTCGCAGCCGGATTGAGCTTCGCGGGCCTTGAGGGCCTGGATCATAGCCTTGCGGGCTTCGTCGGCGGCCACGGGTCCCTGGGTCTGCTCGATGCTGCGCACAGCGACGTCCACGGCGGCCGTCACATCTTCCTTGGCGGTCTGGACGGTCTTTTCCTGGGCGGCCTTGCTCATGGCCTCACGGCGCTTGGTCATGCCGTAGGCGCCGCCGAAGAGGATGGGCCAGAAGGCGATGATCATGGGCACGGCACCCAGGGCGCCGTAGGTCAGTTCGCCCATGGGACGGTTGCCCAGATGGGTATCCAGGCCCAGTTCCTTGAAGGTATGGCCGGCGTCGGCCGTACCGGCGGCCTTGACGGCCGACGGGGTGGGCGCGGGGGCCAGGACCATCCAGGCGGTGCCGCCGGCATCCCATTCGCCGTAGATGTAATCCACATACTTGCCGGGGTTCTCGGCGATGCGCTTGCGGGCGATCTTGATGAGGTCGGAGCGGCGGCCGAAGGTCAGGGCGTCCATGGGACAGGCTTCCACACAGCCGGGCAGTTTGCCTTCCTTCAGGCGGGGCTCGCAGAAGGTGCACTTCTGGACCAGCGGATCCCAGGCCTCTTCATACTGGAAGCCGGGCACATAGAAGGGACAGGCGATCATGCAGTAACGGCAGCCCACGCACTGGGTACCGTCGTAGGTCACGCTGCCGTCGGGCTGCTTCTGGAAGCATTTGGCGAAGCAGGCGGAGGCACAGGCCGGGTCGTTGCAGTGGAAGCACTGCAGCTTGCGGAACACGGGCTTGCCGCCCACGTCGTACTTGTTGACCACCGTCCAGGCATCGGCCGAGGTGCGGCGGGTCTTGTTGCAGACGGAAAGGTCGGTGAAGGGTTTTTCGGGCTTGGGCAGGTGGTTGACCTTGTTGCAAGCCTCTTCGCAGCTGCGGCAGCCGATGCAGCGGGTGGTATCGTGCAGGACGCCGTAGCTGTCTTCATAGTAAGGGAACATATGGGTGCCGCCGGCCTTGGCCACTTGTGCCGTGCCCAATGCGGAAGCGACGCCAGCGCTGCCCAGGATGGTCAGAAATTTTCTACGATCCATAATCGTACTCTCCAGCTAGTTGGCGTTCTCGGTCGCACGCGGCTTGTGGCAGGACGCGCAGGACGTGTCGAGGGGACGGGCGACGTCCATGCCGTCATGGCAACCCATGCACTGCAGATGATACGCGGCCTTCAGCGTGGGGCGACCGGGCACGCGCGGATCGATCTTGGCGGAGTGGCAGCTGCCGCACTTGGGCGGCGTGGCCGACAGGGGGCTGCGATGGTGGCAGGTGGCGCACAGGATCTCGGGCTGGCTGTGGAAAGCCTTGGCCAGATTGTCGCCTTCGATGCGCTTCATGAGCGAAGAGACGTGACGGCGATGGTTGAAGAGGTTGGGCTCGAACTTGTCGGACAGGCCGCCGATGACCACCTTGTAGGGGCAGGCTTCGGGAGCCATGTAATCCACGGGCTTGCGTTCTTCGATGGTGGCTTCGGCCAGGGCCACGCGATCCTCGGCGGGAAGCTTGCCGGCAACGCCCAGCTGGTACTGCTCGGGGGTCATCTTGCTGCTGACCACATGGCACACGCCGCACCACTGGTCGTCACGGCTGGGGGTGACGATCTGGTGGCAGCCGGCGCATTCGCGGCGTTCCTTGTACTGCTGTTCGTGGCAGCTCACGCAGCTCTGGGGCGTGACGCCTTCCTTGCGCGGGGCGACCTTGGCGACGTGCATGGCACGCTCAAGGGTGATGAATTTGCCCTCGGCTTTGCCTTCCACGGTATGACAGGTGGTACAGGCCACCATGTCGCCCGTGTGATGGCAGGCCGTGCAGTCATCGATCTTGTCGACGTGGGCCTGATGGTTGAATGTCACCGGCGTCATGCTGGCGCCCTTGGGATTGGGCTTTTCGCTGACCGGAAAGAGAACCGTGGCATTAGGCATTTCCGCGTCGGACTCTTCCAGGCCCACCGCCACAGCGCGGTTGGCTTCGGGAAGCATCAGACAGGCCACGCCGGCCAAGGCAATCACCGCCGCCAAAAGCAGTGCTTTACCGTTCCTCATGTGCTCGTCCTTTTGAAACAGACTTTTCCCCATTGTCCCGCGGCGCAGGGTCGCGGGCGTCCTCCGGCTCTCATGAGCCAAACACACCAATAATGTGTGGCAAGTTACCGCAGGCACAAGGTCACGTCAAGGGGGGCCGGCACGCTGCAAAGCCTGCTCGCAGGCTGGTATGAGGGCCTTCGGGGCCCGCGTGAAAGCGTGGGAAAACGGCCGGATGGAAGGGGTTTTCGCCTTCGCGCACGAGGGCCGGACAGGGGCCTTCCCGCAGTCCCGCGCGGTGCCGATGCCGGAAAATCCCATGACGGATTTCATGACATGCCACACGGGCGGCCGCCGGCGACAGGGAGCGGGCGGGGCGCCGGACAGACGAAAGGAGCGGGCCGTCCGGCGGGCCTTGGCGCGGCCCTATGCAGACGTGGGCAGTGATGGCCAAGGCCGCCAAGTCACGGCAGGGAGCGGAAGGAGCCGGGAGCGCTTCCGGGGTGGGCGCACCGGGCCTGTGCGTGGGTCTGGACGCCCACCCGCCCCGTGCGCCGGCCGGGACGACGACGGCGCGCGCCAGGGCACGGGCGGGATGCGTGCCTGCCGGATGCCGGCAGTGCGTGCCAGGGCGGGCGCGGCTCCGGGAGCTGGTCGGGAAGCGGTGCATGCGCGCGCCAGGGCAGAGCGCCATCCCTGGGGGCCGGTCCCGCCCGTCAGACCGGACGAACGGCGCCGGGGCAGCCCTTCGCACACCGGGGAGAGCGGGGAGGGAGCGGGGCCTCAGGCGCGCTGCCGGACGGCCCTGAGCAGGCCGTCCAGATCCTGCGGCGCGAAAAAGCGCGCCCCGGGGCGGGCCCGGAACCAGGTGCGCTGGCGCTTGGCATAGGCGCGGGTATTGTGCAGCCAGAGGCGGCGGCAGTCCTCCAGGGAGAGCTCGCCGCGCAGATGGGCCAGCACTTCGGCGCAGCCGATGCCGGACCAGCCGGGGGCCGCGGCATCATCGCAGCGCAGGCTGGCGGCGCGGGCCTCGTCCAGCGCCCCCTGTTCCAGCATCAGGTCGATGCGCCGGACCAGGCGGGGCGTCAGGGCGTCCAGCTCCATGTCCAGCACCAGCAAAGGACCGGCGCAGGGCGGTTCGGGCATGGCGTGCTCGTGCCACCAGCTGAAGGTGTGGCCGGTGGCGGCCAGCACTTCCAGGGCGCGCACGATGCGCTGGCGGTCGTTGGGGTGGATGCGGGCCGCGTAGGCGGGATCGGACAGGGCCAGCTCGGCGTGCAGGGCGGCGGGGCCTTCCTGCTCCAGCCGGGCCGTGAGGGCGGCGCTGATGGCGGGATCGACGGCCGGGATCCCGGCGATGCCGTGCAGCAGGCCTTGGAAATAAAGGCCCGTACCGCCCACCAGCAGGGGCACGCGGCCCCGCGCCAGCACGGCCCGCGCTTCGGCCACGGCCAGGTCGGCCCAGCGGCCGGCGCTGATCTTCTGCTGCGTGGGGAGGAAGCCGTACAGGTGGTGCGGGCAGCAGGCCCGCTCCTCGGCCGAGGGCTGGGCCGTGATGAGGGGGAAGTCGCTGTAGACCTGGCGGGAGTCGGCGTTGATGACCTCGCCGTCCAGGGCTTCGGCCAGGGCCAGGGCCGCGGCGGTCTTGCCGCAGCCCGTGGGGCCGGCCAGACAGATGACGGGCAGGGGCGCGGCCATCTCAGTTCTTGACGCGGAAGCCGCCGTAGGGGGCGGAGAGGCAGGGTGTGCCCTGGCGCACTTCGCCGCGCTGGTACTTCTCCATCAGGCGGCGGCGCACGTTCTCGGGCACCAGGCCCACGATGTCCGCGCCGTGGCTGGCCGCGGCCTTGACGATGGTGGAGCTGATGAACAGCCACTGGTAGTCGGTCATCAGGAAGACGGTCTGGATGTTGCGCTGCAGGCGGCGGTTCATGAGGGCCAGCTGGAACTCGTATTCGAAGTCCGAGACGGCGCGCAGGCCGCGCAGGATGGCGCAGGCCCCGCGCTGGGCCGCGTATTCCACGGTCAGGCCGGTGAAGGGCTCCACCAGGATGCGCTCGTCGTCGCCCACGGCCTCGCGGGCCATGGCCACGCGCTCTTCCTGGGTGAACAGGGGAAACTTGGGCGTATTGTCGGCCACGGCCACCACGATCTGGTCGAAGACGGCCAGCCCGCGGCGGATGAGGGCCAGGTGCCCGTTGGTCAGGGGATCGAAGGTGCCGGGATAGAGTGCCAGTTTCATGCGAGTGTCCATATGAGTATGCGGGTTTGACCAAAATGGCGTTCCACCAGCAGTTCCAGACTGTCGGGAGCGGCCACGGCGGCGTCCTTTTCGATCTCGGCGCAGACCAGGGCGCCGGGCGCCAGCCAGTCGCGCCTGCACAGCGCCTGCAGGGTGGCGTTGAGCAGGTTCTTGCGGTAGGGCGGGTCCAGGAAGACCAGGTCGAAGCAGCCCAGGGGCGCGTTGTTGAGGGTCTTGCGCACGTCGTCGCGGATCAGGCGCACGCAGTCCTCCACGCCCAGCTGGCTGATGTTGTCGGCCAGGCAGCGGGCGGCCGCGGCGGAGTTCTCCACCAGCACGGCCAGGGCCGCGCCCCGGCTCACGGCCTCGAAGGCCAGGCTGCCGCTGCCCGCGAACAGGTCCAGCACGCGCGCGCCGTCCCAGACCACGCCCCGCGAGGTGAGCATGGAGAACAGGGACTCGCGCGTTTTGCCCATGGCCGGGCGGTAGCCTTCGCCTTCCACGGTCCTGATGCGTCTGCCGCCCAGTCTGCCGGAGATGATGCGCATGGTTTTTCCTGTAAGTTCAGCGCCGCAGGTCTGCGGCGGTTGATGGTCAACAAGGGCTTCGGACCGCGCGGGGCGGGGCAACAGCATAGCCGTGCGGCGGTCCTTCCGTCAATGGGCGGCCGTCGTCCGTGGCCAGGGACGCAAAAAAGGGCGCGGCCCGCAGGCCGCGCCCCCGGAAGCCGTGCGCCCGGGCCTACATGCGCGAGAGCAGGCGGGTCAGGGCGTAATCCATCATGGCCAGGGCGTCCCGCAGTTCGGTCTGCTGTACCCAGGGGCTCTGCTCGATGTCGGCCAGCTTGCCCTTGAACATGCCCCACTTGCGTTCCACCTCGCCGGTGAGGAAGTCCCAGTTGACGCGAGGATGGGCCAGGGCCTCGTGCTGCACGGTCTGGGCCACCTGATGGCCTTCCAGGATCATTTCTTCCATGTAGCCGGGCACCATGGGCGTCAGGCCGAATTTTTCCCTGATCAGGCCGGAAAGCACGTTCTGGGCCTTTTCTTCGCCGTGGACCAGCACCACGTTGGCCTTGTCGTGGACCAGGGGCGCGAGCCAGTCCAGCAGCTGGTCCTGGCCGGCATGGGCGGAGAAGCCGTTGATGGTGTAGATGCGGGCCGCGATCTCCATGTCTTCGCCGAACAGGGTGATCTTGCTGGCTTTTTCCACGATCTTGCGGCCGGGGGTGCCCACGGCCTGATAGCCCACGAAAACGATGCTGGCCCCGGGCCGCCAGATATTGTGCTTGAGGTGATGGCGCACGCGGCCCGCGTTGCACATGCCGCTGGCCGAGATGATGATGGCCGGGCCCTTGTAGTCGTTGATGCTCTGGGACTCCGCCACGTCCAGGGTGTAGCGCAGGTTGGGCAGCTCGAAGGGATCGTCGCCCTGGTGCAGCATCTTCTGCGCGTCCTCGTCGAAGAGTTCGCGGTTGCGGCGGAAGACCTCGGTGGCGCGGATGGCCAGGGGACTGTCCACGAAGACGGGCATGTCCTCGGGCAGCTTGCCCTTGCTCTGCAGGATGTGCAGGCAGTAGAGGATCTCCTGCGTGCGCTCCACGGCGAAGGCGGGGATGATGACCTTTTCGCCCTTGGCGTAGCTGTAGGCGATGGCCTCGGCCAGTTCCTCGTCGCTGATCTCCTCGTTCTTGTGGTTGCGGTCGCCGTAGGTGGATTCCATGAAGATGTAATCCGCCTTGGGCGGGCTTTCGGGATCGCGCACGATGAGGGCCTGGGGGCGGCCGATGTCGCCCGAGAAGATGATGCTGGTGGTCTTGCCGTCTTCGGTGACTTCCAGGCGCAGGGAGCCGGAACCGAGGATGTGGCCCGCGTCGTAATAGGTGACCTTGATGCCCGGGGCGGGCTCGAAATCCTCATGGTAGGCCACGGGATGCAGGAGCTCGGCGGTCTTGAGGGCGTCCTCGGTGGTGTACAGGGCCGCGGGCGGGTTCTTGAGGCCGCGGCGGCTGTACTTCTTGGCTTCCCACTGGGCTTCCATCTCCTGGATGTGGGCGCTGTCCTGCAGCATGATGTCCAGCAGTTCGCTGGTGGCCTTGGTGCAGTAGATGGGCTTGTTGAAGCCCTCGCGCACCATGAGGGGCAGCAGGCCCGAGTGGTCGATATGGGCGTGGGTCACGAGGATGAAGTCGATATTTTCAGGGGCGTAGGGCCGGGGATTGCGGTTGCGCTCCTCGATGGCCTTGTTGCCCTGATGCATACCGCAGTCGATACAAAAACGCCTGCCGCAGGCTTCGATCATATAACAGGAACCGGTGACGGTCTGTGCGGCGCCGAGAAACTGGACTTTCATGGGATGCTCCGGGATGACATTCAGCTTGCCGGATGCAAGCGGGGGATTCTTCACTATGCGCTTCCTCAGCCGGAAGCGCAAGCCCCGGGAATCCTTTGACGGCAGGAGCCCGTCCGTTTTAGGATAACGGCCCATACCCTGCGATCCCCGCAGCAAGGAGGCTTTCATGGAGATCCGGCAGAACGTCATCGACGACCTCAACGCCATGACCACCGAATCCTGGCGCACCATCCGCATCATGGCCGAAATGGTCCAGGCCCTGGACACGCTCAACCATCTGGACAGCGACTGCGTCTCCATCTTCGGTTCCGCGCGTTCCACGCCCGATACGCCCGAATACAGGGATGCCGAGCGGCTGGCCCGCATGCTGGTGGAAAAGGGCTTCGGCGTCATCACCGGCGGCGGGCCCGGCGTCATGGAGGCGGCCAACAAGGGTGCGGCCGAGGCGGGCGGCGTGTCCGTGGGCCTGCACATCGAGCTGCCCCACGAGCAGGGCTGCAACCAGTATGTGAAGACGCGCTGCAATTTCCGCTACTTCTTCACGCGCAAGTTCATGTTCGTGAAGTACGCCATGGCCTATGTGGTCATGCCCGGCGGCATGGGCACCATCGACGAGCTGTCCGAGGCCTTCGTCCTGGCCCAGACCGGCCGCATCCGGCCCTTCCCCATCATCCTCTACAATTCCGCCTACTGGGCGGGCCTGCTGGACTGGCTGCGCACCAGCATGGTGGACGGCGGCTTCATCAACAGG
>NZ_CASDOY010000010.1 GCF_949282365.1 uncultured Desulfovibrio sp.
GGCCCTGCCGCCCTTTGACGCGCCCTTGCGAACAGGGTATGTTTTTTGCCTTGTACGTCACCCTTCAGGCCGGACGGAGTTCCATGAGCAGCATCATCCATCAGACGGGCAGCGTTCGCCCGCTTTCGCTTCAGGAAAGGGAACAGCCCCAGCTGTACCGCGAGCTTTTTCCTTACACCAGCATCTGCCGCACGAGCTTTGACGGGGTGCTCCTCGCCCCGCGCCCGGCCGAACAGATGCGCATCACGGACACCACCTTCCGCGACGGCCAGCAGGCCCGGCCGCCGTACACGGTCAAGCAGGTGGCCAGGATGTTCGACTTCCTGCACCGCATGGGCGGCAAAACAGGCCTGATCACGGCTTCGGAGTTCTTCCTGTACTCCGCCAAGGACCGCAAGTGCATCGACGTCTGCCGTGCGCGCGGTTACCGCTTCCCGCGCGTGACCGCCTGGATCCGCGCCAACAAGGAAGACCTCAAGCTGGCCCGCGATATGGAATTCGACGAGACCGGCATGCTGACCAGCGTGTCGGACTACCACATCTACCTCAAGCTGGGGAAGACCCGGCAGCAGGCCATGGACATGTATCTGGACATGGCCCGGCAGGCCCTGGAATGGGGCATCATCCCGCGCTGCCACTTTGAGGACGTGACCCGCGCCGACATCTACGGCTTCTGCCTGCCCTTCGCCCAGAAACTCATGGAGCTGAGCCAGCAGAGCGGCATGCCGGTCAAGATCCGCCTCTGCGACACCATGGGCTACGGCGTGCCCTATCCCGGCGCGGCCCTGCCCCGCTCGGTGCAGCGCATCGTGCGCGCCTTCACCGATGAGGCCGGCGTGCCCGGCGACTGGCTGGAATGGCACGGCCACAACGATTTCCACAAGGTGCTGGTCAACGGCGTCACGGCCTGGCTCAACGGCTGCGGCGCGGTCAACAGCACGCTGTTCGGCTTTGGCGAGCGCACCGGCAACACGCCGCTGGAAGCCCTGATCATCGAATACATCTCGCTCACCGGCGACGACGCCGCCGCCGATACCACCATCCTGAGCGAGATGGCCGAGTTCTTCGAAAAGGAACTGCACTACAACATCCCCTACAACTATCCCTTCGTGGGCCGCGACTTCAACGCCACCAGCGCCGGGGTCCATGCCGACGGCCTGGCCAAGAACGAAGAGATCTACAACATCTTCGACACCAAGCACCTGCTGGGCCGTCCGGTGCCCATCATCATCACCGACAAGACCGGCCGCGCCGGGGTGGCCTACTGGATCAACGTCAACCTCAAGCTGCCCGAGGGCAAGCAGATCTCCAAGAAGCACCCGGCCGTGGACCAGATCTACGAAGCCATCGTGGCCATCTACGATACCGGCCGCACCACCCACCTTTCCCATGACGAGATGGCGGCCCTGGTGCAGCGCTTCATGCCGGAACTGTTCGAGACCGAGTTCGACCACATGAAGGAACTGGCCGACGAGCTGGCCGCCCACCTCATCGCCCGCCTGGCGCAGAACGCGGATCTGCGCGACTTCGGCAAGCATGCCTGCGCCCGTCTGGACAGCTTTTCGCGCGAGTACCCCTTCATCCAGTACCTTTACCTCACGGACACCCGGGGCAGCCTCAAGTGCGCGGCCATCACCGACCCCGCCTACCGTGAAAAGTACGAGGCCCTGCCCATCGGTTTCGACTTCTCGCAGCGCGAGTGGTTCAAGATGCCCATGCAGACCGGCGACCTGCACATCATGGACGTCTATCAGTCCCAGTTCACGGGCAAGCTGGTCATCACCGTGTCCTGCCCGGTGACGGACGATGACGACAATATCGTGGGCGTCATCGGCGTGGACATCCAGCTTGAGCAGCTGCTCAAGCGTTCGCAGGCCCTGCAGCAGGAAGCCCGCGCCGCCGAGGACTAGACGCAGTGCGGCGCGCCGGAGCCGGTGCGCCGCTTTTTGCCGACAGGCCGCTCCGGGCGGCCGCAATCAGGAACAAAGAAGGATGCAGACAATGAGCAGCAAACGAGTTTACTGGATCGAAGGCGACGGCATCGGCCCCGAAATCTGGCGCGCCGCCCGCCCTGTCATCGACGCCGCGCTGGCCAAGGAATCGGACATGCGCATCGAATGGGTGGAACTGCTGGCCGGCGAAAAAGCCACGGCCGAGACCGGCTCCCCCCTGCCCGAAGCCACCCTCGAGGCCCTGCGCGACGCCGAATACGCCATGAAGGGCCCCCTGGGCACGCCCGTGGGCACCGGCATCCGCAGCCTCAACGTGGCCCTGCGCCAGACCCTGGACCTGTACGCCTGCATCCGCCCCGTGCGCTATTTCGAAGGTCTGGAAACGCCGGTCAAGCATCCCGAGCGCGTGAACATGGTCATCTTCCGCGAGAACACCGAGGACGTGTACGCGGGCATCGAATACGCCGCCCAGACCCCGGAAGCCCGGAAGCTCATCGCCTTTTTGCGCGAGGCCTTCGGCGTGACCAAGATCCGCGAGGAAGCCGCCGTGGGCATCAAGCCCATGAGCGAGTTCGGCTCCAAGCGCCTGGTGCGCCGCGCCCTGCGCTTTGCCCTGGACACCGGCAGCCAGAGCCTGACCCTGGTGCACAAGGGCAATATCATGAAGTTCACCGAAGGCGGCTTCCGCCAGTGGGGCTATGACGTGGCCGCCCAGGAATTCGGCGACCTGACCTGCACCGAGAAGGAACCCGTGGCAGGCCGTCTGGTGGTCAAGGACCGCATCGCCGACGCCATGTTCCAGGAAGCCCTGCTGCGTCCCGAGCAGTACCAGATCCTGGCCACGCCCAACCTCAACGGCGACTACATCTCCGATGCCCTGGCCGCGCAGGTGGGCGGTCTGGGCCTGGCCCCGGGCGTCAACATGTCCGACTCCCTGGCCTTCTATGAAGCCACCCACGGCACCGCGCCCACCATCGCCGGCCAGGACAAGGCCAACCCCGGCAGCGTGATCCTTTGCGGCGCCCTGATGCTGGAACAGATGGGCGTGCCCGCGGCCGCCGAACGCATCCGCAGCGCCGTGAGCAAGGCCATCGCCGCCCGCGCCGTCACCGTGGACCTGGCCGCCCAGGTGGAAGGCGCCCGCGTGGTGGGCTGCCAGGAATTCGGCGAGATCATCGGCGCCTGCCTGTAGGCGGGCCCTGTCCCGCCGGAGCATCGGCATATCCGCACCGGGATGGCCGAACCGGCATATGCGGGAGGAAGGGCGCATCCCTGCGGGGCCCCTTCCTCCTTTTTTTCCCGCGCCTGTCGCGGTACGCTGTGCAGGAACGCGCATGGTCTCTCTGGAAAACCTGCTGCTCTACATCCCGCTGACGGCCCTGCTGGTCATGCTGCCCGGCCCGGACTTCGCCCTCATCACCCGCATCTCCCTCAGCGAGGGCCGGGACTCCGGGCAGGCCGCGGCCTGCGGCGTGGCCCTGGGCATCATGGTCCATACCACGGCCGCCATGCTGGGCATCAGCGCGCTCATCGCCCGGTCCGTGGCCCTGTTCACGCTGTTGCGCTATGCCGGGGCCGCCTACCTTTGCTGGATGGGCATCCACGCCCTGCGCGCCGGACGCGCGGTCACGGACGCCGTGGTGCGGCACGGCGGGCGGGAGGACGGACAGCCGCCCGTGCCCGGCCTGCGCCGCCGGGCCTTCCGGCAGGGCTTTTTGACCAATGTGCTCAATCCCAAGGCCGTGGTCTTTTTCCTGACCATGCTGCCGCAATTCCTGGACCCGCACGCCGCCCTCTGGCCCCAGTTCCTCGAGCTGGGCGGCATCATGGCCCTGTTCTGCCTGGGCTGGTATCTGCTGCTGGCCGCCCTGCTGCACCGCATCCGCGCCATCTTCGCCCGGCCCGCCTTCCAGGCCTGGCTGCACCGGCTCACGGGCCTGATCTTCATCGGCTTCGGCCTGCGGCTGGTGCTGGAGAAGCTCTAGGGCCTGCCCGCGCAACCCTTTCCCCGCCGAGGTGCCCATGCACGAGATCCCCCTGCAACGTGTGGCCGCCATCCATGACCTTTCCGGTTTTGGACGCGCCTCGCTGACCGTGGTCATCCCCATCCTTGCCAGCATGGGCGTCCAGACCTGTCCCCTGCCCACGGCGGTGCTCTCCTCGCAGACTTCCGGTGTGGAGGGCTTCACCTTCCACGACCTGACGGCCGAGATGGGCCCCATGCTGGACCACTGGCAGGAGCTGGGCCTGACCTTCGACGCCGTGTACACCGGCTTTCTGGGCAACCCGCGCCAGCTGGAGATCGCGGCCCGCTGCATCGGCCGGTTCCTCAAGCCCGGCGGCTTCGCCCTGGTGGATCCGGTGCTGGGCGACAACGGCGTCCTGGACCCCACCCAGACACCGGAGATGGTGGCGGCCATGCGCCAGCTCATCGGCCACGCCCACGTCATCGCGCCCAATCTCACCGAGGCGGCCTTCCTGCTGGACGAGCCCTTCCGGCCGGACATCTCGCCCGACGGGCTCAAGGAGCAGCTGCAACGCCTGGCGGCCATGGGCCCGGACAGGGTGGTCATCACCAGCGCCCCGGCCGTTCGCCCGGGCCATTGCGCGGCCGTGGCCTATGACCGGGAACAGGACCGCTTCTGGAAGATGGAATCGCCCTATATCCCGGCCTTTTATCCCGGCACGGGCGATACGTTTTCCAGCGTGCTGGTGGGGGCTTTCCTCCAGGGGGACAGCCTGCCCGTGGCCCTGGAACGCGCGGTGCGCTTCGTGACCCTGGGCATCCGCGTGACCTACGGCTACGACACCCGCCACAGCGACGGCGTGCTGCTGGAACGCACCCTGCCCGCCCTGCGGGACCGCTGCGCCATCGGGGAGTACGAGGCGTTCTAGGGCAGGACGCATCACCGCGGCTGTGCTTCTGTGGAATATTCCAACTACTATGCTGAAATAAAAGACCATTTTCAGGAATGAGGCCTCTCGTCCCCATTTGTCCACAAAAATTTGGCGCTTTGGGGGGAAGACGGGGAAGTTTGAGGGGGATGGCCCCAACCTTTCCACAGCGCTTTTTCAGATGAGCGCGGGAGCATGCGGCAAGCATCCTGCACCGGGCATGCGTAGCCGATTTTTCTATTTATTTGAAATAAAGTGTAAAATTTGTTTCGACACGCCCTGGGCAGGAGGACGGTATCGTACTTCGCATCCCCTGCAGCGGCGGTCGCGCGGGGAAAATGGCACGGGAATGCCAGGACGCGGCCCGTATGCAGCCCGGACGTTCGGGAGGCCTCAGGCTGCGGGACTGTCGCGTTCCGGGCGCTTCGCGGCTTGTGGCCCGGATTCGTTGCGGAGGTGTCCCGCAGGCAGCCCGGACGTGAGGCGAGGCCCGGACAAAGGCATGCCTGGAAAGGGAGGACCGTTCGGTGGCCTGCCCGCACAGGCCGGGACGGCAGCAGGAGGGCGCGGCCGCGCATCTCCACGAGGCATCGCGTCATCAGGCCGGAGGAGCCATGAAACGATCTGTTTGTCTGCTGCTGGCAGCGTGCGCCATTTTTGCTGCCATTCCCGGTGCGTTCCTGTGGGCGGCGGCGCGGGCGGATACCGTTGTGGAGGACAGGGGCGTCGCGCTCATCGCGGACGACAGCGGGCGTTCCAGCGCGTTTGAAGAAGAGCTGCTGGCCCGTTATGCCGGCAGGGGAATCCGCTCCGTGGAGGTCGCCGCCTATGCCAGAGGCATCGACATCGTCTTCGTGGCGGCCGACAGCAAGATGACGCGGGCGGAGTTCTCCGCCATCGCTTCCCGTAGTGTCAGGGAATTCAGGGAGCGTTTCGGTCTCGGCAAGGATGTGCCCATCGGGGCCGTCCTTGACTATCAAAAGGATGCGGCGACGGATGCCCGGACGCGCTTCGTGCTGAAGCTGCGTTAGCGGCAGGGGCGGCTCCGCGTCAAAGCCTTTCTATGTATCCCGACGCGGGATCAGGATCTCTCCTTCGGGTGTGTAGAAATTGTCCTCCATACAAAGTCCTGCGACATATGCTTTGAGGGGGATATCAGTACGGCTTTCACTGGTTTTGCGCAGCAGCTCGGCAGGATTACGGCTTTCATCACTATTGTCCTGCTTGCATCCTTCGAATATGGCCAGCGCCTTGTCAGGGAGGAAGATGTCGTGACGGCATTCCGGACAGGACAAACCCAGTGCCGGGAGTGTCATGGCGTTTTTCCGGATCCTGACACATTTTTGGGCAGTGCCAACCGGCACGATCTCATAGGAGAAACTGTCTGGCGTCATGGAGAAATAGGCCAGCAAGCGGATATGGTTCCCATTGCGCCAGCAGCACGCCTGTATCTCCGGGGGCAGGCCGGAGAAAATCGTGTTGATGCGATCGTCTGTGAACTGCAGCCCTCCCATGGCTTCCTGACACAGGGCGTCCGGTGTGGCTTCCATGGGGAAGCGGATGAGCGGGGAATTCTCTCTGGGCATAGTAAAATTCCATTTTGCCATACCCAGGGCAAGCAGGAGTTCTCCTTGCTCCTTTGTGAGGGAAAAGGTCTTTTTATGCTTGGGCCGCCCGGCTTTTTTCTGGGCAGGTTTTTCGCCAATGCTCGCTTTGAGTTTAGGGTAACAAAGGATGATTGCGCTGTTCCGGGCCGATGGGGGATCTAACGAAGGCATGCTGTCTTCCAGAGCATCGAGTTCTGCCACTGTCAGCTGATCCCGCCCGGCATCAAAAAAGATCTTTTCGCCGGCCGGGCTCTGGCCTGTTTGCAGCAATTCTTCAGCGGAGACCCACAACTTGGCGTATTCCGGATCGAAATGCCGGAGCAGCACGGGCATGGCTTCCGGCTTCAGGGAAATCTGATAGAGCCAGATGCTGGTGGAGGTCAGCGCATGTTTATCGCCGCCGCCATGGCGACCGCGATAGGGCGGAAGCTTTTTGAACAGCCTGGCTTCATACATGGTATCCTCCAGGACCAGCTCTTCCCGGAGTTCACGCATCAGGGCGTTCCTGTGGCTCGCGTCGGCATGTTCTTTCAGCCCTTCTGGACCTGTCAGCAGAAAAAGCTGCTCTTCCCTGCTGCCGCTGCCGGAAGGCAAGTCGCGCAATTCAAGCCGGCCTCCCGGAAGGACGAGCATTCCCTTTTTCCTGTCTCCATCATTGGTCGATATTTCGCGCTTGTGGCAAAGAAAGTAGCCGTTGCAGCGCAGCAGGGCGAAGGAGACATGGCTGTAGCGTACGACGGGTTCATCAGGATCCGTATCCAGATACTCTGCCATTTTTTCGAGCAGATCGCGCCGCTCCTTTTTCAGCGTGACGGATTCCGATTCTGTCCAGAAATTCCTTGGGAAGATGCCTTCATCTCCATGGTGGGACTGTCGGGCCAGCAGGCGTAGAAGGGAAACGCCGACCGTACGGGCCGGATAGGAGATGAAACTGATCTCCCCCTGTTCCAGGCGCTGAAGGTCCAGCACGCCGGCCAGGCGCAGCACCAACAGGCAGCAGTCGAGAGCCGTGTCCGTGCTGCCGGCCCTGGCCTGGGGGAATTCTGCAGCAAGACGTTGCTGCAGGGCATCCACGCAGATCTGGGACGCCGTTCCGTCTTCGGCCATGAGCGGCAACAACGCCTCCAGCCTGCGGATGATCCGGGCGGAAAAAAATTTTTCCATAGCGACCTGATAAAATTTTATAATATAATCAATAAGATATCATATATATTCCCAACAAGGGGAAATACCTTTCTTCCTCGCGGGGCATACCTTTCTTTCCGATAAGCTTCCGTTTTTCTTTTATCCGTACAGGCCCCAAAAGTCCATTGAGAGCCCCGTTGTGTCTTTTTCACAACGGGGCTCTTTGGATTCTCAGGGCCGCAGATCCGTCGGCAAGGGCCTGGAGAGGCGGTCAGTTTTCCAATTAGCCGGCCTATTTCTTCTGACAGCAAAATGTATATTGGCACCATGGAACGAGGCGCAGCCATTGTAGGGCAAGGCTGGATGGTCCTTCCACAAAGGAAGGTGAAATGGCCCGGCGATGCTTGCCGGTGAAAAGGAGGTCGCCATGATCGAAGTGATCGAAGTTCCCTGCATCTAGGCAATGTGAGTGGTACTGGACGGATGTGTGGTTCAATCCGCCTGTCGGTGCTTGCCGGCAGGTCAAAATGAAAATCTTAAGGAGAATACGATGAAAAAACTGATCGCCATCGACCTGCTCCCTGCGGAGCGCCGTGCCAAGGAACTGGGTTTCCCCTACTTTCCGCTGAAGGGCTTTGTGGACCTGTGCAGCGCCGGTGAGGTGGACGTGATCGAGGTGTTGTGCACTCTGCAGCGCCGCGTGCCGGACAATGATTCCGCCGAGGCCGTGGCCCAGGTCAGCCAGCAGTTCGAGGCCAAGCGTCATGCGCTGGAAATGAACGGCGCCCGCATCATCGAGTGCCCCGCCAAGCGCAGCCCCAACAGCACCAGTGGCTACAAGCAGAGCGACGACCAGCGCCTGATGATCACGACCATGGCCGTGGCCATGAAGCTGCGCCCGGACTTCCTGACACTGGTGGCCGCGGACGGAGACTACGCACCCATGGTCGAGGAGCTGCGCAAGGAGGGCATCCGTACGGAGGTCGTGGCCTCTCCGACCATGCTTGCCACGGATCTGAAGCGTACGGCTGTGAACGTCGCCGATCTGGATGAACTGCTGCGTTCCCTGCAGAGCTAGAGGAGGAAAGCCATGAGCAAGTTCCGTCGCAATGAGCATGGGTTGATGGTCCGCGCCAATTCCTACGGCCGTACGTCCTACGGAGAGCTGGCCCGGGAAATGGATCTGAAGCACGGTGAGACCCTGTACGCGGTCGATGTGGAAAAGGGAGCCAAGGTTTCCAGGCCCATCAAGCCCGGCCAGAAGGATGTCTCCCACAAGCCCGGCACGACCTTCGTGGCCGGTCCCACCATCACCAAAGCTTCCGGCTTGCTGGGATGGCTCAGGAATGGTGGGTCCCGTCCGGCGGAGACGCCCGTGGGAGGCCATGTTGCGGGTGGCCCGGTGCCGACTGGATCGTGTGCGGGGGGGCTGCCCCCCGTACTGAAAAAAGAGGTCGCCGAGTTGCACGCTGCCGGATTCGGTGCGGTGCCTCCGCCGGAAAAGAGCAAGTGGGGCTGGGTCATCAAGCTGAAAGGCCTGGTCCTTGCCGGTGGCATCCGTACGGATGCGATGATCCTGCTTCCGGCAGCCTATCCCGCGGCCTGCCCCATCGGCTTCTATCTGCGTGAAGGGGCCTGCACCGGGACGCTGGACACGGGCCACGTCTTCAAGGGGGCCTACCATGGCGCGCCGGATCTTTCTGCCGATGGCTGGATGTGGTTCTGCGGTGTGGCGGGAGACTGGATCCCGGGACGGCATACGTTGCTCAGCTATGTCACTTGCGTGTTTGCGATGTTCACCAATGAAGGTCTGGAGGGCTAGATGGAACGCACGCTCGTGATCCCGAGAGGACTGTGGGAAGGCCTGCGGCCTTCCCTCTTTCCTGAAAACGGCAATGAGGGCTTCGTCGCTGGGCTGGCCCGGCCGTGTCCCTCGTGGGACGGTATCCGCTATGTGCTGGAAAAAACGCTGGACATGGCCAGGGACGGCCTTGCGTACAGTTTTCCTGCCGGGGTCGGTCTTTCCCGGGCGGAGTCGTCGCGGATCAACACCATCAGTGCCAGGGCCGCCCACTATGGACTGGTCCCTGTCCATTTGCATTCCCATCCTGCCGGGATGCCTGATTTCAGCGGCTACGATGATCAGGAGGAAGCCGGGTTGCATGCCTGGCTGCAGCACGAAGGACAGCCGTTGCTGCTGAGTCTGGTCTGTTCCAGGGATGGCGATCCGTACGGGCGGATCTGGGAGCAGGGCAAGCAGGAGATGTGTTCCGTCCGCATCGGCTTGCAGACATTTTTCCCCCCGGATGCCAGGTTGGTACAGCTGCCGGCCCTGGACAGGCAGCGGGCTTTCGGGAGGGCTTTCGCTTCGGCGGCGGCCCGGCTGCGGGTCGGTATCGTTGGTATCGGGGGCGTCGGGATGCCCGTTGCCGAACAGATGGCCCGGAGCGGGTTCCGCCATTTCGTCCTGATGGACCCCGACAGGGTGGAAGCCGTCAATCTGAACAGACTGTATGGCCTGCGTACCCGGGATATCGGGAGGTTCAAGGTGGATGTCGCAGCCGCGTCCATACGCCGGGCCTGTGAGAGCGTGGGGACAAAGGCCTCTGTCCGTGTGTACAGGGCGGATGTCAATACGGCCTCGAAACGGCAGATGAATGTTTTGAAGGGCTGTGATCTGCTCCTTGCCCTGACAGATGACGAGCTGTCGCGGATCACCTGTTTGAATCTGGCCCTGGATGGCGGGGCCGAGTACTTGCAGGCGGGAGTGCGCATCAGTCAGGTAGCGGAGACCAGCGTCATCGATTCCATCAAAACGGAAGTGACCGGAGCGGAAGTGGGGCGCTACTGTCCGTTGTGCTGCGGCAGGCTCGATCCCGGGCAGGCGTCCATCGATGCCCGCCGTTACGTTGGGGGCGATGTCTGGGAAAAGGCCCTTTCTGAAGGGTATGTCCCGGAAGAACCGGCACCGTCCGTCATGTCCCTGAATGCGATTACCGCGGGGGCCCTGGTGCTGGAGATCCAGAAAAGGGTTGCCGGTCTGGCTATGGCGGATCTGGTGCAGCATGACTGGCTTACCGGAAAGTTTTTCCATATCCGCCATGTGGAGCAGCAACTGGCTGCTGGCGACTGCGCGATTTGCGGCAGGCAGGAGGCGTGAGCCGGCCCGGCAAGGAGACTCCCGGTGGTGCAAGAGGCAGAGCGGTCATGCCGTCCTCTGGGGGCGGGACAGTGCCGGTAAACCGTCCTTGCAGGCAGGCAAGCGAAAAAGCCCTTACGGCATACACCGTAAGGGCTTGATCTTTCTGGTTGCGGGGGCAGGATTTGAAACTGCGCCCTTCGGGTCATGAGCCTGGATGGAGTCATTTCCGATCCCTTTCGTTTTTCTCCTGATCCCTGCGTATCGTTCAGTCGACATGACAGCAGGCAGATGGCCCATTTCGCCGCCTTTACACTTTTTCGGCTTGATACGGTGGGGATATGGTGGGGACAGAGAGGGACGAGATCCGCAGGGAGTCCTTGCCATGTCTTCATTTGTGCGACATCAGACAGAAAAGGTCGGCCGTGGATCCGGACGCATGACAGCGCTAGGGACCGCGAACAGCGGGGGCGCGTTCGTACCATCCGCGCCCGCTGCCTGCGCCGGATGCCGGCCGTCACCGGCCCGGAAGATGCTGAAGGCGATCCGTTGTTGCTGGCATCCGGCAGGCCCTCGAAAGCAGGCTGGCCGTACATGCTGCCAGCCCGCGGATGCCAGCCATTTTTGATAGAGCGAGCATTTTTGGCTATGCTCTCCTTGAAGGAGAAAAACAAGAAGGACGTCGGCGGCATGGGCATGGACGGGCGGCAGCTCCATGAGTGCGTCGCCCCTGGCGGGGACAGCATCCCGAAGGATGCGATACTGTATGTTACGGATGCCGCAACAGTCCCTTCGGCCGGTCTTTCAGCATCGCCGTTTTTCAAAAAGCAATCATGCATCAGGGAGAGAGACATGCATATATATTATGCCACCAGGGGACTGCGCGGAAAGCCCTATCACAGTGACATCATAAACACAGACCTGTTTGCCTTTTTTCAGGGAAAGAGCTCGCGCACCATCCCCTCTGCAGAAAAGTTGCTCGCTGCCGGCGGCTTTCCCAAATGCGATATAGATATGGGGGAAAGCTCGGATTACGAATATGTGTGCGATAAAGGGACGTTCTATATCCCCAAAAGCATCTACATGGGGGAAGTCGTCAACGCCGGCTGGGCCGTCGATTATTACTTTGTGGTGCTTTGCGGCGATGCGGTGGAACTGCGCCATGTGCACTGGGACTGTCCGTGGTATGAGACGGTGGGGCGGGATACCGAAGTCACTGATCCCGCCATCATAGCAAAGATGGAGCGCACGCTGAAAGTGTTCCTGGAGGCGAACGCGCCCAGGATACCGGACGCTGTGCCCATATCGCGCCCGGCCCTGCGTGCGTTCTTTACCCTGCTCGGCGTTGCCGATGCCGAAGAGCTGGCGGAAAAGATCCATACCGCGGCCACGAAGCCGGCACAGTGCGCCGCGCTCTGTGAAGAATTCGACTTTGACGAACCCTACACCGGCTGGCATTTCACGTTGATGCGATTGGCCCTGAGGGATCGGAAACGCCTGGATTGGGTGGACTGGAAGGAAGCGCCGGAAGAAGTCTTCGCCTCCCTGTGCTGCCTCTTGCCGCCCGGGGCAAAGGAACAGCTGCCCCCCTGCGACGATGAGGACGCGTATCCCGAGGATGTGCTCCGCGCTTACGAACCCGCAGTGCATGATCTCTATGGTCTGACGATCCTGCTGTGGGACACTGGCGGTGATGAATACGTCTTTATGGTCGTCCCGGACGCCAAGGTATCGGAAGCGTTCGCGGCGGCCGCTGAACTGGGCATCACCCTGCAGCGTGTCGCGGACCTGTTTCACCAGGACTGAGCGGCGGCACAAAGGAAAGAAGCGGGAAGCCTTCGGAAATCACGGAAACTCTGACGACCATCTTCCGCCAGAGATCGCACGCTGACATCTGTGCAGCCCTGAGGATGCCCCGGGCCCCGACGGGCTGCATGGATATTTTGGGTAGGAATAGTTTTTTGCTGGGAATAGAGGGGGAAAGACCCCGCGTACGAAAAAAGGCTTACGATGCAAATCGTAAGCCTTTGATCTTTCTGGTTGCGGGGGCAGGATTTGAACCTACGACCTTCGGGTTATGAGCCCGACGAGCTACCGAGCTGCTCCACCCCGCGACGCGGTGATATCCGCACGTCATCCGTGCGAGAAGTCCTTTCTAGCCGAACAGGACTTGCCTGTCAACAAAAAAGATGATTTTTCCAAAATTTTTTCCGTCAGGGACGATTTTTCAGGCCGTGGCGGCCTGATCCGTCACCACAGGGCGGGACGTAGCATGGTAGGGATATGGCAGGCAGCCGGGCAGGTGCCGTCGTGGCTCCGTCTTCGGCGCATGGCGGTCTGTGTACGGGAGCCGGCAAAGAGTCCGGCTCCCTCATGGCGGCACGGCGGCCGTGCAAGGGCCGGGTCTGTGCCGGACCTGCTGTCAGCGCCTCCAGACTTTTGCGGACCGTTTTCCCTCATGGTACGGGGCCTCGCACAGGGACGGGCGAGCGGCCTTGTCGGGGCAGCCGGAGGGGAGCGGTCACGGAGCTGCCCGGCGGGCGGCGGAAGAACGCGGGCGGCAGCATTGGCTGCGGCCGGGACACGGTGCTGCCCGCGCGGAAGGCGGGCCATGCGTCAGGGCATGGCCGTCGTGCGCCGCATGCCGGCGCAGGGCGGTAGCGGCGGCCTTCCGCCGGACAGGCGCAGGGCAGCCGTCCCTCCGGCATCGCGTCACGCGCTGTCCGGCATATGCCGGGGCCGTCCCGCACGGTCCGTCGTTGTCCTGCCCCGGCGGTCGCGTCCCGGTCCTGCCCTGGTCAGCGCCCCGCGCTCCCGGGCCGTGCGCGCTTCCAGAGCGGCAGCAGGCAGAGCAGCAGGGCCGCCGCCGCCACATAGGCCGCGTCCATGCTCCAGAGGTCCTGCAGGCTGTAGGCCAGCACAGGGCCGATGGCCGCGCCGCAGTCCACGATGAAGGCATAGGAGGCCAGGGTGAGCGTGGGGTGGCCGTGTTCCTCGGCCGTGTCCGAGGCAGCGGCGTCGGCGAGGGTGGAAAGGCCCGTGGCGCAGAGCTGCGAACACAGCAGCAGCGGCAGCCACAGGGGCGCGGGCAGGGGCAGGGCCACCAGTCCCAGGGCGCAGGCCCCGCCGCCCAGACAGGCGCAGAGCACCGGGCCCCGGCCGCGCGGGCCGTCGGAAAGGCGGCCGAACCACGGCGCCAGCCACGGTTCCCAGAGCCAGCGCAGGGCCTGCAGGGTCCCGGCCAGGGTGGCGCAGCCCAGCACCAGCGCGCCGCCCAGTACCAGATCGCCCACATGCAGGGCCACCATGCGGCTGAGCGAGGCGGCGTAGATGCCCTGGAAGACCAGGGCCACGATGAGGCCCGTGGCGAAGATGCGGCGCATGGAGGGCAGGCGCAGATGCTGGCGCACCAGCAGGGTGGTGGCGGCCTGTCCCTGGCTGCTGTCGGGGCGGCCGCCGCGGGGGATGCGGCACAGGGCGGCCGGCAGGGCCGCCAGGGTCAGGCTGCCGAAGAGCAGGGCCACGGCGGAAAAGCCCAGCAGATCGGCCAGCAGGCCGCCGCCGACCATGCCCGCCAGACTGCCGAGGCGCACCAGACCGTTGTAGCGGCCCATGAGGAAACCGCGATTGTCCGGGCGCGAGGCCGCCACCAGGGCGAACAGGGAGCCCAGGCGCAGGAGCGTCCAGGCCAGGCCCCAGAGGCAGCGCAGCAGCAGCCAGGAAAGGAAGGACTGGGCCAGGCCGTAGCCCAGGGTGGCCGCGGCGGCCAGCAGCACGGCCAGGCTCATGCCCGTGCGCTGGTCGATGCGGGTATAGAGCAGGCGCACCAGGGGATTGAGCGGCAGGCGCACCAGACGGTTGACGGCCAGCAGCACGCCCACCTGCCAGAGCGCGGTCAGGCCGCATCCCTGCCAGAACAGGGGCAGGGCGATGTAGAGCATGGTGTCGCCCGCCAGGCAGAAGGCCGTGACCAGGGCCATGTCGCGAGCCAGGCGGCGGGCCGCGCGTTCATCGTCGCGGGGGGAAGGTGGGGGAGTGGCGTTCATGACCGTCGCTCGCAGGCCGGGGCCGTCAGTCGCGCCGGGCCAGGGAGGCCAGGGCCAGCCGGGCCAGCAGTTCCAGGCCCCGGGGCAGGACGCTCTCGTCGAAGGTGAAGCGGTTGGTATGGTGCCCGTCCGGGCGATCCGCGCCCAGTTGCAGATAGGCGGCCAGACCGCCGTCCTCCTGCACCTTGTTCATGAACCAGCCGAAGTCCTCCGAAGCCCAGAAATCGGCCTTGCGGCGCACCGTGCGGAAGGTGCCCATATCTTGGGCCGTGCGCTCCACCAGATCCACCAGCCCGGGACTGGACATGGCGCCGGGGCAGTGGCTCTGGCAGAGGAAGCGGCTGCGGCAGCCGTGCATGCGGGCCGCGCCGTCCACCACGCGCCGGGCCTCGGCCAGCATGTAGCCGTTGATGTCGCCGTTCTCGCCGCGGGTCTCGCCGCGCAGCCAGGCGCGGGCCGGGATGATGTTGGGCGTTTCGCTGGCGTGGAGCTCGCCCACGTTGATGCGCGAGGCCCCCTGACCGTGGCGGGCGATGGCCAGCAGGTGGGTCACGGCCGTACAGGCGGCCAGCAGGGCGTTGCGGCCCTCGTGGGGCGCCAGCCCGGCATGCGCGCTCTGGCCGGTGAACAGGACCTCGAAATTGGTGGTGGCCAGGAATTTGTCCGTGCCGCAGACCAGCTCGCCGCTGTGGCGGGCCTGCATGCTCAGGTGCAGGCCGAAGAGCGCGCGCACGCCATCCACGGCCCCGGCGGCCACCATGCCGGGGGCGCCTTCGCCCTCCTCCTCGGCAGGCTGGAAGATCAGGCGGATGCGCCCGCGCAGGCGGCGGGCCAGCTCCGGCTTCAGGGCGCCCAGCAGGCGGGCCAGCTCCACGCCCAGGGCCACATGGCCGTCATGCCCGCAGGCGTGCATGCAGCCCGCATGGCAGGAGGCGAAACCCTGCGCCGCCGGGGAATGGTCCCTGTCGGTGGCTTCGCTGATGCCCGTATTGGCGTCCATGTCGAAGCGGAAGGCCACCAGCGGGCCGCGCTCGCCGTCGGGCGTGTGGGGGCCGTCCAGGTCCAGGTCGCCCCACAGGCCCGTGAGCCCGCCGGACATGCAGGCCACCAGCCCCGGGTCCGCGCCTTCGCCCAGGGCCCGGCTGCTCTGGGCCGCGCAGAAGGCGGCCTCGGGCTGGCGGGGGCGGGCCGAGGGGCGCAGGGCATTGGCCCCCAGCGTGAGCCGGAAGTCGGCATCCCGCAGGGCGCTGGCCACCAGCGAGGCCGTCAGGTATTCCCCCCAGGCGGGCTCGGGGTGGCGGTGCAGGTGGCGGCGCAGGGCCGTCAGTCGCGGACCGGCGTCCGCGGCCTGCCGTCGGATCTCCTCTGCAAGGCGTTCCATGGTCATCTCCTTTGGTGCGGCGCATTGCCAAGGCCGCCCGCACAGGATATATGCCGGGGATACGTTCATGCAAGCCGCCAGATGCCCTCCGGCGGTTTTCCATCTGCACGAGGGACCTATGCTCACCCTGATCCTTGCTGTCGGCGTCGCGGTCGTCATCTCCTTCACCTGTTCCCTGACCGAGGCGGCCCTCTACGCCGTGCCCTGGTCGGCCATCGAAAAGATCCGCCATGAGGGCAGGCCCGTGGGCGAGGTGCTCTTCCGCCTGCGCAGCAATGTGGAAAAGCCCATCGCCGCCATCCTGACCCTGAACACCGTGGCCAACACCGCCGGTTCCGCCGTGGCGGGCGCGGCCTTCATGGCGGCTTTCGGCGCGGAATACATGGCCCTGTTCGCCGCGGGCTTCACGGTGCTCATCCTGGCCTTCGGCGAGATCGTGCCCAAGACCCTGGGGGTGGCCTACGCCACGCCCATCGCCTCGGTGCTGGCCCGTCCGCTGGAGATCGCGGTCAAGCTCCTGACCCCGGTCATCTGGCTGACCGGCCTGCTGACCCGGGTGCTGACGCCGCCCTCCAACGGCCCGGACATCTCCGAGGACGACATCCGCGCCGTGACCAGCCTTTCGCGCCAGGCCGGGCAGATCAAGGCCTATGAGGAGGCCTACATCCGCAACATCCTGGCCCTGGACCAGAAGCGCGTCTACGACATCATGACCCCGCGCACCGTGGTCTTTTCCCTGCCCGAGGACATGACCGCCGCCGAGGCCTACAAGAACCCGCGCCTGTGGCATGTGAGCCGCATCCCGGTCTACGGCGAGGACAACGAGGACCTGGTGGGCCTGGTGGACCGCCGCACCATCCTGCACTGCCTGCTGGAAGAGAAGGGCGAGACGCCGCTTTCCGAGATCATGAAGCCCCTGCACTTCGTGCTGGAGAGCCAGACCCTGGACAAGCTGCTGCGCGAGCTGCTGCATTCGCGCTCGCACCTGTTCGCGGTGCTGGACGAATACGGCGGCCTGGCCGGTGTGGTGACGCTGGAGGACGTCTTCGAGGAGATGCTCGGCAGCGAGATCATGGACGAGAGCGACAGTGTGGCCGATCTGCGCCAGATGGCCCGGCAGCGGCGGCAGGCCCTGCGGGCCGCCGGCCTCATGGAACAGCAGAAGAAGGAAGGACAGGCGCAGTCCCGGCCGTGACCGGGGCAGAGGCCCTGCCGCACAGCGATATGACGACGAAGCCCCGGCCCTGCCGGGGCTTCGGGCGTTCTGGGGCAAGAGGGCGGCGTGAGGTGGGCCCTTGCCGGCGCGGGAGCGGCCCTCCCTCAAATCCTCCCCTCTCTCCGGCGCGTTTTGCCAGGATGGGAGAAAGGCGCTGGAAGGCGGTCTTGGGGGCATCGGCGGCACAGCGCGGGCGGATGGCGGTCCGCAACCGTGCCCGCCTTACAGATAGGGCGAGAACAGCCAGCAGGCCGCGTCCCGCAGCTTGATGACCAGGGGGCGGTGGCGCAGGTCGGCAAGGGTCACTTCCCGGCTGCGGGCGGTGGTCAGGTCCATGTGCAGGGCCATGGCCGCATGGAAATCGGGGTCGAAGACTTCCATGTTCAGCTCGAAGTTCAGGCGCATGCTGCGGGCGTCCAGATTGGCGGAGCCGATCTGGCAGTAATAGCCGTCCACGGCCAGCAGCTTGGTGTGGGCGAAGGGCGGCGGCTGGAACCAGACGCGCACCCCGGCTTCCAGCAGCACGGGCAGCAGGCGGAAGCTGGCCCAGTGGACGAAGGGCAGGTTGTTCCTGCCCGGCAGGATCACGCGCACGCTGACCCCGCGCTGGGCCGCGCTGCGCAGGGCGGCGATGAGCTCGTGCGAGGGCAGGAAGTAGGGCGTCATGATGCGCACCGTATGCTGGGCGCTGCTGATGACGCCGCAGTAGAGGTCGTTGAGCGGGTCGGCCTCGGTGCCGGGGCCGTCCAGCACCATGCGGCAGAGGCTGTCCCCGGAAAAGATGTTGCTGCTGGGCGCCAGATCCTGCTGGTCGAATTCGCCGGTGGCGAAACCCCAGTCCAGCAGGAAGGCCCGGCGCATCTGGTCCACGATGGGGCCTTCGCAGCGGAAATGCAGGTCCTGCACGCAGCCGGGGTGGCGGCTCAGCACATGGTTGTCGGCGATGTTCATGCCGCCGGTGAAGCCGGTGCCGTCGCAGATCAGCAGTTTGCGGTGGTTGCGCAGGTTCAGGCTGAAGCTGGGCGGCAGCAGGCGCGGCGGCAGGAAGCGGGCCAGTTTGCCGCCGGCTTCGGGCAGGCGCTTCCAGGGCTTGCGCAGGGAGTAGACGGCGCCGCCGAAGCCGTCCACCAGCAGGCGCACGTCCACGCCGCGCCGGGCGGCGAGGCACAGGGCCTCGGTGAAGCTCTCGCCCACGCTGCCGCCGCGGAAGATGTAGGTGGAGAGGAAGACCTGCCTGCGGGCCTGGGTGATGGCGTGCAGCATGGCCGGATAGGCCTCGTTGCCGTTGCGCAGGGGCAGGATGCCGTTGCCGCTGCACAGGGTCTGGCCCGTGAGGCGGCGGCCCAGGATCTCCAGGGGCCATTCCTGCGGCGGCGCGATGGCCGTGCGGTGGCAGACGGCCTCGGGATGGTGGGCGTAGTCGGGCTCGATGGCGGCCATCCTGCGCATCAGGCGCGCGGCCAGGCTTTCCGCGCGGCTGATGCCGAACAGGCAGTAGAGCAGGATGCCCAGACCGGGCAAAAAAAGGACCGTCACGATCCAGCCAAGCGCCGAGCGCGGATCGCGCTTGTGCAGCAGGGCATGGCAGACGGCCCCCCAGGACAGAAGGTGCGCTGCCACAAGGGCAAGGGTTCCCAGTGTCAGCACGGCAGGATGTCAGCGACGGACGGCCAGCAGCGGTATATCGGTATTGCGCAGCACGCGTTCGGTGATGGAACCGATGAGCAGGTCGGTCAGGCCGTCGCGGCCGTCGGTGTACATGACGATCATGTCCACGCCTTCTTCATGGCCGACGGTGACGATGGTATCCGCGGGCGAGCCTTCGCGCACGACCACGCGGCAGGCCACGCCTTCCTTTTTCAGGTCTTCGACCAGCGGTGCCAGCAGGGTCTCGCCCTTGGCGGTATCGGCACGTTCCAGTTCGTCATGGGCGGCGCCGCCCACGAGCCTGGGCAGGGCTTCCGTCACATGCAGGAGGATGATTTCGCCGGAGCACAGGGTCTGGGCGTGGCGCAGGGCTTTGGCCGCGCGTTCACCGGCAGTCTTGCCGCTTACGGGCACGAGGACACGTTGGTAGATCATGTGGGCTCCTTATGGGATAGGCCCCGGAGGGCATTGCGACAAAAGATTTTCGCACGACTGGACGATTTGTGCAAGGCCCCTGCCGACGGGACCGTGCGGCATGAAAAAAGCCTGTTCCGGGGAACAGGCTTACGGAGACGGTGCCGGAGCGGCAGCGGCCTACTGGCGGACCACCAGGACAGGCAGCGGCGTGTTGCGCAGCACATGTTCGGTGATGGAACCGAACAGCTTGTCGGCCAGATCGTCGCGACCGTCGGAGAACATGACGATGGCTTCAGCGGCCGTTTCCTTGGCCACGTCGACGATGGTCTCCACAGGCAGACCGGCGCGGACCACGCGCTGGTAGGGGATGCCGGCATTGTCCAGTTCCGCGGCCAGGGGAGCCAGGAGGGCTTCGGCCTTGACGCTGGGATCCTGCTGGTCGCTCGTGATGTTGGGCATGGGGGAACCCACGCTGGGCGCCACGGCATGCAGCAGGACGATCTCCTTGGGATCGAGCTTCCGGGCCTGGCTCAGGGCCTTGAGGGCGCGTTCACCGGCATGCTTGCCGCTCACGGGCAGAAGGACTCGTTCGTAACTCATGTGAACTCCTTGCATAAGATCAGAGATGGCTCTGGTGGGTTTTTGGATGCCCAGTCTGGCATGAGTCGCCGCTTTGTGCAAGAGGCGCTCCGCCGGGCGGCGCGGGACGGGGAGCAGGACCAGCCCGGCGGCCCGTCCTGTCCGGGGCTTCCCGGATCCCCGCCGGGCGCTCGGGAGGGGCCATCGTGTGGCGGAAGCACATGTGGCAGGTCAAGGGTGTCCGTCAGGCGCGCGGGGGGGCTGCCTCCCGGCCGGTCCCGCACGGCGGCAGAGCCGGAGCAGGCACACGCGGGGGCCTGCTCCCGCCGGGAGCGTGGAAGCGCTACGGCCCCGGCGGCAGGTCCCGTACGGCGTCCCTGCGCAGCGGCTCCCCGCCGGAGCAGGGGGAAGCCCCGGGCGCGGAGCGCTCATGCCCCGTCACGGGTGCCGTTCCCCGTCCCGGCCGCTCAGGAATCCAGGGAGATGCGGTGGCGCTCCACGGCGGCGGCCAGTTCCGGCAGCAGGTCGGTGACGGCCTGCAGGTCCTTGGCGCGACCGGCGCTCTCCACACAGCGGGCCATGCGGCCCAGCACCCGGAAGCCGTAGCCTTCGGCCTCGGCGGCCAGGCGTCCCGCCGCATCGGCCACCAGATGCAGACGGCGCTGCTCCAGGGCATAGGCGGCATCGCCCAGATATTTGTCCAGACGCCACATGAGCGCGGGCAGGGGATCGTCGGGATCCTCCGGCGGCTGGGGCCGTTCCGGCTGCGGCGGCATGGGGGGCCGCGACACGGGCGCGGGACGGGGCGCACTGCCGCGTTCGATCCAGGGATTGGTCCCGGCCGGGATGTCGTCCTGCCCGTCCCCGGACGTCTCCTTCCTGGGGATGGGACGGGGCGTCCCCTGCCGTTCCTGCACGGGCACGGGCGCGGGGACGCCGTCGGCGTCGCCCCCGGTCCCGGGATGGAGCGGGCCGCCCGCGCGGAAACGGTTGAGGAAACGCATCAGGGTGTTGGCCGCGGCCCGTGTGCGGCTCATCTCCTCCTGGCCACTGCGCAGCAGGGCGTTGGTGTCCGGCGTCATGTCCGGCGGACTGGAAACGTCCCTGCTGTCGG
Source organism: uncultured Desulfovibrio sp. (assembly GCF_949282365.1). Classification (GTDB taxonomy): domain Bacteria; phylum Desulfobacterota; class Desulfovibrionia; order Desulfovibrionales; family Desulfovibrionaceae; genus Desulfovibrio. The sequence goes on from NZ_CASDOY010000010.1 coordinate 21,119, forward strand.
GCACGGCCTGCGGCGCAGCCGACGAGGGCGCGCCGGGGAAGGCGGGCTGCCCTGTGGCGGTCTGCGCGCCGCTGTCGTCCTTGCGGGGCTGCGGCGTGATGAGGGCCGACCTGTTGGTGGGCACCAGGCTGGGCTTGCCCAGCTGGCGGGCGATCTCCTCCGCCGCGCCCGCCTGCCGCCGGGGCCGCACCGTGACCACGGTCTCCACGGGCGTCGGGGCGTCCTGCGTCTGTGCAGGAGCGGGACGGCTGACGGGCGTGCCGATGGGCATGGGCTCGCCCACCCACTCACCGGCGTTGCGCAGGCTGGGGCTCACATAGCCGCCGGCCGGGGCGGCCGCGCCGCTGTCGCCGGGGAAGGAGGGGAAGGCCGGCGTCCGGGAGGGCGCGATGGGCACGGGCTCGCCCACCCATTCCTCGGCATGCTCGCCGCTGGTCTGCGGGGCCGCCTGATGCAGGGGGGCCCCCGGGAAGACAGGCCTGGAGGCAGCCGGGGCCGCCTGCGCCCGTGCGGGAGCGGGACGGCCGACGGGCGTGCCGATGGGCATGGGTTCGCCCACCCATTCACCGGCATTGCGCGGGCTGGGGCTCACATAGCCGCCGGCCGGATCGTCCAAGCCGCTGTCGGCGGGGAAGGAGGGGAAGACCGGGGCCCGGGAGCGGGAGGGCGTGAGCGGGGCCGCCGGGCCGTCCGTTCGTGCCGGGAGGCTGTCCGCCGCCTCCGCCGCAGGAGCCGTGTCCGTGACGTCCGCGTCCGGGGCCTCGTCCGGGCCGGGCGTGGTGCCGGCCGCCTCTGCCGGAGCGCATCCCGGGGCATCCTGCGCCACGGGGGCCGCGTCATGGGCAGCGGCATCTGCCGCTGCGGGCGTCATGGGAGCCGCCGCATCGCTTTCCTGCGTCAGCGGGCTTTCCGGGGCCTCCGCCGCAGCGACGGCAGGCGCGGGCGAGCCCGTCCCTTCACCGGCATGTCCGTCGTCGTCCTGCGGGCCAGCGTCGTCCTGCGCCGGAGCGGGCCTTGCCGCGCCGTCAGCAGCTTGCAGTACGCCGGCTGCAAGGGGAGCCCCGGCAGCGTCCGCCGGGCCGGGGACAGCCGTCGTGGCGTCGTCCGGGAGATTTTCCGCCACAGGGGCCGCAGCGGCCATGGCGTCCGGCGCGCGGTCTTGCGCGGCATCCGTCGCAGCGTCCGGGGCAGGGGCCGCCGGGCCGTCCGTTCGTGCCGGGAGGCTGTCCGCCGCCTCCGCCGCAGGAGCCGTGCCCGTGATGTCCGCGTCCGGGGCCTCGTCCGGGGCCTCGTCCGGGCCGGGCGCGGTGCCGGCCGCCTCTGCCGGAGCGCATCCCGGGGCATCCTGCGCCACGGGGGCCGCGTCATGGGCAGCGGCATCCGCCGCTGCGGGCGTCATGGGAGCCGCCGCAGCGCTTTCCTGCGTCAGCGGGCTTTCCGTGGCCTCCGCCGCAGGGACGACGGGCGCGGGCGAGCCCGCCCCTTCACCGGCATGTCCGTCGCCGTCCAGTGGGGCAGCGTCGGCCTGCGCCGGAGCAGGCCTTGCCGTGCTGTCGGCAGCTTGCAGTACGTCGACTGCAGGGGGAGCCCCGGCGGCGTCCGCCGGCCCGGGGACAGCCGTCGTGGCGTCGTCGTCCGGGAGATTCTCCGTCACAGGGGCCGCAGCGTCCGGCGCGCGGTCTTGCGCAACATCCGTCGCAGCGTCCGGGGCAGGAGCCGCCGGACCGTCCTGTCCGTCCGGGAGGCGCATGGCTTCCGTGAGTTCCAGGCCGTCCTCGCTCCCGGACGGAGCCGGAGCTTTTTCGCTGCGGACGGCGAACAGGTCCGGTACGGCTCCGTCGCCCGGCGCCGGGGCAAGGCCTGCGGCGGTCGCGGGGGCAGGGCCTCCGGGGGCGATGTCGTCCAGCAGGAGCTCGGGCATGCCCGTGCCGTCCGTGGCGGCAGGGCCGAACAGGTCCGGCAGGGGAGCTTCCCTGTCCGTCCGCTGTTGCGGCCGTGCTTCCGGCAGGGGCGCGCCGAGGTCCGCCACATCGTCGTGGCCCGCCAGGATCTCGCGCACGGTCGCGCGCAGGGCGTCGGCGTCAACGGGCAGGGTCAGGGCGTGGCTGAAACCGGCGTGGGCCAGGGCGTCCCATCGGCTTTGGTCGGGCGTCAGGGCCACGGCGCCGAAGGGGCCTGTCCTTGCGGCCAGGCGGCGGTAACGCAGCAGCAGGGGGGCGGCCGCGGCGGCGGCTTCGGGGCCCTGGACCAGCAGCACGGCCACAGGGGCGCGCCCGGCGGAAGCGGTGGCGTCCAGGCCTTCGTCCAGGCTTGCCGCCAGACGGCAGGTGCAGGGCAGGTCGTCCAGCATGGCGGCCAGTCCCTGCCGGGCGGCGGCATCAGGCGCGCAGACCAGCACGTCGGGCAGGGGGGGCGCATCCGCCGCAGCGGCGGGCCGCAGCTGCAGGGTGAAGATGATGGACGTGCCCCGGGGCCCGCTTTCCACGCCCAGGAAACCGCCGTGGCTCGCGGCCAGTTCCCAGATGCGGGCCAGGAGCGCGGCGGAACGCTGTTCCGGGGGCAGGCCCGTGCCCGTATCCCGGACGTTGAAGAGCAGATGTCCGGGCTGCCGGCTGCCCGGCACATGGCGCACGGCGAAATGCACCTTGCCGCGGCTGGTGGCCCGCACGGCGTCCTCCAGCAGCAGGCGGACGATCTCGTCCAGTTCCGCGCCGGGGCCCAGATAGCGCTGTTCCAGATCGGGCGGCATGTACCAGCTCAGGCGGATGCCGGAGGCTTCGGCCATGCCGCTGCAGGCCTCGTGGGCCTGATGCAGCAGTTGCTGCAGGTCGAAGGCCGCTTCGTGATCCGCTGCGGCGCGGGGCTTCCCCTTGCTGTCCGCCGGGCCCTGGAGCAGGCTCAGGGCGCGCCGGGCGCAGCGGGCCATGATCTCGGCATGGGAGCGGGCCGCGGGCGGCAGGGAGCAGTGTTCGAGCTTCCTGTTCTGTTCCAGCAGGTCGCGCAGGGGAGCGGCCAGGGCCTGTTCCAGACGGCGGACCGCCGCGGGGTTTTCCGTGGCGGCGGGGCCCTGCGCCGGAGCTGCGGGAGCGGAGGGGGCTTGTGCCGGCGCGGCAGGGGCGCCGCCTGCGGGCCGGGAAAGCCCGGCCATGAGCGGCAGGCTGTTGCCGGCGTCATCCAGCAGACGCAGGTTGGGATCCGTGATGGCCTGCATCTGGCCGGGACGGCCGAGGCCCAGGGGGGCGCCGGGCCCGTCGGCGGCTTCCCTGTCCATCGGGTGGCCGGGCGCGCTCATGCCCGCGATGATGAGGGCGCTCAGGGCCGTGCCCCACAGGGGCAGGGCGCCCTGGACAAAGGCCGGGACCAGCCCGCCCAGGTCGAGGAGGGCCAGGCCCGCGCCCAGGGCGGCCACCAGGCAGCCCAGCAGGAAGCGGCGGGCCCCCGGCACACCCATCAGCCAGGCGCCCAGGGTCGTGGGGATGAAGATCAGGGCCAGCAGCGGCCAGAGCGGCAGGAAGCGGGCCAGCCAGGAAAAGTCGGGCCACAGGGGCAGCAGGGCCAGGACGGCGCCGGGCAGGGACAGGATCAGGTACTGGATGTCCAGCGAGCGGGAGTGGCCGGCGGTCTGCATCAGGTGCCGGGCCAGGTGGGCCAGGAACATGAGGGCCAGGCCGGGGGCCATGGCGCTGGCGGCATCGGCGGGCGTGATGTTGCCCGCGCCGAGGTCGGGGCCGCCCAGCACGGCATGGGTCAGGGCAGCGCCCACATAGAGGGCCGTCCAGAAACGCCACTGGCCGCGTTCGCTGATGCCGCGCAGCAGGGCCAGCAGCATGACCACGGCCAGGGCCAGCATGACGGCGGGGCCCTGCAGGCTTTCCGGCGCGGTGGCCAGGTTCTCCAGGCTGCGCAGGGTCGGCGCGAACCAGAGGGGCGGCTGGCCGTCCAGGCGGACATAGCAGATCTGCGGGCTTTCCCCGGGCTGGGGCAGGGGCAGGAGGTTGCGCCAGTTGGCGCGGCTTTCCTGCCATGTGGTCTGGCGGGACAGGGGATCGATGTCCGGTGTGTAGAGGATGGCCCCGGCGGGCACGCCCTGACCGAGATCCAGCACCAGAGGCTGGACGTCTCCTGTCCCGGCGGGGATCTCCAGACGCAGCCAGGTCACGCCGCCGCTGCGGGGCAGCTGTCTGGGGTGCAGCGGCTGGAAGGAGACCGGCGCGCCCGGCGCGGCCACTTCTTCCACGCTCATGTCGCCGTCCGTGTCCAGAAAGGCCGATACATAGGGCAGGATGCGCAGCTGGCCCTGCGGCGATGCGGCGGTGGCGGCCAGGGGCAGGGCGGGCGTGGGAGCGGGGGCGGCGGGCGGTGCCGGCACCGCAAGGCAGGTGGCGGCCAGGGACACGACGAGCAGGAGCGGGACGGCCAGCCATGCCAGCCGGCGCATTCCGGTCCGTGGGGAAAGAAGGGCGTGCGTCATGCTTTTCTACCTTGGGCCTGCGCCCGTCGGGCGGACAGGCCCCGAAAAAATGCCGGGACAGGCGGGACGGGGCGGGAGCGGGAGGGCCGGCCGCTGGCGGCCGGGCGGCCTGTCCCGCTCCGGCCGGGCGGCAGCCGGCGTCCTGCCGGATCAGTGCAGATGCTTGATCAGTTCCGAGACAGGGGTCCCGTCCGGCGCGTGGGCGCCGGGGTCCGCCGCCAGCAGGCGCCGCCAGGCGGCCTCGGCTTCGTCCTTGCGCTTGAGATCGTAATAAAGGACCACGCCTTGGTTGAACAGGGCGTTCCTGTGGCCGGGATGGACGCGCTCCGCCTCGCGGAAGGCCTTGAGGGCGTCGTCGAAGCGCTGGAGCTCGCGGTACATGATGCCCAGGTCGGTGAGGACGTTGGCATTGCCGGGCTGCAGGCTCAGGGCTTTTTCATAGGCCGTGACGGCCGCGGCCGGGTTCTGGTTGTCGAACTGGAAGTTGCCCAGCCTGATCCAGTGTTCCGCCTTGCCGGGCTCTTTGACCGCGGCTTCCTGCAATTTGAGCAGGGCGCTGTTCAGCTCGGGAGAAAGGGTCGCCGCCTGCTGCCGTGCGCCGCCCTGTTGCTGCGCGGCGGCCTGCGGGGCGTTTTGGGCGGCCGGAGCTGCCTGCTGTGCGACGGCCTGCTGCCGGGAGGCCGGGGCCTGGCGGCTGTCCAGGAAGCCGGGCAGCATGCTGCCGATGCACAGGCCCAGGGCAAGGGCCGCCGCCATGCCGAGCATGCAGGCGCCCAGGGAAACGGTGGTCCCGCGGGCCGGGGCCGTCTGGGCCTGGTCCGGCGTGGACGCCGGGGCGGGGGCTGCGGCCGGAGCCGCTTGGGTGGAGGTCTTTTTCTTGGCCATGGATGCTCCTCTGTGATCAGCGGGCACGGGTGGCCGTCTTCCCGTGCGCTGTCCGGCGGACGGGGCGGCTGTCCCGGGGCGGCCCGAGAGCCTTTTCTTTCGCTGAAGTGGTGGCAAGAGTAGCCGCAGCCCGGCAAAGAGGCAAGCCTGCGCCGTGTCCGGCCTAGTTGAAACTGAGCGTGGCCCGGCCCTGCTTGAGCATCATGCGGGCCAGGGGCAGGTCGCGCCACCAGAGGGCGGCCTCGTTGCCGGAGAGCCCCGTCTGGCGGCTCTGGCCGCTGAGCAGGGCCGTGATGTCCGCGATGTCCTCCAGCACCAGACTGTGCGCCGGATCGGGCGCGGCGGGCAGCAGGCAGCGCAGGCGGGGCGCCATGTGCAGGCGGCCTCCGGCCAGACGGCCCAGCAGGGCCCCCTGCCAGACGAAGCCCTGTGGCAGCAGCAGGTCGGCATGGGCCGGGATGAAGCGCACCTGTTCGCCGTAGATGCGCGCCTCCCCGGCGGGCAGGCGGCCGGGATCGCAGCAGGGACCGGCCAGGGCGCTGCGGGGCACCACCTGCCCCTGGGGCGGGGCGGGCCGGGCGTCGCGCCGGTTGCGGCCGCGGGCCGCGTTGCGGGCGGCCGTGCGTGCGTCGGGCCCGGTACAGGGCGGCGGCAGCTCGGGGGCGGGGGCGTCCGCCGGTTTGCGCAGCAGGGCCACATAGAAGCCCTGGGCCGCCGAACGCGCACCGTCCACGCGCAGGGTGCCCTCGCCGCCGGGGCGCTGTTCCCAGACGAAGCCCGCGAACGGCGTCAGGGGCTCGCGCACCAGCCCCAGTTCCTGCTCGGCGAAGCGTACCTGGGCCTCGTTCTCGTCGTCATTGGTGGTGCAGGTGGAGTAGACCACGCGGCCGCCGGGGCGCAGCAGGCGTGCGGCATGGGCCAGCAGCAGCTGTTGCAGGCCCACCAGGCCCTTGAGCTTGTCGCCCTGCCAGAGCTTGAGCACCTGGGGGTTCTTCTCCACCGTGCCCCAGCCCGAACAGGGCGGATCCAGCTGGATGGCGTCCCAGGTGCCGGGGCTCAGGGGCAGGGCCTGCCCCTCGTAGGAGCAGGTGCCCACCTGCGGCAGGTTGCAGGCGTGCAGGTTGGCGCGCAGGGTGGCCAGCCGGGCGCGGGAGAGTTCGTTGCCCAGCACGAAGCCGCTGCCGCCCGTGAGCTGGCCGAGGAAGCCCGTCTTGCTGCCCGGGCTGGCGCACATGTCCAGCACGGCCTCGCCCTGACGGGGCGCGAGGGCCAGGGGCGGCAGCATGGACGAGCGGTCCTGGATATAGATGTAGCCGAAAAAGGCGGCCAGCGAGGAACCCAGCGGACGGGGCTCGCACAGCAGCCTGCGGCAGAAGGGCGAAAAAGGTTCGGGCTCGAAGTCATAGCCCTGGGCGCGCAGCAGCCGCTCCACTTGCGGCATCTGCTCCGGCGGGCAGACCAGTCGGAAGGAACGCCCCGCGGGGCGGGAAGGATTGGCGGTATTCATGGGCCTTTTTTAGCTGTTCCGCGCGGAGGGGGCAAGAGCGCCGGGGCCGCTGCGGGCACGACGGGGCCGACGCCGGCCGGAAAGGTCGTGGAAACGGGCTCCCGGGCCCGCTGCCCGCGGGCCTGCCGCGTTTTTCCGGGGAACGTCCTCCAGAGATCCGGGCACGTCCCGTTTGCGGCGCACGGCTGCCGGCACGTCCCCGGACGGAGCCCCTCCGGCCTGTCCCGTTCCGGGGCCGCTGCCGCGCCACGACCGCGCAGGGGGCGTCCGCACGGCGCCGTCCTGCGCGCGGCGGGACGGGAGTCCCTTTCAAGTTGCACGGCGGGCCAAGTATCGCTATAGTTCCGGTGCCGTGGGCTTTGGACCACCGCCGGGATGACGGCGGCTCCCGTCCGCCGGCGGCGCGACGGTCCGTCTTGCGGGCCGCGGCCGACGTACGCAGACAACTGCAAGGAGTTTTTGAATGAAATTTGCCATGAGACTGGCGTTTGCCGCCTGCCTGATGCTGGTGCTGGGCCTCCAGGCCCAGGCTGCCCAGGCCAAATCCTTCGTCCTGCTGCCGTTCGAGGTGCATGCTCCCCAGAACTACAGCTATCTGTCCAAGGCCGTGCCCTCCACCCTGATGGGCCGCCTCAACAGCGCCGGGGTCCAGGGCAGCATGGGGCCGCGCAAGGCCGCTTCCGCCGCCGAGGCCCGCCAACTGATGGGCCGCGCCGATTATGCCCTGTGGGGCACGGTGAGCGTCATGGGCAATGACTGCACCATCGCCCTCAACAGCGTGGACAAGAACGGCGCCACCTGGAGCAATACGGCCCAGGGCCCCATGAGCGCCCTGAACGCCACGGTGCAGCGTCTGGCCGGGGCCTTCTCCTCCGAAGTGCTGGGCGTGGCCGGGGCCGCCGCGGCCAGCCGCGCCAGCCGTTCGGACATCATCCGCAACGAGACCGGGCAGCAGGAATCCTACCTGAACCCGCAGTTCCGCTATCAGGGCAATTCCGGCGACGGCTCGCGCATCCGCAGCCAGCGCATCAAGGAAGAGATGGTGGATATGGCCGTGGCCGACTTCAACGGTGACGGCCGCAACGAGATCGCCATCCTGCACGACCACCGCCTGAGCATGTATGTCTGGGGCAAGGACGGCCGCCTGAACAAGCTGGACGAGATCACCGTCTCGCGCAGCAACCTGAACTTCTCCATGCGCGCCATCGACCTCAACCGCGACGGCGCCAAGGAGCTGGTGGTGGCCACCTTCGAGGAGGACAGCAACCGTCCCTACTCCTATTTCTACGGCTTCCGCGGCAACAAGTTCAAGGAAGTGGCCAAGCGCTGCGCCTACTTCGCCAGCGTCATCAACATGCCGCCTTCCTACCAGCCCGTGCTGGTGGGCCAGGGCTGGGACTCCATCAAGCTCTTCGCTCCCGGCGTGTACACGATGGTCAAGCAGAACGGGACCTATGTGCTGGGCCAGCGCATCACCCTGCCCACCGGCGCCAATGTCTTCAACGTGGCCTGGATGCCCGGCAAGAGCGGTGACCAGCTCGTGATGCTGACCGACGACGAACGCATCAAGATCTTCCAGGGCGCCAACCAGACCCTGATCCACACCACCATGGAACGCTTCTCCGGTTCCGCCACCGGCATGGAACACTACAAGGGCATGCCGGGCCTGGGCGTGGACCGCAACTACCAGCTGCCCAGCAAGTACTTCGCGCCCATGCGCCTCATCGTGGCCGACATCGGCCATACCGGCGAGTACACCCTGCTGGTCAACAAGCCCGTTTCCACCGCGGCCCAGATCTTCGACCGTTACCGCTACTTCCCCCAGGGCGAGATCCATGCCCTGTTCTGGGACGGCGTGGGCCTGGGCCTGAAGTGGAAGACCCGCCGCATCCGCGGTTCCGTGGCGGCCGTGGACCTGGCCGACTTCAACAACAACGGCATCCTGGACCTGGTGGTGGGCATCAACACCTCGCCCGACCTGGGCGTGGGCAGCCGCCAGTGCATGGTCACCGCCTATCCGCTGGACGTGTCGCAGATGAATCCCAATGCGCCCGCGGACCTCAGCGATTTTGAAGTGACCCCCAACTATTAAGGCAAAGCGGCCCCGTCCTGCGTCGCGGCGATGCGGGGCGGGGCCTTTTGGGCGGCTTCGGCTGCGCAGACGTGTTGCGTTTTCTTTTCAGGGAGGAGATTGTGCGCATCCTGGTTATCGGTTCCGGCGGGCGTGAGCACGCCCTGGTGTGGAAGCTCAGGCAGAGCCCTCAGGTGAGTGAGATTTTTGCGGCCCCCGGCAACGGCGGCACCGCGCGCGAGGGGGCCGTCAACGTGGCTGTGGCCGCCGATGATCTGGACGGGCTGGTGGAACTGGCCCGCAAGGAGAAGATCGACCTGGTGGTGCCCGGCCCCGAACTGCCCCTGACCATGGGCATCACCGACCGCATGCGCGAGGCCGGCATCCCCTGCTTCGGCCCGGACGGCTACTGCGCCCGGCTGGAAGGCAGCAAGGCCTTCGCCAAGGACGTCATGAACCGCGCCGGTGTGCCCACGGCCTTCAGCCAGGTCTTCACCGATCCCGACAAGGCCAAGAACGCCGTGGTCAAGCTGGGCGCGCCCCTGGTGATCAAGGCCGACGGCCTGGCCGCCGGCAAGGGCGTGGTGGTGGCCAAGACCAGCCAGGAAGCCCTGGACGCCGTGGACGACATCATGTGCAAGCGCGCCTACGGCGCTGCCGGGGCCAAGATCGTCATCGAGGAGTTCCTGGTGGGCGAGGAGGCCTCCTTCCTCTGCTTCTGCGACGGTGCCACGGCCGTGCCCCTGCCCTCGGCCCAGGACCACAAGGCCGCCTATGACGGCGACCAGGGCCCCAACACCGGCGGCATGGGCGCGTACAGCCCGGCCCCCATCCTGCCCCGCGACGACGCCGAAGCCATGGCCGATACGGTCATCCGGCCCATCCTCGCCGCGCTGGCCAGGGACGGCCACCCCTTCGTGGGCGTGCTCTACGCCGGTCTGATGATGACCGCCGACGGCCCCAAGGTGCTGGAATACAATACCCGTTTCGGCGACCCCGAATGCCAGCCCCTGCTCATGCGCCTGGAAGGCGATCTGGTGCAGGTGATGCTGGACTGCATCGCAGGCAAGCTCCGTCCCGAAAGCCTGTCCTATACCGATGAAACCGCCCTGGGCGTGGTGGTGGCTGCCGAAGGCTATCCGCATGCCTATCCCAAGGGCATGGTCATCGATGGCCTGGACGAAGCCGACGCCCTGCCCGGCGTCAAGGTCTTCCACAGCGGCACCAGGGCCGTGGACGGCAAGACCCTTTCCAGCGGCGGGCGCGTGCTCTGCGTGACCGCGCTGGGCAAGACCCTGGCCGATGCCCAGGCCCGCGCCTATGAAGGCGTGAAGGCCATCCGCATGGACAAGAGTTTCCACCGCAGCGATATCGGCCAGAAGGGCATCCGCCGTCTGGAACAGCTGGCGCAGGAAAAGTAAGCAAGCGCGGCTTCGCGCCGCATAAAGGAACAGTTATGGCTCAAGTCGTCATCATGATGGGCTCCAAGTCCGATGAGGAAAAGGTCAGCCCCTGCGTGGACGTGTTGCGTTCGCTGGGCATCTCCTACCTCTTCACGGTCAGCTCCGCCCACCGTACCCCCGAGCGCACGGAAAAGATCCTGCGCGAACAGGAAGCCGCCGGCGCCAGGGTCTTCATCTGCGCCGCCGGCATGGCCGCGCATCTGGCCGGCGCCGTGGCCGCCCGCACCACCCGTCCCGTCATCGGCATCCCGGTCTCCGGCGGCCTGATGGGCGGCATGGACGCCATGCTCGCCACCGTGCAGATGCCTCCCGGATTCCCGGTGGCCACCGTGGCCATGGACAAGGCCGGCGCGCGCAACGCCGCCTGGCTGGCCGCCCAGATCCTGGCCGTGGCCGACCCCGAACTGGACGGGAAGATCCGCGCCGCCCGCGCCAAGATGCAGGCCGGCGTGGAAGAAGCCGCCGCCGAGATCGAAGCCAGGTACGGCTGCTAGCCGGCCGGACAGGCAAGGAACGCTGCGGGGCGGAAGGGAGAGGCTCTCCCTTCCGCCCTTTTTCACGTTCGGGCCCAGTGCCGTGCTTTTGTGGTCGCCGCTGTCCGGCGGCCGCAGGCCGTGCCCGTCGCGGCAAGGGACGGGTGGCGCTGGGGAATGCCGCCCGGAACGAAAGGCGCCGGAGAAGGGGGAGAGGATGCCGCGGGGCATCCCTCCCGCGCAGGCATCAGCGGCCGGCGGCCCGCAGGGCCGTGCCTTGTTGTGATGCAGGAGCGGGCGGCGACGCGGGACGCTGTCCGGCGCCAAACGTGCCGGGCAAGGGGATGGGGCCGGGAGGGAAGGGAAAGCCCTCGCGCGCGGGCGGCGGGCGTGCCCTTCTCCCCCCAAAACGAACATGATGGGTCTGGGCCTAGTGCGTATGATCCAGCACGGGCACGCTGTCGCCCAGCTTTTTGCGGATGGCCTGGAGCATGGTCTCGTGATGCGGGCAGGGGAAGGCGATGGGATTGCCCTTGCAGATGCAGGAGGCCAGGGCCACGGCTTCCGCGCCGCGGTCCACCAGCATCCTGGCGCGGGCCACGGCGCGCTTGCCGGGACAGCCGCCGCAGGAGACGAAGCCTATGACCTGGCAGGGGCCCAGTTCCTCAAAAGCGCCCTTGCCCTGGGCGGCAAAGGAAAAATCCGTGGTGCCGGGACAGATGTCCTCGGTCTGCATGCAGCGGATGATGCCGATCTTTTTCATGGAGGCCTCCTTTGGGTGATGGCGGGACGGTCCCGTGCGCCGGGACCGGACGGACGGGGAGCGCGGCCCTCGTCCGGGGACGGGAAAAAGGCTGCCGCGCTGCCCGCGGCACGGTCGTCGCCACGCGGCCCGGCAGGGACGGGCGGCGTGCGTCCCCCGCGGCGTGCATCATGGCGGGCAAGCCGTCATGGCCGGTGCGCGCTAACGGCCGTCCTGCGGCTTGCCCGCCGCAGGCGCGCTTTCTTCGGGGATCACGAATTCCAGCAGGTCGTTGCGCACGATGGCGTCCAGTTCCGCCCGGTCATGGGCCGGGGTCTCGGTGAACAGGAAGCCGAAATGCGAATAGTGGTCGTAAAAGCCCTTCCGCACATGCAGCACCTTGCGGAAGCGGGCGCAGAGGGCGTCGTAGTCGAAGCGGCGCACCGGCGGGCAGTGGGCGGGCTTGTTGAGCACGATCAGGGTATAGAGCCTGTCTTCGCGGCCGGGCAGGATGCTGTCCCAGTCCGGGCGGGCATCATCCAGATAGCAGCCGTAGGTGGCGAAGCCCCAGGCGTAGAGGCTGATGTCCGTGCAGCACCAGCCCGCGAAGCGCAGGGGATTGAACTCGATGGGCACCATGCGGCCCTGGTCGTCGCAGCGCAGTTCCACATGGGCGGGGTAGTCGTGCAGGCCCAGGCGTTCGTTGAGCCGGTCGAACCACGCCTCCAGCGGCCCGGCCATGCGGCGGATGATGTCCGCACTGGTGTAGTACAGGCGGTCGCTCACGTCCGCGGCGCAGGCGAAGTCGTGCTGCAGGATGTTGCAGATCACGGCCTTGCCCTGGTGGTCGAAATAGACGTCCACGGCGTATTCCGTGCCCCGGATCAGGGATTCCAGCAGCCAGACCTGATTGTCCAGCACGGCGGCCGGGTATTCCCTGCGCCAGCGCACGGCGCCGGCGGCGATGTCGTCGCGGGCCGCGCGCCACTGCTGCGCGTCCTCGATGCTGTAGACGCCCAGGCTGAAGAAGCCTACCGCGGGCTTGAGCACGCAGGGACCGGGCAGGCTGTCGAAATGGGTCTCCATGACGTCGCGCAGGCCCAGTTCGCGGAAGTGGAAGTCGGGAAAGAGCGGGGCCAGGCGCTGCCTGAACAGGAGCTTGTTCTTGAGCAGCTCGGTGGAGCGCACCAGCCCCGCATTGCCCGAGCGGCTGTAGAGCCAGTCCAGGGCGTTTTCCGAATTGCAGTACAGGCGCTCTCCCCGGCAGCACAGCCGGGCGGCGTCGCGGCTGGAGACCAGGGCGAGATCCAGGCCGTAATCCAGTCCGGCCTGCCGGGCCGCGGGCGTGTCCAGGACGGCTTCCTGCCGTCCGGCGGCAAAACTGGCCAGTTCCGGCGAGACGTAAGGATCTTCCAGAATGATCATGGGGCCCTCGTGCAGCGTGGCTGCGAAAAAAACGCAGGGCCGGAGCGATTGCCGGCCCTGCGCGCTATGGTTGCGGGAGAAACGCCCGGAGCGCCGTCCCGTGCGGGAGGATGTCCCGCTGGTGGCGGGATGGTCCCGGGATGGCGCGCCTTTCCCACGGCACCGGGCGCCGCCTTTTGGGGCGGAGCGCGCCGGGGGATCCCGGGGGGAGGGGCGTTCGGGGGAGGGGAAGGCCCCCCGTGCGGGCAGCGACCGAAGGCGGCCGCAGGCCGTGCCCGTTAGCGGCAAAGGCGCGTTACGGGCATCGGCAGCAGAGATGAGGGGCCCCCTCCCACCATCCGTGATGTTTACTCCAGCACGCGGAAGTACACGGCGGGCTGGCGCAGCATGCCGGTGTCCAGGGTCCGCTGCAGGGCGGTGTTCATGGCTTCTTCCGTGGTCTCGTGGGTCATGAAGACCAGGGGCACGCCCTTGCCCTCGTCCGTGCGCTGGATGACCTGGGCCATGCTCACGCCCTGGTCGGCCATGCAGCCGGCCAGATCGCGCAGCACGCCGGGCTCGTCCTCGACCATGACGCGCACATAGTAGCGCGAGCGCCATTCCGCGGGCGGCACGATGCTGGCGCGGGGCAGGTCGTCACAGGCGTAGCCGGTGTTGTGCGGGTTCTCGTCGCGGGCCACGGCCATCAGGTCGGCCAGCACGGCCCCGGCGGTGGGCAGGTCGCCCGCGCCGCGGCCGTGGAAGAAGAGCGCGCCGCAGGCATTGCCGCTGACGCGCACGGCGTTGTACACGCCGCCCACGCGGGCCAGCAGCACCGTATAGGGCACCAGGGCCGGGAAGACGCCCGCCTCCAGGCGCACCTTGCCGTCGTCCTGGCCGGGGTCGCGGCGTTCGCGCACCTGGGCGATGAGCTTGATGCGGTAGCCGAACTCGCGGGCCAAGGCGATGTCCATGCTGGACATGCCGCGGATGCCGCGCACGGGCATGGCCGTATAGGGGTAGTTGACCCCGTAGGCCAGGCGGATGAGCAGGGTCAGTTTGTGGGCCGCGTCGTGGCCGTCGATGTCCAGGGTGGGATCGGCCTCGGCATAGCCCAGCTGCTGGGCCTGCTGGAGGGCCACATCGAAGTCCAGACCGTTGGAGGTCATCTCGGACAGGATGTAGTTGCTGGTGCCGTTGAGGATGCCCATCAGGGACGAGATGCGGTTGCCGGCCAGGCTGGTGCGCAGGGCTTCCACCACGGGCACGGCGCCGGCCACGCTGGCTTCATAGCGCAGGATGCGGCCCTTGCCGGCGGCCTTCTGGAACAGGGCGAGGCCTTCTTCGGCCAGCAGGGCCTTGTTGGCGGTGACGATGTGCTTGCCGGCATCCAGGGCGCGGTCGATGATGGCGCGCGGGGCGTCGATGCCGCCCATGAGCTCCACCAGGACATCGATCTCGGGGTCATTGACGAGTTCGTCAGGGTCGGTGGTCAGGTCCGCGCCGGGGGGCAGGGGCACGGTGCGCGCTTTCTGGGCATTGCGCACCAGCACCTTCTTGACCCGGATGTCCCGGCCCGTACGCTGGCGGATGACGCCGGCGTTTTCTTCCAGCAGGCGGGCAAGCCCGCCGCCCACGGTGCCGAATCCGGCCAGACCCACTACCAGAGGCTTGTTGCTTTCGGCCATAGTTTCCCCATTTAATCGCTGGAACCGCTGAGCAGGCGGCGGATGTTGCGCACGGCCTGGCGGGTACGGTGATCGTTTTCGATAAGGGCGAAGCGCACATACTCGTCGCCGTAAGCGCCGAAGCCCAGGCCCGGCGAAACGGCCACCTGCGCCTCGGTGAGCAGCAGCTTGGAGAATTCCACGGAGCCCATCTTGCGGAATTCCTCGGGGATGCGCGCCCAGACGAACATGGTGGCCTTGGGCGCGGGCACTTCCCAGCCGATGCGGTTCAGGCCCTCGATGAGCCAGTCACGGCGCTGGCGGTAGATGTCACAGACCTTGGCCACTTCCTCGTCGCCGCCGCGCAGGCCCACGGTGGCCGCGATCTGGATGGGCTGGAAGATGCCGTAGTCCAGATAGCTCTTGATGCGGCTCAGGGCATGGACCAGCTTGGCGTTGCCCAGGCAGAAGCCCACGCGCCAGCCGGGCATGGAGTAGCTCTTGGACATGGTGTAGAATTCCACGCCCACGTCCTTGGCGCCCTTGGCCTGCAGGAAGCTGGGGGCCTTGTAGCCGTCGAAGACCAGGTCGGCGTAGGCCAGGTCATGGATGACCCAGATGTTGTTTTCCTTGGCGAATTCCACCACTTTTTCAAAGAAGGCCAGGTCGGTCACTTCCGTGGTGGGATTGTGGGGATAGCAGAGGAAAAGCAGCTTGGGACGGGGCCAGGCCTGCTGGGTGGCGGCGGTCAGGTCTTCAAAGAAGTCCCGGCCGGGGCCGATGGGCACGCTGCGCACGTCCGCGCCGGCGATGATGGGCGCATACTTGTGGATGGGATAGGTGGGATCGGGAGCCAGCACCACGTCGCCGGGCGAGAGCATGGCCAGGGAAAGGTGGGCGAGACCTTCCTTGGAGCCCATGGTCACGATGGCTTCGGTATTGGGATCGAGGTCCACGTCATACATGCGTTTGTAGCGTTCGCACACGGCGTCGCGCAGATGCGGGATGCCGCGCGAGAGCGAATAGCGGTGGTTCACCGGCTTCTGGGCGGCCTCCACCAGCTTGTCCACGATGTGCGGCGGCGTGGGAATATCGGGATTTCCCATGCTGAAGTCAACGATATCGATATTCTGACGACGCAGCTTCATTTTGAGGTCGCCTACCACCGCGAAAACATAGGGAGGCAGACGCTGGATGCGCGAGAACTCTTCCATGGGATGCTTCTCCTGATGAAGGTCAAACAACTTTACTCAGATTTGCCAGTGCGTGCGGCATTTGTAAAGCACTTTGCCAAGATAAGGGCTTTGCGCTACCTTTGTGCAACATTGCACAGGCCGCGCCGTGGGCGGGCCCCTTTTTTCGCCTTCAACCATCGAGGACCGCATGGAACATCACATCCGTTTCGACGCTGCCGCCATGACCCTGTATCTGCTGGATCAGCGGGCCCTGCCCTGCCGTGAGGAGCATCTGCCCATCCGTACCCTGGACGAGACCATCCGCGCCCTGCAGGTGATGGTGGTGCGCGGCGCGCCGGCCATCGGCGTCACGGCGGGTTTCGGCTGCGTGCTGGCCCTGGAGGAACTGCGGCGCGGCCTGCCCGCCGGGGCCGACTGGCGCGCGGCCTATGCGCAGGCCCTGGACCGGCTGGAGGCGGCCCGCCCCACGGCCGTGAACCTGCGCTGGGGCGTGGAGCGCATGCGCGCCCTGTGGCGGGCCCATGACGGCCTGGACATGGAGGCGCTCATCCCCGTGCTGCTGGCCGAGGCCGAGGCCATGCGCCGCGAGGACGTGGAGATCTGCCGCCGGATCGGCCGCCACGGCGCGGCCTGCATCAACGACGGCGACACCGTCCTCACCCACTGCAATGCCGGGGCCCTGGCCACGGCCGGCTACGGCACGGCCCTGGGCGTCATCCGCGGCGCGCTGGAAGCGGGCAAGAAGGTGCGGGTCATCGCCGACGAGACGCGGCCCTTTTTGCAGGGCGCGCGCCTGACCGCCTGGGAACTGCAGCAGGACGGCATCGGGGTGCACGTGGCCTGCGACAATGCCTGCGCCCTGCTGATGCAGAAGGGCCTGGTGCAGTGCGTGGTGGTGGGCGCGGACCGCATCGCGGCCAACGGCGACGCCGCCAACAAGATCGGCACCTTCGGCGTGGCCCTGCTGGCCAGACATTTCGGCATCCCCTTCTATGTGGCGGCGCCCCTGTCCACCATCGACCCGCGCACGCCCGACGGTGCGCACATCCCCATCGAGGAGCGCCCCGAACGGGAAGTGACCCATGTGGGCGAGACCCGCATCGTCCCGGAAGGGGTGCCGGTCTTCAATTTCGCCTTCGACGTGACGCCCGCCGACTGCATCACGGGTATCATCACCGAAAAGGGCGTGCTGCGCGCCCCCTACGGCCCGGCCATCGCCGCGGCCCTCCGGGGCTGAGGCGGGATGCGGACGGCCGCGTGCCCGTCCGCCGTCTCCGGGCCGCCGCTGCCGTTGCCCGGAAAGGAGATGCCATGAAAGAACTGACCCTGCTGGCCGACAGCGGCGCTCCCCTGGGCTTCCATCTGCAGACCTCCGCCGCCGTGGCCCACTGGGATCTGCGCGACGTGCCCGGGGACCATATCTCGCTGCCCGCCCTGTGCGACGCCCGCCTGACGGACATCCGGCGCGAGCACGCGGCCTGGGCCTGCCGCACGGGTCTCGCGCCCGTGGACGGCATCCTGCTGCACGAGCACTTCCAGGCCGGGGAAAAACTCTCCATGTGGTGGTGCTCGCTGCTCTATGAGCGCCACCCCAAGATGACGCCCCTGCTCCACGACATCTACAAATTGCGCGCCCTGGAACTGCTGCTGGACGAAGGCGGTTTCACGGCCCTGCGCCTGGTGGGCGGGGACGAACGCCTGTGCGGGACCCTGCTGGCTCTCTGTCAGGCCACGGGACGGCAGTTCGCCGATTATCACGACCCCAAAAGCCGGAACGGGCGCCCGGGCGGCCTGCTGCGCCGCATCTACGACGCCTGCCCCTCGCTGCTGCGCGCCGCGGGCCGCTACGCCTACTGGTGGTTCAGGGTGCGCCGTGTCCTCAGACCGCAGGGCGGGGCCCCGGTCACGCTGCCGCCCGCCCATGTGCCCACGGGCACCATCGCCACCTATTTCCCCAATGTGGACAGGGAGGCCGCGGCAGCGGGCCGTTTCCGTTCCCGCTACTGGGAGGGCCTGCACGACGCCCTGTGCGCCGCGGCCGCCACGACGCCCGTGCGCTGGCTCTTCATCCGTTTCCCCTCGCCGCAGATGGACCTTGCCGGCTGCATCGCCCTGCGCGACCGCCTGCGCGCCGCGCATCAGGACGGCGTGAGCTTCCACTATCTGGAGGAATTCCTGCAGGGCGCCGACCTGCGGGCCGCCTGGAGGCGTTACCTGCGTCTGGCCCGGGCCAGCTTCCGCCTGGAAGGCTTCATGCGCGAGCAGTGCCGCTTCGCGGGCTCCCGCCTGAATTTCTGGGCCTACATGGCCGATGACTGGGCCGAGAGCTTCCGCGGCTGGCGCTGTCTGGAACGCTGCCTGCAGCAGCGCGCCATGAACAATTACGTCCGGGCCGCCGGACCGCAGCGCTGGTTCACCTTCCCCCTGGAGAACTGCCCCTGGGAACGCATGCTGACCCACGCCGCCCACACCACGCCCGGCGCGGGCGGGCCCGTGTACGGGGCGCAGCACTCCACCATCCGGCCCACGGATTTCCGCTACTTCGACGACCCGGCCACCTTCACGGATAGCGCCTGCGCGGCCTTCCAGCCGGACCGCATCTGCGCCAACGGCCAGGGGGCCCTGCGCCAGTGGCAGGATGCCGCCGTGCCGCCGGAGCGTCTGGGGCTGGTGGAGGCCCTGCGCTACATGTATCTGGCCGGGGCCCGCGCGGACGCCGCGCAGGCGCGGGAGGTCCCGCAGGTCCGCCGCCTGCTGGTGGTGACCAGCTTCTTCGCCGACGAGACCGGCGATCATGTCCGCCTGCTGGCCCGGGCCGTGCAGGCCGGTCTGCTGGACGGCTGGGAGATCGTGGTCAAGCCGCATCCCTATCTGCCCGTGGAGGCCGACCTGCGCCGCGAGCTGGGCGCGCAGGCCGGACGCCTGACGTTCGCCGGCGGGCCCGTCGCCGCCCGGCTGCTGCCCGGCACGCTGGTCTGGTCCTCCAATTCCACCACCGTGGTCCTGGAAGCCGCGCTCAAGGGCCTGCCGGTCATGGCCATGCTGCCGCCCGACGATTTCGACCTCTGTCCCCTGCAGGACGTGCCGGGGCTGCCGCGCACCGGCTGTCTGGAAGACGTGCGGCGGGCCCTGGCCGACGCCGCGCCGCTGGAGCTGCCGGACGACTATCTGGAACTGCGGCCCGGCCTGCCCCGCTGGCGGGCGCTGCTGGGCCTGTGAACGGGGGCGGGGCACGGCGGCCCTGCTGCGTCGCGCTCTTGCCGGGAGCTTCTACGGCCGTCCGTGGCGGGCGCGGACGGTCTTTTTGGCGCGCCGTGGCGCAAGACAGGGCTGCGGCGGGGAGAGGCCCGGCAGGCCCGTCTGAACGGGCCGTCCGCCGACCGGGGAATGGGCCCGCCGCGGCGTCCTTTTTCGCTCCGAGGCTTGAAAAAAGGGGCCCGGCTGGGTAGCTTCGGCAGAGCGCCCGCGGGACGGGCGCGCACAGTGGGCATACGGATGCGATGCGGGAGGCAGGCATGGTTTTCAGTGAACGGGTGAGGAAGTACGGTTCGCGCGGCAAGGGCGTGAGCGCGCGCGACAACCACGTCATCAAGGGCATGAAGGCCCTGCACCTGCTGTCGGCCCTGGCCTGGGCGGGCGGCGCGTTCTCCATGCAGGCCCTGGGTTTCCTCAAGCTGGGCATGGACGACCCGGCCACGGTGAAGCTGGTGGAATACTGCCGCTATATCGTGGACTCGTGGGTGGTCATGCCCGGGCTCATCGGCTGCGTGCTCACCGGCCTGTTCTATTCCATCTGCACGGCCCTGGGCTTTTTCAAGTACACCTGGGTCACGTTCAAGTGGATCATCAGCGCCTGCGCGGGCTTCTGGGGCACCTTCTTCTGGCTGCCCCTGGGCGACCGCTGCATCGTCTGGCTCACGCCCCTGGGCCTGGACTGGCCCCTGCGCTTCATCCGCTCCTGCATCCTGCCGGAAGAGCTTTGGGCCAGTCTGGTGCAGGTCAGCATCATCTTTTCCATGGCCCTGATCTCCATCTACCGCCCGCTGACCTGGAAGCTGTACGGCGACCCCATCGTGCCGCCCACCTCGTAGGAGGGATATCTTCGGCTGAAGGCCCCAGCCTTCTCCCATGCGCTTTATCGGGACAGGGAGAGAGGGGACAGGCAACAGCCGGGAAAAGGACAAGGGACGCTCCCCAGCAGGGAACGTCCCTTTGTTTTTGGGGCCTCTTTTGCGCCCGGACAGGGCAGGGCCGCGGGCAGATGCCGGGGCCCTGCGGTATGGGCCTGCCCCGCGACCGGACAGGGCAGGGCCGGGAGCGGAAGTCGGAGGCCGCGCCATGCAGCTGTCCCGCGTATGGATGCGGCAGGGCCGCGGGCAGGCTTTGGTGGGGCGCGGAGCTGTCCCGCGCACGGGAGCGGCACGGCTCCTGCGTTGTCCAGGACAGGAGGTGCATCGCAGGCAGCGGATACGCCGGGAGGCCGCGGGACCGGGGCCGGCCGTGCGTCGGCAATGGCGGGATCACGGGCCGCACGGGCGACGGGACAGGGCCACGGGGCGCGTTGGGGGCACCGTCGCGGGGCCGCTCGTCCGACCGCTCGTTCAGGCCTCGAAGACCAGGCTCTCGAACCAGAAGAGCAGGGCCTGCGGGTCGCGCCAGCTGCCGGAGGGCAGGCCCGCCTTGCGGCAAAGGTGTTCCAGATACTGGCGCAGGTCCCAGCCCTGTTCCACGGGCACCTGCGGCAGGAAGACGCCCTGGCGCAGGCCCAGACGCAGCAGCAGGCCGTGGCGGCCGATGACGATCTGCTGCGGGTCCGGGCAGGGGCTCAGGGGACCCAGGACCGAGATGTGCAGGCTGCACTGCGGCCATTCCGCCGCGCTCAGGGGCGGGAAGCGGGGGTCTTCGAAGGCGGCGGCCCGGGCCATGCGCCAGACATTGGCATACAGGGGCTCCCGGCCCAGCATAGTGCCGATGCAGCCGCGCAGGTCCCCGTCCTTGTTCAGGGTCACGAAGGAGCCCAGCAGGGCGGAGAGCGTGCCGCCGGCCAGTTCGGGCGGCAGCTCGGGCACGGCCGTGTACCGGCCCGCAAGGGCCGTTCCTATGCTTTGGCGGGCCAGCCGGGAGAGGCAGCGCCGTTCTTCGTCATTGAGGGAAAAGGTGACGCCCATGACAGACCTCCGTAACAGGTGCGCAGGGAGCTGCGCGATCCCGATGGGCTCGCGGCCGCCTGGTGCCCGCACAGAGGGCTGTGAGGGACGGCAGGTCGCGGCGGTATGGTCCAGTGTAGGCGGGGCGGGCGGAGGATTCAAGCTGGCGGGATGTGAGGCGGGCAAAGAAGGCGGGCACGGGGAGCCGGAGCCGTCCAGCCCGGTTCGAGGGACGTTGGCTCCATGCGCGTACGGGGGCCGGGCAGTCCGGCAGCAATCGGCTGGCAGAAGTGCGTTGCCCGGGCGCGTACCGGGAGCGGAGGGACCGGCGCAGGCACCTCCCTGACGCCGCCGGGAACCGGGAGGGGGACACCGCGGGACGCTTCCGGCCGCTGTCTGCCGGGAGCGATGGCGGGGCACGAGCCCCCCGCCGGGCGGGCTCCCCTCCGTTGCGGAAAACGGAAATGCCGCGATGGCTCGCGGCATTTCTGTGGGGTAAGGCAGGGCACATGCTCCTGAACGGTATTTGGCGGCATACCGTATGATGTCTCGTCCGTCGCGGTCCCGACTGCGTGGACTGCGGACTGTTGCCGGTGCGGGAGGCACGACCGCCCGGCAGTCAGTTAATCTTCGCCCTCGGTATGGGCCTGCTTGCCGGCCCCTTTGAGGCCGTACATGGTGGTGGAACCGGAGGACCAGAATTCCAGCACTTCTTCGTTCACCAGCTTGGTGAGGATCTTCTTCACTTCGCGGGGGCCCTTGTCGGGGAACAGCTCCGTGAAGTCCTTGAAGTAGAATTTGGACTTGGAAGCGGACTTGCCCTTCAGGAATTCGACGATGATGTCTTTTTCGTCAGCCATGTTTTTTCTCCTGGCCCCGGCGACACTGCGGAGCGCCGCCGGGCGTTTTCAAGACCGGCCTAGAACTTGAACTGGGTGCTCTGGCGCCAGGTGTAGTAAGCCGGATCGCGGAAGTCGTCGATCAGGTGGTGGGTGAACTGCAGGCCGGTCAGCTTGAAGAAGGATTCCCAGCCGATACGTTCG
>NZ_CASDOY010000011.1 GCF_949282365.1 uncultured Desulfovibrio sp.
CTTGTCAGCTTTGGCGCAATTCTCGGGCCGTTCGCCCTGTGCGGGCGCTTCCGCCTTTTCCGCAGGCCGGGCCGCGGCTTCTTCCGCGGCTGCCTCACGAGCGGGCCCTTCCGGCGCAGGGGCAGCCAGGGGCGCGGGCGCGGCCTCCTCGCGCGCGGCGGGGGCGGGCTGCTCCGCGGGACGCTGGGGGGCGCCCTCCCGGCCCGGGGACGGCCGTTCCAGGCGGACGTCGCAGCGCTTCCTGCCCAGGACGCTTTCCACGGCCTCGCGCAAGGCGGCGCGGCGGGCGCGGATCTTGGCCTTGCGGGCCCCAACGATACCAAAGATGCCGCTTTTGGCGTCCTGCACTATCTCGATCTCCAGCTTTTCGCGGGCCGTATTGTAATAGCTGCAGGCCTCCTGAATGGCGGCATCCAGATTCTTACCCTGAAATTCTTTGAATCCGTCCATAAACTCTCCCAAAAGGGGCGGCAGCGGGAAGACCCGCTGCCACCACATATGGACACGTTTCCGTTACGCAGGACCGCCGGGGCGGTCCGTTTACTGGGCCAGCAGCTTGCTCTTGCGGCCCATCCGCCACTGCTGGGCGATGGACAGGATGTTGTTGACCAGCCAGTACACCACCAGACCGGAGGGGAAGTTCAGGAACAGGGCGGTGAAGATGATGGGCAGGAACATCATGATCTTCTGCTGCGTGGGGTCGGTGGCCGGCGGGCTCATCTTCTGCTGCAGGAACATGGTGACGCCCATGATGATGGGAGTGATGAAGTAGGGGTCCTTGGCGGACAGGTCGGCCAGCCAGATCATGTCCGTGCCGGGCAGATAGGTGATGAAGGGCGCATGACGCAGCTCGATGGAGGTCAGCAGCGCCTGATACAGACCGAAGAACACGGGCAGCTGCACCAGGATGGGCACACAGCCGCTGGCGGGGTTGACGCCGTAGGTCTTGTACAGGGCCATGACTTCCTTGTTCATGGCTTCCTTGTTGTCCTTATACTTTTCGCGGATGTTGGCCATCATGGGCTGGAGCTTCTTCATCTTTTCCATGGAAGAATAGCTCTTGGCCGTCAGGGGCCAGAACACGGCCTTGATGACGATGGTCAGCATGATGATGGAAAGGCCCCAGTTGTGGGTGTACTGCTGGAAGAACTCCAGCAGCCAGAGCAGGCCCTTGGCGATGATGCTGAACATGCCCAGGTCCACGCTGAGGGCCAGCTGGTCGGACACGGCGGCCAGCAGCTTGCGCTCCTTGGGCCCCATCCAGTAGGAGACTTCCAAAGTGGTCTCCTGGCCGGGGGCCACCACCACTTCCTTGGGCTCCAGGGCCACGCGGTAGACGCTGCCCTGCATGCGGCCCACCATGCGGGCCTCGTCGGCATCGCCGGGCATCACGGCGGACAGGAAATAGGTGCTCATGGGACCGGCCCAGTAGAGCTTGCCGCTGGCTTCCACGCCTTCCTTGGTCAGTTTGTCGGTGGAGGTCTCCTCGCCCAGCGAACCGTTGTTGTCCCAGGCCACGCGCATGGCGTCGTAGTTGGTGTTGGCGGCGTTGCTGGTGTCGGCGGCCACGGTGTAGCGCACGCGCACGCTGCGGGTGTCGGCGCCCAGGGCGGCCAGGGTCACCCTTTCGGAGATCAGGTAATTGTCGGCGTTGAAGCTCAGCTCGCGGACCACGCGCAGGTTGTCCACCTCGCCCACCAGACGGACCACGCCCTTGCCGCCCTCGGCCACCTTCACGCCGCTGTCGGACTCCAGGGCCCACTTGCCGGTGCTCCAGGAGGGCTGGCCGTTGATGACCAGGCCCAGGGGCGCCACGGCGGCCGTCTGGGGATCGACCATATTGATGCGGGGGGAATCCTCCTCCAGACCGGTGGTGTACTTCTTGAGCTCGAAGGAGCGCAGCACGCCGCCGCCGGAATGCAGCACGGCCTTGTACAGGGGGGCGTCCACCGTCACGTCCACGCCGGGGGCGGGCGTGAAGGCGGGCAGGGGCTCGGCCTGGGCGGCCTTCTTGGCTTCGGCTTCGGCCTTGGCCTTCTGGGCCTGCTCGGCCTGGACAGCTTCCATCTTGGCTATCTCGGCCGGGTCGGGCTTGACCACCCAACCCATATAGTCGGCCAGATAGCTCCAGCCGACGACCACGAGCAGACACAGGACAATTGCCATGATAAGATTTTTGCCGTCTTGCATGCGGGGAGGTACTCCATGAAGCAGAGACTACGGGTGACGCCGCGCAGGGGGCACGGGATCATATCCCGAGCCGCCCCAGGGATGGCAGCGGGCCAGACGACGCAAGGCCAGCCAGCCGCCGCGCAATACGCCGTGGGTCATGATGGCTTCCAGGGCGTAGGCGGAACATGTGGGGTAAAAACGACAGGCAGGGGGCAGGACGGGAGAAATGAACAACTGGTAGAAACGGATGGGCAGGACAAAAAGACGGCGCAGCATGGCTAGTCCTTGTCGCGGCTGCCGTGGCTCCCGGCAGGATGCAGGCCCGGCAGGCGCCGCAGCAGCGGCAGCAGCTGGGCGTTGACGCGCTCCTGGCTCAGCTCCGCCGCGCCGGCGTGCTTCTTGGCCACGGCCACGATATCCAGATGTTCGGACAGCAGCGCCCGGTGCAGGCGGAAAAACTCCCGCAGCAGGCGCTTGATCCGGTTGCGCGTGACCGCTTTGCCCACCTTGCGGGACACAGCCATGCCCATACGCGTACAGGCCCCGTTTTCGCGGGGCCGTACAAAAACGAGGAAATGCTCCGTATGGTAACGCCTGCCCCGCTCATAGCACGCGGCATACTCCGCTTGGGTGCGGATGCGGCTCTGGCGGGGCAGAAAAAGGCGTTCGGCCATCTTGGCTCGCTTCGGGGATCGCGGGGCGCAGCCCCCAACCGACTAGGCGCTCAGCTGCTTGCGGCCCTTGGCGCGACGGCGGCGCAGGATGGCGCGGCCGCTGGGGGTGGCCATGCGGGCGCGGAAACCGTGGGTGCGGGCTCTTCTGATCTTGCTGGGCTGGTATGTTCTCTTCATTGCTCTAGCTCCTTGCGTGTGGCTGCGGCGACGGGCAGCGGGCCGGATGGCCCGGCGCGAGGTATGCGCGACATGCGGGAAGGCTTGCCCGTGCCCGCAGCACTGTCGCTGCGCGGGATACGCCTTGCAGCCTGTAAATTTGAAAGGGTTACATACACGGCATGAGGCCCGCCGTCAAGGCTTGTTCACCATCCCCGGGCGGGACGATGGACAAAAAACTCCGGCGGGACCGCTCCCTGCCTGTCGGCGGCGGCTTTTGCGCCTTGACAGGATATGCCTGCGACGGCACAATTTTTTCCTCATTAGCATCAAGGAGACCGCATGTCCACGTCAGAACAACTGCTGCCCCCGCCGCCCTCCTGTCCCTGTGTGGTACTCATCGGCATGGCCGGAGCGGGCAAATCCACCGTGGGGATGGCCCTGGCCCAGACCCTGGGCTGGGCCTTCATGGACAGCGACCACCTGATGGAGGCCCTGTACGCCGACCGCCTGCAGGCCGTCACCGACGCACTGAGCAAGGAGGCCTTCCTGGACCTGGAAGCCGTGGTGCTGGGCTCCATCCGCGTGCAGCGCACGGTCATCGCCACGGGCGGCAGCGCCGTCTACCGGCCGCGGACCATGGAGCATCTGGCCTCGCTGGGCCCCATCGTCTTTCTGGACGTGCCCCTGGAGACCATCGAGGAGCGCGTGGCCCGCAACCCCGACCGCGGGCTGGCCATCGCGCCGGGACAGACCCTGGCCGACATCTTTTACGAGCGCGAGGCGCTCTACAAGCACTACGCCACCCTGCGCTGCGACGCCCGCCAGAAGACGCCCCAGCAGTGCGCCCGCTGGATCGCCGAGCACCTGCCGCCCCTGCCCGGCACGCCCCGGGGCTGAGCCCGGGGAACCGCCCGTCACGCCCCTTCCCGGCGTAGGCCCCTGCCGGCGTGTCCGGGGGGCCGGGCCTCCCACGCCGCCGGCCCCCGTCCCTTCCCGGGACACGCCCTGACGCCGAAACCGGCTCCGGCGCTGTCGACGCGCCCGCAGGCGGAGCAGCCCTCACGCTGCCCGCCGGTCCTCCATGCCGGTACCGCCCGCGTGAGCGGACAATCCGCCCGCATGTGATACGTCCGCGCCCCGCCCCGGCCCCGCGCTCCACTGCGCCCTCCCCGCGCCCGGCAGGCTGGCGGCGACAGGAGGACAGCCCTCCGCCGTCGGCTCCCGGCAACCTGCCGCCGTTTGCCGTCTGCCGTCCCCCGGCCGCCTCTCCTGGGCGCTTTCTTGGCCGCCTCTCTTTGCCGCCGCGCGGCTGCCCGCGGCGGGCATGAAAAAAGCCCCCTTCCCGAAGGAAAGGGGCCTGCATCAACGGGGATGCCGTACCTGCGGCCGGGCTAGTACTGCCACTTCTTGCCGTCGTAACGGATCATCTCATTGAGGTTGCGCGTCTTGACCTTTTCGCAGGGGGCGGAAAGGGCCGCGCTCTTGCTGGCGCCGCGGCACTCATAGACATGTTCGGAATAGCGGATGAAGCCCACATAACCGCGGGCGCCCTTGCGCACTTCGGTGTTCAGGCTGTTGGTATCCACATCCACATAGGTGGCCACATATTCCTTGCCCACCTTGCGCACTTCCTTCTGGGCCTTGGAGGGCACCACCGTGCGGGAGGCACGGCCCACCAGGCTCTGCCCGGTCTTGTACAGATCGGCTTCCAGCCTGGACTGGGACGCGGGCGCGGCCTTGACCGCAGCCTTTTCGGGGGCCTTGGCCGGGGCTTTCTCAGGGGCTTTGGCGGCTTCCGCCGAGCCGTCGGCCGGGGCGGCCGGAGCCGGGTCGGAGGCTTCATCGCCGCCGAACAGGGCGCAGCCACCGCACAGCAGGCTTGCCAGCAGGGTGACTGCCAGGACTTTCTTCATCGTTCGTTTACTCCTTAATGGAAAAACCCGGCGTTGCCGCCGGGTTTCATTCAAAGGGGGAAGGAGGCGCCGTTTAGTCGAAGGAGATCTCCGTACGACGGTTCATGTAGCGGCCTTCTTCAGTGGCGTTGCTGTACTTGAAGGACTTGCCCTTGCCGATGGCCGTCATGCGGCTGGCGGGCACGCCCTGCTTGGCCAGGTAGCCCTTCACGGCGTTGGCGCGGTTCTGGGACAGCTTGGCGTTGTAGGCGTCGGTGCCGCGGGAGTCGGTCCAGCCGGTCAGCACGATCTGGGTGTTGGGCTTGGACTTGATGAGGCCGGCGGCTTCGTCCAGGATGCCCATGGCCTTGCTGTCCAGGGCATAGGAATCAAACGCGAAGTTGACGCCGCGCAGCACGATCACGGTCTCTTCCTGGCAGAACACGGCCAGCACGAAGCGTTCCACTTCGGCGTCGCTGGTGGCCAGGTCTTCAGCACGGACCAGCACGGAGGCGGGGTTCATGCCGGCGATGGCCTTGACGGTGGCTTCGCCCTGCGGGGTGTCGGCCAGAGAGATCACATGGATGACCAGGTCACGCTGGGTGGCGTACACCTGACGGGCCACTTCCACCAGATCCATGCCGCGGTTGTTGTCACCGTCGGTGACCACGATCAGGGCGGCGCTGCGCTCCATGGAGCTCAGGAAGGGTTCGTAGGTCTGCAGGCCGTCGCCCATGTTGGTCATGCGGCCGAAGGTGGAGAAACCGCTGCGCAGAGTGTTGATACCGCTATCCATGGCGGCGCGGTTCCAGGGGCCCTGTTCGATGATGGTGCCGTTAGGGGCGATGGTGTGCAGGCCGCCCTTGAAATCCAGGGCGGGGATAGCGGCGTTGACGCGCTTCAGGGCGAGCTTGGCCACTTCGATCTTGTCCTGTTTCATCTTGTCGTTCTTCATCATCATGGAGCCGGAGTAGTCCACAACGAAGTCGAAGCTGTTGACCTTCTTGCTGCAGACAGGAGCGGCCACGGCAGCCACGGCGAAGCTCAGCAGGACCGCGGTGGTAAGGGCCAGCAGGCGAAAAGATTTCATGATGCCTCCCAAAAAGTTATTGTTTTGCCTGCAACATGTCAGGCAATGGTGCCAGGTCGCCATTTCTCTTCACCGAAAATGGTATGGACACGTTTACAACCTAGCCCTTTTCGCGGCAAAGGGCAAGCCTTCTTTCCCCTGGAGGGGCGTCCGGGGCGGGGCCGGCGGCTGCGGCCGCGGCCGTGCGCGCCCCTTCCCGCCGCCTTCCGCAAGGCCGTACCGGAGCGGCCTTCCCCGCGTCAGGCGGCCGCCGTGCCGCGCGTGATCGCCGGGATCCGCCTGCATCAAAATCCGGGCCACATGTGGCGCTACAGTGCCGCGCGTGATCGCCGGGATCCGCCACTGGCGGCTGGACAGCCGGCCCGGCCTGTAGCATACTGAATAGATACAAAAGGATGGGTTATGCCAGCACTCGATTTTTCCAAATGGAGCCCCGGCGGCAATACCACGATCTTCTTCCCCGCCGACGGGCTGGACAGCGCCCGGCAGGCGGAGCTGGCCCGGCAGGCCATGCGTCCCGAAAGCCTGGACGCGGAACAGGCGGGCTTCATCTCTGTGGCCGAACGCCGTCTGCGCATGGCGGGCGGCGAGTTCTGCGTCAATGCCGCGCGCGCCTTCGGCGCGCTGCTGGCCTTCCGCGAGAGCGCCTCGCCCGAAGCCACGCTCCAGGGCATCGCCCGCCAGAAGCTGACCAACGAACACCGCTACGAGATCCACGTCTCCGGCTGGCAGACGCCCGTCCGCCTGCTGGTGCGCGGCACGCCCCCCCACTGGCAGGTGCGCGCCGAGCTGCAGCTGCCCCCCTGCCCCATCAGCCACCCGGAACAGGGCATCCATCTGGTGCGCCTGCCCGGCATCTGCCACCTGCTGCTGGACGGTGAAGTCCACATGCAGCCCGAGGACTGCATCGCGGCCTCGCGCATGTTGCGCCGCCAGTACGGCATGACCGGCGAGCTGGCCTGCGGCGTGGTCTGGTGGGGACGCCGCTCCGGCATGCTGGACATGCTGCCCGTGGTCCATGTGCGCGACGCCCACACCACCTGCATCGAGAATGCCTGCGGCTCCGGGGCCCTGGCCCTGGCCCTGCTGCTGGCCGCCAAGGGCAACCGCACGCCCCTGGAGATCATGCAGCCCGGCGGCAGCGCCCTGCACGTCCACATCCCCGATGGCGAACAGCAGGACAGGGCCTTCATCGACGGCCCCGTGGATCTGGTGGCCCGCGGCCGCGTCTGGCTGCCCGACGTCCAGGCCTGAGCCGCACCGGGCCCGCCGGCCCGTGCGCTCCGGGACGTGTCCGACCTTCCCGCCCCAGCGCCTGCCGCAAGGCAGGGCGGGGCCTACGCCCCATCCCGACCGCAGCCCATGAAACAGCAGAACCTCCTCCCCGGCATCAGCCTGCCCGCTCCCCGTCCGTCCCGCCCGGCGGACAGCCCGCCGCCACCGGCGCCGGTCCCGCCGGCCGTGCCCGATACGGAGGCCTGGTCCCGGCAGGGGAGCCCGCTGCATTCCGCCTTCGTCTTCGAACCTGCCGCCGAAGCCGCCGAACCCGTCCTGGTGCTGGGCCTGGACTGCGCCCTGCCCCCGCGCGAGGCGCTCTCCCCGGCCCGGCTGCGCCTTGTGGAGCAGGCCGAGGTCCTGTGCGGCGGCCGCCGGCTGCTGGAAGCCTTCCGCGACCTGCCCGCCGAGCGCCTGCGCCTGGGCGCGCCGCTGGAACCCGTGCTGGCCCGCATCAGCCATCTGCGCGCCGCCGGCAAGCGCGTGGTCGTGCTGGCCGACGGCGATCCCCTGTTCTACGGCATCGGTGCGACCCTGCTGCACCAGATGGGTCCCGGGGCCGTGCGCATCCTGCCCGGGGTCAGCTCGCTGCAGCAGGCCTGCGCCCGCCTGGGCCTGCCTTGGCATGACGTGATTTGCCTTTCCCTGCACGGCCGCCAGGACCTGGCCCCCCTCAATGCCGCCGTGCAGCGCGGCCGCCCCCTGAGCCTGCTCACCGACGCGCGCATGACGCCCGACCTGCTGGCCCGCCATCTGCTGGACAGGGGCGTGGACTGGTTCGGCATGCATGTTTTCGAAGAAATGGGCGGCGAGGATGAAAAGACCCGGCACCTCAGCCTGGAGGAAGCGGCCGCGGCCTTTTTCGGCCCGGTCTGCACCGTCCTCCTGACGCCCTGCGGCCAGGTGCGCCGCCCCCGCCCCGGGCTCGCGCCCGACGAGCTGCGCCACGAGGCCGGCCTGCAGACCAAGCCCGCCGTGCGCGCCGCCGCCCTTTCCCTGCTGCGCCCCGAGCCCCGGCATACGCTCTGGGATCTGGGCGCCGCTTCCGGTTCCGTGGCGCTGGAGGCCGCCTGCCTAGTCCACGAAGGCCGGGTGGTGGCCGTGGAGCGGGTGCCCGCCCGCGCCCTGGACATCCAGGAGAACCGCCGCCGCTTCGGCGCCGCCGTGGTGGAGGTCTGTCTGGGCAGCGTGCCCCGCTGCCTGCCGCGCCTGCCCGATCCGCACCGGGTCTTCATCGGCGGCGGCCTTTCCGGCGACGGGGCCGACGGACTGCTGGAGCAGGTCTGCCGCCGTCTGCTGCCCGGCGGCCGTCTGGTGGTGAGCTGCATCCTGCTGGACACCCTGGCCCGCTGCCGCCGCTTCTTTGCCCGCCTGGGCTGGAGCACCGAGATCATGCAGGTGCAGGCCTCCCGCGCGCGTCCGCTGGGGCAGGATGTCTTCCTGGCGGCGGACAATGCCGTCTTCCTGCTGGCCGCGGACAAGCCGTCCGGGCAGCCGAAGGCATGACGAAAAACGCCCCGGGCGTGGCGCCGGCGCGCCCCGTGCCCGGGGACAGGGGGAAGGATCATATGGACACGCGGCCCGGCATGGTCAGTTTCGTGGGCGCGGGGCCCGGGGACCCCGAGCTGCTCACCCTCAAGGGCAAGCGCCTCATCGGCGAGGCGGCCCTGCTGCTCTACGCCGGTTCCATGATCCCGCCCGCCCTGCTGGACCTGGCCCCGCCCCGGGCCAGCGTCATCGACGCGGCCCCGCTGGATCTGGGGGAATGCCATTCCCTCATGCTCCAGTTCTCCCGCGCCGGCCGTCCCGTGGTCCATCTGCACACCGGCGATCCCGCCATCTACAGCGCCCTGCGCGAACAGCTGGCCCTGCTGGACCGAGACGGCATCCCCTGGCAGGTGGTGCCCGGCATCACCGCCGCCAGTGCGGCCGCGGCCGCGGCCGGATGCAGCTTCACCGTGCCCGGCGCCACCCAGAGCCTGATCCTGACCCGCATGCCCGGCCGCACGCCCATGCCCGGGCAGGAGGCCCTGCGCCGTCTGGCCGCCCACGGCACCAGCCTGGCCGTCTATCTTTCCGCCCGGCAGGCCCGCGCCATGCAGGAGGAGCTGGAACTGTCCCTGCCCGGCTCCACGCCCGTCATCTGCGCCTTCCGCCTGGGCTGGCCCGACCAGCAGCTCATCCGCACCCGCCTCGACCGGCTGGCCGTGACCATGGGGGACAACGGCCTCGTGCGCCAGACCGTGGTCCTGGTCCTGCCCGGCGAGGGCGAAGGCGCCCCGGCCCCGCGCACCCGCGGCCCGCATACCGATCACGACTGAGCGCCGCGCGTCTTTTTTGCTGCGCGCGACGCTTCCGGCCTGTCACAGGGCGTTTTTTGCCCACCCTGCGGACATTTTCACGTGCCCCCTGCTCCGGGCGGCAGCGCCCCGGCCCCCGCCCGACGGACAGGACCGACGCGGCCCGCACGCGGCTATCCCGCCGTTTTTGCTCATCTCCGGCCCGCGTCCCGCAAGCCCGCTCCGGCCGGGAGAACACGACGCCGGGGGCTTTTGCCGCACGGCCGGGCCGCAGCGCGCGCGAAGGCAAACAACGCGGGGGAATGGCCTTTCGACTTTTTCCCATACGCAGGGGGCTGCTTGTAACGACATCCTACTTTAAATTGCGTGCTCATAAACACCAAAGAGGCACCAGAACAGCCTTCAGCCTTTGCAACCGTCCCCCCTGAAAGCATCTTGCAACGATACAGGGAACATCATCTGTCCTCCTCAAGATATGCTGCACAGTCCGTGATCATCCGTACTGCGGCACTGACGTCGCCCTTCCATGCAGGCGGACGAACATCTTTTCACAAGCCCCTATTTCCCCTCGCGATACTTGCAAGCGGAAAAAACCTTGGGTAAGCTGGCACTTTCCATTATCCGCAGCAGGAGTGCAGGAATATCATGCCAACCCCCATTCTGGAAAAAGAAAGCCTCATCCCGGGCAAGACCAGCAAGCTGGTGCTGCACGCGCCGGCCATCGCCAGCCATGCCCGGCCCGGTCATTTCGTCATGCTGCGCATGAGCCCCACGGGCGAGCGCATCCCCCTGACCATCGCGGACACGGATGCCGAGAAAGGCACCATCACCATCGTCTATCTGGTCATGGGCAAGAGCACGGCCATCCTTGAGGACCTCAAGGCCGGCGACGAGATCCTGGATCTTTGCGGCCCCCTGGGCAAACCCACCCACATCGAAAAACAGGGCACTGTCATCTGTGTGGGCGGCGGCACCGGCATTGCCGCCATGCACCATATCGCCAAGGGCCATTCGCGCGTCGGCAACAAGGTCGTGGGCGTCATCGGCGCCCGCAACAAGGACCTGCTCCTGTTCGAGAAGGAACTGGCCAGCTTCGTGGACGAGCTGCTCATCTCCACCGACGACGGCAGCTACGGCCACAAGGGCCTGGTGACCGACCTGCTCCGCGCCCGTCTGGAATCCGACAAGGACGTCTTCGAAGTGGTGGCCGTGGGCCCCGTGCCCATGATGGCCGCCGTGGCCAATACCACTCGTCCCTTCGGCGTGCACACCACCGTCAGCCTCAACCCCATCATGGTGGACGGCATCGGCATGTGCGGCGCCTGCCGGGTGACCGTGGACGGCAAGACCAAATTCGCCTGTGTGGACGGCCCCGAATTCGACGGCCACAAGGTGGACTTCGACGAACTGCGCCGCCGTCTGGGCGCGTACCGCGATCAGGAAAAGGTCTCCATCGACCAGTACAGGAGCACCCATGGAAACTAAGCCCAAAAAGACCATTGCTCCGCGCGTGGACATGCCCTGCCAGCCCGCGGACGTGCGCGCCCACAATTTCGACGAAGTGGCCACCGGTTACACCAGGGAAATGGCCATGCAGGAAGCCTCCCGCTGCCTGCAGTGCAAAAAGCCCCTCTGCATGAAGGGCTGCCCCGTGGAAGTGCCCATCCGCGACTTCATCGGCGAAGTGGCGCGCGGCAATTTCGATGCCGCCTACCGCATCATCAAGACCACCAACAGCCTGCCCGCCGTCTGCGGCCGCGTCTGTCCGCAGGAACACCAGTGCGAAGGCAAATGCATCCTCAACGCCAAGGGCCAGCCCGTGGCCATCGGCCGTCTGGAACGCTTCGTGGCCGATACCTACATCGCCACCAGCGCCTGTGAACAGGTGACCGGCACCAATGCCTGCGGCATGCCGGTCAAGGACAAGCAGGTGGCCTGTATCGGCTCCGGCCCCTCCTCCCTGACCTGCGCGGGCGTCTGTGCCGCCAGCGGCCTCAAGGTGGACGTGTTCGAAGCCCTGCACGAGCCCGGCGGCGTGCTCATCTACGGCATCCCCTCCTTCCGTCTGCCCAAGAACGTGGTGGCCACCGAAGTGGACGGCCTGCGCCGCGCCGGCGTGGACTTCCACCTCAACAGCGTGGGCGGCCGCACCTTCACCGTGGACGAGCTGCGCAAGGAATACGACGCGGTCTTCATCGGCGTGGGCGCCGGTCTGCCGGTCTTCCTGGGCGTGCCCGGCGAGAACCTGGTGGGCGTGTTCTCGGCCAACGAATACCTGACCCGCGTCAACCTGGGCCGTGCCTACGCCTTCCCCGAGTATGACACCCCCGCCTACCTGGGCAAGAACGTGACCGTCTTCGGCGCCGGCAACGTGGCCATGGACGCCGCCCGCACCGCCCTGCGCATGGGCGCGGAAAGCGTGCATATCGTCTATCGCCGCACCAAGGCCGAGATGCCCGCCCGCCGCGAGGAAGTGGAACATGCCGAGGAAGAGGGCGTGAAGTTCGAGATGCTGGCCGCCCCCCTGCAGTTCAACGGGGACAGCGAGTTGAAGCTCACCTCCGTGACCCTGCAGAAGATGGAACTGGGCGAGCCCGACGCCTCCGGCCGCCGTCGCCCCGTGCCTGTGGAGGGCGCCACCTACGAACTGCCCACCGACCTGGCCGTCGTGGCCCTGGGCACCCGCTCCAATCCCATCCTGCTGGAAGCCACCGAGGGCCTGGAAAAGACCGAACGCGGCTACATCAAGGTGGATGAAGCCACGGGCGAGACCTCGCTGCCCAATGTCTTCGCCGGCGGCGACATCGTCACCGGCGCGGCCACGGTCATCCTGGCCATGGGCGCCGGTCGTCGTGCCGGTCAGGAGATCTGCCGCCGCCTGCTGGGCTAGCGGCTGTCCGTAACGTCTGTCACGGGGAGGGTCCGCCCTCCCCGTTTTTTCCTTTCAGGCCCCGCCTGAGCCCGCATGCCCCGCGACCCGGCCTCCTGCCCGGTCGCCCGACCTTCCCGCGGCAGGCCGGGGACGCTCCCGGAGATGAAGATGATCACTGCCGACCTCCACAGCCATACCCGCTACTCCCACGGCGCCAGCACGCCGCAGGAGATGTACGCCGCCGCCTGCGCGGCCGGGCTCTCCCTGCTGGGCTTCACCGAGCATTCGCCGCGCCCGCTGGGCTTCGACTATACCAACGAATACCGCGAACAGCTGAGCCGCTGCATGCCCACCTATGCCCGCGAAGTCTGCGAACTGCGCGATACGGCCGCGCCCGGCGCCTGCCGGGTGCTGTTCGGCATGGAGATGGACTGGCTGGAAGGGCAGGAGGACTTTGCCCGCAAGGCCTGCAGCGCCTATGATTTCGACTACTTGCTGGGCAGCGTGCATTTCATCGGCCGCTGGGGCTTCGACGACAGGGCCTCGGACTGGGACGCGCTCTCGCAGGAAGAATGCGAACGGAACTATGTGCGCTACTTCCAGAGCTGGCGGCAGATGATCGCCTCCGGCATGTTCCAGATCGCGGCCCATCCCGATCTGGTCAAGATCTTTTCCGTGGACCGCTTCCACATCTGGCTCAACAAGCCCGGCAGCCTCGAGCTCATCCGCACCGCCCTTGCCGAACTGCGCGACGCGGGCATGGCCATGGAGATCTCCTCCGCCGGTCTGCGCAAGCCCTGCCGCGAGATCTACCCCTGCGCGCCCATCATGCGGCTGGCCGCCGAACTCCGGGTGCCCGTGACCTTCGCCTCGGACGCCCACATCACCACGGACGTGGCCTTCGCCTTCCCCCGGCTGGAAAGCTACGCCCGGGCCTTCGGCTTCACCCGCAGCGTCTGGTACAGGCAGGGCCGCCAGTACGAGCTGCCCCTGTAGGCCGGCAGCCACGGCCTGCGGCCGCCCTCCGGGGGAGAGGGAACAGGAGAGGCAAACATCAGCGGAGGGAGGCAAGGCCGCTCTCCGGGGGGAAGGGGGGCCCCTCGT
This sequence comes from uncultured Desulfovibrio sp., assembly GCF_949282365.1. Lineage (GTDB taxonomy): Bacteria > Desulfobacterota > Desulfovibrionia > Desulfovibrionales > Desulfovibrionaceae > Desulfovibrio. Next base: position 13,539 of record NZ_CASDOY010000011.1, read on the forward strand.
CCCTGCCGTCGACGCCCGCAGTTTCCTTCGTCGCTGATCGCGCTTTGCTGTCGCTGCCCGTAGCTTCCTTCGTCGCAACGGGCACGGCCCTGCGGGCCGCCATCCGGTCGCTGTCCGCACGGGAGGGGATCCCCTTGCCCCCATCTCTTCCCCAGCGCGCTTTATCTGGAACCATGGCGGTGGCGGGAGGGCACGGGCCTTCCCTTCAGCGTGGGTCCCCGGTCGCTTCCGGCAAGGCCCCCCATCGGGCTTCCGGCCGGTGCCGGCGCTTTCCCAGGGCCCGGTCCGCTTGTCTTTGTTGTTCGACGTCCCGCGCGACGGCTGCGATCCGTCCGGGACAACTTCACACGAGTTTTTTTATGGATACCCCGTCCCATCTCCTTCCCGGCAGTCCCCTGGTGGACATCGAGGATCTGAGCCTGTTCCTGCCCGGCGATGCCCGGCAGAAGATCATCCTGCATCATATCGACTGGCGGCTGCGCCGCGGCGAGCATCATCTGCTGCTGGGCCACAACGGCGCGGGCAAGACCACGCTCATGCGCCTCATGCACGGCCTGCTCTGGCCAGCGCAGGGCCGCATCGTCTGGCACACGGCCGAAGGCGCGGAGACCTCGCCCATCGCGGGCCGGGCCGTCAGCGCCCTGGTCTCGCCGGACCAGCAGGAGACCTATCAGCGCCAGCGCTGGTACATCACCGGCCGGGAACTGCTGCTCACGGCCTTCGAGGACACGCCCCTGCTCTACAGCAACAGCTCCGAACAGCGCCACGCCCAGGTGGAGGACATGGCCCGGCGTCTGCGCGCCCTGGACCTGCTGGACAGGATGGTGCCGGAAGTCTCGCAGGGGCAGCTGCGCCTGCTCCTGCTGGGCCGGGCCCTGGTCCGGCAGCCCGACCTGCTCCTGCTGGACGAATGCAGCGACGGTCTGGATGCCGATCACAGCCGCCGTTTCTACGACGTACTGGACAGCGTGCGCGAACACTGCACGGTCATCATGAGCAGCCACCGCCGGGAACAGGTGCCGGACTGGTGCCGCGAGACGCGCATCATCCATCAGGGCCGTCTGCTGGCCCCGGACTGCACCCTGCCGCCGCAGGAAGGGGAATACGAGGACATCTGCCTTGCCGGCGCCGTGACGCCCGCACCGGAGCCCGCCGCGCCCCTGCTGGACGTGCGCCATGCCACGGTCTTCATCGACGGGCAGGAGATACTGCACGATGTGGACTGGACCCTGCGCAAGGGCGAGAACTGGCGCATCGAGGGCGAGAACGGCTCCGGCAAGTCCACCTTCCTGCGCCTGCTGGCCGGGGACGAATTCGTGGCCGTGGGCGGGACCCTGGTGCGGCATCTGCCCCATCACGGCGGCGAGACCGTGCTGCTGGAGGAGATCCGCAAGGGCGTGCGCCTGGTCTCCGATCTTTCGCAGGCCCTCTACGGCTACAGCATCACGGCCCTGGAGCTGGTCTGCACCGGTCTGGAGAACACCGTGGGCGTCTACCGTGACTACAGCCGGGCCGAACAGGAACAGGCCCGCCGCGTGATGCACGAGCTGGGCGTGGGCCATCTGGCGGAGCGCTCCATCCGCCTGCTCTCCACAGGCCAGCTGCGCCGCCTGTTCCTGGCCCGGGCCCTCATGGGCCAGCCGGACATCCTGCTCCTGGACGAGCCCTGCTCCGCCCTGGACGAGGAATCCCGCCGCCAGTATCTGGCCCTGCTGGACCAGCTGGCCGCCCGCGGCATCGCCCTGGTCTTCGTCTCCCACTTCGAGGGCGACGCCCCCGCCTGCATCAATCGCCGGGCGCGCATGCACCAGGGCCGTCTGGAGATCCTGGACTGACGCGCCCAGCCAGCGCGGACCAGGCACGAAAAAAGCCCGCCGCCATCCGGGCGACGGGACGAGGACAGGGAGCCGACGGCAGCCTGCCGCCAGTCTGGATTGCTGTGGAAAAAGGCGCGTCGACGGCGGCGCGACGCGATGCGCCCGCCCGGGCCTGTCCCCTAGGGCGCATCGACCCAGATCTTGCGCTCCATTTCCGGTAAAAAGAGGATACCAGCCGCGCATGCCCGGTGGAGGATGCCTGCCGCCTGCTCCCCGCGCCCGTCGGCAACAGCGCGCCGGGGAAAGGATGGGGGGGCCTTCCCCGCAAAACAGAACGCGGTCCTGGGCCTAACGGCGTCCGGGCACGGGCTTGCGGCTGCGCATCAGGGGCTTGCCCAGGCGCAGGTCCTGCGCGATGTATTCCACCTCGCGGGCCCGTTCGTCGGTGCCGCGCAGCACCACCATGACCAGATAGAGCTTGCCGCTGCGTTCCATGCGCGTGCGCAGGCCGCGCCCTTCCAGGCGCTGGCGCAGATCGTCCACGATGCCGGGATCGCGGAAGGCCCCCAGCTGGAACACGAAATCATAGATGTCGGTGGGTGTCGGCGGCGGTGCTTTTTCGCCGGCGGGCACGGCGGGCTGCATGCCCGGCGGCATGGGCGGATAGGCCGGTGCGCCTTCCGCGGCCGGTTTGGCGGCCCGGGCGGCAGGCAGCGGCGGCGAGACAGGCTCCAGACGCGCGCCCGGTTCGGCCCGCAGGGCCCGGGAAAAACGCAGTTCGGATGCCGCCAGCACCGAGGCTTCGGCCAGGACGTCCTCAGGGCTTTCCGTACCGGCGGCGGCCTGGGCCTCCGGGGAAGGGGCCTCCTCCCCGGCGCTGTCCGTGGCGGCGGCCTGGGCCAGAGCAGCCCGGGATTCCTCAAGGCTGCTGGCCCACTGGGCGCGCCCTGTCATCACGCCCCCCAGATAGGCCAGGACCAGCGCCGCCACGAACAGCACGCAGGCCGTCACGAGTACCGGCAAGGTCAGTTGCAGCCCGACAGCGCTCTGCTGCGGGCCATCCGGCGCATGGCGGGACGAAGACATGGCGACTCCTTGGCAAAGGGCATGGACGGGAACGGCGGCACGGGCCGCCCAAGTCCTTCCTATACCAGCCGGGAAGCACAGCGTAAAGGCCCGCCCTTCCCGCAAAAGCCTGCGGCCTGTCCGCTCGCAACGCTTGCGGCTCCGCCGGGCCTTTGCTACACCTACAGCATGCCGCGCTTCGCCGCGCGGCCCCTGTTTGCCAACTACGGCCGCCGTGCCGTCCCAGCCCTTCGGGACTGCCGTCTGATGAGGTCCGCCATGCTCCATTCCTGTCGTTTGTCCGTCCTGCTGTCCCTTGTCTTCGCCTCCCTGCTGCTCTGTTCCGGGCCCTGCCTCGCCCGGGACACCCCGGAAGATGAAAAAAGCCTGACCATCCGCAACCAAAGCGCCGAAGAGCTGCTGAGCATCCGCTTCACCGTGGGCCACCAGGCCAATTATGCCCGCCTCGACCTCCTGCCCGGCGGCGAGGACCAGCTGCTCAACCCCGGCGGCAGCGCCGACCTGCGCATGGACATGGGCCTCTCCCTCTGGGATTTCAGCGCCATCCGTCTGGCCGATCTCCAGAGCCTGACCCTCTGCGGCGAGCATCGCCCCTGCCTGCTGCTCCGCGGCCTTGACGGCAAGACCAGCCATGTCACCGGCAGGGAGACCTCCCTGCTGCCCGCGGATGATGCCCGGCCCGTGTGCGCCCTGAGCAAATTCCGGCCCGGCATGAAGATGCAGGACGCCTGCGCCCTGCTGGAAAAGGATCCGCCCCGTGACGACGGCGGCGCCGTCCTCACCAGCCTGGGCTTCGCCGACATGGTCTGGGCCGCCCGCCTGACCCCTTACACGCCCGGCGATGACGACGTGGAGGTCTTTCCCGTGCAGCCCGGCGACGAAGTCCTGGAACATGTGGAACTGCGCCAGAAGCTCAACGACCAGCGCCTGAACACCCTGCTTTCCAGCCTCTACGCCATGGGCTACCGGCCCTGGCAGGCCGAGCTGCCCGGCCTGGACATGAACTTCACCGAGATGCCCGTGGCTGACCAGAAGCGCCAGATGGAGATCCTGCACATGGCCCTGGGCATGCTCATGAACGCCCCCCGCGGCGATGCCTGCATCATGATGGCCCCCGGCGACATGCTGCCCGACCTCATCAGCGACACGCCCCGGCATGACGTGCAGCTCTTCACCATCACCGTGCGCCGTCCCACGGCCACCCTCATCGTGGACATGACCGCCTACAGCGCCACCATCCAGTAGACGGCACGATGCCCGGGCGCACGGCCCCGCGCCCTGGCAGTCCCCGCCGCCCCCGGTGCATCACGGAGCGCCCGCCCCGGCGCATCACGGAAGCTCCGGCCCGGCCGGCGCACGCAACGCCGACGGCTTTGGGACGTGTGATGCGAGCAGGCCACGGCACCCGCCTGACGACCGGACGCGACATCCGGCGGCGGGCGGCAGAGCCAGAGAGGCGCCAGGACCGGCACGCTTGATCGGGCCCCGGGCTGCCGTCCCCTCCGGCTCCTGCGGCTGGTACGAAGGCACAAAAAAGCCCCCTTCTCAGGGGGCTTTTGCCGTATGGGGAAAGGACCGTACGCCTAGAGCTTGCTGGCGCGCATGTCGCGCAGCCACTGGTACCAGCCTTCCAGGCCGGAACCGTCACGGCAGGAGACCTCGAACACGTCCAGCTCCTTGTTGAGCCGGGTGGCGAAGGCCCGCGCCCGTTCGCGGTCGAAGTCCACATAGGGCAGCAGGTCCACCTTGTTCAGCACCATGGCCTTGGCCAGATTGAACAGCAGGGGGTATTTCTCGGGCTTGTCGTCGCCTTCGGTCACGCTCAGGAGCGCCACCTTGGCGTCCTCGCCGCAGTCGAATTCCACGGGGCAGACCAGATTGCCCACATTCTCGATGAACAGGATGTCCACGCCGTCCAAGTCCAGGCTCTCCATGGCGGTCATGATCATGTTGCTGTCCAGATGGCAGCCGCCGTCGGTATTGATCTGCACGGCCTGCGCGCCCGTGGCCGCCACGCGGCGGGCGTCGTTGTCGGTCTGCAGGTCACCTTCGATGACGGCCATGCGGAACTCGCCGGCCAGATCATGCAGGGTGCGCTCCAGAAGGGTCGTCTTGCCCGCGCCCGGCGACGAGATCAGGTTCAGGGCCAGGATCTTGCGCTCGCGCAGTTTCTCGCGCACGCCGGCCGCTATCTTTTCATTGGCTTCCAGAACGTTGCGCACCACAGGAATTTGCATGCTTTCCTCCCGGAACTCCGGCCCGTCCGCTGCCGGACAGGGCCCGGCCCCGACTGTCCACGGCGTCAGGGCCCTGGTTTATGAATCCTGGCCCCCGCTGACGGAGGCTTCCAGATGACTGATCTGCAACTCCTTGCCCTGCTCCACGCTATGGCCCGTCAGGGCCCCGCACACGGGGCACGGCAGCCAGAGCGCCTCCTGCCCCTCGCCGCCGAAGGTCCGGCCGCAGGAAGAACAGCGCAGCAACAGGGGGATGGTCTCCAGTTCGAGCCGGGCCGAAGCGTGCGGCCCGCCCCGGATCAGGGCCTCGAAGCAGAACTGCAGCGATTCCGGCACCACGCCGGCCAGGGCGCCGCATTGCACACGGATGAGGTCGAGCCGGTCACAGCCCTGTTTGGCGATCTCTTCCAGAGCTATGTCCAGGATGCTTTGGGCAATGGACATTTCATGCATAGTGCGCCCATGCTAGCGCAAAGCCCCCGGCGCGTAAAGGGATTTGGCAAATCTTGCCATTCGGCACAAATCATGTAGAGTTTAGCCGTGCCCGCGAATGGGGCCTCCATGCGTGCCCGCGTCCCGGCGGACGGCTCCGCCCCCGCCCGACGCGCACCGTGATCCGCGATACCGCCCATCCGCCGCCCCTTCCGGCGGATACCCGCCCCAAGGCACAGGAGCCCACTGGCATGAACAAAGTCTTTCTCTGGATAGTCCTGGCGGTCATCATCCTCGGCCTGCTGCTCATCCTGCTCAACACACGCATGGGCCAGTCCGGCGATACACCCGCGCCTGCCGACAACGGCGTCTCCGCCCCGGTGGCCGGCACGCCGCCCGCCGCCCAGCCGCCCCTGCCCGTGCCCGTGACGCCCGGCACGCCCGCCGATGGCGAAAAGCTGGCCGCGGCCGGGGTCAAGCCGTCGCCCGCCGCCGTGGAACGCGGCTTCGCCTTCGATACCGGCGAGGAAAGCGGCATGCCGCCCGTCACCGCGGAAAGCCCCGAGGCCGCGCCCCCGGCCACGGCGACCTCCCCCGCCGAAACCCGGCAGCCCGCCGCCCCGGCGCAGGAAAAGGCGGCCGCCCCCGCGCCCAAGGCCCAGCCGGCCCCCAAAAAGACCTCTTCCGCCCAGGCGCAGACCGTCACCAATTTCGTGGTCTTCGTGCGCGACGGCGGCGCCACCATCCGTCTGGAAGCCTCCTCGCCCATCCGCTTCAAGCATCTGGAGCTGACCAGCCCCTCGCGCGTGGTGGTGGACCTGCAGGGGACATGGAAGGTCAAGGAACCCGGCGTGCCCAAGGGCGAGATGGTCAAGGACGTGCGCCTGGGCAAGAAGGGCAGCGACACCCGCATCGTCATCGACCTGCACGCCAAGGCCAAAACGCGCTATATCCTGACCAGGGGCAAGAAGCGCCTGGACATCCGCGTGGACAAGGTCAAATAACTCCCCTTTTCCGGCACACGGCAAACCGGCGGCAGGCCCTCTGCGGAGGACCCGCCGTTTTTTTCATACGAAAAAGGGGGGCTCGCGCCCCCCTTCCCGCTATTCGTCCTCCATTTCCCTGCCGCGTCGGTCAGCGGCCAGCACCGCGTCCACCAGCAGTCCGGCCAGCCCGGCCCGGTCGAGCACATTGACCCCGGCGATGGTCAGGCCGCCGGGCGAGCAGACCTGGTCGCGCAGCTCCATGAGCGGCGTCTCGCTGCGGGCCGCCATGACGGCCGAACCTTCAAAAAGGGCCGCCACCATATCGCGGCATTCCCTGCGGCCCAGCCCGAGGGTGACGCCGGCCTGCACCAGGCCCTGCATCATGCCGAAGACATAGGCGGGCCCGGCGCCGATGAGGGCGGAAAAAGCGGTGAAACGGGCTTCCGGCAGCTCCAGGCATACGCCCAGCTCGGCGAAGAAGCGCAGGATGTCGGCCCTGCCCTGCTCCGTGACGCCTTCGCCGAAGCAAAGGGCGAACACGCCCTTGCCCACCAGGGCGGGCGTATTGGGCATGCAGCGCACCACGGGGCAGCGCCCCTGCACGGCGGCCTGCAAACGGGCGATGCTGATGCCCGCAGCCACCGAGATCAGCACCTTGTCCGGGCCCAGTTCCGGGGCCATACCGGCCAGTACGGCCTCGGCCTGATAGGGTTTGACGGCCAGCACCACATAGCGGGCCTGCCGGGCCAGCTCGCGGGCCGAATCCAGGCGGGTGACGCCCGCGGCCTCCAGAGGCGCCATGCGCGCCGCCGTGCGCGTATGGCCGTACAGGGCGCAATCCAGGGAGGAAGCGGCCAGACCGGCCAGGATGGCCCCGCCCATATTGCCGCAGCCCACACAACCGATGCTCATGCTCATGGTCTTCTCCATCGCCGCCGTGGCGGCTGTCAGCGGGAAGATGCGGAACGCGCCTTCCCGAAAAATCATTCCGTGGCGGCCTGTCCGGCCCGCAGCCGGGCCAGGTGCCAGACATAGCGCCGCAGGGGCACCACGGCCACGCCCTCGCGGTTCTCCCAGCGTTCCAGGGCCCGCAGGGTGGCGGCGTGCGGATGGCCGATGGCGATGGCCACGCCCTGCCTGCGCGCCAGACGCGCGGCCTTGTCCAGGGCCTGCAGCACCTTGTCCGTGCCCTGCGGATCATCCAGGAAGATGTGGCGGCTGGCCGTGACGATGCCCTGTCGCACCATGCTGTCTTCCAGCCGGCTCTTGGCGCTGGTGACGCTGTCCAGCACGAACAGGCCGCGCCCGTAGGCCAGACCGGCCAGGATGCCGCAGGCCTGGCGGCGGCTGGTGAAGGCAGAGCCCATATGGTTGTTGAGGCCCAGCGCCGTGGGCACCTGGGCCAGGGCCCTGTCCAGGGCCTGTTCCATGGCAAAGGCGGCCATATCCGCTTCCAGGGCGCCGGGGCCGGGATCGGGCAGGCTGCCGTTCTTGCGCGGCAGGGGCTCCATGGGCATGTGCAGCAGCACGTCCCGCCCCGTATCGCGGGCCAGGGCCTCCACCGGGTGCCGGAAGGGCGCATGGGGCCAGACGGCCAGGGCCACGGGGAAAGGCAGGCTGACCAGCTGTTCCGCGGGCTCCAGCTTCCGGCCCATGTCGTCCAGCACCAGGATCAGGGCGGGCTCGGGCATGGGCCGGGAAAGCGCGGCCAGCATGGTCTCCCAGCCGGGGAAATGCAGGACCATGCAGACGCGGCCGTCCACGACGGCTTCCAGCACCCCGTCGTCGGTCCAGCGCAGCTGCGGCAGGGCCATGCGCGCGTGCAGGCGCTTGCCGTCATGGCCGGTGCGCAGGGCCTCCTGGCACAGGCGTTCCTGCAGGGCCAGGGCCAGACGCAAGGGCGCGCCTTCGCCTTCGATGCGGTAATGGCGGGCCTCCTGCTCGGAAAAACCGGGCATGGTCAGCAGACGGCAGCCGGGCATGACCCGGGGCAGGGTCCGCTGCAGCAGCACGTCCAGGCTGTCCCGCTGCCGGAGCCAGTCCCCGGACGGGAGCGCGGGCGGCTCCTCCCATGCCTCCGGAACGACGGGCTCGTCCCGGCCGCCCAGCTGCCAGGCCAGGCCCAGGCTCAGGCAGAACCAGAGGATGCCGCCCAGCAGCAGGCGGGTGGACGCACGCGGCCCCCCGGAGGGGCTTTCGTCAGCGCCCGGGGGGCCGGCATGGGAACAGGGGAAGACCACGGGACGACTCCGCGCGGGGCGCCGGTCTAGCGCCGGATCTCCTGGATGCGCGGCAGGCCCTTGACCAGCTGCAGGGCCATGCGCAGCTGGTTGTCACGGGCCAGCTGTTCCACGGCATCGTCCCGCTTCTTGCTACCCGCGTCCTTCTTGCCGCTGCCGGCATTTTCCAGATGGCCGCTCAGGTTCTGCTCGCGCAGCAGGATGCGGGGCTCGTCGGCATCGTCCTCATGCGGACGCTCGAAGGGGATCTCCAGATCGGGCACGATGCCTTCGGCCTGGATGGAACTGCCGTTGGGCGTGTAGTACAGGGCCACGGTCAGCTTGAGGGCGGAACCGTCGGAAAGCGGGATGATGTTCTGCACCGAGCCCTTGCCGAAGGAGCGCTCGCCGATGATCAGGGCGCGCTTCTGGTCGCGCAGGGCACCGGCCACGATCTCGGAGGCCGAGGCCGAACCGGCATTGATGATGACCACCACGGGCACCGCGATGTCCCCGGCCTGCTCCTTGGCCTCGTAGACGCGCTCGGGCACGGGGCCGCGGCCCTGGATGGACACGATGGTCCCCTTGCCCAGGAACATGTCGGAAACGCTCACGGCCTGATCCAGCAGGCCGCCGGGATTATTGCGCAGATCCAGCACGATGCCCTTGAGGCCGCCGGTCTTGGCGCATTCACGGGTGGCCTTCTTGAGGGCGTCGCGCAGTTCCTCGTCGGTGCGGCCGGAGAAGCGGGTCAGGCGGATCCAGTAGTAGCCGTCCTCCAGGGGCTTGGACTTGACGCTCACGACCGGGATGGCCTCGCGCTTGAGGCGCACGGTCTTGGGCGACTTGGACGTGCTGTGCAGTATGCCCAGCTCCACTTCCGTGCCCTTGGGCCCGCGGATGCGCGAGACCACGTCCTGCAGGCTCAGCTCCTGGGTGGGCTGGCCGTTGATGGTCAGGATGATGTCGCCGGACTGCAGCCCGGCGCGGTCGGCGGGCGTGTCCTCGATGGGGGTCACCACCGTCACCTGGCCGTTCTCCACCGTGATCTCGATGCCGATGCCCGAGAACTCGCCGGAGGTGGTCTCCTGCATCTCCTTGTGTTCTTCGGGGGTCATGAAGGTGGAATGGGGGTCGAGCCCCTGCAGCATGCCCTTGAGCGCGCCGTCCAGCAGCTCGCTCTGGTCCACGTCCTTCACATAATAGCGGTTCACCAGATCCAGCACCTGGCTGAAGCGGCGCAGGGCCTCGAAATCTTCCTCGACCTTGTCTTTGGCGGCAGCGTCCTTGCCGGCCGCAAGGGCGCCCAGGGGGCAGCTCAGGGCCAGCACGCAGAGGAAAACGGTCAAACGGAACAGAGCACGCATGGATTGCCTCCGAAAAAAATCCTGGAAAGCGCGGACGTCTCCCGCCGAAAATGGCGGGCACAGGCGCAGGGCCCGGGGCTGAGCGCCCGCGAGGCGGCCATAGTTACCTTTTTCAGGCCAAAAAGCAATTCCGGGCCTGCCCCGGGGACGGCGCGGGACGGCCCCGGGAGGCTGGGGAGCGCGGCCCGGTGGCCCGCCTGGCCGCGACCTGCACGGCGACAGGCCCGCTCCCGCACGGGCCGGCATGATGCGGCACGCACGGGAGCGCGGAGGGCCATGACGCAGGACGTACGACGGTCCCGCCCGTCGCGGCAGGGCCGTGCTGCGCCCGCCACGGCCCTGTCCGGGGCGTCTTGTACGGACCGGCGTCTCCGCGTCCGGGACCGTCGTTTGCGCACGGCGGGCATGCCCCGCGTCAGCCCTCTCCGTGGCCGTGGGCACCGGCTGGACGGGACGCCTTCCCGGCTCCTCCGGCGGCACGGGCCGCGTCTGCTGGCGTCGGCTCCCGCCCGTCGCATGGAGGGCGCCGGGAACAGCACATCCCGAGCCTGCGGCATCGGCCCTGCCCAAATGTTTCCCACGCAAAAGGGCCGCCCCTCGCGGAGCGGCCCGGTATGCGCGGATGCGGGATGCGCGGATGCGGGATGCGCGGATGCGGGATGCGCGGCCTAGATGAAGAACAGCCAGGTCAGGATCAGGAACAGCGGGATCAGGATGCCCACGGACCAGGCCATGTAACCGAAGAAGCTGGGCATGGGCACGCCCTGTTCTTCGGCGATGGAACGCACCATGAAGTTGGGCGCGTTGCCGATGTAGCTGTTGGCGCCCATGAACACCGCACCGGCGGAGATGGCGGCCAGGGTGGGCGCCATGTCGGTCATCAGATGCACGGGGTCGCCGCCGGCGGTGTTGAAGAACACCAGGTAGGTGGGCGCGTTGTCCAGGAAACTGGACAGGGCGCCGGTCAGCCAGAAGAACATGTAGTTCACGGGCTGGCCGTCATGGAAGACCATGTTGATGACGCCGGCCAGAGCGCCGTCGGTACCGGCACGCAGGATGGCCAGGGCGGGGATCATGCTCAGGAAGATGCCCAGGAAGAGCTTGGCCACTTCTTCGATGGGCGCCCAGGAGAAGCCGTTGAGTTCACGGCACTGGCGGGAGGTGAACTTCCAGGACAGGCCGGCCAGGCAGAGCAGCAGGATGTCGCGCAGCAGGTTCTGGCCGTCGATACCCACGCCGTGGATATTGATGACTTCACCGAAATCGACCATGCCGGAGCAGAGCACGCAGAGCACGATGCCCAGCAGGAAGAGCAGATTGATGGAGCCGTCGAGGCCCAGCTTTTCTTCCACCTTGTCGGGATCATGCGGGGGCTGCGGGCGGCCTTCACGACCGAAGAGCACGGTATCCAGCACGAAGTAGATGGCCAGCAGGGCCAGGGACATGAAGAGGGTCTTCACGAAGAGATTGGTGGTGGTCCAGAAGAAGCTCACGCCCTTCAGGTAGCCCAGGAACAGCGGCGGATCGCCCAGGGGGGTCAGGGAGCCGCCGATGTTGGCCACCAGGAAGATGAAGAAGACCACGGAATGCACGCGGTATTTGCGGTGGGCATTGGCGCGCAGCAGGGGGCGGATCAGCAGCATGGCGGCGCCGGTGGTGCCCATCCAGCTGGCCAGCACGGTGCCCACGGCCAGGATGCCGGTATTGACCACCGGAGTGCCCACCAGCGAGCCTTTGAGGCGCACGCCGCCGGCCACGGTGAACAGGGCGAAGAGCAGGACGATGAAGGGGATGTATTCCAGCAGGATGGCGTGCAGGAATTCATACAGGGCCACGTTGAAACCGTAGACCAGCAGACAGGGGACCAGGAAGGCCAGGCCCCAGAAAACGGATATCTTGCCGAAATGGTGGTGCCAGATCTGCGGCAGGGCAAGGGGCATGATGGCGATGGACAGCAGCATGCAGACAAAGGGGATGACCCAGACCGCGGACAGCGCCGCACCGGGGATGCTCGGATGTCCTTCGGAGGCCAGGGCCAGCGCGGGCAGCGCCAGCACGGTCAGCAGGACAAGAGGCAGGGACCAGCGTTTCAACATGCGATTCTCCTCAAATCAGTAAAACATCACAAAGGAATACATTGTGATACACTATGAAAACTTCTTTACCCTAAGCCATTTCCACGCTTTTGGCAATGAAAATGCGCCCTCCGGGCGGAACGTGGTTCCTTTCACAAGGTCGGCCCCGGGAACACGGCCCTGAGGTGATCCATGACGCGGGGCCCATGCCGCCGGCGGGCATGGAGCCCGGCACGACAGCTAACGCCCTCCCGTCGCGTCACCCGTGACGCCCGGGGCCATGCGGGGCCGGTCCCGCTCCGGCTGCTTTGGGCGGCATGCCATCATGACGCCCGGGGCCACGGGCGGACCGGCTGCCAAAGCGCTCCCTCCCTTCCGGGATGAGCATGCCGGGGGCCTGCGGGGAACGGTGGCCGCCCTGCCCGGCGGTGCTGCGCTGGCCATGACGCCCGCAGGCCTGCGGCCCGGGCAGGCGGGACGACACCCGCGGGCTCCCGGGGCCGGGACGGGCCGTCCGCCGGAGCGCAGGCCTGCCGCACGGCATCAGCAGGACCGGGGGCCTAACGGGGGCTGCCGGACGGACAGGCTCAGTACGCGCCCTCGGCGCCCCCCGTGCCGGGCCCGGCGACCTGCCCCGACGCATTGCCGTAGAGGCTGCGGTATTCGTGCTGGAAGATGCACATGCGCGTAGCGTCGTGGTAGGCCCCGTTGGCGAAAAATTCGTGCAGCAGCACGCCCTCGGCCTGGAAGCCCAGTTTGGAATAGACATGGATGGCGCGGGCGTTCTCGTTGTCCACCACCAGATAGAGCTTGTAGAGGTTGAGCGCGTCGAAGGCATAGGCCATGGCCAGACGGGCCGCCGCGGTGGCGAAGCCCTGGTTTTGCCAGGCGGGGTCGATGATGATCTGGAACTCGGCCCGGCGGTGGATGTAGTCGATCTCCACCAGCTCCACCAGGCCCACGTTCTGGCCTTCGTGGTCCACGATGAAGCGGCGCTCGCTCTGGTCGTGGATGTGCTTGTTGTACAGGTCCTGCAGTTCCACGAAGGCCTCATAGGGCTCCTCGAACCAGTAGCGCATGACGTTGGCATTGTTGTCCAGGCCGTGCACGAACTTGAGATCCTCGCGCTCCAGCGGCCGGATGCGGATGCGGGCCGCGTCTTTCCTGTCGGCTTCCATGTTGCGACTCCCTGCCGTCCGCCGCCGGGACAAGGCTTGCGGGAACGGCGTTTTTCTGCCAGATTTCCGGCGAATCCCATCAACCATGAGGCTATCCATGTCCAAGGACCCCACTCCCCGGCGCAAGGCGCGCCTGGGCTCGGTGCTTGCCCACCGCCAGCCCGACCTGACCCTTGTGCTCGCCAATATCCACGACCCGCACAATGTCTCGGCCATCTACCGCTCCTGTGACGCCTTCGGCGTGGACAGGGTGCACCTGTATTACACGGACACACCCTTCCCCGTACTGGGCCGCAAGACCTCGGCCTCGGCGCGCAAATGGGTGGAAAGCGTGCGCCACCGCGACCGCCAGGAACTGGAAGCCAGCCTGCGCGCCCAGAAGATGCAGATCCTGGCCACCACCTTCACGCCCACGGCCAGACCGCTGCGCAGCTGGGACTTCACCCGGCCCACGGCCATCATCATGGGCAACGAGCACAGCGGCGTCAACGAGGAACTCATCAGCCTGGCCGACGGCGAGCTCTACATCCCCATGTACGGCATGATCCAGAGCTTCAACGTCTCCGTGGCCTCGGCCATCATCCTGTCCGAAGCCTGCCGCCAGCGCGAGGCCGCCGGTTTTTACGACAGCCCCCGCCTGCCCCCCGAGGAACTGGAACGCCGTCTGGCCCTGTGGCTGGAAAAATAGGGCATCCCGCATGGAAAAGGGCACCCTCCCGGGTGCCCTCCTGCTTACTGTGCCTCCTGGCCGTAGATGGCGCTCCCGCCTGCGTCCGTGCCCTCCGCATGCGGCCTGACCACCTTCTGGAAACGGTGCCCGTCCCAGTGGTAGCCGATATCGTGGGCCAGCGGCAGGTAGAGCATGCCGGTGGCATTCCAGAACACGGGCTGCGCGCGCAGGCCGCCCATGCCCAGACAGATGAGCACCGAAGGGTTCACGTCGTCGGGCACGGGCTGGCCCTCGGCGAAAAATTCCCGGATCTCCGGCTCCTGCGGCACGTCCACCGGCACCGTGCGTCCCGAAGCGTCCACACGCCACAGCTCCACGGTGCACAGCTCCGTGCCCAGGGTGCCGATGGCCGCCACGGCCGAGCCGTCCGCACTGTCGCGGAACAGGCGCAGGGCCACGCCGCTGTCGCGGAAGGGCAGCGCCCGGAAGACGATCACGTCCCGGCTCTCCCCGGCCAGTTCCCAGAAATCGGTCTGGCCGTCTTCCAGCAGCCGCTGTTTGTCCTCGTCCTCCAGACCTTCGGCCGTATTCTCGAAAATGCTCGTGGGCAGGGCGCTGAAGGCCTCGCGGGCCGTGAGCGCGCTTTCCTGCGCCGACGCCGGGGACGGGCAGGACAGCAGCACGAACAGCAACAGGCAGTAGAAAGTACGCATACGTTCCCCTTTGCCGGGGCAGCGTCCCGGCTCGTAAAAAAATTTATACGGTCTTCCCCTGCCTTTGTCCATCGCTGTGCGGCGTTTCCCCGGCTTATCAGGAACGCATCTTGCCAAACACTGCGGGCACGCTTACATACAAAGCCATGAACAGACCCTGCATCCATATCGAAAAGGCCCGGCAGCACAACCTCAAGGACATCAGCCTGGACATCCCGCGCGACCAGCTGGTGGTGGTCTGCGGCCCCTCCGGTTCCGGCAAGTCCACCCTGGCCTTCGACATCGTCTATGCCGAAGGCCAGCGCCGCTATGTGGAGTCCCTTTCGGCCTACGCCCGCCAGTTCCTGCCCCAGATGGACAAGCCCGACGTGGAAAAGATCGAGGGCCTTTCCCCGGCCATCTCGCTGGAACAGCAGAGCACCTCGCGCAATCCCCGCTCCACCGTGGGCACGGTGACGGAGATCCACGACTTTTTGCGCGTCTTCTTCGCCCGTCTGGGCCGCATGTACTGCCCCTCCTGCGGCCGTCCCATCGAGGCCCGCTCCGCCGACGAGATCATCGGCGACATCATGGCCCTGCCCCAGGGCGGCAAGTTCATGGTCCTGGCCCCGCTGGTGGAACTGCAGAAAGGCACCCACCAGGACAAGTTCAGGAAGCTGCGCGCCGAAGGCTTCGCCCGCGTGCGCGTGGACGGCGCCTTCCATACCCTGGACGACGTGCCCGCCCTGGACAAGAACAAAAAGCACAGCATCGACCTGGTGGTGGACCGCCTGGTCAACAAGGAGGGCATCCGCGGCCGCCTGGCCGATTCCGTGGAGCTGGCCCTGCGCTACGGCGAGGGCCGCCTGGTGGTCCACCTGCCCGACAGGCCCGAAGCGGAGCGGGACGTCATCCATTCCACCACCTCGGTCTGCCCGCACTGCCACATCTCCCTGCCCGCGCCCAGCCCGCAGCTCTTTTCCTTCAACAGCCCGCAGGGGGCCTGTCCCCGCTGCGTGGGCCTGGGCACCGTGGACTATTTCGAGCCCCGCCTCATCGCGCCCAACCGAGGCCTTTCCCTCAATACCGGGGCACTGCTGCCCTGGGCCGAGAGCAGGCACTTCCAGCGTTACGAGCCCGCCCTGCGCGCCCTGGGGAAACGCCACGGCTTCACCCTCTCCACGCCGCTGGAGGACTTTTCCGACACGGCCCTGGCCTGCCTGTTCTACGGCGAGGACGACAAAGGCAGGCCCGCCGGCCACAGCAGCGGCCTGCGCCGCAACTGGATGGGCGGCAACGTGGCCCTGGACGCCGTGGGCGACCACCAGAGCGAGCTCTTCGCCGGGCGCGCCGCCGAGGTGAAGGTCAGCGAGGAGCGCTGGCCCGGGGTCATCCCGCTGCTGGAAAAGGGCATGCAGTACGGCGAGGCCTGGCGCGAGATCCTGGCCCGCTTCCGCCAGTCCACGGACTGTCCTGACTGCCGCGGCGCGCGCCTCAAGCCCGAGGCCCTGGCCGTGCGCGTGGACGACCTGAACATCGCCCAGTTCTGCTCCCTGTCCGTGGAACGGGCCCTGCAGTGGCTGGAGGGACGGCATTTCGACGGCCGCCACGCCCTGGTGGCCGAACCGCTGATGAAGGAGCTGACCCATCGCCTGTCCTTCATGCGCAACGTGGGGCTGGAATATCTCTCCCTGGGCCGGGCCATGGCCACCCTTTCCGGCGGCGAGGCCCAGCGCATCCGTCTGGCCTCGCAGCTGGGCTCCGGTCTGGTGGGCGTGACCTATGTGCTGGACGAACCTTCCATCGGCCTGCACCCGCGCGACAACGAACGCCTGCTGGGCACCCTGCGTTCCCTGCAGCGGCGCGGCAACACCGTGCTGGTGGTGGAACACGACGAGGCTACCATCTGCGCGGCCGACACGGTCATCGAGCTGGGGCCCGGCTCCGGGGCGCAGGGCGGTCAGGTCATGTTCCAGGGCAGCGTGCCCGAGCTGCTGCGCGCCGAGACCCTCACGGCCCGCTATCTGCGCGGCGACGCCAGCATCAGCCTGCCCGACGAGCGGCGCGAGCCCCAGGGCTGGCTGACCCTGCATGATGTGGCCACCAACAACCTGCGCGGCATCGACTGCCGCTTCCCCCTGGGCGTGCTGACCTGCGTCACGGGCGTGTCCGGCTCGGGCAAGAGCTCGCTGGTGGTGGACACCCTGTACAAGCACCTGGCCATCGGCCTGGGCCAGCGCGTGGACCAGCCCGGCAGCATCGCCGGCCTGAGCTACAGCGATGGGGCCCGCCCCGTGGAACGCATCGTGGCCATCGACCAGACGCCCATCGGCCGCACGCCGCGTTCCAACCCGGCCACCTATACCAAGGTCTTCGACGAGATCCGCAACATCTTCGCCATGACCCCGGACGCCCGCAAGCGCGGCTACAAGCCCGGGCGTTTCAGCTTCAACGTGCGCGGCGGCCGCTGCGAGGCCTGCGGCGGCGACGGCCAGATCCGGGTGGAGATGCACTTCCTGCCCGACGTCTATGTGACCTGCGATGTCTGCAAGGGCCGCCGCTACAACCACGAGACCCTGGAAGTGCGCTACAAGGGCCTGAACATCGCCGAGGTGCTGGACCTGCCCGTGCAGCAAGCCCGGGCCTTCTTCGAGAACTATCCCGTGCTGGAACGCCGTCTGGCCGTGCTGGAGGAAGTGGGCCTGGAATATCTGCGCCTGGGCCAGCCCGCCACCACCCTTTCCGGCGGCGAGGCCCAGCGCATCAAGATCTCGCGCGAGCTGGGCAAGCGTTCCCTGCCCGGCACGCTCTACATCCTGGACGAACCCACCACCGGCCTGCACATGCACGAGGTGGGCAAGCTCATCAAGGTGCTGCACGCCCTGGTGGACAAGGGCGCCAGCGTGGTGGTCATCGAACACAATACGGACATGATCCTGGCCGCCGACCATGTGCTGGACATGGGCCCCGGCGGCGGCGAGAACGGCGGTCTCATCGTCTCGCAGGGCACGCCCGAGGCCATCGTGGCCGATCCCCATTCCGTCACCGGACGCTTCCTGATGCAGGAACGCCGCGACCGCCTCAAGCGGCGCGACGCCTGAGCCGCTTGCCCCGTCACGACGCAAGGGCCGCTCCCCGGAGCGGCCCTTTTCGCATGCGGGGCCCGAGCTTGCGTCCGCCGACGGGGTGCCGCGCGCAGACGCCCGCCCCACGAGGGCCCGCGATCGCCATGTCCCCTCCGGGAACGCCGTCCCTGCCTCCCCCCTTTTCAACAGTGACGGCAGATGGTGAACAGGAGCGCATCAGCGGCTGCAACATCCCCGCGGCACTCTTGCATGGTCTGCCGGAAGGTTTTTTTGCTGTCATAGCATACGGAATAATTTTTTTCAGTGTCGGTACACGTCCTTTTCCCTGCGCCATATCGCAAAATAGATATGATTATCCTTCATCCGTAGTCTTCCGCAGCGCTTTTCCCCTGATGCCGTCCCGGCCACCTGTGGCTGGTACCCGGTCGCCGGCAAGGGGGGGCATAGGCAGCGCCACGGCCATGTGCTAAGGTGATGGCGTTTCGTTCCTGTGACGGATCCCCTTTACCAAGAGCATCAATATGGCTGCATCGCACCATTCCCGGCACATCCTCCTTTCCCTCCTGACCATGAGCTGCCTGATCCTGCCGCCCGCCCTGCCGGCCCCGGGCGCGGATCTGGACGGCACCGCCAGCAACGGCCGCGCCGTGATCCACAGCGGCGACCGCTATGACAGCGTCTACGGCATCACCACCTACGGCAACGATGCCCAGGCCCGTTACGGCAGGGTCGTCAACGACGGCGGCCAGAGCATCCAGATCATGGGCGGCCAGGCCTACGGCAACAAGGCCGCCACCACCTACAACAGCGTGGTCGTCAACGGCGGCCGCGTCAGCGACAACGTCTACGGCGGCGCCGCCAGCGGCTACCTGTCGGCCCGCAGCAACAGCAATACCGTGGTCCAGAACGGCGGCGTCACCTCCCATATCGTGGGCGGCAACGCGGACAGCGGCCGCAGCACGGCCCAGGCCGACAGCAACCTCGTCCTGATCCGGGGCGGCAGCACCGGCGCCCTCCTTGGCGGCTACGCAGCCGGACTCACGGGGGCCACGGCCCGTTACAACCTGATCAGCATCACCGGCGGCGACATCGCCAGCGTGGTCGGCGGTGATGCCGCCACGACCCGCGGCACGGCCGACGCCAGTTTCAATGCCGTGCTGATCAACGGCGGCAGCGTCAAGGGCAACGTCATCGGCGGGCTCGTCCACATGCAGTCCACCGGGCAAAGCGTCACGGCCCGCTACAACGCCATCACCCTGGTCAACGGGACCATCGACGGCGAGGTCTACGGCAGCGCCGTGACGGACAGCCACAGTCAGACGAGGCCCCTGAACGGCTCCGGCAGCGGCAACAGCCTCAACCTGCTGGGCTGGCAGGGCACGCTCCAGCGCGTGGCCGCCTTCCAGCATCTCAACCTGGCCCTGCCCGACGCCATGCCTTCCGGCGCGACCCTGCTCACGCTGGGCGGCGGGCAGCAGTCAAACGACCTGAACGGCGCCACGGTGCGCATGCTGGGCGCCCTGGGCAGCAACGGCCTGCGCAGCGGCGACCAGTACATCCTGCTCCGCGGGACGGGGGCCGCCAACGCGGCCCTGTACGACAACGGCGTCGTGCGCAACGCGCCCAAGGGCTTCGCCCTGCTCTTTGACGGCATCATGACGCAGGAAAACGATGCCGTGCGCCTGACCGTCACCGGCGTGCGCTCCAACCCGCAGCTCAAGGCTTTCAACGAGTACCGGGTGGCCGCCATGACGACCCTGGATCGCGGCGCCCGTCTGGTGGAAGGAGTCGCCCTGGACCACGCCCGTGAAGCCGCCGCCGGCCGCGAGGGCTGGATGCCCTTCGCCGCCGTCTACGGCGGGACGGAACGCAACGGGACGGAGGAGTATGCGGACAGCACGGGCCTGGCACTGACGGCCGGTCTGGCCCGCCATATGTCCCTTGACGCCGGCGGCCTGCTGCTGGGCGTGTTCTTCGAATACGGACAGGCGCGCATCGCCACCAGCAACGAGTTCTCCGTGGGCGACGTCTACGGCGACGGCGATGTGAGCTATGCGGGCGGCGGCGCCTTCGGCCGCTTCGATCTGGGGACCGGCCCCCTGGCCGGGCTGTACGCCCAGGGCGGCCTGCGCCTGGGCCAGGTCAGCGGCGGCTGGAACACCGCCGATATCGCCAGCACCCTGCAGCAGGATGCCGATTTCGGCACGGCCACGGCCTACTACGGCCTGTTTGCCAGCCTCGGCTATGCCGTGCGCCCCGTCGACAGGCTGACCATCGACAGCCGCGCCTCCTTCTTCTGGACCCATCAGGACGGCCAGGACATCAGCATCATGGGCGAGGGCTTCCGCCTGGAAGCCATGGATTCCTGCCTGCTCCGCCTCGGCACGCGCGTGGCGTACGAGATGCTCCCGGGGGTCAGCCCCTATGTGGGCGCGGCCTGGGAACACCAGTTCGACGGCACGGCCCGCACGCAGCTGCTGCACCACGGTGCCGATGCCCCGTCCGTCTCCATGCGCGGCGACAGCGCCGTCATCAGCGCGGGCCTGCAGCTGACGCCCGGCTCCCACCCCCTGCGTGCCGATCTGGGCATCGAGGCCGTCTCGGGCGTCCGGCAGGGCTTCGGCGGGCATGCCCGCCTGGTCTGGGAATTCTAGCCGGGACGACAGCGCCGGGACGGCGCGTCGATGATGCACGAAATGACACGGGGAGCGGACAGCCTACCGTCCGCTCCCCCTTTTGCCGTGGTTCAGGTGCGGGAATGCCGCCCGAGCACAGCCGCCACCACACGCCCGTCCAGGCTGCCGAAGGGCCGCAGGGGCGCGGGCGCTCCGGCCCCGTCCTCTTGCAGGCGCTTGCCGTACCAGACGATGTCGTGCCAGCGGCCCTGTTTCCAGCCCGAAGCGGGGAAGTGCCCCAGCAGACGGAAGCCCGCGGCCCGGTGCAGGGCCTCGCTGGCCGCGTTGGGCACGGCGATGCAGCCGTAGGCATTGACGACCCCCTGCAGGGCCAGCAGCTCCAGCAGGGCCCCGTACAGGGCCGTGCCGACGCCCCGCCCCCGGGCGGAATCCAGCACATAGACGGAACATTCCACGTTCCAGGCATAGGCCGCGCGTTCCATGTGCCGGTGGGCATAGGCATAGCCCAGCATCCGCCCCGGCCCGTGGCAGACCAGCCAGGGATGGTCCGGCAGCACCCGCCGCAGGCGCGCGCCGAACTCCGCGGCCGTGGGCACCGTGTATTCGAAGGTGATGGCCGTGTCCCGCACATAGGGAGCGTAGATGGCCAGCATGGGGAAGATGTCCGCTTCCCCGGCCGGACGCAGGCGAAAGCTCATGCCCCGTCCTCCGTTCCCGGAGGCGCTCCCCTGTCCGCCGCCAGGCCGTTGACCACGCCGCCGATGCAGATGCCCAGGCTGCACATGGCCAGGGCGAGCCACCAGATGCGATAAAAGTCGTGGCCGAAGATGCCGTTGACCAGCCAGCCCAGCCAGCCCAGGTAGAACCAGGCCGTCAGCCGCCAGTAGAGCAGGCTGCCCGTGGCCTCCGCCGCGCGCCGGGCCACGCCGTCGTCATGCAGGGCGCGGCGGACATGCCTGCCCGCCCACCAGACGAAGCCCAGCAGGAAGATCATGCCCAGCAGGAAGCCGACGATGCCGTGGGCATAGAGCATGTCCAGGTACATGTTGTGCGGATGGCTGATGGTGATGGCGTCGCGGGCCGGAGCCAGGCCCAGGGCACGGAAGCAGGCGTTGTAGCGGTCGAGCCCGGCCCCGAACCAGGGATGCTCCATGAAGACCTGCCAGCCCAGGGACCAGAGGCTCCAGCGGCCGTCGCCCGCCACGGTGGACGGATCCATGCGCTGGAAGGACAGCAGGGTGAAACCGCCCAGGACCAGCACCGTGCCCCAGAGGGCCGCGCGCCCCGCCCGGCCGCCAGTGAGCAGCGCCCAGAAGACGAAGGCCGCGGCCACGGCCAGGATGCCGCTGCGGCTGGATGCGCCGTGCAGCAGGAAGAAGGCCGGCGCGAAGAGCAGCAGCCAGACCGCCGCCGAAGGCCCGACAGCAAGACGGCGGCGCAGCAGGAACCAGCAGGCGAAGGCCGGGATCATGGCCAGGGCCATATAATTGCCCACGCTGTAGTCTCCCAGGCTGCCCGTCAGGCGTCCGGCATGGGGCGCATAGCCCATGATGAAGTCGAAGCCCGTCCAGGCCTGCCACATGCCGTCCAGGCCCTGCCAGAGGCAGGCCAGCACACAGGCCCAGACCAGACGGCGCAGATCGCGGGTGGAGCGCACGCACTCCATGGCGATGAAGGGCAGGATATAGGCCTTGTTGACGCCCATGCCCGCATGGAGGAAGGACTGCCAGACATCGGTGGAGAACAGCACGCCGATGAGGGTCATGGCCCCGGCGCAGACGAACAGGGGCCAGACCGTGAGGCGGCGCAGCACGGAGACCTGCCAGCAATGCCGGTAATAGAGCACGAGAAAGATGAAGCAGAGCGGCGGCGTCACCTCGCGCCAGCCGTAACCGATGGGGAACAGGGCCAGCGAGGTCCAGAAGGTCCAGAACAGGCATGCATGCCAGAAGCGGCCGGGATCGGCGTCATGCCGTGCCCGCAGGCGGGCCATCAGGTCTTCAAGGCAGTGTGGCAGCGGCATGGGGGACCTCCTGTTGAACGGGACACCTCCAGACATAGCCGTGCCCTCCGCCTTTTTCAAGCCACCTCTTGCCACACGGGCCGTGCTGGGATAAGTAAATGTTACTTTGTCTATTGATAAGCTATTGAGGAGATTATGGCACGTTTTACCGGTTTTGATGAAGTTTACAGCGCCCTGTACGTGGACTTTGACAACATTTACACCCGTTTTCTTGAAGCCGACCCCGAAGCCGCCCGCGCCTTCGGCACCGCCCCCTATCGCTGGGTGCGCTGGATCGAGAACCATGCCCTGCGCATCCTCTACGGCGACGGCGTCCGCCGCCGCATCCTGAAGCGCATGTGCTATCTCAACCCGCAACGCTATCAGGAATTCCGTTACCACTTCATCCGCAGCGCCTTCCAGGTGGTGGACTGTCCGCCCCTGACCACGCGCGGCAAGACCAGCACGGACATCCATCTGGTCATGGACTGCATGGACGACCTGTCCCACCCCACCCATTTCGACGAGTTCATCATCCTTTCGGGCGATGCGGACTTCACGCCCCTGCTCATCCGCCTGCAGGAGCATGCCCGCCGCACCCTGATCCTCTCCGTGGGCTATTCCTCGCCCGCTTACACGGCGGCGGCCTCCTGGCGCATCCGCGAGGACTGGTTCCTGCAGCAGGCCCTCAAGGACGAACGCTTCGAAGAGGAAGGCGAAAGCCCGGCGGCCGGACAGAACCTGCCCCAGGCCCGCCCCCTGCGCGACACCCTTTCGCGCATGGCCCCGGGCGGCCCCGACGAGGACGACGAAGACGAGGGTCCCGCGCCCGGCAACAGCTGGTAGTCCCGCCAGCCTTCCGGCGCGTCCCATAACACGCAACTGTGGCCGGTTTTGGCATGCGGGCGCGAGCTTCAGGCCAGAACACCCTTCCCCAACCTTACGGAGGCAGCAATATGTTCCGCAAACTCACGCTTTCCCTGTGTGCCCTCATCCTGATGTGCACCCCTGTGGCCGCCAAGACCCTGGTGGTGGCCGGCAACTGTGCCTTCCCGCCCATGGAATTCCTGACCGACAAGAAGGTGCCCACCGGCTATTCCATCGACTACATCCATGAGATCGCCAAACGCGCCGACCTGAAGATCGAGTTCCGCGATGTGGCCTGGGACGGCATCTTCGCCGGTCTGGCCGCCGGCAACTATGACATCCTGGCCTCCTCCACCACCATCACCCCCGAGCGCCAGCAGGCCTTCGACTTCACCATCCCCTACTACGGCGCCGTGCAGGCCGTGGTCATGGCCAAGGGCAAGAAGCTGGACAGCCTGGCCGGGCTCAAGGGCCTGACCGTGGGCAGCCAGATCGGCATCACCGGCGTCTTCGTGCTGCGCAAGGCCGACGTGGGCGCCAAGATCAAGGAATACGACGACATCGGCCTGGCCTTCGAAGACCTGGCCGCCGGCCGCACGGACGCCGTCATCTGTGACGACCCCGTGGCCAAGTACTACGCCAACAAGCGCGCCGACTTCGCCGGCAAGTTCACCGTCGTCTACCTGCACAAGGATCCCGAATATTACGGTTTCTGCCTGCGCAAGGGCGAGACCAAGCTGCTGGAGCGCCTCAACAAGGCCATCGCCAGCATGCAGGCCGACGGCACCGAGACCAAGCTGAAGATCAAGTGGATGGGCTCCGCCGACTAGCGTCAGGCCCGGCCCCGGCCATCTTCATCATGACATCCCGCGGGAGGGCCCTTGGGCCCTCCCGCCCTTCCCGCAGCAGGGCCCGCCATGCGGCCCGGAGCGGGGATCTGCCGCTCCGGCGGCCGCCGGGTATTGACGCCACCGGCCTGCGCGGCTAATAAAACGCAGTTTGGCCGCTGTTGGCGTACCGGCATGCGTCCAGGCCAGGACATCCCATCAACTTTACCGGAGGCAGCAATATGTTCCGCAAACTCACGCTCACTTTGTGCGCCCTGGTGCTGATGTGCACTCCCGTGGCCGCCGAGACCCTGGTGGTCGCCACCAACTGCACCTATCCCCCCATGGAATTCCTGAGCGACCAGAAGGTGCCCAGCGGCTATTCCATCGACTATGCCACGGAAGTGGTCAAACGCGCCGGTTATGACATGGAACTGCGCGACGTGGCCTGGGACGGCATCTTCGCCGGCCTGGCCGCCGGCAACTATGACCTGCTGGCCGCCTCCACCACCATCACCCCCGAACGCCTGAAGGCCTTCGACTTCACCGAACCCTACTATGGCGTGGTGCAGGCCGTGGTCATGCCCAAGGGCAAGAAGCTCTCCGGCCTGGCCGAGCTCAAGGGCCTGACCGTGGGCAGCCAGATCGGCATCACCGGCGTGATCGTGCTGCAGGAAGCCAACGTGGGCGCCAAGATCCGCGAATACGACGATATCGGCCTGGCCTTCGAAGACCTGGCCGCCGGTCGCGTGGACGCCGTCATCTGTGACGACCCGGTCGCCAAATACTACGCCAACAAGCGCACCGACTTTGCCGGCAAGTTCTCCGTGGCCTACCAGCACAGCAATCCCGAATTCTTCGGCTTCTGCCTGCGCAAGGGCCGCACCGACATGCTGGAGCGCCTCAACAAGGCCATCGCCGAGATCAAGGCCGACGGCACCGAAGCCAAGCTCAAGGTCAAGTGGATGGGTACTGCCGAGTAACCTGCCGCAGTGACCGGCACTGCCGGTCCCCATTTTGTGACAACCGTTCGGAAGGGCCTCCGGGCCCTTCCGGCGTTCCCGCATACAAGGGGCAACCTGTACAATGAAAGACGAAGGGCAAAGCAAAGGCAACATCATCATGGTGACGGACGGCCCGGCCATCCCCAACCCCCGGGAATGGCGGCTCGTCAACGCATGGTCCATCGCCCTGTTCGGTGCCATCATCACCCTGGTGCTGCTCTGCACCACCGGACCGGATGTCTATCGCGAGGCCATCATCTTCCTGCCGGACGGCCTGCTGCTCACCTTCAAGGTGACGGCCTACTCCATCTGCGGCGCCGTGCCGCTGGGCCTGCTGACCGGCCTCGGGCGCATCTCGCGCAACCGCTTCTTCAACCTGCTGGCCTCCACCTATGTGGAAGTCATCCGCGGCATCCCCCTGCTGGTCCAGATCTTCTACATCTACTTCGCCATCTCCATGCTGGTGAAGATGGAGGGCGTGACCTCCGCCGTCATCGCCCTGAGCTTCTGCTACGGCGCCTACATGGGCGAAGTCTTCCGCGCGGGCATCCTGGCCATCCCCCACGGACAGACCGAAGCCGCCCGCTCCCTGGGCTTCAACCGCGTGCAGACCATGTTCTATGTGGTGCTGCCCCAGGCCTGGCGCACCATCATCCCGCCCGTGGGCAACGAATGCATCGCCATGCTCAAGGATACGGCCCTGGTCTCCGTCATCGGCATGCCCGACCTGATGCAGCGCGCCCGCAGTTTCGCCTCCAAGAGCTACTGCTATTTCGAGTCCTACACCGTAGTGGCCCTGGTGTACCTCATCATCACCCTCATCCTCTCCAAGATCGTCAGCATCATCGAAGCGAGGCTCAATCACTATGACAGAAAAAAATAGCACCGAGCCCATCATCAGCATCCGCCACGTCTGGAAGTACTTTGGACAGCTCCCGGCCCTGCAGGATGTGAGCCTCGATATCGCGCAGGGCGAGCGGGTGGTCATCATCGGGCCTTCCGGCTCCGGCAAGTCCACCCTGCTGCGCTCCATCAACCGTCTGGAGGAGATCGACGGCGGCAGCATCATCGTCAACGGCCAGGACGTCAACGACAGGTCCCACAACATCAACGAGATGCGCCGCAACCTCGGCATGGTCTTCCAGCAGTTCAACCTCTTCCCGCACAAGACCGTGCTGCAGAACCTGACCCTGGCGCCGCGCAAACTGCTGGGCATCCCCAAGGCCGAAGCCGAGACCATGGCCCTGAAACTGCTCAAGAAAGTGGGCATCAGCGACAAGGCCAACGTCTACCCCGCCATGCTCTCCGGCGGCCAGCAGCAGCGTGTGGCCATCGCCCGCGCCCTGGCCATGCAGCCGGACATCATGCTCTTTGACGAACCCACCTCGGCCCTGGACCCCGAAATGGTGGGCGAAGTGCTGGACGTCATGGTGAGCCTGGCCGAAGACGGCATGACCATGGTCTGCGTGACCCACGAAATGGGCTTTGCCCGCACCGTGGCCGACCGCCTGATCTTCATGGATCACGGCCAGATCCTGGAAATGGGCAAACCCGACACCCTGTTCAACTCGCCGCGCCACCCGCGCCTGCGCCAGTTCCTGACCCAGATCCTGTAGCCCGTCCCGGCCCGAGGTCTTTCGCAGCCCGTCAGCTTTTCTGGCGGGCTGCTCGCGCATTTGCCCCGGCCCGGCCGACGCAAGGAGACTTCCTGATGACATCATTGGCCGTAGCCGTCAGCGGCGGCGTGGACAGCCTGTGCGCCCTCCTGCGCCTGCGGGAACAGGGCCATGACCTGCTGGCCCTGCACGGGCTGTTCCTGCCGGGAAAGGCCCTGCCCGCCCCCCAGGAGCCTGTCTCCCGGACGCCCGTTCACCAGACGCATGCCCGGCAGCCCCACGGCTCCCTGGCCCCTCCCGCCCGGATGCACGGCCGACCGGCGCCTGCGCCCCTGGAGCCTGCTCCCGGGCATGTGTCCGCTCCCCGAACACCTGACCACCCGGCGTCCACCGCCCCACGCCTGCTCAGCGCCGCCGAGGCCCTGGACCTGCCCCTGCCTGACACCGCTCTCCAGGCCCTGCACGGCCTGAGCCGGGCCTGCGCGCGGCTGGACATCCCCCTGCATGTGGCCGACCTGCGCGCCTGCTTCGACCGGGAGGTGGTGACGCCCTTCGTGCAGGCCTACGCCCGGGGCCGGACGCCCAACCCCTGCGCGCTCTGCAACCGGCGCATCAAGTTCGGGGCCCTGCTGGACGCGGCCCTGGCCCTGGGGGCGGAAAAGATCGCCACCGGCCATTACGCCTGCCTGCAGGACGGCCCCTGCGGGCCCCAGCTGGCCGCCGCCGCGGACCTGACCAAGGATCAGAGCTATTTCCTGTCCCTCGTCCCGCCG
Source organism: uncultured Desulfovibrio sp. (assembly GCF_949282365.1). GTDB lineage: Bacteria > Desulfobacterota > Desulfovibrionia > Desulfovibrionales > Desulfovibrionaceae > Desulfovibrio. The sequence continues at coordinate 41,109 of NZ_CASDOY010000011.1, forward strand.
CAGCGCCTGCGCCGGGCCCTCTTCCCTCTGGCCCGGCAGGACAAGGCGCAAAGCATCGCCCAGGTGCGCGCCGCCGGGCTGGAGGTGCCCGTCCCGGCGGAAAGCCAGGAGATCTGCTTCATCCCTGCGGGTGAGGACGCCTACCGGGCCTTTCTGGAACGCCGCTGGCAGGACGAGGGCCTCGCCGTACCGGAGGGCGGCCCCGTGCTGCTGGAGGAAAGCGACGCCACAGGGCGCCCCCTGCTGCGCCCGCTGGCCCGTCATCACGGCCTGTGGCGCTATACCGAAGGCCAGCGCCGGGGGCTGGGCATCGCCCACAGCGAACCGCTCTATGTGCTGCGCAAGCAGGAGGCGGACAACAGTCTGGTGGTGGGCGGCCGGGCGCGCCTGGGCATGCGGGGCTGCCTGACCGGCCCGGCCACCTTCCACTGCCCGCCCGAGTGCTGGCCCCGCGAAGTGCTGGCCCGGCTGCGCCACCGCCAGCGCCCCGCACCGGCCCGGGTGGAACAGGCCGGCGACGGCCTGCGCATCAGCATGGAGAGCCCGCAGTTCCCCAGCGCGCCCGGTCAGGTGGCCGCCCTGTACGATACGCAAGGCCGGGTGCTGGCCGGTGCGCTGGTGCGCGAGCTGTTCTGAGGCCGTGCCCGCCGGCGACGCCAAAAGCCACGGACAACGGCTGCCGCGTACTGCCGCGCATGCGCCTCACCGCTGCCGCCGACCTCCGTCGGCCCTGCGGGCAGGGGCAGCGGCAAGGGCCGCGCGCGTGACCGGGCTCAGGGCTTCCTGCGGCAGCCTACGTCGGTGCGGGGAAAGGCCCTTATTTGATGACCAGCGCGGGCGCGGCCGGGCAACGCATGCCTTCCACTATGGGCAGGGCCTGTTCCATATCGCCCATGACACAGAGCACCAGGAAGCGCCCGCCCCCCTGCGTCAGGAAGCAGAAGCCTTCCTGATCTTCCTGCCGGATGGCAAAACCGTACTGTCCTTCATGTTCCACGGGCTCGTCCGTGGCCCCCAGCACGGGCGCCAGCACGCCGACGAAGTCCCTGGCGCTGGTGCCTCCGTCAGGCGCTACGCTGACCGACAGCAGCACCGAGCTGTCCCCGTTGTCCAGGATCATGTGCTCGCCGCCCCCGGCCTTGTATTCTTCCGCGACCTGCCAGCCTTCCGGCAGGGGGAAAAAGATGCCGTCCAGTTCCTTTTCCGCGGCCAGGGACGGGACGGAGAGCAACAGGAGCAGCAACCATGCCAGCAGTATTTTTTTCATCTTCGCCTCCTCAAAGGTGATGGGAAAACCATGCCGCCATCCGCAGGGCCCCCCGGACATGGCGGACAGCGCCCGCCCGGGACACGCCTCCCTGCAGGCTGCGGATCGCCGTGAAAAATCTCAGGGGCCCATGCCGGGCCGTTGGGTCGTCTTCCCCAAGGTCAGGCCTCATTACCGAGGCTGTGTTCCTGTGGCATATCCCCCATACCCTGCTGAAATAAAAATCATGTTCAGAAATAAAAACCCCGTCCCTGTTGGTCCATAAAAATTTGGCGGACTTTGGGGAAGAGGGGAGTTTGGGGGGAATGCCCCCTTTTTGCCGCAAGCAGCGCCCCAAAAGGCGGCCCGCAGGGCCGTGCCCGTTGCGACGCAGGAAGCTGCGGGCATCGACAGCAACGCGCGACCGGATGGCGGCCCGGCAGGGCCGTGCCCGTTACGACGAAGGAAGCTACGGGCATCGACAGCAACGCGCGACCGAACGGCGGCCCGCAGGGCCGTGCCCGTTGCGACGCAGGAAGCTGCGGGCATCGACAGCAACGCGCGACCGAAC
>NZ_CASDOY010000012.1 GCF_949282365.1 uncultured Desulfovibrio sp.
GCTTCGAGGCCGGACTGGAGGCCGGGGAGCGGGACGCCGGGCAGGCCTCGATGGTGGTCCTGCCGCCGCCGCTGGAGAGCGCTGCGGGGCCGTGCGGCAAGGGGCGGGAGAAGGACGGCCGGAGCCGGCGCGGACAGGACGGGAGCGCGGCGGGCGCTGCGCGGGAAAGCGGGCAGGGTCCCCGGCCGCGTGCCTGGAAGACGCGGCGTCGCAGCACGGAACCCGGTCATGAGGCCCGTTTCGGCGACTGGCATGGCCCGGCCCGCACGGGAACGATCCTGGAAAGGGTCTTCATCTCGCTGGGCGCTGCGCCGGAGCAGGCCAAACTGAACCGCCTGTGGCGCGAGTGGGCCGCCGTGCTGGGGCCGGATCTGGCGCCGCTGGCCCGTCCACTGGGCCATCACGGCGACAGGCTGCTCATCGGCGCCGAGGATGCCCTGCTGCTGCAGGAACTCTATTATATGGGGCCGGAGATCGTGCGCCGGGTCAATGCTTTCCTGCGGGAAGACTTCTTCACGGCCGTGAAGGTCTCCCTGATGCTGGACCATCAGGATCTGGACGCGCCCGGTCCGGTGGCGGCGCGGGCCGCCGCGCCTGCGCCGGAGCCCCTGCCCGCGCCTTCGGGGGCCAGTCTGGGGCTCATGGATCCCGAATCCGCCGTGGCGCGCTGTTATGCCCGCTTCCTGGGACTGGAACTGCCGGATCCGCGCCGCTAGTCGTCCTGTGCGGGAACAGGATTGACAAATCTTTCAGCGTGATGCTAGGTTGGAATGGTGTCGCGTCGGCCCTGTTTTGCTGTGGCTGCCGTCGCGCTGCAGCTCGAAGGGGAGGATGCCATGCAGGGTCCGCTGGAAGATATCAGCCTCAGGCACGACAACGGCGAGGACATGCGTTTTCGCGGGCGTCTTTTTTCCGAGTGTTCCTGGTATGATGAAGAGCACGGCATGCTCTGCCGCCAGAAGCTGTATGTGACGGAGGACAGGGACCAGATCTATTACATCATGCGCACCGGGGCGGAAGAACGCAGCCGCCACGCCTACCGTCTCAGGGTGCAGGACGATGTCTGCACCATCGACAACGGCAAGGGCGAGATGCGCATGCCTGTTTCCTTGCTGCTGCTGGCTGTGCGCGCCCTGTGCGGCATGGATGCCCGGAGCGCCGACAGCCTTGCCATGGTGGAAGAAATGCTCAAGGCCGCCAACGCTTAGCCGCCATCCGTTTTTTCCCCGAAAAGAGAGGAAAAGGGATGCTTCTTCGGGAGCATCCCTTTTCGTTTTATGGGCTTGAGCCTGTTGCGCGCCCGGCAGGCGCGCAACGAAAGACCACCCGCCATGCGGGTGGTCTTATGTATGGAGGTGTTGCGCGTCGCATGCGGCCGCTTCCGGCCGCCGGACGGGCCTGCCGCACGCGGGACCGGTACGGGAGGCATACTGGCGGCTGCGGGACAGTGCCCCGGGGCCTCTGCGGCTGTGCGTCCGGCGGTCCCTTCCGGGCAGGCGGGAACAGGGACGCCGTGTCCGCTGCGCCGCCATGCGGGACGGCCAGGGCGGACTCACATCCGTGCGCCTGCCGGGCGGCATTGCCCTGCGCCGGGGCGCGCGGCCCGGGCTTTGCACCGGTCGCGATCCATGCCGCCGAGGGTCCGGGGCTTTGCATGTTCCCGGGACGGCTGCCACACGCGGGCCGCTTCCGGTCCGTGGTCTTGCTCACTGCGGGCCGCCGCCCTGCCCCTGCGCCGCGCGGCGGGCGCTGAAATGCTTTTCCGCGCTCTCGATATCCTCAAAGCCGTACTGCCGCACCTGATGCAGCAGGTTCTGCTCGGCTTCGCTCTCGCCCCGGCGCAGGCGCTCCCGGGTGGCCTGATGGTAGAGGGCGATGGTCCTGGGCGAATAGCTGCGCAGTTCCGCGCGCAGATAGCTCTCCATGGAGACCTGGCCGGGCCGGTCGTCACGGCTGCGCAGGGGGCGGCCCCGGTCGGCCAGGGACGGATAACGCGCATCGAGGGCTTCCTTCCAGGCCACATGCGCGGCCACGATCTCTTCCACCTGCGCCACGGCCGCGGGGTCCAGCGGCGGCAGGCTGTCGGCCAGGCGGGCGTATTCTTCGGGGAAGGTGGATTCCATCATGCGGGCATACTTTTCCGTGACCAGGTTCCGCCCTTCCAGCCGGGCGGAGAGCAGGTCTTCCAGATAGCTGCCCAGCAGCTCGTCGTCCCAGTTGTCCATCTGGCTGGAACGCATGATGCGGAAGGTCTTGGGATCCATCTGGCAGGAGGCCGTGCCGCCCACGTTCCGCACCTTGCTGAACATGTCCCATTCCGCGCTGACGATAGCGTCCACAAGGGTCTTGTGGTCCATAAGCGTCTCCTTGAAAACGGCAAAAGCCCGCTCAGCTCAAGGCTTTGCGGACTTCTACGAACTTTGGTGGACTCTGGTTTGGCGGAGGGGGAGGGATACTAGCTTGAATCATAACATACTGAAAACGCTTGTTTGTGTCGTTCAGTAAAATAGCTCGTACCCCCAAATGTACCCCCAAAAAATTTTGCTGCCCATTTTTGCCCTGCTTGTGGCATGGGCCATGCATACCATCTAGGGGGATTCCCGGCAAGGAGAAAGGGCTTTTTTGAGGTCGCACCCTGCACCATCACCGCAGCCAGCAACCAACGTGCCGGATTACCTGGCTGGCCGGAATCCATTGCAGGTCTCCCCCCCAAATTTGAGGGCGTCAACGTACCGGCGTCGGCTGGCAGAGGGGAAGCACTCCGATGGCTACCTTTCCTGCCCGGCATATGATAGGAAGCAGCAGCCCAAAAGAAGAGACCGGCAAGGGGGAAATTTTCACATAACTCATTGAAATTATTATACATAGTATTTTAGTAAGAAATTGTGGAAGCCTTGTTTTTGAATCCCATTTTGCCGGAAAGTGTAACAGTGCCGTAGCACGATTGAAGGGCATAGATGGGTACGGATACCGTATGCATAGGGTATCCTCTCCCCCTAGCCTGGCTGTCCGTCATGTCCCCTGCCTGTCCTGAAATATCCCGACTGATCCCGGAATGCCCCGCCCTGTCCATCATGGCCCGCAATGGCCCCCAAGAGCCAAGAAAAACAAAAAGCCGGACGCACATGCATCTGGGCCGTTATCGCTTCTCACGACCGCCCCACGGCGTCCATATTGTGAACACCCTTCCCCCTTGCATCCAGGTCTTGCGTTTGCGTTGCACCTTCCCGGATCACAGCCCCCAGCAAGGTTTTCTCTTCCGGCAGGCGTTGCGTTTGCTCCCCGCCGCACAGGCTGTTCTCTGGCCGTTGACCACAACTTTTCTCACCCTCTCATGGGCTTGGCTTTTTCTCCGTCCTACGCTTCCGTTTTGGCCGCCGCCCATTAGCTGCGGAACGCCGCTTGCCTTCCTCTGTCCTCGGCCCTGTGGACAATCCGCCATGCAGGCGGCACCGGCCATTGCCGTACAGGTCTTTCCTTTTGCATGGCGTCCCGGCCCTGATCCTGGCGCCTCATGTCTGGCCCGGCAAGGTACGAGGTGGAGGCAGCGGGGCCTCGCTTTCGTCCTGTGCCGCACACCGGATACCGGCCCACAGATCATCAATGCTTCTTGCTTCCGTCTTGCTTCGTACCGCCTTGCCGTGCATCTTGCCCCCTTCTTTTTTGAGGTCAACACCGTTGACTTGTCGTTGACCTCAGGCCCGGGTCGCCTCCACGCTTGCCGGATGCTCTGGGCTTCGTCCCGGCTGTCTAGTTCACCGTGTCCGGCATAGGTGGGACATGTACGGGCACGACTTCAAAGTTGGGGGTGCCCATCATCCCAACGGCCTTTTCCCGGCTCATCTCCAGCGCCTTCACAGCGCCATCCAGGTCATAAGCATAGGGCTCTTTCCGCCATGCTTCGGCCACCATTTCAACCACCATGCAGGCTGCTTGGTAGCCCTCCTGAAAGCCTTGGGCATAACCGGCATGGGCGGCGTCCTTGATCGATGCCGCAAGCGCTGTCTTGTCCTTTTCCATATGGAGACTCCTTTGGATGTCAGGCCGCGTCATGGGCCTTCACGATGGCGGCCCAGCGTTTCCGGGCCCCTTCCAGGTATTGCCGCAGGAAGCCCCAGGCCGTGTACTCCGCCGCGGCCCGGCTCCCGGAAAAGAAGAAGGGCAGGCGGTACCGCCCGGCGAAGGCCAGCACGCTCTGGCAGGCCGCATGCGGGTTCAGCCTGCTGCGGTACTGCCCGCCTGCCAGATCGGCCCAGCTCGCCTCCACCACCACACAGAAAGCGTCCAGGGCGGCGCTGCGGGCCAGCTCCCGTTCAAAGCGTTCCCGCTCCCGTCCCAGACAGGCCACCAGATCGGAAAGCTCCTTGCGTTCCACCGCCACCTTGTCCGCCAGTCCGGCAAGGGAATAGTCGCCCACGCTCAGGGTGCCCACTTCCACCGTCACGCCTTCATAGCGCGGCCCCCGGAAGGGAAAGGGAGCCTGCTCCCGGCTATCCACTATCACGCGCACCGCTGCCCTCCTTTGCTACTTCTCTCCAATTGGCCAGCCACACCTGCCGGGGCAGATGCTCCAAAGCCAGATCATGCAGCAGGGCTTCCAGGTTCTCCCGGGCAAAGCGCAGTGCGGCCTCTTTTTCGGAGCGCAGCAGCCCCGCTGCCGGATAGAGGACAAGACCGCTCCCGTCTTCGACAGGCAGGGCGTCCACCTTGTGGACTTCGTTCAGCTCGTGCAGCACCGGCCAGGGGTGGGGATGTCCCGCCGTGGCAGCCTGTTGAAGGTGGCGAAGATCAAGCATGGTTCCCCCTTGCCGTCACCTGGCTATCCGTTTCGTGGTGTTCTTCGTGTTCCTCGTGTTCCGAGCGTTGGCAGACAAGGCTTTGCGGGCGGAACACGAACAAAACACGTTTGTGTTCTTCGTGTTCCTGGTGTTCCTCGTGCTGCGACGGGAACACCTTCGTGTTCCGGAACACGAAGACGTTTTTCTTCGTGTTCTCCGTAAACCCTTGTGGCTGTAAGGCGGGAACACAAAGAACACGAAGAACACGTTTTTTTGATATGGGCATACAGGGCTAGAGGCATTCATCAGGGAGCACCACGACATAGACACGCTTCTTGCCCAATTCGGGAAGCGTTCTTACGGCAGACGACTTGTCATCGGAACGGCGCAGCCATCCGGCATCCGCCAGCACACGAGCAGCCCTGCGCACGGAATATCCTTTGGCCACTTCGGCCCCGAAGGATTCCGGCAGGATCAGATATTCCGTCCGCCCGTCCGCGTCCTTTTGCCGGAAGCCCACACGCCCTATGCAGGTGGTGGCGTTGCTGTCCATGTCCTGGAAGCGGCTTGCCCCGTGCTGCTCGATGAACAGGCGTACCGCGGCAAGGATGGCCGCATCTTCCGAAGCCCCGGCCCCGCCGCGGGCGGCCAGCCAGTCCGTGAAGCACTGTTCGGCGTAGGTCACAGCCTGGAAATAGTCCGGCAGAATAGCGGCTTGTCGTGCCACCTCTCCTGCCACGGCACAGAGGGCGAATCGCTGGGCCACGCGCCGCACCTGCCCGTCGGCCTCGGCAGGGCAAAAGCGATCCACCAGGGAATCCAGCGTAGGGCGGAGCTGTTCCATCAGTGTGGGCATCTCCCGGATCAGGTAGTGCAGGAAGGCCCGTCCGGCATGGCCGTAGTGCTGTCCTGACAATTCCTTGAGGCGGTTCACTACGGCCCCGGCAGAGGGGAGGCCGTGAAGGTCTGTCAGCATGGCTTTGTCCACAGGCAGGCCCACGAAGCGCACTTCCTGCCCGCCCCGGGACTTCATGCCGTTTTCAGCCAGCTTGTCCGCAAGGCCCAGCTCGCCGGATGACAGGAAGAGCAGTTGCCAGATGTGTGAGCGGCGCAAATTGCCGTCGCGTCCGGAGCGGGACTTGCCGGAACCGTTGGCCAGCATATAGGCCGCCTCACTCAGCACGCGGGCATTGACCTGGCCCACTTCGTCCAGGATGAGCAGACCGTCATTGTGCAGCGCCGCCACGCCTTCCAGGGCGTTGTCCGTGACGCGCCAGCTTTTGACATGGGCAGGGCCGCCCCAGACGGATGCCGCCACCTGCAGGGCCGTCGTCTTGCCGGAAGAGCTGCCGCCCTCAAAGGAGAAGCCGCCGCCCTCCATCCCTGCCAGACGCAGCAGTGGCCCGGCAAAAGCGATGCAGAGGGCAAAGGAAAGACGCACGTTCCCGGCACACAGCTTCGCGATCTCCTGCCAGCCTTCCAGCGTGCCGGCAGTGCCGTAGAGGCCGGTGTGGTAGGCGGATTGCAGCACCACGCTTTCCCCCTGCGTGGCGCCGAAGACGGCATCCGGCAGGACGTAGACCGATTCATGCCAGCCCACGCGGGGCACGCAGCGGATGCGGCGTACAGGCCGCACACTGGCAAGGAAGGCAGCCAGTCTGGCGCGAGTGCCGGGCACGCCGAACCAGCCCCCAGACGCCAGCGTGCCGAACCACTCTCCACCCTGCCGGTTGAGCAGTTCCACAGGCATGGCCCAACGGTGGAGCCGTCCGTCCGGATCGTTCCACTCCAGCATCAGGCCCCACTCGTTGCCGTCGGCGTCGCGGGTCATGCCTCGTACAAAGAGCGGTGGGCCCAGGCGGATGTCATTGCTTTCCCCGTCCGCCTTGAGCTCCTGCTTGTACAGCCCGGCACGCTTCCCCTCGGCCACCATAAAGAAACCTTCCGGCATGGGGCAGGCGTCGTCCTGCTGGCGGGTCTTCTCTACCACCCTGCGCACGGCCTCAAGGCTGCGGGCCGTGTGCAGGTCATTGAAGTCCGCCTTTGCGCCATCCAGGGCAGGGCAGACGGCCAGCTTGGCACCAATGGCCTGTGCGGCTTTGGTAGCCGCCTCCACGCCGGGGTTCCATGCCTTGCCCTCCTTCATGGTCTCGCAATCATTGTCAGCGCAGAGGATGATCTCCCTGTCGGGATACTTGTCCCGGGCCATGCGGGCCACGGCCTCAAGGTTTCCCGCATTGAAGGCCACAAGGCAGGCGTGGCCCGTGGCAAGGTGCAGGCTTGCGGCGGTGGCGTATCCTTCCGCTATGAGCAGGGGGCCGTCCTTGGTTCCGTCCTTTGCCGGAATGGGGAAGTAGCCGCCCGCCGTTTTGCCGCCCTTTAGAAAGAGCTTGTCCGGCCCGTCAGCGGGCTTTTCCGGCAGGATGCTTTGCAGGCTCACCAGCGTGCCGGAAGCATCCAGCACAGGCAGCAACAGTTCTACAATGCCCTGACATTCCCGCTGCCGGATGCCACCAAGAGCAGGGACACCTTTCCGTTGCAAGTAAGGGTGTGCATCCGATGCGCTTCCCGCTCTTTTCCAGATGGCCCGGGCCAGCTTGGCAGACGCGGCCCAGCGTGTGGCCTGTTCTTCTTCGGCAGCTTTCCGGGCAGCGGCGATGCGTTCCCGCAGGGCCTTGCGCTCGGCAGGGGACAGGTCTTTGGCCGGTCTGGTAGACCGCGATCCTTCATCACCGGTGATCCAGTTCTTCCACCAGCAGCAGGCCGGATCATCCAGGTGGATACGGTAGGCCCCGTCCTTGCCGCGGGGCTTGTCCGTGGTGCCGCAGCGGTGCAGCCCGCCGTCCGCCTGGACGTGTTCCACCAGCAGCCCGGCAGCCCGCAGGCTCTCTTCAAAGGCGCTCAGGATGTCACTATTCATGGTCGCCTCCTTCCCGCTCGGGATCCCACAGCGGGGGCAGGTCGCGCTCATGCGGCAGCCCGGCAAGGGGGAAGGAGAGCTCCCCGCCGGCAATGGCGATCTTGTCCAGGAGCAGGTCGAAGCAGAGGGCAAGGCCCACATTGCTATCATCAGAGGGCAGGCTACCGGCATCCTGAGAAAGCATGTCGCCCACGACGTTGCGCAGGAAGCTGGCAAGGTGGGCAGCGTCTTCAAGAGCACTGTTGGGGGAAACGTGCCGCAGGCTCCGGGGGATGCTGGAAGAGCGGGCGCAGTAGTTACGCATGGCGCACCTCCTGCTGATCCAGACCACGAGCCAGCCGCAGCAGGCCCAGGGCCATGCCGGTTCCCCGGTCTTTGGTCGCCACCAGCTCGCGGTCCAGGGCGGCCAGTTCACCGGTCAGAGCATCTACCAGCAGGCCGTCCGCATTGCCCGGCAGGGAAAGACGCTCCCGGATCAGGGGCAACAGCTCCCCGGCCACGGCCCGCACACCGCGCAGGGCCTCCCGGTATTCGTGCAGGGCATGGGCCGCCGCTTGCAGGTCATCCAGGGCGGCCTGTGCCTGCCGCTCAAGTTTGCCGCGTGCATCCGGCAAGGAGCGCCGGGCGCACCAGTTCAGCACATGCCGGAAGCTGGAGGCGGGCAACTGGCGCAGGGAGGCGGCCCCCCATTCCTCCAGCAGTTCATCAAGAAGCATCTCATGGCGGGCCGCCTGTCCTTCGCCGCAAGGATTGCCGGCAGCGGCGGCGGTCAGGGCCGCCTTGACGGCGGACAGCTGGTCTTCGGTCATCAGGGCAGGGAGGGGACTACGCATGGCGCACCTCCACCACGGTCAGGACATGGCCGAGCATGGCCCAGCGCACACGGGCCGACGTGGACAACGACGTGCCCAGCAGGGCCACAAGGGCGGCAGTTTCACCGGCACGGGCCAGCTTGCGAAGAAGGAAGGACAGGGACGCACGGCCACCGCAGGACGCGGCGCGGAAAAGGGGGATGGAATGTATGAAGCACCTGACTTGTTTGGGGTTTTGAAGGCGAAAAAAAAGACGGGACACCCTCCCCGGCCAGTCAGAGGCCGCCAGTCCTCGCGGATACTGGAGGTGTCCCGTCAATATGGAGCACCGCTCACAGGATACACCTGTAGCGGGAATGCTGACGAAACAAAAAAGACCGCTCTTTTCCTGCATGTGGGGCATGCGGAAGGCGTCGGTTACGCCTCTGACTGTTTGGGGAAGTTCAGTCTGCCCCAGACAGCGGGCGCGCGTCAAGGGGCGCAGACGTTCAGCGGTGTTGCTATGCAGCATGGCAGCCATCCTTCACCTTGAAGCCGGGGCAGAGGACAGGCCAGCCGCGCCCGTCCGGCAGATAATGGGAGCGGCATCCCACAAGGCCGATGATGGCGGCCCGGAAGGACGGCACGATGCCATGCGTGCGGACACGGCAGAGCCAGCTTTGACGGGGGGACGGGTTCGGATCGCCCCAGGCCTCTCCCCACTTGCCGGGCGCGAACAGGTCACACCCCCCGGCGGCGGTGCGGAGCTTTTCGCCGGACAGCATGCACAACAAACGGTCACGGCCGGAAGCCAGGGCCACGCGGCGGAAAAACTGGCAGCGGTCGCAGCTTTCAGGTTGCGAGGGGCGGGGCGGTGTGGCATGATGGGGACAAGCAAGATCCCTCACCTTGCCGCCTTTTTGATTTGCCCCCACCGCCGCCAAGCTGGGGGCTTTTTTATTACGCATTGGCGGCCCCCTCACCGGCATTGAGACGGTCGATCAGGGCGCGCACATCTTCCACACGATAGCCGCGGGCACGCTTGCCCAGAGCCACGGGCCGGGGGAACAGCCCGGACTTTACACCGTCGTACCAGGCAGTCCGGCAGACAGGCACGAACCGCAGCACGTCGGCCAGGCGCAGGAATCCAGTTTCCGGCAGGGTAGGTCTGGGGGAGCTTTGAACGGTAGCGGACATGAAAAAACCTCCTTGCAGCTTGATGCATTTGCAAGGAGGTTAGCGCACCGTGCGGTGTGGTAAGCAAGCGGGGTAAGGCGTGGTATTTTCGTCTGTGAGGTGTGGTATTTTTCCCGGGAAGGTGGGGTAAGGTCTACCACGGTAAGGTTTTAGTGCTGCCGTTGAACAGGTTCTTGCCGTACTGCTGCCAGTCTGTAATGTTTCCTTGAGGATGCATCAGGCCGCCAATCATAGCCCAAGAGGCCCCGGCACCCTTCAAGCAGGCCGCCGTCTCCTGGGGAGTCTTGCCCTCCTTCCAGCACTGCTCTATTACGGCAATCAGGCCGTACCACTTCAAGCCTTGGCCTTCACCCTGCCGGGCCTGTTCCAGCTCTGCTCTGGTCTTCTCCAGCTCAGCTTGCAAGGCGGCCTTCTCTTGCCGGGCCTGTTCCAGCTCAGCTTTTAGGACGGCTTCCCGTTCGGCAATGGGAGAGGCTTTTCCCCGCAGGGCGGTTGCCGTGTCGCCCTCCTCTCCACCAGCTGCCTTGCCTCTGCCGCCCATCGCTTTCTGCCAGTTTAGCCAGTCAAGAACGTGAAAGGTAAAATTTTCATCTTGCAAGTCTTTTGTAGTAAAAAATGGGCCATCAGGGTAAAGCTCTTCGCTATGTTTCCTGAATCCTTCTTCCCATGAGCAGACAGGACCCTGGCCGCTGTTCATGAAGTCAATGAAGTGCATCGGACTCATTTTCAGCCACCGGCGCACGATATCGGCGGGGATATTCTCCCCATATTCCTTCATGATCTCCGCCTCTGGGTGGGCAGGCTCCCAGAGAACTTCAGGATGCTCCTTTTCATAGGCCGCCACATCCTCAGGGCGCATAAAGACATTTTCCGTATCATACCATTCTTTAGAAAAATCGATACACCATATGCTGGAGAGCAGCGAACAAAAGTGAACTTCCTTTCCGTCTGTGGGGCGTATTCTACTGTCAATACGAGCAAAAAAGGATATACCATTCCTTTCGGCAACTCCGTTCAGGAATCCGGCGCTCTTGTGCCAACGATGAAGGATGTCATCCACTGCAACGATCTGTTCAAGTACTACAGTCTTGTCCATATTCGTACCTTGCTGGGCACTCTCTTTTGATCCCCCAGGCAGGGCGGCAAGGGTTCCGCCTTTTCGGCATGGGTAGCTAGTCCATGCCTAGCCGGGGAAAAGCCATTGGCTCCCACCTCGTGGCCCACGGCTTCACCTGGTGAAGCATAGTGGGCTATGGCTTCCGGCAGGGAGAGGAGCAGGCCGTCCTGGCACCCCGCTGCTTCCCATCCAGGACAGGCCAGCCACATATGCCGGAGATTGCGCCTCCGGGCCGTGCGGTCATGCCTCGCACAGGGCCCGCCGCACCACGTCAGGGGCGACTTCGATGACACGCAGATAAGCCCGTGCTGCCGGATCGGGCTGTCTCCTGCCCTGTTCCCAGTTGCGAAGGGTATAGAGGGACAGGCCAAAGGCCGCCGCGAATACGGTCTGGGAGAGGCCCAGCTTTTGCCGGATGGCCTTCACGTCCACCCGTTCGGGAGCACTGGCCGGGGGGAAGTCATGCACGCCGTATTGCGCCCTGTCCGCCGTCCCGTCCATGTAGCCCACAGCTTCGGTCAGACCGGTGATGATTTCTTGTCCTATCGTGCTCATGGCTTTTGCCTCCCATATGCCGCAAGCAGCGCCGTCAGGCGGCGCATATCGTTCTTCTCGTCTTGCGTCAGATTCGCTTTTTCGTTCTTCCCGTATATCAGCAGGGCAAACAGGGGAATGCGCTCGGAATGAAAGTAGTAGATCACCCTGTAGCCGCCGCTCTTGCCTTCTCCTTCTCTTGCCCACCGCAGCTTGCGAACGCCGCCCGTGCCTTCCATGACCTTTCCGCTGTCGGGATGTTCGGCAAGGTAGGCCACCAGGTCGGCGCGTTCCGTTTCAGAAAGCAGGCCCTTGGCCCTGCGCAAAAAGGAAGGCGTTTCAACGACGGTCATAGGTGGTGTGTGCATGGTTCTATTGTAAGTCATTGGCTTATAACGTCAAGAGGCAAGCCTCCGGCAAGGGAGGTGGCCTCAGCCTTTGCCGCAGGCCGCAGGGAACACGAGAACACGAAGGAACACGAAGCATTCTTAAAGGTGTTCCGCCCGCAAACCCTTGTGGCTGTAAGGCGGGAACACGAAGAACACCAGGAACACCAAAAACGGATAAACTAAGGGGAGGTGCCGGCAGGGCAGGGAGCATGATCTGTCTATGCCCCTTCTCCGGCCCGCAGGCTGTCCAGGTAGTCCGCCCACTCCTGCATCATGCGGCGGCGCTCCTCCACATACTGGGCGCGGTTGTAGGCATCCCGCACGCTGTTCTTTTCGGCATGGGCAAGCTGGGCCTCGATCACGTCAGGACGGTAGCCCATCTCGTTCAGCCGGGTAGAAGCCATGCTGCGGAAGCCGTGGACGGTCATTTCATCCCGGCCATAGCCCAGACGGCGCAGGGCATTGAGCAGACCAACATCCGATATGCAGCGCGTGGCGGAAGCCGTACCGGGGAAGACAAGCTCCCTGTTGCCGGTGATGGCGTGCAGGGCGCGGAACATCTTCACCACCTGCCGGGCAAGCGGGACAAGGTGGGGCCGCCGCATCTTCATGCGTTCGGCAGGTATCAGCCATTCCGCCTTGTCCAGGTCGATTTCCGCCCAGGTGGCCCGCCGCAGCTCGCTGGAGCGGACAAAGACATACGGCATGATCTTCAAGGCAAAGGAGACGGACACGTCCCCCGGATAGTCGTCTATGGCCCGGAGCAGAGCGCCGATATCCTGCGGCTCGGTGATGGCGGCATGGTGGCGCACCGGCTTTGTGGTCAGGGCTTCGGTCAGGTGGCTTGCCGGATCGGCGACGATCATCCCGGCAAGGCGTGCGTAGCGCGTCACCTGTCCGCATATCTGGGCAAGGCGGCGGGCTGTCTCCAGGTGGCCTTGCCGCTCCACCTTGCTTAGCACAGCCAGAAAGTCCGGCGCCCCCAGTTCGGCAATGGGTCTGCTGCCAAGATCAGGAAAGGCCAGGGTCTCCAGCCGCCGGATGATCTGCCGGGCATGGTTGGGCGTCCAGCCCGCCAGCTTCTTCTTGTGCCATTCCCGCGCCACCACTTCAAAGGTAAGGCTCCTGGCGATGGCTTCCGCCTTGGCGGCCTTGCGTGCGGCGCAAGGGTCCACGCCGCGGGCGATCATTTCCTTTGCCGTGACCGCCCGGGCCCGCGCCTCCTTGAGGGAAACGGCAGGATAGGTGCCGATGGCAAAGAGACGTTCCTTCCCCTCAAAGCGGTACTTGAGGCGCCAGAGCTTGCCGCCGCCTGGGTTGACCAGCACATACAGCCCGTCACCATCCGCCACCTTGTAGGGTTTTTCCCTGGGCTTCGCCGTCCTCACAGCGGTATCCGTCAGTTTCTTGGCCATTGGGGGTACTCCTGACTTTCAAAGGGGTATGTTTTTCTCAGTACCCCACAAAAGTACCCCCATATTTCGCGGCTGTCTATGAACCTTGGCGGATTTCAACGAACCTCAAAAACGAAGAAAGCCCGCTCAGCTCAAGGCTTTGCGGACTTCTACGAACTTTGGTGGACTCTGGTTTGGCGGAGGGGGAGGGATTTGAACCCCCGGAAGGCGTGGACCTTCAGCGGTTTTCAAGACCGCCGCAATCAACCACTCTGCCACCCCTCCGTCCGGGGCAGGTCGCGTTCCATGCCGCGCGGCCACGCTGGCCGGGGCATGCGCTTCGTCTGCCTGTCTGCCGCCGGGGCCTGCCTTGCGGCTGTCCGCCCGAAACGGCCAGTGCAGCATAGCAGGTTTGTGTCCGAAGCGCAAAGGGGGCGGCGGCAGCCCGCGGGCACAAAAAAAGCGGCGCCCCCCAGGGGGAACGCCGCCGCATCGCTGAGCGAAATCTTACTTGATGGCGTCCTTCAGGCCCTTGCCGGGGGTGAACTTGGCAACCTTGCTGGCGGGGATGGTGATCTCCTTGCCGGTGCGGGGATTGCGGCCCTTGCGGGCGGCGCGTTCCACGACCTTGAAGCTGCCGAAACCGGTGAAGGTCACGGATTCGCCGGAAGCGAGGGCTTCCCGCAGGGCAGCCACAACGGCGTCGAGGGCTTCTTCGGCCTTGGCCTTGGTGGGCAGGCCGGCCTTGGCATGGATCTTTTCAACAAGCTCAGCTTTGGTCATAGGTACACTCCAAAAAAAGAGTTTCGGGTTTCAAGTATGTAGGCCAGACAGGGCTTGCATACGTTATGGCCTTGGCCCGTGTCAATGAAAAATGCCCGGATATCAAAGTTTTCCGGGCATGGATCGTCTCTTTTTGCACAAGGGCGGTCCGGGAAGGGCGCGTCGGGCAGGCGGGCGGCCCGTCACGGCGTCCCGTGGCGGCCGCAGCTCAGGATAGGTCCACCAGACTGACCTCGGCGCTCTTGAGGGGATGCCCCAGAAAAAGGCTGCCGGTGCGGATGAAGCGCAGTACGTTGTCCGTGGTCATGAAGCGGCAGGAGACGGGGCCGCCGTCCTGCCGCAGCAGGTCCAGCTCCCGCAGGCGGGCTTCCACCGCCACCGCGGCGGTCTCGGCGGAGTCCACGATGCGCACATCCCCGCCCACCACACGGCGCAGGGTCTCCCGGAAGAGGGGGAAATGCGTGCAGCCCAGCACCAGGGTGTCCGGCCGGTCGGGCCGGTCCGGGGCGAAAAGGTCGCCCAGATAGCGGCCGGCGATGCCTTCGACGATGGGGCCGTCCATCCAGCCCTCCTCGGCCAGGGGCACGAAGAGGGTGCAGGCCCGGCCTTGGACGCGGGCCTCGGGGCAGAGGGAGGCGATGGCCTGCTGGTAGGCGCCGCCGGCGATGGTGGCCTCGGTGGCGATGACCACGATGCGCTTGTTGCGGCTGGCGGCCACGGCGGCCTCGGCCCCGGGGCGGACCACACCGAGCACGGGCAGGGGCGCGAAATGCTCGCGCAGCTCCGGCAGGGCGGCGGAGGTGGCGGTATTGCAGGCCACCACCAGCATCTTGACGCCCTCGTCCACCAGTCGGCCCGCGGCCTTGAGGGTGTAGCGGATGATGGTGTCGCGGCTCTTGGTGCCGTAGGGCAGGCGGGCGGTGTCGCCCAGATAGAGCAGGTTCTCTCCGGGCAGGCGGCCGGAGATGGCTTTGAGCACGGTCAGGCCGCCCATGCCGGAATCAAAGATGCCGATGGGCAGGGAAGCTGGGGGATTCATGGTCTTCCTCTGGGTGGGGGGCAGGCTGGGGTCCCCCGGGCTGGTGCGTTGGCAAAGGCAGGAGGGGGCCACAGTCCCTCCCGCGGGCATGGCGGGCCGGGAGAGCGCCCCGGCCGGAGCCCGCGCCGGCCCCTGACGGCGGCTGGCGCCTAGAGAGCTTGGCCCAGATAGCGCAGTGCTGTAAAGAGCAAAATGAGCGCCAGTCCCCACTTGATGCGGCGGGCGGGCACGAAGCGCTGGCAGCGGGCCCCCAGATAGCTGCCCGCCAGCCCGCCCAGACCCAGCAGCAGGCCCAGCACGGGATCGGCGCCGATGCCGTCCAGGGAGGTGAACAGGCCCAGGAAGCCGTAGCCCAGCACACCGGCCAGGGAAGCCATGAAGGTGCCCAGCAGCAGGGCCCCGGCGATGGCATGCACGGGCAGGCCGAAGATGCTGACCAGGAAGGGGGAGAGGATGGCGCCGCCGCCGATGCCGTAGATGCCGCCGGCCAGACCGATGCCCAGGCTCAGGGCCGCCAGGCGCGGGCAGCTGATGTCGTAGCGCTGTTCGCCGAAGCTGAAGACCAGACGGGAGCGGTCCCAGCGGCTGACCAGGACCCTGCCCATATGGCCGCCCTTGCGGGCGGGGGCGGAGGGCGCGCGCAGGTCGCGCAGCATGCGCCAGAAGATCCAGAGCAGCAGGCAGCCGGCAAAGACCTTGAAGCGGATGGGGTCCGGCAGCCAGTAGACGCGCACCAGCGAGCCCAGCACGATGCCGGGCAGGGTGCCCACGGCCACGGTCAGGGCCAGGGGCCAGAGCAGGCGGCCTTCGCGGGCGTAGCGCAGGATGCCGCCGGGGCAGGCCAGCACGTTGAAAAGATGGTTGGTGGCGCTGACGCCGGGGCTTGTGTAGCCCAGGAAGCTCATCTGGAAGGGCAGGAGCAGGAAGGCGCCGGACAGGCCGCCCATGGACGTGACGAAGGAGATGCCCATGGCCGCCAGCACGGGCAGCAGGGGGTGACATTCGATACCGGAAACGGGGAAGTACATGGACCACCTCCGTGGGTTGTGCGACGGGGTGAAACCACAGTAAACCGATATGGATATGTTTGTCACGTTTTATTTTTTTGCTAATATGCAGGGAATGTTAATGAAAAAATAAAATAAACGTGATTTTACGGCTAATTTGAATCACGTTCTCACAAAAAATAGTGATGAATTTGGCCTGGGAGCGGCCTGAAGCCGCAGATGGCCCGGGCCGGCCCCGTTCACGCTGCCCGCAGCGTTTTTCCTGCGGCGGGATGGTCGGTGCCCGGGTGCCCGGTCATGCATCGGCGCTGCCGGAACAGGGGGCGGATGACAGCCGGGGCCCAACCGGGGCCATGCCGGGAGCGGACGGGCGGCGCGGGCCCGCATTGCCTGCGCCGGGCGAAAGGCGTATATTCATATCTTCCCGTCACCGTGCAGCAAAGGATCCTTTCATGCTCGCCATTCTCGAATACAAAGCAGGCAACCAGACCAGCGTGCGCCGCGCGCTGGAGCATCTGGGCATCCCCTGCCATATCACAGCCGACCCTGCGGAACTGGAACAGGCCCAGGGCATCATCTTCCCCGGCGTGGGCGCCGCCGGGCAGGCCATGGAGGCCCTGGCCTCCGCCGGTCTGGACAGCGCCCTGCGCCGCGCCGTGGACCAGGGCCAGCCCCTGCTGGGCATCTGCCTGGGCTGCCAGATCCTGCTGGAATACAGCGAGGAGAACGACATGCGCACCCTGGGTATCGTGCCCGGCCGCTGCGTGCGCTTCCCCGACCACATGAAGGAAGAGGACGGCAGCCCCGCGCCGGTGCCGCACATGGGCTGGAACAGCCTGGAGATCGTGCGCCCGGGCCGCCTGCTGCGTGGCCTCGAAGCCGGTGCGGAATTCTACTTCGTGCACAGTTACTATGTGGAGCCCGCGCCCGAGCTGGTCATGGCCACCACGGTCTACGGCCGGGAATTCTGCTCCGTCTACGGCCGCGACGGCCTCTGGGCCGTGCAGTGCCATCTGGAAAAGAGCGGCCGCCCCGGCCTGACCGTCCTGCGCAATTTCTACGAGTACTGCAACGAGGTGCGCCATGCTTAGCAAACGAGTCATCCCCTGCCTGGATGTGCGTGCGGGCCGTCTGACCAAGGGCATCAAGTTCCAGGGCAACGTGGATATCGGCGACCCCGTGGAGAGCGCCCGCCGCTACTATGAGGAAGGCGCGGACGAGATCGTCTTCTACGACATCACGGCCTCGGCCGAGGAACGCGGCATCTTCCTGGATGTGGTGGAGCGCGTGGCCTCGCAGATCTTCATCCCCTTCAGCGTGGGCGGCGGCATCTCCTCCGTGGCCGACATGCGCGCCGTACTCAATGCCGGAGCCGAAAAGGTCTCGGTCAATTCCGCGGCCGTGCGCAATCCCGATCTGGTGGCCGACGGCGCGGCGGCCTTCGGCTCGCAGGCCATCGTGGTGGGCATGGACGTGCTGCGCGTGCCCGTGAGCGAGGGCATCCCCTCCGGCTACGAGATCGTCATCCAGGGCGGCCGCCGGCGCATGGGCATCGACGCCATCGAATGGGCGCGCACCTGCCAGCAGCTGGGCGCGGGCGAGCTCTGCGTCAATTCCATCGACGCCGACGGCACCCGCGACGGCTACGAGCTGACCCTGACCCGGGCCATCGTGGACGCCGTGAGCATCCCGGTCATCGCCTCCGGCGGCGCGGGCGCGCCCGAACACATGTACGACGCCGTGAGCAGGGGCGGCGCCTCGGCGGCGCTCATCGCCTCCATCGTCCATTACGGGCAGTACAGCATCCGTCAGTGCAAGGAAGTCATGGCCGCGAAGGGCGCCAAGGTCCGTCTGACGTGGTAGGTCCCGAGGCCCGCTGGCAGGCCCTGCTGCCCGCGTTGCGGGGCTGGCCGCTGGCCGTGGCCTTTTCCGGCGGGCTGGACAGCCGTTTCCTCTGTTTCGCCCTGCGGCGCGCGGGCTGCGACGTGCTGGCCCTGCACGCCGCGGGGCCGCATGTGCCGCAGGGCGAGAGCGTGGCGGCGCGCCGCTGGGCCCGGACGCAGGGGCTGCCCCTGCTGGAAGTGCGGCACGATCCCCTTTCCCTGCCCGAAGTGGCGGCGAACAGCCGCGAGCGCTGCCATGCCTGCAAACGGGCCCTCATGCGCCGTCTGCGCGAAGCCCTGGCCGTTGCGGGCGGCTGCCGCATCCTCTGCGACGGCAGCAATGCCGACGATCTGATCGCCTTCCGGCCCGGACAGCGCGCCGTGCGCGAGGCGGGGGTGCTCTCGCCCCTGGCCCTGGCCGGGCTCAATAAACAGGATCTGCGCCGCCTGGGCGCGGCCTGGGGCCTGGACGACCCGCAACAGGCCGCCCGGCCCTGCCTGCTGACCCGGCTGGCCTACGGCATGCATCCTGAACCGGCCCTGCTGGCCCGTCTGGCCGCTGCCGAAGCCGACCTGGCCGCCTTGCCCGGCTTGGGGGATTTCCGTCTGCGCCTGACGCCGGCGCCGCTCCTGCAGGCCGCCACCCTGCCCGCCGCCCTGTTGCCGCGGCTGCGGCAGGTGCTGGAGGCCCACGGCTTCGGCGGGGCCGGGATGGTGGAAGGGGCGGTCAGCGGCTTTTTTGACCGCCGGGGGTGATGTTTTTTTGAGGGGGGATCCCTTCATCATTGCTGTCGATGCCCGTAATGTTCCTGCGTCGCCAACGGGCACGGCCTGCGGCCGCCATCCGGTCGCTGCTGGCGCGAGAGGCGGTCCCCCCCTCAAACGCCCCCTCCCCGGCGCGCTTTGATGAAAGGGGAGGTTTTTGGGTGGGGGGCGGCATTTTCCCCGGAAAAATACGAAACGCGCCCGCGAGACAGCATTCTCGCGGGCGCGTCCTTTTTACAGGGGCCATGTCCCATGGGCTGGGGCTTGCTTCCAACGGGAGAAAGCACTTGTGGCGGGTTTGGGCAGGGGATGCTCCGGTTTGGCATGCGCGACATGCAGAGAGCACGTCCCTAGGCTGCCGCCCGGGACTGCCCAGTTCCGGGCCTGTCGCAGAGGGGACGCCTTGGGGGGAGGATGGGGGGCTCAGGGGAGAGGAAGCTCTTTTGGGCGTTCGGCAAAAAGGGAGCCTTCCCGCAAGCGGCCTTTTCCTGACGGGGCCCTTACCGTACCCGCAGGGCCTCGGCGATGATGGCCGCGTCCTGTTCGGGCCGGGCCTTGACGTTGAGCTCGGCGTTGCCGCCGTGGCAGGAGAAGCCCTCGGGGCCGTGTTCCACCACACCGGCGGAGATGACCTGCCCGTAGGGGAGCTGGTCGCGCATGTCGGCATGGTCCACGCGGCGGGGAAAGATAAAGGGCACGGGCTGGCCGGAAAAATCTTCCATGATCAAATACTTCATGACGTGCCTTCCTGTTATGGCTGGCGCTGGGCGCGGCGGTTCCTGAGATACTGGCGCACGGCGCGGTTGTGGTCGTTGAGGTTGGTGGAAAAGGCGTGGCGGCCGCCGTCGGTGATGGCCACGAAGTAGAGGAACTTGTGTTCCTCGGGGGCGATGGCCGCGGCCAGGGCGCTGGCGCCGAAGGAACAGATGGGGCCGGGCGGCAGTCCGGGACGCTGGTAGGTGTTGTAGATGTTGCCGGCGTCGTCCAGATGCGTGCGGCGCAGATTGCCGTCAAAGCCGGGACCCAGGCCGTAGATGACCGTGGGATCGGCCTGGAGCAGCATGTTGATGCGCAGGCGGTTGGCGTAGACGCCGGCCACGCGCGGCCGCTCGTCGGCAAAGGCGGTCTCCTTCTCCACGATGGAGGCCAGGATGACCAGGCGGCGCAGCTCGGCGCGGGACGGCCGTTTGCCGCCGGGCCAGAGGGCGTCGCCCTTGCGCCAGAAATTGTCCACCATGCGGCCCGCCACGCTGCGGGCCTGGGCCCTGTCGGGCGTATCGGCCTTCTTGAGCAGATAGGTGTCGGGCATGAGGAAGCCTTCGGCCGTCTCGAAGGGGATGCCGTAGTGGCGCAGGAAGTCCGGGTCCGTGATGACGGCGCGGAAGTCCTCGAAGCGCACCAGCCCGGCCTCCTCCAGCAGCTTGCCGGTCTGCCACCAGGTCAGGCCCTCGGGCACGGTGACGCGGAAGAGCACCGGCCGGCCGTTGACCAGGGTATCCAGCACCTGTTCGGGCAGCCAGCCCGTGTTGAGGGCGAAGCGCCCGGCCTGCAGGCGGCTGTCCCACTGCTTGTAGCGGGCCAGGAGCAGGAACTTGCGCGCGTCGGTGATGATCCCGCGCTCCTGCAGGCGGTCGGCCACGCGGCGCACGCTGGCGCCGGGCTCCACGTCGAAGAAGGCCTCCTGCCCGGGTGTGGCCGGGGGCGTCTTGAGGAAGGTCCAGGCCTCGTATCCCAGCCAGCCGGCGGCGGCCGCCGCCAGCAGGAAGAGGACAGCCAGGATGCGCAGTGCGGTCTTCATGCCGGTCTCCGCTGGTCGGGGCTGAGGGAAAGGAAGGACTCCAGGATGCGCACCGCGGCCTGCTGGTCCAGCACGGCCTTGCAGCGGCGGCCCGTGCGGCCGGCCTCGCGCAGTTCGCGTTCGGCGGCCTCGGAACTGAGCAGCTCGGACATGAAATAAAAGGGCAGGGGCACGCGGCGCTTGAGGCGTTCGGTGACGTTGCGCACCTGCCGCGTGGTCATGCTTTCGCCGCCGTCGGCGAGCAGGGGCAGGCCCATGACCACGGCGTCGGGGCGCTCCTCAAGGATCCGCCCGGCCAGCGCCGCCAGGAACTCCTTGCGGTTGGCGTAGTCGGCCAGGCGGATGGTGGTCAGCGGATAGGCCATGATGCCTTCCGGGTCCGTGGCGGCCAGGCCCGTGCGGGCCAGGCCGTAGTCGATGCCGACCCACTTCAAGGCGCTTACAGCCCCATCCTGGCGCGCACTTCGGCCAGCGTGACGGAGGCGAAGGCGCGGGCGCGTTCGTTGCCGGCGGCCAGGATCTCGGCCACGGCGCCGGGCCGGGCGGCCAGGGCGGCGCGGCGTTCCTGCAGGGGCGCCAGGAAGGCTTCCAGATTCTTGAGGAAGCGCTTCTTGCATTCCACGCAGCCGATGCCGGCGGCCGTACAGCCGCTGCGGATCTCGGCCTGTTCCTCGGGGCTGGCCAGCAGCACATGGTAGGGGAAGAGGTTGCAGACGTCCGGGTTGCCGGGGTCGCTCTTGCGCAGGCGGGCCGGGTCGGTGAACATGCCGCGCACCTTGGGTTCGATGTCGGCCATGGTGTCGCGCAGGAAGATGCCGTTGTTGTAGCTCTTGGACATCTTGCGGCCGTCAAGGCCGGGGCACTTGGCCGCCGGGGTGAGCATGGCCTGCGGTTCGGGGAAGAAATCGCCGCCGTAGAGGTAGTTGAAGCGGCGGGCGATCTCGCGGGTCAGCTCCATGTGGGGCAGCTGGTCCTCCCCTACGGGCACGCCGTGGGGCCGGTACATGAGGATGTCCGCGGCCATGAGCACGGGGTAGCAGAGGAAGCCCGCGTTGCCCAGGTCCTTGTTGGTGATCTGCTGCTGCTGTTCCTTGTAGGTGGGGTTGCGTTCCAGCCAGGAAACAGGCGTGATCATGGAGAGCAGCAGGCTCAGTTCGGCATGTTCCTTGACGGAGCTCTGGCGGAAGATGACGCACTTTTCGGGGTCCAGACCGGCGGCCACCCAGTCCTTGACCATTTCTTCCACGTTGGTGGCGATGTTGGAGGGATCGGCGTAATCGCTGGTCAGGGCGTGCCAGTCGGCCACGAAGAAGTAGGCTTCCTCGCTGTTCTGGAGCTCAACCCAGTTCTTGAGGACGCCGAAATAGTGACCCAGATGGAGCGGCCCGGTGGGACGCATGCCCGAAACCGTACGCGGACGAACAGTGCTCATTGCAAGATTCCTTTAGAAGTTCCGTTACTTACTTGATACCGACAAGCGAGAGCAGCAGGTCGCTGCCGCCGCCGATGAGAGGTCCGAGTATCCTGCCCAGCAGGCCCGTGGCCAGCAGGAGGATGAGGATGATGAAGCCGTAGCGCCCGGCGTCCATATAGGCCCAGGCGGCGCGCGGCGGCAGGAAATAGGCCACGATCTTGCTGCCGTCCAGCGGCGGGATGGGCAGCAGGTTGATCCAGGCCAGACAGAGGTTGATGTTGACCCCGGCCACCAGCACCAGCAGGAAGTAGCGCGTGGTGTCCGATATCTCGTGCCCGGGCAGCAGGGCCACCACGCCCCCCAGGATCAGGGCGAAGAGCACGGCCAGCGCGAAGTTGGCCACAGGGCCGGCCAGGGCCACCCACATCATGTCGCGCGCCGGGTCGCGCAGGTTGCGCACATTGACCGGCACGGGCTTGGCCCAGCCGAAGATGAAGCCCGTGCCCAGGCTGGTGAGCAGGAAGACCGCCGCGCCCAGCGGATCGAAGTGCGAAACGGGATTGAGCGTCAGGCGGCCCAGGAAACGGGCGGTCTGGTCGCCCCTGCGGGAGGCCATCCAGCCGTGGGCCACTTCGTGCAGGATGATGCCGAGCAGGGTGGGGATCAGGTAGACAGCGAAACGCTGCGCGTTGAATGCAAAATCGAACATCTGCCGCAAGTACCATGCAATGGGCCAAATGTCGATATGAGGGACGGGGCGGAGGGCTGCGCTTTCCCGGCCTCGTCCCATCCCGGATGCTCATTGCGCGCGGGACGTCCCGTCGCGGCGGGGCCGGGCGCTCCTGCTCCTGGTCAGGGCGTGGCTTTCGTCGATGAGCCGGTAAAGGGCCTCGTGCGTGATGCCTCCGTCCAGGATGACGGAGATCCAGTTCTTTTTGTTCATGTGGTAGGCGGGCAGGATGCCCGGCGTGCCGTCGATGAGCAGGTCCAGCACGCAGTCGGAGCGCAGGTTGATGATCTCCGCCTGTCCGTCCCCGTCCAGGCCCAGCCTGCTCCTGGGCACGTCCAGGATCAGGCCGTACCACTTCCGTCCCCGGCGATGGCGCAGCACCGCATAGCGGGGATACTGCGGCCAGGGATAGTCCGGCTCCGTGCAAAAGGCGGTCTTCACATGGGCAAAGATCTCTTCGCGGCTGATCATGTTCCCTCCCCGTCAGGGACGGGTCTAGCCCACGCTGGCCACCTTGCGCACCAACAGTTCGTCATTGGGCCAGATCTGGCGGTCCGGGGTGAGCAGTTCGCCGTCGCGGGCCACCAGGGCGCATTCCTCGGCCAGACCCAGGGCCGTCAGCAGCTGGCGGGAGGTCTTGGGCCGGGGGATGGAGAGCCAGTGGTCTTCGGGCTGCAGGCGCACGGTGACGCGCGCGCCGCTGTATTCGGGTTTGACGCAGTGGATCTGGCGGGGAGTCTCGTTCATGCTCGTTTCCTCATGTTTGGCCGGGCAGTGCGGCTGCCGGGGCTTCGGGGATAGCGGGGCGTTCGCCGTCAGGCATCCCCGCCCGGCGGACAGGGGCCGGCCTGCGGTCCCGGATGGCGTCCGTGCGGGCACGACCGCCCTGCCTGCGGACAGGCCGTACGTTGCCCGTACACGCCCCGTCCCCGTCTGTCCCCCTGATGACGGTTTGGGACAGGGGAGGGGCGCGCGAGGGGGAGAAGGAGGACCGTTGCCCCAAAGTTTTCCCCGCCCTCCCGGCTGTTCCTTACTAAAATGCGGCCCACCAGTACAGCAGGGTGACCACGGCCATGCTGGCGGCGCGCAGGCCCTGGTTGGCCAGGATCAGGCGCAGGGCCAGGGCCGGCCGGTAGAAACCGGCGTAGGCGGGCAGCTGGTGGCGGATGGCGCGCATGGGCGTGGACAGGATGTTGCCCACCATCAGGGCCAGCACCACGTCGCGGGGCTCAAGGCCGCCGGTCTGCAGCACGCTGCCCGCCGCGCCCAGGGCCGCGCCCAGCTCGGCGGCCAGGTGCAGGACGATGATGCCCACGGCCTGCGGCTTGAGGAAGGCCAGCCATCCCATATGGGCGGCCAGCCAGCTTTCGGCGGCGGCGAACAGGCCGTAGCGCTGCAACAGATACATGATGATGTAGACGGGCACCGTGAAGCAGACCAGCTTGGGCACCCGGCGGCGAAAGCGTTTCCAGGCCTTGCGGGCGGCGGCGCGCCAGCCGGTCTCCGTGTCCGTGGCGGCGGCGCAGGCCGCGCAGCCGGGCGGCGGCGGGGGCAGCAGGCGGCGGGAGACGACGATGGTCAGGCCGGTGCGGCCCACGGCGGCCAGCAGGGTCAGGCCCACATAGACCACGGCGGGCCAGCCCAGCACGGGCCAGGTGAGCAGGAAGATGGTGGGCGTATGCACCAGATAGGCCGGGAAGCTGTTGAAGAGGTTGGCCAGCATGAGTTCCCGGCCGTCGAGCTCGCCGTTCCGGTGGCTCTCGGAGAGCAGGCCGTTGGCGGCCGCCGGGGAGACGAAGGCCAGGGAGAAGGCCGCGCCCGCCACTTCGCGCAGGTGGGCGGCCCGGGCCAGGGGCGTGGCCAGGCGGGCCAGGTGGCGGGTCCAGCGCAGGGCTTCCAGCAGGTTGGCCAGCAGCAGGCCCGCGCACAGGCCCAGCAGCAGGCGCAGCAGGGGCCAGAGCAGGCCGTGCCGGAGCTGGGCCAGGGAAGACAGGAGATCAGGGGACAGGATGTCGCTCATGGGCGGGGCGCGGGATCATGCCTGGGCGGCCGTGAAGCCCGTGTCCTCGGGCAGGTCGGGACCGGCGGCGAAGGCGCGGGCCAGTTCGTCGCAGCGTTCGTTTTCGCGGTGTCCGGCATGGCCGCGCAGCCAGTGGAAGCTGACCTGATGGGTGCGCAGCAGGGGCAGGAGCTGCTGCCAGAGGTCCACGTTGAGCACGGGCTTCCTGTCGCTCTTGACCCAGTTGCGCTTCTGCCAGCCGGCCAGCCAGCCTTTTTCCACCGCGTCGCAGACGTATTTGGAATCGGTGTAGAGGTCCACCCGGCAGGCTTCGCGCAGGGCGGAGAGGGCCGCGATGACGCCGCCCAGTTCCATGCGGTTGTTGGTGGTCAGGCGCGCGCCGCCCACCAGTTCGCGGCGGGCCGTGCTGCCCGCCAGGCAAAGGATGGCGGCCCAGCCGCCCCGGCCGGGATTGCCCAGGCAGGAGCCGTCGGTATAGATGATGACATGTTTCATGACCGCGCAGTGTAGGCAAGAAGCGGGCCGCTGGCAACGGGGCCCGGAGGCCCCGTGCGCGGAAGGGCATGACGCCGGGACCGGCGCGCCGGAGACGCCTGACACGGCAGGCCCCGGCAGGGAAGGGCCTCACTTCTCGAGGTTCTGCTTGAGGGTGGCCGTGAGCAGCCGTGCCAGTTCGAAGAACTCGAAGATGTTTTTCTTGCTGACGCCGCCGCACAGGGTATGGTCGAGTTCCATATTGATGACCCTGGTGCCGTCGTCGAGCGTTTGCACATAATGCCGTGCGTAACGGTATTCCGTGTTCCACAGATTGACGTGATCCAGGGGGACATCGCTTTCGAAGCGTACGAAATACTGGAGCGAGTCGCGCTCGTCATTGAGCAGGAACAGGGCATTGATGCCGTCCAGGCGGATCTTCACGACATCGTCCACGGGTTCGGCCCGGCACGAGCTGTCCCACTGCTTGAGCAGGTCGCACAATTGCGGCACGGTCAGGCTGCTGTAAAGCGGCGCGGAGACCTGCCGTGGAGGGGACGGCTTTTTTGAGGCCAGGATATCATCCGCCTGTGCCGGAAAGGCGGCACACAGCAGCAAGGAGAAGACGGCAAGGACGAGCAGTTTTT
Source organism: uncultured Desulfovibrio sp. (assembly GCF_949282365.1). Lineage (GTDB taxonomy): Bacteria > Desulfobacterota > Desulfovibrionia > Desulfovibrionales > Desulfovibrionaceae > Desulfovibrio. The sequence continues at coordinate 25,681 of NZ_CASDOY010000012.1, forward strand.
TCATGTTTCCTCCGCGGTATCCGTGTGCCTGCAGGCACCTGTCCACGATACAGGGCCGGGACGATCCCGGCAAGGCGGGGCTCCTGCCGTGCGGACGGGCCTGTCCGTCGTATCGTTCTCCATGCTGGACTTTGAAAAACCTTTGGGCTATGCTTTTCTACCAAAATTCAATGGGGGCATTCCCCCCGTGGAGGAAACCATGGCTCACAAGAAGATCGAGCGTAAGAAGGAACTGGACCGCCGCCGTCATCGTCGCGCTGAACGTCTGAAGCAGCGCGTGCGCGAAGCCAAGGCCGCCAAGGCCTAGTCCCCGCGGACAGTCCATGCCGGTTCCCTGCGGGGAGCCGCGAATTTCAGCTAACGGCCGATGGCCCCGGGCAAAGGGGCTGTCGTGGCCGTTCTTGGCGTTATTGCTATGCCCATTTACGAATACAAGTGTCCCAACTGTCAGAAAGTCTTTGAAGAATGGACCCATGTGACCGACATGCACGCCCAGGAGCCCTGTCCCGAGTGCGGCACGTCCTCGCCGCGGGTCATGTCGCACACGTCCTTCGTGCTCAAGGGCGGCGGCTGGTATGTCAGCGATTACGGCTACCGCAAGGGCATCAAGGACGAGAACAGCACGTCCGCCCCTTCCTCTCCCGCCTCCGCGCCGGCGAAGGCCTCCCCGTCCGGCGGCGATGCCGGCAGCTCTTCCGGTAGCACGTCAGGCGGCACGGGCTCTTCCGCCGCTTCTTCGTCGACCCCTTCCGCGTGAGGTAGTTTATGATCGACCGCTACACCCGGCCCGCCATGGGCCGCATCTGGACCCTGGAGAACCGCTACCGCGCCTGGCTGGCGGTGGAGGTGGCCGTGTGCGAGGCCTGGGCCGAACTGGGACGCATCCCCGCCGAGGCCGTGAAGACCATCCGCGAGAAAGCCGACATCGACGTGGAACGCATCCTCGAGATCGAGCAGACCACCCGTCATGACGTCATCGCCTTCCTGACCTCCCTGGAAGAGAAGGTGGGCCCCGACGCCCGCTACATCCATCTGGGCTGCACCTCCTCCGACATCGTGGACACCGCCAACGGCTATCTGTTCGTGCAGGCCGGCAAGCTCATCGTGGAAGACATCGAGAAGGTGCTGGCCTCCCTCGAGGCCCTGGCCCGCAAGCACAAGGGCGTGCTCTGCATGGGCCGCACCCACGGCATCCACGCCGAGCCCACCAGCTTCGGCCTCAAGATGACCGGCTTCCATGCCGAGTTCCAGCGCCATCTGGAGCGCGTCAAGGCCGGTATCGAGAGCGTGCGCGTGGGCAAGATCTCCGGCGCCGTGGGCACCTACGCCTTCCTTTCGCCCGAGCTGGAGGAAAAGGCCCTGGCCCGTCTGGGCCTGGCCGTGGACCCGCATTCCACCCAGATCGTGCAGCGCGACCGCTACGCCCATTTCTTCACCTCCCTGGCCATCCTGGCCGGCGGCATCGAGCGCCTGTGCGTGGAACTGCGCCACCTGCAGCGCACCGAGGTGCTGGAAGTGGAAGAAGGCTTCGCCAAGGGCCAGAAGGGCTCCTCGGCCATGCCGCACAAGAAGAACCCCATCTCGGCCGAGAACATGGCCGGCCTTTCCCGCCTGATCCGCAGCAACGCCGTGGCCGCCATGGAGAACCAGGCCCTCTGGCACGAGCGCGACATCAGCCACTCCTCCGTGGAGCGCGTCATCATGCCCGACTCCACCATCCTGGCCGACTATGTGCTCAACCGCCTTTGCCGCCTGCTGGACGGTCTGGTGGTCAAGCCCGAGCGCATGAAGGAAAACATGGAACGCTCCTACGGCCTGTACTTCTCCCAGCGCGTGCTGACGGCCCTCATCGCCACCGGCCTGCCGCGCCAGAAGGCCTATGAGGCCGTGCAGCGTCTGGCCATGCAGAGCTGGGAGACCCGCAAGCCCTTCCCCGAACTGGTGAAGTCCGATGCCGACATGCATGAGCGCCTGGGCGACGCCCGGCTGGCCGAACTTTTCGATCCCACCTACTATCTCAAATACGAAGACGTCATCTACAAGCGCGTCTTCGGCAACTAGGAGGCTCCCGTGCAGCAGTCCATTCTGGAGATCAAGCGTCGTCTTGCCCGCCTGCTGGTGGAAAAGTCCTACCGCGAAGGCGACTTCGTCCTGGCTTCCGGCCGCCGTAGCGACTATTACTTCGATTGCCGCGTGACCGCCCTCCATGCCGAAGGCTCCTGGCTCATCGGCACCCTGTTCAACGACCTGCTCAAGGACGTGCCCGTGGTGGGCGTGGGCGGCATGACCATGGGCGCGGACCCGCTGGTATCGGCCACCACCGCCATCTCGCACGAAGCGGGCCGCCCGCTCAACGGCCTGCTGGTGCGCAAGGAGGCCAAGGACCACGGCACCGGCCAGTTCGTGGAAGGTCTGGGCAATTTCAAGCCCGGCGACAAGGTGGCCATGCTGGAAGACGTGGTGACCACCGGCGGTTCCCTGCTCAAGGCCTGCGACCGCGTGCGCGCCGCCGGTCTGGAGATCGTGGCCGTCTGCTGCATCCTGGACCGCGAGGAAGGCGGCCGCGAGAAGCTGCAGGAAGCCGGTTACGAACTGCACTCCCTCTTCACCCGCAAGGAACTGGTGGAAATGGCCAAAGCCTAGTCCGGCGGCCTGACAGCGCGACCGGCCTGCTCCCGGCACGGCCGGATGAAGGTTGTCCCGTCAGCAGACGTCGCGGGGGACCGTGAATGACAAAAGGCAGCTTTCGGGCTGCCTTTTTTGCTGCCGGTCTCCGGCCGCAGGCCCGTGGGCCAGGGAAAAAAGGGAAGGGAAACAGGGGACAAGAGAAAAATTTTCAAAAATTTTGCAAAAAATTTGTCCGGCTTCATTGCAAAATGTGACAGCCGAAAGCCGCCGGAAAAGTGCGGCCGTGGAGCCGTCATGCTACTGCAAAATAAAAAAACTGTACGCATATGGACTTGTGTGCCGGATATGTCTTTGACGCAATAACACAAAAAAATAAAGTATCATTTTTTTCATCTACAGTTTTATCATGTTCTTTTGTGAGGCTTGTTCATTATTTCTTAAACAATGCGAAAAAATTTTGGCTGTTTGTGTAAACAGTCATAGCGGAACTATGTGCATTACATAACAAAGTGCGCATTTTTCCGTACAAAACCGGCATGAAGCAGAGTCCGCCCCTTTGCAGCGACGCACAAAGCGTGCTAATGTGTGATTGCGCCATTCGCTGTGGTGCGGACATTCCATCCGGCGGGAGCCTGCCGGTGGAAGACAGCAACGAGAGGACAGGGGCGAGCCCCGGGAGGATGTGGCTGTGGAGCAGCTTTACAAGCTTTTGGAAACCTTTAACGGCTTTTTGTGGTGCCCGGTCATGCTGATCCTGCTGGTGGGCACGGGCGTCTATCTGAACATTGCTCTGCGCTGCTTCTCTTTCCGTAACTGGATACGGGCCTACAAGTGTCTGTGGCAGGGGCGCTCCCACCAGTCCGAACAGGGCGAGATCTCGCCCTGGAACGCCCTCATGACCGCCCTGGCCGCCGATATCGGCACCGGCAACGTGGTGGGCGTGGCCCTGGCCATCGCCATCGGCGGCCCCGGCGCCCTGTTCTGGATGTGGGTCACGGCCCTGGTGGGCATGATGACCAAGTTCAGCGAAGTCCTGCTCTCCGTGCATTTCCGTGAAAAGACCCCCGCCGGCAACTGGGTGGGCGGGGCCATGTACTTCATCAAGAACGGCCTGGGACCCAAGTGGGTCTGGCTGGGCACCTGCTTCGCCGTGTTCGGCATCTGCGCCTGCATCGGCACGGGCGGCATGGTGCAGGCCAAGGCCATCACGGACAACATCTCCGGCACCTTCGGCCTGCCCGCCTGGTTCTGCGGCCTGCTGCTGGTGGCCCTGTGCGTGGCCGTGCTGCTGGGCGGCGTGCGGCGCATCGGCGCCGTGGCCGGCAAGATCGTGCCCTTCATGGCCATCATGTACGTCTTCATGTGCCTGCTCATCATCGGCATGAACATCGAAAAGGTGCCCTCCGTCTTCTGGTGGGTCATCTCCGACGCCTTCCAGCCCACGGCGGCCACGGGAGGTTTCGTGGGCGCCACGGTGATGATGGCCATCCGCCAGGGCATGGCCCGCGGCATCTTCTCCAATGAAGCCGGCCTGGGCACCGCGCCCATGGCCCATGCGGCCTCCACGGCCGAGACCCCGCTGGTGCAGGCCTCCATCGGCATGCTCGACGTCTTCATCGATACCATCATCGTCTGCAGCATGACGGGCTTCGTCATCCTGGTGACGGGCACCTGGACGGCCGGTTCCGCCTCCGCGGGCATGATGACCTCCATGGCCTTCGAGCAGGCCCTGCCCGGCGTGGGCCAGTTCGCGGTGACGGTCTGCCTGAGCTTCTTCGCCTTCACCACCATCCTCGGCTGGTGCGTGTACGGCGAGCGCTGCGCCATCTACCTCTTCGGCGACCGCGCCCAGATGATCTTCCGCGTGGTCTACTGCCTGGCGGTGGGCGTGGGCTCCGTGCTGGCCCTGGACGCCGTGTGGCTGCTGGCCGATACCTGCAACGCCCTGATGGCGCTGCCCAACCTGACCGGCGTCCTGCTGCTGAGCCCCGTGCTGTTCAAGATCGTGCGGGAAGAGGTGGCCAAGGACGACCGTTTCGTCGTGTAGGCATCAACAAGCATCAAGGGGCGCGCCCCGGCGCGCCCTCTGATATGATCGTGACATAGCCTGAGGCAGGCAGCCCGGGGCCGGTGTTCCCCGCTGCGGGGGACCTCCCGCCGCCTGCCCGAAAGCGGCTTTTCCCGTGGGGGGAGGGCCCGCCGCGAAGAAGGCTGCGGAGTTCGCAAGGGCGCAGCGGGATGGAAACGTCCCTGCCGGGGCCCGAACGGCGCCATGCTCCTGCCGGGCAGGACGCCGGAGCTCCCATCCCGTTCACCTTTTGGAAGAGGGGCAAGGCATTGCAAAAACGTTATCTTTCCATCGCCATCCTGACGGTCGTCCTGGCCGTGGCGGGGATCGTCGGCTATCTGCTGCCGTCGGGCCCGGTCGCGGGGGACAAGGAACCTGCCACGCGCCGCATCCTGTTCGACAACGCAGGCGGTCCCGTGGTCTTCGACCATCAGAAGCACAGCCAGCTGCTCAAGGAAGATTGCGCCACCTGCCATCACGAGAGCCTGCAGAAGACGCCGGACAAGGCCCTGGCCTGTGCCAGCTGTCATGGCGTGGCTCTGGACGATGCCTTCAAGGCAGGGCACGCCAAGAGCTATCCCCAGGAAAGCTGCGTCACCTGTCATCACTACACGCTGGCGGCCAGGCAGTGGGGCCACAGGCAGCATGCCGAGGACTTCGGCGTGGACTGCACCTCCTGCCACCACGCGGACACGGGCATCGAGCCCGAACCGCAGAACTGCGCCAACTGCCATGACGCCGGCGCCCGCCCCGCCTGGAAGGCCGCGGAGCCCGGCACGCCGCCCGTCCTGGCCGATGCCGTGCACGCGCGCTGCGCCACCTGCCACCAGGACATGTTCGGCAAGGCCAAGGGCTGCGCCAACTGTCATGAACTGAAGCCCACCCGCAAGGACGCCGAAGCGGTGAAGGGCAAGGTCGATCCCCTGTACGCTGATTGCACGGTCTGCCATGTGCAGAAGAGCGCGGACAAGCTGATCCCCGGTCGCATGGACGCCTTCCACGGCCAGTGCATGGGATGCCATGAAAAGCTCGGCAAGGGCCCCTTCGGCAAGGACAAGTGCGCCCAGTGCCATACCAAGTAGCGAGGCGGGTATGAAAGAAGTATTCCAGATGTTGCAGGACCCGCGTTTCCACCTGGTGTACGGGGTGACGCAACGCTACAGCGACGGCCCGGAACCGCGCCGCGTGCGCCTCAACCGCGAGGGCTACAAGCTCGTCGAGGGCGTGACCAAGAAGGCGCTGGTCTATCCGCGCATGCGCCTGGCGGTGCATCCCTCGCCGCTCAAGGGGGACGCCTTTTCGCCCATTTTCGGCCGCATCACCGACGTCACCGAGCGCAGCCTGTTCGTGGAGGCCATCGAGCCCGACGAGGCCCTGCGCGCCCAGGCCGACAGCGTGGAGAAGGTGGACCTGCTCAATGACGAACGCACGGGCCAGGAACTGGCCGTGCTGCTCAAGAGCCTGGGCCTGAACACCAAATCCCTGGGCCAGCAGTGCGAGACCCTGATCATCAACGGCCTGAACCCCGACCCCGGGGTCACCTGGGCCGAACCCATGCTCCTGACCCATCAGAGCACGCTGCGCGCCGGTCTGGCCGTGCTGCGCCGCCTGACCCCGGCCAAGCGCATCCTGCTGGCCGTGCCGCGCGAGCTGCACCTGCACTTCGACGACGTGGAAGTGGTGCGGGTGACGGCCCGCTACCCCGCCAGCGTCAACGCCCTGCTGGTCAAGACCGTGACCGGCAAGGAAAATCCCGAGGGCGTGGGCATCGTGGGCCTGCACAATGTCTGGAGCCTGGGGCGCGTGGCGCGCACGGGGCTGCCCCTCATCGAGTCGGTCATCACCCTGGGCAGCTACACCCACTCCGGCAACTACATCGTCAAGGAAGGCAGCATGCTGGGCGAGCTGCTGGAATTCGCCCACATCAAGCTCAACAGCGGCGACACCCTGGTGCGCGGCGGCCCGCTGCGCGGCGAGAGCATCGACCGTCTGGACCGCAGCATCACCAAGGGCGCCACGGGCGTCTTCGTGGTGGAGGCGGGCACCGTGCCGCCCATGGAAGGCCACAGCCCCTGCATCAACTGCGGGGCCTGCGTGCTCATCTGCCCCGCGCGCCTGAGCCCCAGCATGCTGAGCCGCAACGCGGAATTCGCCCTGCACGAGCGCTGCCGCGACGAACATGTGGACTGCTGTCTGGAATGCGGCCTGTGCGGCTATGTCTGCATCGCCCGCCGTCCGGTGCTGCAATACATCCGTCTGGCCAAGCACAAGCTGGCCCAGGCCGATGAGGCCCGCCGTCTGAAAGAACGCGAGCTGCGTCCCGTAGGCGCGCAGTCCGCCGACGAAGCCAAGGAAGGAGAAAACTGATGCCCGCTGCCGCTCAATCTTCCGTCTTGCTGGCCATGAGCGCCCCGCCGTACTGGCACTGCGGGCGCACCGTGCGCCGCCAGAGCCTGATGACCCTCGTGGCCCTGCTGCCCGCCGTCATCGGGGCCGTCTGGACCTGGGGACTGCCCGCCGTGCGCGTCATGTCCCTGTGCGTGGCCGTGGCCGTGCTCACCGAGGCCGCCTGCCAGAAACTCATGGGCCGCGAGCTGTCCATCGACGACTACACCGCCGTGTGTTCCGGCCTGCTGCTGGCCTTCCTGCTGCCGGCCGACGCGCCCTGGTGGATCGCCGTCATGGCGCCGCTGGTGGCCATCAGCCTGGGCAAGATGGCTTTCGGCGGCCTGGGCGCCAACCCGGTCAATACCAGCCTGGTGGGCTGGGCCGTGCTCTTCGTCTCTTTCCCGCTGTTCATGGAACCCAACGCCGTGCAGCTCAACGCCGCCAATCTGGTGGATCCGCTGGTGCGGCTCAAGTTCTTCGGCTGGGCCGATGCCGACCACATCCCCCTGCAGAACCTCTTGCTGGGCCAGCAGATCAGCGGCCTGGGCGCCGGTCAGGTGGGCGCGCTCTTCGTGGGCGGTTCCCTGCTGGCGGCCCGCGGCTTCATCCGCTGGCAGCCGGCCCTGGGCTTCTTCGCCGGCGTGGCCGGTCTGGCGGCCGTCTTCTACATGAGCAGCCCCACCACCGACGCCTCGCCCCTGTTCCACCTCTGCACGGGCTCGGTCATGCTGGGCGGTTTCTTCCTCATCACCGATCCGGCCAACGCGCCCTCGCGTCCCCTGCCCATGTTCCTCTACGGTCTGCTGGGCGGCGCGCTGGTCATGGCCATCCGCAAGTACGGCATCTACCTTGACGGGGTGCCCTTTGCCATCCTGCTGGCCAATCTGGTGGCCCCGCTGCTGGATACCATCCGGCCCAAACCCTTTGGAGTGCGCTAGCCATGGCCGATATTCTGCGAATGATCGTCGTTCTGTCAGCCCTGTGCGGACTTTCGGGCTTCGCCCTTTCCTACCTCAAGATGGTCACCGCGCCCGTCATCGAGGAACAGGTGCTGACCTATGTGCAGGGACCGGCCATCGCCGGGGTGTTCACTGGTATCGACAACCAGCCCATTGCCGACCGCAAAGCCTTTGAGACGGACAAGGGGCGCGTGCTGGTCTTCCCCGCCATGCGCGGCGGGCAGCTGGTGGGCGTGGCCCTGGAAGCCAAGGGCAAGGGCTACGGCGGCGACGTGGGCGTGATGGTGGGCTTCAATGTGGCCAACGACACGCTGGCCGGCATCGGCACCACCACCCTCAAGGAAACGCCCGGTCTGGGCATGCGCATCGCGGAACCCGGCTTCACCGGACAGTTCAGGGGCATCGCCGCGCCTGTGGGCCTCAAGAGCCAGGGCGGCAGCATCGACGGCATCTCCGGCGCCACCATCTCCTCCACGGGGGCGGTGACGGCCGTGAACTCGGCCGCGCAGACCTACACGGCCCTCAAGCCGGAAATCCTCAAGACCTGGGGCAGCAAATAAGGAGCCAGCCATGAGCAGCGTCATGCAAGAATTCACCAAGGGGCTGTGGAAGGACCTGCCGCCCTTCCGGCTGGTCCTTGGCCTGTGTCCCACGCTGGCGGTCACCAACTCCGCCAACAACGGTCTGGGCATGGGTGCGGCGGTCATCTTCGTGCTCGTGCTTTCCAACATGATCATTTCCATGGTGCGCGGCATCATCCCCAAGAAAGTGCGCATCGCCTGCTTCATCGTCATCGCGGCCTCGCTGGTGGTGGCCGTGGAACTGCTCATGCAGGCCTATGCCTATCCGCTCTACCAGCAGCTGGGCATCTTCGTACCGCTCATCGTGGTGAACTGCATCATCCTGGCCCGCGCCGAGGCCTTCGCCGCCAAGAACGGCGTGGCCGCCTCGGTGGCCGACGGCCTGGGCATCGGCCTGGGCTTCACCATGTCGCTGACCTTCCTGGGCTCGCTGCGCGAGATCCTGGGCAACGGCACCTGGTTCGGCCATCCGGTCATGTGGGACGGCTTCCAGCCGTTCACCATCATGGTGCAGGCCCCCGGCGCGTTCGTCTGTCTGGGTCTCATCCTGGCCACCATGAACGTCATCAATGTCTGGCAGTCCCGCCGCAAGGGCGGCCAGATGGTGGAAACTTCCAGCTGCGGCGGCTGCAAGGCGTGCAGCATGCTCCAGCAGCGTCAGGAACAGTAGCCCCCGGGCTTTCGCAAGGATGCGCGTATGGATATCTTCCAGCTTTTCATCTCGGCCATCTTCGTCAACAACATCGTGCTGGCCCAGTACCTGGGCAACTGCCCCTACCTCGGCTGCTCCAAGGAAAAAGGCGTGGCCCTGGGCATGGGCGGTGCGGTGATCTTCGTCATCATCGTGGCCACGGCCTGTACCTGGCTCATGCAGCGCTATGTGCTGGAGCCCTTCGACCTGGGCTACCTGCAGACCATCGTCTTCATCGTGGTCATCGCCTCGCTGGTGCAGTTCGTGGAAATGTTCCTCAAGAAGATGGTGCCGCCGCTGTATTCGGCCCTGGGCATCTTCCTGCCGCTGATCACCACCAACTGCGCCGTCATGGGCGTGACCATCCTGGTGCAGCGCGAGGAATACGATCTGCTGACCTCCGTGCTCTACGGCGCGGCTTCGGCCGTGGGCTTCACCCTGGCCCTCCTGCTCATGGCGGGCATCCGCGAGCGGCTGGATACCTGCCGCCTGCCCAAGGCCATGGTCGGCACGCCCATCGCCCTGATCATGGCCGGCCTGATGTCGCTGGCCTTCATGGGCTTCAAGGGTATGGCGCAGTAGCGCGGACTACGGGCTTTTGACTGCCGCTGGGCGGCAAGGAGAGGCATATATGGTTTTTGTTTCCATCATCACCCTGTTCGGATTGGGGCTCGTGGCCGCCATCCTGCTGTCCATCGCCTCGCGGGTCTTCTACGTCAAGGAAGACCCCCGGGTGGAGGCCGTGCTGGAGGTCCTGCCCGGCGCCAACTGCGGTGGCTGCGGTTTCGCCGGTTGTGAGGGTTATGCCGCGGCCGTGGTCTCCGACCCTGACATCCCGGCCAACAAATGCTGCGCCGGCGGCGCCGATACGGCCATCGCCGTGGGCGAGCTGACCGGCAAGACCGTGGCCGAGGCGGAGCCCCTGTTCTCGCTGCGCCGCTGCGACAAGCTGGCCGGCAATGTGGCCCTGCGTTACCAGTACCAGGGCATGCCCTCCTGCGCGGCGGCGGCCATGCTGCGCGGCGGCACCGATACCTGCCACTGGTCCTGCATGGGCTTTGGCGACTGCGTCCAGGTCTGTCCCTTCGACGCCATGCAGGTCAGGGACGGCGTGGTGCGCGTGGACATGACCCGCTGCACGGGCTGCGGCATGTGCGTGACGGCCTGTCCGCGCGGCGTGCTGGAACTGGCCCCGCGCCGCCATCGTGTGGCCGTGTTCTGCAACACGCGCGAAAAGCTGCGCGCCGTGACCGAAGTCTGCGACGCGGGCTGCATCAACTGCGGCCGCTGCGTCAAGGCCTGTCCGGCCAAGGCCGTGAGCAACGTGGACGGCCGCATGGTGGTGGACCAGATCAAGTGCCTTTCCTACGGTCCCGACTGCGGCGAGGCCTGCGTGGAAGCCTGTGCGCGCCATATCCTGCGGCGTACCTGCCCCACGGGCATCGAAGCCGCCAGCGTGGCCAAGGTGAAGGACGATGCCGACGGTGACGGCGGCGCTTCCGGCGGCGATGTGGTGGCCGCGTCCGCCAAGAACGCCCGTACCCCTGCACAGGAGAACTGCAATGCCTAAGACTTCCCGCCGAGATTTCCTGCGTTGGACGCTGGCCGGCAGCGGTCTGCTGCTGACGGGCGCCGCTTCCGTCCTGCCCTCCGTCCCCGCCCGCGCCATGACGCGCGCCGCCGCTCCCGTGCAGCAGACGGCCCTGTTCATGGGCACCATGGTGAGCATCACCGTGGCCGGCGCACCGGCCACCCAGGCCCATGACGCCATGGACCTGGCCTTTGCCGAGGGCCGCCGTCTGGAAGGCCTGCTGACCCGTCACGACGGCGCGGCCCCCTTGGGCGTGCTCAACAGCCAGGGCAGCCTGCGCGACGTGCCGCCCGAACTGCGCGCCGTGCTCCAGCGGGCCGGCGGCGTCAGCCGCCTGACCGGCGGGGCCTTCGACGCCACGGTGCTGCCCCTGGTGCGCCTGCTGGAAAGCCGCAGCGATCCCCAGGGCGAGCTGGTCCTTTCCGCCGGCGAGCTGCGCGACGCGCTGTCCCTGGTGGACGCCCGTGCCGTGCATCTGGACGGCAGCGGCCTGCGCCTGGGCAAACAGGGCATGGGCCTGACCCTGGACGGCATCGCCAAGGGCCATATCGTGGACGCCATGTCCGCCGTGCTGCTGCGCGCGGGCTGCGAGAACCATCTCATCAATGCCGGCGGCGACATCCTGGCGCGCGGCCACAAGGCCCCGGGCCTGGCCTGGCGCGTGGCCGTGGAAGACCCGCAGAAGCGCGGCCATTATCCGCAGGTGCTGGAGCTCTACAATCAGGCCATCGCCACCTCCGGCGGCTATGAGATGACCTATGACGCCCGGGGGCGGCATCACCACCTGCTGGATCCCGGCACCGGCAAGAGCCCGGAACTGGGCAGCATGAGCGTGCTGGCGCCCACCTGCATGCAGGCCGACGCCCTGGCCACGGCCCTGGCTGTCCTGCCCGCGCAGGAATCCCTGCCGCTGGCCGACAGCCTTTCGGGCTGCGCCTGCGGCCTGCTGCGCCGGGACGGCCGTCTGCAGGTCTCCCGCCGCTGGCCCGCGCGGGCCGGACGCCGCAGGGACCCTGATCGCAAAAAATCCCGCTCCCTCGAGGGAGCGGGCTTTTTCCATGATCGTGGGGATGCCGCAGGGCAGACGGACAGGCGCATGGCCGGGCTGGCCGGCCGCTGTGGCAGGACATCGCCGGCAGCGTGCTCACGACATCCGCGGCAGACCGGGGCCCTTCCCGGCCGCTGCGCACACGGGCTGCGCCAGCTTGTCGAACAGGCTGCGGCGCATGCGGGCGAAGGGGGCAGCCCATGCCGCATGGCCTTTGCTGCGGCGGGCGGGCGCCGGCAGACGGCCGGTCGCGTGGCTGCGCGACGGTGCACGCGGACTGCTGCGGGGCGCCGCTGGCGGCCACGTTGCCGGGCCTCACGGGCGGCGCCATGCATCCGCCCGCGCTGAAAAGCCTGTGACGGCTCAGGGCCGTGCGAACAGGGCCATGTATTCCTGATTGCCCTTGGGGCCCTTGATGGCCGCGGGCAGCACGCCCCGGCTCTCCAGATGCAGGGTTTCCGTGCAGAAACGCACGATCTTGTCCACGGCGCGCTGGCGGGCGGCCTCGTCGCGCACCACGCCCTTGACGGTCTCGCCGGGGCCCAGCTCGAACTGCGGCTTGATGAGCACGGCGGCCAGTCCGCCGGGCTTGAGCCAGGTCATGCAGGGCGGCAGGATGAGGGTCAGGGAGATGAAGGAGACGTCCGCCACCACCAGATCCACGGGCTCGGGGATGAGGCCGGGGGCGGCGGCGCGCAGGTTGACGCCCTCCAGATTGACCACGCGCGTGTCGGCGCGCAGCTTCTCGTGCAGCTGGTTCCTGCCCACGTCCACGGCATAGACGCGGGCCGCGCCGTGCTGGAGCAGGCAGTCCGTGAAGCCGCCGGTGGAGGCGCCCGCGTCCAGGCAGACCATGCCGCTCACGTCGAGCCTGAAATTGTCCAGGATGGTCAGCAGCTTGTAGGCCCCGCGGCTGACGAAGCGCTCCTGCCCCAGCAGCTCGAAGAGCGTGCCCTCTGGGTAGGGGTGGCCGGGCTTGTCCACCTTTTGCGGCGGCGCGCCGGGGGGCAGCCCCGCGGACGAGAGCGCCACCTTGCCGGCCATGATGAGACGGCGGGCCTGTTCGCGGCTTTCGGCCAGGCCCTGCATGAAGACCAGTTGATCCGCGCGCTGGCGGGCGATTTTTGCACACATGGCCGCACTGTAGCCTGTCGGCCCGGCGCTGGCAACCGGCGCGCGGGCCTGCGGCATCGGGGCGTCTGCCGGACCGCGGCAGGTCTTCCCGCGTCCTGCCTGCCGTCCCCTCGCCGTGCCCGCCGTGCCGGGGTATGATGCGCGGCCGCCTGCCGGAAGGAGGGCGACGCTCCCCGCGGCTTTTGGGGGCCAGGGCGCAAAAAAAGTCGGGAAAACAGGCCGCCCTGCGGGGCAGGGGGCTTGCCAAAGCTGCATTTATGGGCTATTGGTTTTGGCCCTGATGCGCAAAAGCCGCGCAGAAGACGATCATTGACGGCGTATGCCGTTGCCATACGAGGTAAGGACATGAAGAAAGATATCCATCCCAAGGTGTTCAACGCCACCATTACCTGCGCTTGCGGTAATCAGGAACAGGTGCTCTCCACGAAGGGCGAACAGGTGCATGTGGAAGTCTGCTCCGCTTGCCATCCCTTCTTCACCGGCAAGCAGCGCTTCCTGGATACGGCCGGCCGCATCGACCGCTTCCGCAAGAAGTACGCCAAATTTGAAAAGAAGTAGGCGCTGCCGCGCAAGCGGTGTGCTGCCCCGCGTTTTCTGAACGCGCACGTTATCCCACCTCTGGCGGAGGCGATGGAATCTTCGGTTTCACGCTCCCGCCGGAGGCTTGGCGTTTTTTTGAGGGAGTTTATGCGCCTGTCCCGTCTTGTTTCCCTGATGCTCACGTCCTCCTGCCCCACGGTGGGCGGGCAGGCCGTTCTGGAAGGCGTCATGATGCGCAATGGTGACGCCTATGCCCTGGCCCTGCGCCGTGCCGACGGCGAGATCGTGGCCCGGCGCATGCCCTGGTTCTCGCTGACACGGCATCCCTGGCTGAAAAAGCCTTTCGTGCGCGGCTTCCCCGTGCTCATCGAGACCCTGGTCAACGGCATCAAGGCGCTCAACCGCTCTGCGGAACATCAGGCCGACAGCCAGGAAGAAGAGCTCAAGGGCTGGCATCTGGTGCTGACCCTGGTGCTTTCCCTGGCCCTGGCCGTGGTCCTGTTCGTCATCGTGCCGCATCTGCTGTCCCTGGTCATGCAGTGGCTGGAGCTGGGCGGCGGGGTGGAGGGGCTCAGCTTCCACCTCTGGGACGGCCTGTTCAAGTGCCTGATCTTCATGGGCTATATCTGGGCCATCTCCTTCGTGCCCGATATCCGGCGCGTGTTCCAGTATCACGGCGCGGAGCACAAGGTCATCCATGCCTTCGAGGCCGGGGGCGACGTGGACGCCGCCACGGCGGCCCGCATGAGCCGCCTGCATCCCCGCTGCGGCACCACCTTCCTGCTCTTCGTCATCTGCATCGCCATCCTGCTGCATGCGGTGCTGGTGCCGCTGCTGCTGTTCATCCACTGCCCGGAAGGCGCGGTGGCCAAGCAGGTGTTGACCATTGTTTTCAAACTGCTGCTCATGGTGCCCATCAGCGCGCTGGCCTATGAGCTGATCCGTTACGCCGCCCGCATGCCCGACGGCCTCCTGGCCACGCTGCTGCGGGCCCCGGGCCTGACCCTGCAGCGCATGACCACCGCCGAACCCGACGAGCGCCAGCTCGACGTGGCCGTGGTGGCCCTGCGCGAAGCTCTGGGCGAGCAGGCCGGGGACAACATCATCACGGCGCCCTACCGGCGCGACGCCTAGTCGCTCCGGGCGGGTGCACAGCTTTTTCTGGAGTTCGCATGTTTGCCAAGCTGGAAGGTCTTGAAAAAAAATACATGGAGCTTGAACAGGCGCTGGCCCAGCCTGACGTCTACAACGATCAGGAACAGTACCGCAAGCTGACCAAGGCGCATGCGGATCTGCGCGACGTGGTGGAACTCTTCCGCCGCCACCGTACCCTGCGGCAGGAGATGGAAGACAACAAGCAGCTCCTGCACGACAGCGACCCGGACATCAAGGCCATGGCCCAGGAGGAGATCGCCGCGGCCGAGGCCGAGCTGCCCGAGCTGGAACACAAGATCAAGGTCCTGCTGCTGCCCAAGGACCCGCTGGACGAAAAGAACACCATCCTGGAGATCCGCGCCGGTACCGGCGGCGAGGAAGCGGCCCTGTTCGCCGCCGACCTCTTCCGCATGTACACCCGCTATGCCGAGATCAAGGGCTGGAAGGTGGAGATCATGAGCGAATCCCCTTCCGACAGCGGCGGCTACAAGGAAATCATCTGCCTCATCTCCGGTGACCGCGTGTACAGCCACCTCAAGTTCGAGGCCGGTACCCACCGCGTGCAGCGCGTGCCCGCCACCGAGACCCAGGGCCGCATCCACACTTCCGCCGCCACCGTGGCCGTGATGCCCGAAGCCGAGGAAGTGGACGTGGAGATCCGCCCCGAAGACCTGCGCATCGACATCTACCGCGCTTCCGGCGCGGGCGGCCAGCACGTCAACAAGACCGAATCGGCCGTGCGTATCACCCACATCCCCACCGGCACCGTGGTCACCTGCCAGGACGAACGCTCGCAGCACAAGAACAAGGCCCGCGCCATGAAGGTGCTGGCTTCGCGCATCCTGGCCGCCGAGCGCGAGCGCCAGAACAGCGAGCTTTCGGCCGACCGCAAGGCCCAGGTGGGCTCCGGCGACCGTTCCGAGCGCATCCGCACCTACAACTTCCCGCAGGGCCGCTGCACGGACCATCGCATCAACCTGACCCTGTACTCCCTGGACCGCATCATGGAAGGCGAAGTGGAGCCCCTGTTCGAGGCCCTGGCCACCGCGGCCCAGGCCGAGGCCCTCAAGGCCGAGGCCGACAAGGCCTAGGCGGGCGCGCGGCCGCCGCTCCTTCCGGGGCCGGCAGCGCTGCGGCGCCTTCCCTTCGGGCCACAAAGGGCTTGACCTTTGCCCGGCAACAGGCTATTGCCTGCCGCCATAGGCCTGCGGTTTTGACTTCATGCCGCAGGCCTGTTATTATTATTTGTTGCGTATGACCGAGCAGACTCCCCCCGCACGCAAAGCGGCGCCGTTGCCCCAGCTGGACGGCGTCCTGGTGCTCAACAAACCCTCTGGCCCCACGTCGGCCCGCTGCCTTGCGGCGCTCAAGCGCCTGGGCCAGCGCAAGATCGGCCATGCCGGCACCCTGGATCCCATGGCGTCCGGCGTGCTGCTGGTACTGCTGGGGCAGGGCACCAAGATCGCCTCGCACCTGCTGGCCGACGGCGGCAAGGTCTACAGCGGGCAGCTGCGTCTGGGCCTCACCACCGATACCTGGGACATCCAGGGCCGGGTGCTGGCAGAAGCGCCCTGGCAGCAGGTGGGCGAAGCCGAGGTGCGCGCCGAGGTGGCCCGCTGGCTGACCCTGCACGAGCAGGAGGTGCCCGCCTATTCCGCGGCCAAGCACGAGGGCCAGTCCCTGTACAAGCTGGCGCGCAAGGGCAAGGACGTGCCCCACAAGGTCAAACGCATGGAGATTTCGCAAGCGGACGTGCTCCAGATGGAGCTGCCGTTTGTACGCTTTCGGGTCGCTTGCAGTTCCGGCACCTATATACGCTCCCTGGCCCACAGCTTGGGGATGCGACTGGGATGCGGAGCCGTGCTCACGGAACTGACCCGGGAGTACAGTCACCCCTTCGGTCTCGAAGGGGCCTGCGGACTGGACGAACTGACGGCCGATCCGGGCCTGCTGGTGAAGCACCTGCGCCCCCTTGCCGAGGCGCTGCCCCACTGGCCGGTGCTGGAGCTGGACGAGGCTGCCGAGGCCCGCATCCGCAACGGCATGGCCATACCCTGCCGGGAAGATGTGGGCGGGAAGGCCCTCCTGCAGCGCCGGGGCCTGCCCCTGGCCCTGGCCCGTCGTTCCGAAACGCCCGAAGGTCCCTGCTGGACCGTGCTGCGGGGCCTCTGGAATTAACTTACATCCGTAAAGGAGAACTGCTGTGGCTATGGACGCTGAACAGAAGAAAGTGGTTATCGACGCTCACGCCAAACACGAAGGCGACACCGGCTCCCCGGAAGTGCAGGTGGCCCTGCTGACCGCCCGCATCGAAGGCCTGACCGGTCACTTCAAGGTGCACAAGGGTCTGCTGAAGCTGGTCGGCCAGCGCCGCAAGCTGCTGAACTACCTGAAGAAGAAGGACATTCAGCGTTATCGTGCGCTGATCGCCAAGCTCGGCCTGCGCAAGTAATCATCATGGATTGAAAAGGGGGGCCACGGCCCCCCTTTTGCCTTTTTCACCTCATAACCATCAAGCAGGAAGGGGGGTCCGGGAAGACCGGGCAGCACCTGCGGCCGCAGCCGCGCCGGGGCGCTGTTGCCCGCTTTTGCCGGAATCCCCTTCGACACGAGGTCAACATGATCCAGGACATCTTCAACCCTACCCGCGTCACGGCCACCGTGGGCGGCAAGGAAATCATCTTCGAGACCGGCCGGCTGGCCAATCAGGCCCACGGCGCCGTCTGGGTGCAGTGCGGCGGCACCGTGGTGCTGGTGACCGTCTGCTCCCAGCCTCTGGAGTTCGACAAGGGATTCTTCCCCCTGACCGTGGAATATTCCGAAAAGATGTACGCCGCCGGGCGCATCCCCGGCAGCTTCTTCCGCCGCGAGATCGGCCGTCCCTCCGAGCGTGAGACCCTGGTCTCCCGCCTCATCGACCGCCCCATCCGTCCCCTGTTCCCCAAGGGCCTCAACGAAGACGTGCAGGTGCTGGCCAGCGTCATTTCCGCCGACCAGGAGAACGAATCCGACGTGCTGGCCCTGACCGGCGCTTCCGCCGCCGTCATGCTCTCGCCCCTGCCCTTCGAAGGCCCGGTGGCCGGCGGCCGCATCGGCCGCATCGACGGCCAGTTCGTGCTCAACCCCACCTTTGAGGAACAGTCGCGCAGCGACCTGAACATCGTCTTCGCCGCTTCCCGCGATGCCCTGACCATGGTGGAAGGCGAAGCCACCTTCGTGCCCGAGGACGTGATCATCGACGCCCTGGAATGGGGCCGCAAGGAGATCCAGCCGCTCATCGACGCCCAGCTCAAGCTGCGCGAGCTGGCCGGCAAGGAAAAGATGCCCTTCACCCCCCATCAGGACGATCCGGTGCTGGTGGCCCGCGTGCAGGAACTGGCCCGCGAGGCCGGTCTTGAAGAGGCCATGCGCGTGCCGGAAAAGCTGGCCCGCAAGGACGCCCGCAAGGCCGTCAAGGACAAGGTCATGGAAGCCCTGCTCAATGACCCCGCCTGGGCCGAGAGCGAGGCCCTCAAGGAAGTGGGCGAGATCATCGGCGATCTGGAAAAGAAGCTGGTGCGCGCCCGCATCGTCAACGAAGGCACGCGCATCGACGGCCGCGACACCAGGACCGTGCGCCCCATCCAGATCCAGACCAGCGTGCTGCCCCGCGCCCACGGTTCGGCCATCTTCCGCCGCGGCGAGACCAAGTCCCTGGTGGTGACCACCCTGGGCTCCTCCACGGACGAACAGCGCATGGACAGCCTCACCGGCGACGTGACCAAGCGCTTCATGCTGCACTACAACTTCCCGCCCTTCAGCGTGGGCGAAGTCAAGCCCGTGCGCGTCTCCCGCCGCGAGATCGGCCACGGCGCCCTGGCCGAGAAATCCCTGCGTCCGGTCATGCCCGCCGACGCCGACTTCCCCTTCACCGTGCGCGTGGTCTCCGAGACCGTGGAATCCAACGGTTCCTCGTCCATGGCCGCCGTGTGCGGCGGCTGCCTCTCCCTCATGGACGCGGGCATCCCCATCAGCGCCCCGGTGGCCGGCGTGGCCATGGGTCTGATCAAGGAAGGCGACAAGTTCATCGTGCTCACCGACATCCTGGGCGATGAAGACGCCCTGGGCGACATGGACTTCAAGATCGCCGGCACCGCGGAAGGCGTCACCGGCGTGCAGATGGACATCAAGATCACCGGCCTGACCACCGATATCATGCGCCAGGCCATGCAGCAGGCCCGCGAAGGCCGCCTGCACATCCTGGGCGAGATGGCCAGGGCCCTGCCCGAACCGCGCAAGGAGCTGTCGCGCTACGCGCCCCAGCATGCCGAGATCTTCGTCAACCCCGACATCATCCGCCTGATCATCGGCCCCGGCGGCAAGAACATCAAGGCCATCACCACCGCCACCGGCGCTTCCGTGGACATCGAGGATTCCGGCCGCGTGTCCATCTTCGCGCCCACGGCCGACGCCCTGGAAAAGGCCCGCGAGATGGTCACCTACTATGACCAGCGCCCCGAACTGGGCAAGAACTACACGGCCAAGGTCAAGAAGATCATGGAGATCGGCGCCATCGTGGAAGTGCTGCCCAATGTGGAAGCCCTGGTGCACGTCTCCCAGCTGGACGTGAACCGCGTGGAACAGCCCGGCGACGTGGCCCATCTGGGCGAAGACATGGTGGTCAAGGTCATCGAGATCAATGGTGACCGCATCCGCGCCAGCCGCAAGGCCGTGCTGCTGGAAGAACAGGGCCATCCCTGGAACCCCGAAGAGACCGCCCGTCCCCAGCGTGACCGCGGCAGCCGTGGCGAGCGCGGCGATCGCGGCGGGCGTCGTGATCGCGGCGAACGTGGCGATCGCGGCGGCAGGGGCGAGCGCCGTTAACCGGAGGCACAAGCCATGACCAAGAAGAGCAAGGCCCCACAGGCCGAGGAAAACGTGCAGGAAACCGTCCCCGTGGCGGAAGCTGCCGACAACGCCGACGCTGCCCGCAAGCCCTCCGAGGAAGAGCTCAAGGCCATGCTGCGCGGCGAGAACCGCCAGCATGATGAAGCCCTGGGCGATGCCTGGGCCGTGCTGCTGGGGCAGGATCCCATGGCCGTCATGCCCCAGGTGGTGGGCACCGTGCTGCACGACGGCGGCACGCGCCCTGCCTGGCAGTGGACGCGCGGCGGCAAGGAATATGTCCTCATGGCCTGGCCCAAGGACCAGCCTTCGCGCGCCGCCGTGCTCATGCACGCCGACGAAGGGGAAAAGTTCAAGCCCCTGTCCGCCGTGCCCTTCCTGGAAGGGCTGCCCAACGACCTGACCGTGGAGGACGTCCACCCCTGGAGCCAGGGCGGCGGTGCCAATGTGGCCGTGAGCATGATCGAGGGCAAGAAACCCATGTGGTTCTACGACCCCCTGTACCTGCGCGACAAGGACGACCTGACCCCCGGCGTCACCCAGTCCTTCCTGCTGGCCGGTCTGGCCATCGCCCTGCGCAAGGCCCTGCTGGATGATGTGAACATCACCCAGGGGCCCCAGTACGAGGCTTGGGCCGCCCAGTGGCTGGCCGAGAATCCCGGCAAGACCCGCCTGGACGTGCCGCCGCTCAAGCTCTCCATGACCGGCCGCCAGCTCATCATGCCCGGCCGCCGCTTCGCCGAATACCAGGTGCGCACCAAGGTGGAGCGCGTGGACGACGTGAAGCTGGAAAAGATGGACATCAAGGTCCTCTATGTGCGCTTCCCCTTCGACCAGCGCCCGGACATGGTGCTGCCGCTCTATGCCAGCAAGATGGTCCTGCGCGATTACGAGCCCCAGGTGGGCGACGAGGTGGATGCCTACATCTGGCTGCAGGGACGGATCATCGACATGGATGAGAGCCCGGCCCAGTAGGCTGCGCTCCGGCAGGCCCGCCCGGGCCATGCTCCTGTACTTGCAAGGCGCTCCGCTGCGGCGGGGCGCCTTTTCCTTTGTCCGCGGCCTCTCCCCCTTGTGCCCCGCGCCCTGTTCGCGCCTCCCCGCCGGTGCGGTCCGCAGGCGCAAGCGGAAGGTCCGGGCGCTGACCAGACCCCGCCGGTCCCGCCGGGCGGGCTGCATGTACAGGCGGCAGGCCACCGTCCATGTGCATGGCAGGGGAAAGGCGTTCCGTCGCCGTGTCGGCACCGGAGGAAGAAGATAGGCCATTGCAGAGCGGTCAGCTTGTGGCCGGTGCCGTGCGGCGCGAGCGGGGCCGTCAGCGGGGGCTGCCGCGCGCAAGGGTCCGGCGGCAGCCGTCGGCCGGCAGGCGGGGCTGTGAAGGAGGCCGGCCAGGAAGGGCGCGCAGGAAGGGCGGAACAGGGAGGAGGGCAGCGCGGACAGGTGCGGAGAAGGCACGGAGACGACGCGGGAGAGCGACGGGGGCCAGATGAC
>NZ_CASDOY010000013.1 GCF_949282365.1 uncultured Desulfovibrio sp.
CTCATCACCCAGAGTGCTGGCAATGGCCAGAGCCACGGGCAGCATCATGACGGTGGCGGTGGTGTTGGACATCCACATGGACACAAAGCTGACGGCGATGATGAAGCCCAGGATCAGGGTGGTGGGCTTCTTGCCCACCTTGCTGACGATGCCCAGGGCGATGCGCTTGTGCAGGCCGTGCTTCACCATGGCACCGGACAGGAAGCCCACGCCCACCAGCAGGTAGCAGGTGGAGTATGCATAGTGCGCAAACAGCGTGATGTCATTCTGGCCTTTGGAGCCGGTGATCTGCATGACCGGGAACAGGAAAATCGGCAGCAGTGCCGTGAACGGGATCGGCATGGCCTCGGTGATCCAGAAGACATCAGCACGGTGACGGCCAGCACCCGCTGGCCCACCAGGGACAGCCCCGCAGGGGTCGGCATGAAGCCGATCACCAGCATGGCGATGATGCCTACGAGGAAGCCGATCTTTTGGACTTTCGTTTTACCCATTGAATCTCCTCCTAAAAGATTGTAGAGTCTTGCCGCAGGACCCTCCTGCAGCCCGCCCAGCCGCCGCTCGCCCACGACGTCAGAAGCTAATAAATAGTTATAGCAACAAGCGTGCCAACTGTTAAAGAACCGTTCATATTTTCTGGAAAATGTTTAGAATTCGCCATGAAATATCTGGAGAAAAGGAGTAAAAGCGCACAAAAAAACACCTTGTCCGCAGATAAAAAACAGCGGATAAGGTGTTTCTTTCAGGATGTGTATCGAAATCCGTTAAATATATGTTGCAATCTGTTAAGAACGCGACAAAAAGTGCAACAGTCAGCGCTGGATGCCGTATTTTTTCATTTTCCGCCACAGAGTCTGCCGGCTGCAGCCCAGGCTCCTGGCGGCATCCTCCATGGAGCCGGGGTGGTTGCGCAGGGCCGCCTCGATGGCGCTGCGGTCCCGGCTCTCCGCCTCCTGACGGGGCTCCGGCCTGCGCGGGCCACCAGCGACGATCCGCGGCAGTGCAGGGCCGGTCAGCGCGGGCCTCTCCCGGCGGCCTGCGTGGCCGCTACGGGGCCGCTTGCCAGCCCCGTGCGAATCAAGTACACTGACTGGTTACGGATGGTCCGCCATCCCCGGCCGTGCCCGGTGCGCGGCAGCCCCTGACCGTTCCGCAGAGCGGCGGACGCCGCGCGTCCCGCCGCTGCCCATCCACCCCTTCCGCCTGCCGAGGCCTCATGGATCCGCAACTCTGTACAGCCCCGCAGGAAGGGCAGGAAGTGCCGCCTTCCTTCGCCGCCGTCCTGCCCCTGCTGCTCTTCCTGCTCATCTTCATCGGTACGGGCCTGAGCCTGAGCCTGGCCGGTGTGGACATGGCCTTCTACCAGCTCTCCGCCACTGTGGCCATCCTGCCCGCCATCGCCCTGGCCCTGATGCAGGGCCGCGCCCGCCTGTCCCAGAAGATCACCATCTTCCTCACCGGCGTGGGCGAGATCAACATCATCACCATGTGCATGATCTACCTGCTGGCGGGCGGCTTCGCCGCCACGGCCACGGCCATCGGCAGCGTGGACGCCACGGTGAACCTCGGCCTCTCGCTGGTGCCGCCGGCCTTCATCCTGCCCGGGCTCTTCCTCATCGGCGCCTTCGTGTCCACGGCCATGGGCACCAGCATGGGCACCGTGGCCGCCATCACGCCCATCGCCCTGGGCGTGGCCGCCCAGACCAGCATCGAAGTGCCCGTGCTCATGGGCGTGGTGCTGGGCGGGGCCATGTTCGGCGACAACCTGTCCATGATCTCGGACACCACCATCGCCGCCACCCGCACCCAGGGCTGCGAGATGGGCGACAAGTTCCGCATGAACTTCCTCATCGTCCTGCCCGCCGCCCTGCTCACCGTGGCCCTGCTCTGGTCCTCGGCCTCGGGCGGCACCCAGGTGAGCCTGCACGACTTCGAGCCGGTCCGCGTCCTGCCCTACATGGCCGTGCTGGTGCTGGCCCTGACCGGCCTCAACGCCTTCATCGTCCTGGCCGCGGGCATCCTGCTCTGCGGTCTGGTGGGCCTTTTCTGCGGCGTGCCCGGCGCGGACGGGCAGATCGTGCCCTATGGCCTGCTGCGCTGGGGACAGGACATCTACAAGGGCTTCACCGGCATGAACGAGATCATGGTCCTGTCCATGCTCATCGGCGGCCTGGGCGAGCTCATCCGCTATCACGGCGGCATCGCCTGGCTGCTGGCCCGCGTGGACGCCCTGGCCCGCCGCCTGGCCGGAAAGACCACGCGCCGGGGCTCCCCGCGCGTGGGCGAATCCTGCATCGCCCTGCTGGCCAGCCTGGCCGACATCTGCACGGCCAACAATACCGTGGCCATCATCCTCACCGGCGGCCTGGCCCGCGAGATCGCCCGCAAGAACGGCATCGACCCGCGCCGCAGCGCCAGCCTGCTGGACATCTTTTCCTGCGTCTTCCAGGGCCTGATCCCCTGGGCCGCCCAGCTGCTGCTGGCCGGCTCGCTGGCGCGCATCTCGCCGCTGGAGATCACCATCAACAACTGGTACTGCATGCTGCTGGCCGTGGCCGGCATCCTGGCCATCATCCTGGGCCTGCCCCGCACGGCGGCCCGCAGCACGGAGGTCTGACATGGCGGGCAATTCCTTCGGGCGCATCCTGCGCCTCACTTCCTACGGCGAATCCCACGGGCCCGGGCTGGGCGGCGTGCTGGACGGCTGCCCCGCGGGCCTGCCCCTGAGCGAGGCCGACCTGCAGCGCGAGCTGGACCTGCGCAAGCCCGGACAGGGCGCCACGGCCACCAAGCGCAAGGAATCGGATACGGTGCGCATCCTTTCCGGCGTCTTCGGGGGCCTGACCACCGGCACGCCCATCGCCTTCCACATCGCCAACGAGGACCAGCGCTCCCGCGATTACGGCAATCTGGCCGAGGTCTTCCGGCCCGGGCACGCGGACTGGGGCTTTTTCAAGAAGTTCCACGGCATCCGCGACTATCGCGGCGGCGGGCGCTCCTCCGGGCGCGAGACCGTGGCCCGCGTGGCCGCCGGGGCCGTGGCCAAGAAGCTGCTGGCCACGCGCGGCATCCAAATCGTGGCCGGGGCCGTGGAACTGGGCGGCATCGCCGTGCCGCCCGGGGGATGCGATCTGGACGCGGCCCTGTCGCGGCCCTTCTTCGCCGCCGCCGACAGCGTGATCCCGCTCTGGGAAGAACGCGTGGCCGAAGCCCGCGCCGCCGGGGACACCCTGGGCGGCGTGGTGCAGGTGGTGGCGCGCAACGTGCCCGCCGGTCTGGGCGAGCCCTGCTTCGACAAGCTGGACGCCCGCCTGGCCTACGCCCTCATGGGCGTGGGCGCCGTCAAGGCCGTGGAGGTGGGCGAAGGCTTTGCCGCCGCGCGCCTCACCGGTTCGCGGAACAACGATCCCATGCTGCCCGGCGGCCGCTTTGCCAGCAATCACGCGGGCGGCATCCTGGGCGGCATCTCCAGCGGCCAGGACATCGTGCTGCGCGTGGGCGTCAAGCCCATCGCCTCCATCGCGCAGGAACAGCAGACCATCGACGTCCGCGACCGGCCCGCCACGGTGCGCATCGGCGGCCGGCACGACCTGTCGGCCATCCCGCGCATCGTGCCCGTGCTCACGGCCATGACCGCCCTGGTGCTGGCCGACGCCCTGCTCCTGCAGGAACGCATGGCCGTCCTGCCCGTGCCCGACGGCGTGGACTGGTTTTAAGGCAACAGGCTGGTGAGGGGGAAAGGCCCTGTTCCCTGCGCCCCGCAGGTCTCCCTTCCCCCGCGGACTCCCCCACTCCCCCACAAACGCGCATCCGGGCTGCCATGTCTGACGAAATCTCCCTGCTGCCGGACGCCACGCCCCTGCGCCCCGGCCTGTTCCGCAGTTGCGGCCCGGCCCCCGTGGCCGATCTCGCCCTGCCGGGCATCGGCCGCGTGGGCGCCCCGCGCCGCGCCGATCCCGAGGCCCTGTTCGCGGTGCTCCGCCGCCGGCAGGGGGCGCAGGACATCTGCCTGCTGGACCAGCTGCGCTGTGTGACGGCGCAGGCCCGCGATCCGCAGCTGCCCGCCCCGCGCCGGGACTGGTTCTGGTGGTCGCGGCAGCGTAAGGGCGGCCGCCTGCCGCCCCTCCCCCCCGCCCCGGAGGACGACAATGGACGCTGATCTGCCCCTGCTGCGCGATCCCGATGCCGTGGAGCTCACCGGCACCCTGGAGCGCGTGGTCTTCCATAACGAGGAGAACGGCTACACCGTGCTGCGCCTGCTGCCCGACAGGGCCCTGCCCACGGAGGCCAGGGTCAAGGGCGCGCCTGCCCGCGGCGTGAGCCGCGACCCCGTGACCTGCGTGGGCCACATGGTCAATCCGCAGGCCGGGGTGCAGCTGCGCGTCAGCGGCCGCTGGGTCAACAACGCGCGTTTCGGCCGCCAGCTGGCCTTCGATATGGCCGAGGAGATGCTGCCCGCCACCAGCGAGGGCATCCGCCTGTACCTGGCCTCGGGCCTCATCAAGGGCGTGGGCGAGGAGATGGCCGGGCGCATCGTGGCCGCCTTCGGCACGGACACCATCCGCGTGCTGGACGAGGAGCCCGAACGCCTGCTCAGGATCAAGGGCGTGGGCAAGAAGAGCTTTGAGAAGATCCGCGCCAGCTGGGCCGAGCACCGGGGCATCCGCGACCTGCTGCTCTTTTTGCAGCCCCACGGCATCACGCCCGCCTATGCCGTGCGCATCTACCGCGCCTACGGCGGCGAGGCCCTCAACGTGGTGCGCGAGAACCCCTACCGTCTGGCCATGGACATCCGGGGCATCGGTTTCGTGACGGCCGACGCCGCGGCCCGCAAGCTGGGTTTCGCCGAGGACCATCCCCTGCGCATCCAGGCCGGGCTGCTCTATGTACTGCAGAAGGCCACGGACGACGGCAACGTCTTTTTGCCCGAGGAAGAATTGCTGGATCAGGCCTGCCAGCAGCTGGACGTGGACCGCGATCTGGCCCGGCAGGCCGTGCTGGCCCTGGAGCAGGAAGAGCGCGTGGTGCGCGAGAGCCTGGACGAACTGCCCGGCCGCCTGCCCGCGGCCTTCCGCGAGGACGACGCCGGCGCGGACGGGGCGCCCGCGCCGGAAGTGGCCGTCTACCTGCGGCGCTACCATCATTACGAGGCCAGGACGGCCTTCTATCTGCACCGCCTGCTGCATTCGCCCAAGTCCGTGCGCTTCGCCGAGCCCGAGGCCCTGGTGGAAAAGGTCACGGCGTCCCTGCCCCTGGAGCTGGCCCCGGAACAGCTGGAGGCCGTGCGCACCGCGGCGCACAGCAAGGTCATGGTGCTCACCGGCGGCCCCGGTACGGGCAAGACCACCATCATCAACGCCATCATCCGCCTGTTCGGCGAGGTCCGGGCCCGCATCCTGCTGGCCGCGCCCACGGGCCGCGCCGCCAAGCGCATGAGCGAGACCTCGGGCCGCGAGGCCCGCACCATCCACCGCCTGCTGGAATACAGCCCGCAGGAGGACGGCTTTGCCCGCAACGAGGACAATCCCCTGGCCTGCGGCCTGCTGGTGGTGGACGAGGCCTCCATGATGGACACCCTGCTCTTCTACCATCTGCTCAAGGCCGTGCCCCTGGGCGCCACCGTGGTGCTGGTGGGCGACGTGCACCAGCTGCCCTCGGTGGGGCCGGGCAACGTGCTGGCCGACATCATCGCCTCGGGCGCGGTGCCCGTGGTGGAGCTGACCGAGATCTTCCGCCAGTCGGCGGAGAGCGAGATCATCTGCAACGCCCACCTCATCAACAGGGGACAGGTGCCCTCGCTGGAATCCAGCAGGGACAGGCTCTCGGATTTCTACTTCATCCACCAGAACGATCCCGAGCGCGCCGCCGACATGGTGGTGGATCTGGTGCGCAACCACATCCCGCGCCGCTTCGGTCTGGACCCGGTCAACGACATCCAGGTACTCACGCCCATGCACAAGGGCGCCGTGGGCGCGGCCCAGCTCAACCTGCGCCTGCAGGCCAGCCTCAACCCCAACGGCCTGGAGGTGCGGCGCGGCGAGCGCTGCTTCCGCCTGCACGACAAGGTCATGCAGATCCGCAACAACTACGACAAGGACGTCTTCAACGGCGACGTGGGCCGCATCGTCTTCCTGGACGGCAAGGAACGCACCCTGAGCGTGCGCTACGATGACCGCGTGGTGCCCTACGACTTCGAAGAGCTGGACGAGCTGACGCCGGCCTACGCCATCTCCATCCACAAGTCCCAGGGCTCGGAATACCCCGCCGTGGTCATCCCGCTGATGATGCAGCACTATGTGCTGCTGCAGCGCAACCTGGTCTATACCGGCGTCACGCGCGGCAAGAAGCTGGTGGTGCTGGTGGGCGAGAGCCGCGCCCTGCACATGGCCGTCAAGAACAACAGGACCCGCACCCGCCACACGCGTCTGGCCCTGCGCCTGCGACCGCTGGCATAGGAGCCCCGCACTGACGGCGACGGCCCGGGGACGCGCCGCCCTCCTCCGCCGCCCCGGACGGCAGCGGCTGTCCGGGCCTGCCGCGCAGCCGGGCGTCGGCAACCCCACGCAGGCCCCTGCGTGCGGCCGGAGCGGGACAAGGGATCGTCAGGAGCATCCCAAGAATGATGGCGCCCCTCCGTGCGGCCGGTCCCTGCGACAGCGCGGCTGCAGCGTGCCGTGGCAGCAGGCGGAGCCATTCCAAAAGACAAGGCCACCGGCATCGCCGGTGGCCTTGCTGCATCATCGTCCGTCCGCTCCCCGCCGTCCCGGGACACGGGGCGCTCCTGCCGGTACGGCCGGGGCCCGGGCGGGCCGTTCCCGCCTGCGGGGGCTCCGGCAGCACCGGTCCCGGGGCCTTCAGGGCCGTGCCGCCCCGCGGGCATCCTGTTCCCGGGCATGGCGGCGGCGCAGGCATTTGACGATGCCGTAAAGGCTGATGACCAGCCAGAAGGCCTCCACCAGAAAGGCGGACATGTTGAAGGCGAAGAGCAGAGAGATGCCGATGCAGAGCGAGGCCAGCGCGTTGAGCAGGGAATACGGCAGCCGCCCGCTGTCGATCTTGCCCATCTGCAGGAGCAAATAGGTGCCCAGCAGCAGGATCAGGCCGATATTGCCGATGAAATCGTGAAAGGCGTATTGCATGACAGACTCTCTGGACGGTCCTTCTCCTTCTGCCGGAATGCGGCGGGACCGATCGCCGCATTCCGGCCATGCAGAGGGGGGAATGCCTACTTCACTGTCTTCCCGTCACGCAGGGCTTCGAGGAATTCGGGATGGAGGAAGTCCTCGGCCTTCTTCTGCGAGACACTGTTCTTGATGCGGCCCTGTTCCAGCAGGAAGGCGGCCACGTCCACGATGTCCTTTGCCGACTGGCCCTTCTGCTCGCTGGTCCCCAGGAAGGACGGGCTCAGCTGTTCTTCCAGGCCGATCAGGCGGGTACCGGCCATCATGCGCTTGGCGTCATCGATGGAGATGCCGCCCAGTTCCTTGGCGATGATCTTGGCCGCTTCTTCGGGGTGTTCGCGCCAGTAGTCCATGGCGGCCAGTTCGCTCTTGATGAACTTGGTGACCAGTTCGGGATACTTCTTGGCGAACGCCGGCTGCACGCTAATCACGTCCCAGGTCAGGTAGCCCTGCTGGGCCATCTGTTCGCTGGTGAGCAGGATCTTGCCGCCGTGCTGCACGACCAGTCCGAGGCTCGGTTCCCAGATGTAGGCGGCGTCGATATCGCCCCTGATGAACGGAGCCAGGGCTTCGCCGGGGGCCATATCCATGATCTTGACCTTGGACATGTCCACCTTGGCATCGCGCAGGGCCTTGATGAGCAGGTAATGCGTGGTGGAGCCGAAGGGGGCCACCACGGTCTTGCCTTCAAGGTCCTTGAGCGAATTGATGTCCTTGCGCACGACAAGCGATTCCACCTTGCCCAGCACATTGGCGTTCATGATGCCCCAGTAGTCCATGTCGCCGGCCAGGCCGATGGTGGCGGGGGGCAGGCCCACGTTGCCGAAATCAAGGCTGTTGGAGGCCATGGCCGTGTTGACGTCGCGCCCGGAATTGAAGCGGAACCACTCGATGGGGATGCCCATCTCCTTTTCATGCAGCTGCAGATACTTGGAAATGAGCTGGCCGTTGACCAAGGAAAGATAGCCGATGCGGATCTTTTCCGGCTTGTCCGCAGCCTGCAGCGGCTGCAGGGTCATGAAGACGAACAGGGCCGTGAACAGCAGACAGATGAACTTTCTCATAATAGCACTCTCCGTTAGGTAGACGGGCGACGCACTCACTGCCGCTTCCAGCGCAGCAGGTGGCGTGCCGCGAAGCGCAGGCAGGCATCCAGGCCGATGCCGGTGATGCCCATGGTGATGATGCCCACAAAGATGATGTCGGAACGCATGAACTTGCTGGCGTCCCAGACCATCCAGCCGATGCCTTCCGTGGCGGCCACGATCTCGGCGGCGACCAGCACGGTATAGGTAAAGCCCAGGCTGATGCGCATGGCGGTGATGATGGCCGGTGTGGTGGCGGGCAGGATGATCTTGAAGAAGACCTGTCTGCTGTTGGCGCCCAGGGAGCGTGCGGCCTGGATCACGGAAGGCGTGACTTCCTTGACGCCTTCCACCGCGCCGATGGTCAGGGGCGGGATGGCCGCCAGGAACAGCAGCAGGATCTTGGAGAATTCGCCGATGCCGAACCAGAGGACGAGCAGGGTGTAATAGGCCAGGGGGGGCAGCGGGCGGTAAAATTCGATCAGGTAGTCGAACACGGCCCGGATCTTGGAACTCAGGCCCATGGCCAGACCCAGGGGGATGGCCACCACGCAGGCGGTCACCCAGCCCAGCAGCACGCGCCCCAGGCTCACCATGCAGTGATAGATGAGGCCGTTGCCGTGGTAGCCCTGAAAAATGGTTTCCTCAAAGCCCTTCCAGACGTCATAGGGCGAGGGGATGAAGATCTTGGGGACAACGCCTCTGCGGGTCACTTCAAACCAGGCCACGAAGATGATCAGCAGAGTTACCAGGGTGATCCCGTTTTCCACCCTGAATTTGAAGCGATTTTTACTCATGGCAACCTCCGCGATGCCGCCGTCTTGCGTTTCGCCGCCCGACCCGGCGGCTGCGGGCATGGACGGTACGAGGGAACGAGGACCTCTACCGGGCTCAACGCATCCCTGGAACATGCTCAAAGGATTTCAGCGCCTCGGACTCCAGCGCGGCAAAGGCCTCGGCCTGGATCTCCGCGAACTCCGCGCAGGTCTGATGTTCCATCAGACGCGGCCGGGGCAGATCCACGCGCATCTTTTTCTTGATGGTGGTCGGCATGATGGAGAGCAGATAGACATCGTCCCCCATCAGGACGGCCTCATCCAGCTCCGACGTGATCAGCAGCATGGAGGTGCGCGTACTTTCGAAAATCCTCAGGAAATATTCCTGCATCATGCCCCGTGTCATGGCGTCAAGGCCGCGGAAGGGCTCATCCATCAGCAGGATGCGGGGTTCGTTGATCAGGGCGCGGATCAGCTCCGCACGGCGCTGCATGCCGCCGGAAAGCTGGCCGGGGAACTTGCCTTCAAAGCCGTCAAGACCCGTAAGATGTATCAGTTCCTTTGCTTTTTCTTCAGCTTCCTTCAGGTTTTTGCCCAGGATGCGCGGGCCGAACATGGTGTTGTCCCACAGGGTCATCCACTGGAAGAGCGTATTTTCCTGAAAGACCACCAGGCGGTCCGGGCTGGGCCCGTGCAGCGGCTGGCCTTCAAAAAGACAGCTTCCCTCCTGCGGCGTGAAATAGCCGGCCAGTATGGACATGATCGTGGTCTTGCCGCACCCTGACGGGCCGCAAATGCAGGTGAAGGCCCCCTCCTCTATGCTGAAGGAAAGATCCTCCAGGATCTTTCTATCACCAAAGCTGACGCTGACATGTTCAACCTGCATAAGGGGCGGCTTCGCCGCCCGAGCTGTATTCGACATGGCTTTTCCTCCGCTTTGTCCGACAGCGCCGGGAGATCACGCGCCCTCGCGTTCGCCGCGTTCAAAGGACTTCCGGGCCTCTTCCCGCACGGCTTCGATGGTCTGGCGCTTGTACTCGAGAAATTCCGGCAGTTTTTTGGTCCTGAAGGTACGCGGCCGAGGAAGATCCACATGGATCCACTTCTTGAAACGGCCCGGTCTGGTGGTCATGATGCCCACCTTGTCCGAAAGGTAGATGGCTTCATCCAGATCATGGGTGATGAAGAGCACGGTCTTGTGCACCCTGTCGAACATGTCCAGAAGAAACTGGTGCATGACGGATTTGGTGATGGCGTCCATGGCCCTGTACGGTTCATCCAGCAGCAGCGTCTTGGGCTCGTTGATCAGGGCCCGCAGGATCTCGACGCGCCGCTTCATGCCCGATGAGATGTGGATGGGATAGGCGTTCTCGTAGCCCTTGAGGCCCGCCATGCGGATCAGCTCCATGGCGCGCGCTCCGGCTTCGCTTTCCGTCAGGGATCCTGTGACCAGCGGGCCGAACATGATGTTCTGGCGCACCGTCATCCAGTCGAACAGGGCTCCGGCCTGAAACACGACCACACGATCCGAACCCGGCCTGGGGGGCTGCCCTGGGGCCGCGATGACCTTGCCGTCCATGCGTATTTCCCCCTGGGAAATACTCTCAAAGCCGGCGGTCATGTTGAGCAGCGTGGTCTTGCCGCAGCCCGACGGGCCCACGATGGCCACGAACTCTCCGGCCTGAATCTCAAAACTGCAATTATCCACCGCAAGCACGTTGACGCCTTCCGGGTCATAGACCTTGCTTGCGTTGATGATCTCCAGATGTCCTTCCTTGGTGTCCACGGCATTCCCCCTGGTAGCTTCAGGCGCTGCCGGACCTGCGCCCGGCCGGAATATGGCGGAAAGGGGGCTTGCGGAGCCGTGACCCGGCTCCGCCCCCCGCCCCGCTCCGCCGCTGCGCGACGGGGCGGGGCATGCGCACTGCCTAAAGCTTCTTGGGCTTCAGGCGATACGCGTACAGCTTTTCGTAATAGGGCAGGCAGTGCTCATAGAGCATCCTGAGCATGGGCAGGTCTTCGAAGATGGCATCGACCAGCTTGTCGTCATACAGGAAGGCCTCCATGTTCTTCTGGATGCCGGTACTGCCGCTGACGTCATAGTAGAAGTCCTTGCAGTGGTCGTACTCGGGCCGCCATTCCGGAGTCCAGGTGAGGGTCTCCGGCTTGAACTCAAGGCCCATGGCATCGCACCAGGCGGCCATGATGCCGGCGGGATCGTTCTGGAAGTCGTCGCCGTCGATGACCAGGGGCGTCTTGCCGTTATCCAGGGCATGCAGGCCCAGCTCGGTGATGCGGTTGAAGATCCTGTCCGAAGCCACGGGGCCCACGTCTTCGATGCGCATGGAACGCTGCGAACCGATCACTTTCCAGAAGGACAGGACGACGTACTTGGGGTTGCGGATCTGGAACATGTGGGTGCAGCGGCGCAGATACTCCTCGTCAGCCAGGTACTTGTCGATGGCGTGGTAGGGGCATTCCTTGATGAAGGTGGGGCTTTTTTCCGCGATGCTGTAGATTTTTTTGATGACGTCCTCATAGACCACGGGCCAGCCTTCGTAGTCCTGGTGGGACTGGACGCCGGGCTCATGCCTGTCCCGCCAGTAGATGGGCAGGGTGGGCTCGAAGATGGTGTGGAAATCTCCACGGTTGGTGATGGCCCGCATGAAAACCGTGGTCAGCGAGCGCGGATACATCCAATTGACGATGATTCTGTTCATGCCAGTCTCCTGAGGTTTCCCGGGATCAGGCCCCTTCCGGGCCGTCTGTGAAAAGCCGGGCTTTGCGGCGGGCGGGGCGCCGGGAAAAATCGCGTGGCGGTGTGGCATGCAACGTCCTTTTCCCCGGCCCCCCACTGCACGGCTTGCGGCAGCTTTGCGCAGGCGCTTTCATGGGCCTTGACCCCGGAGCTGTCGCAACAAGCTTCGGCATCAGGCGGCCGCCGGCACGATGGATTTTTCGCCGGGCCGCCAGGCTTTACCTGGACAAGAGCAAGAGCCATGCCAGTCCTGACGGCGTTCGCTGAAAAAATTTTATTTTAATTTCAATATATTATCACGCCAAGCAAAGGGAAGGGAAAAGAGCGCATGCATTTGTGTAGCAGCCCGCACACTAATGGTGCAACAATACCGTGCGCTAGCTACATCCCCGCTTCGGGGCGCACCAGACCATAGCGGAGCATCCGCCGGTACAGGGTCCAGCGGCTCATGCCGAGACAGCGGGCGCTCCTGCTGATGTTCCAGGCGTTCTTTTCCAGCACGGCCAGCAGACGTTCCTTTTCATCCCCCGCACCAGCGGCTGGCGGCAGCCCGCACGTCTGCAGCGAAGCCGTCTCCAGCGCGATGTGCTCGGGCAGGATCACCGGCCCGTCGCACAGCACGAAGGCCCGCTCAATGACGTGCTCCAGTTCACGCACGTTGCCCGGCCAGCCGTGACGCATGAAGATATCCATGACCTCCGTGGAGACGCCCACGATGGACTTAGCGTACTGCCTGTTGAACTTGATGCAGAAGTGCTCGATCAGCAGCGGGATATCCTCCATGCGCTCCCGCAGCGGCGGCACATGGATGTTCATGACGTTGAGCCGGTAATAGAGATCCTCGCGGAAGGAACCTTCGGCGATGGCTTTTCTGAGGTCGCGATGGGTGGCGGCCAGGACGCGCACATCCACCTTGCGCGGCGTTGTCTCCCCCACCCGCTCGATCTCCTTTTCTTCCAGCACGCGCAGGAGCTTGAGCTGGATCAGGGGCGAGATGTCCCCGATCTCGTCCAGCAGGATGGTCCCGCCGTGGGCGGCTTCGAACCGGCCTATGCTCTCGCGGTCCGCCCCGGTGAAGGCGCCCTTGGCATGGCCGAAGAGCTCGCTTTCCAGCAGGCTCTCGGCCAGCGCCGAACAGTTGACCCGGATGAAGGGGCGCTCCGCCCGCCGCCCGCCGTGGTGCAGGGCGTGGGCGATCTTTTCCTTGCCGGTGCCGGATTCGCCCGTTATCAGCACCGTGGTGTCCATGTCGGCCAGCGTGCACAGCAGGTCATAGATCTTCTGCATCTTTTCGCTCTGGCCGATGATGCCCTGATAGGTGCGCCGTTCGCGCAGCGTGTTTTCCAGCCGGGCCAGACGGGTGATGTCCCGGATCACCAGCACGACGCCCAGGAAGTCGCCTTCGCAGTTGAGCAGCGGCGAACAGGTGACCACAGCGACCTGCTCCCGTTCCCTGCCCTTGAAGCAGCAGACCTGCGAATCGCGCAGCCCCTGCTTGGTTTGCAGGGCTTTCCTGAGCGGCGCGAGACAGGCCTTGCTGCAGCCGCCGGCGCACAAATCAAAGAATTTCCCCGCCTCCATATCCTCATGACAGATGCGCCCGGCCGCCCGGTTGGCGGTGATGATGCGCAATGAGGCGTCCACGGTGATGATGGCATCCTGCACACTGCTGAATATGGACTCCAGCAGATTTTTATTTTCGATGAGTTCCCTTTCGTAGATCTTGTTCTCAATGGTCCGCGACAGGATCTGCGCTGCGGTCGTCAGGATGTACAGATCGGAGTCGTGCCACAGGCGATGGTAGCGGTGCTCGTCGAAACCGATGAAGCCGTACATCTTGCCGTAGACGAAAAGCGGCATGTTCAGCGTCGATTTGACCTTGGCCGCGCAAAGATGCTCACGATACTCCAGAAAGGGCATCTCCTCCGTATTGGAAAAATTGAGCACCGTCCCCGTCATCAGTTGTCTGGCCACATCAGGGATATGGAGGACGATATCCGTCGTATTGACCCGCAGACCGAGCTCGGGGTCATCCCAGCCGCAACGGCAGACAAACGTATTATTATGGCTTTCATAGCTGAACATGAAGACGCGGCTGACATTGAGCGTCTCTCCCATGCGCTGCAGGGCCTGGCGCAAAAAAGCATGCATATCCTGGACGCGCACTGCCAGTTCCGAAATCTCCGCGAGCATCTTTTCATAGGATATACGCTTTTCAAGCATTTCATTGGTACGCATCACATACTCCATCAATCAGATTATATAATAAAACATAATTACTATGATGTATTTATAAAACTTATCTTCAAAATTTATGTGTGTCAACGATACAAAATTGTTTGAGTTAAACAGACCATGCAATATCAGCATATATTTTACAATATGATGATAAACTTATATAAAGGAATATATTGCCATACATTCATCTATACCCTCCCATCTTAAATATGATCCTTTTCAATTATATTTGTCGCACAGGGTATTTGCTGTTTCCCGGCAGCGATGCCCCTCCTTTCCCCCGGGACTTCTCCCAAAGGACAGGCTGCGCTCCGCCATGGAGCGCAGTATCCGCCGCCCGGGCATCCGGCATCTTGCGACCAGACCGCCGTGGGCAGCATGAAAAGAGAGGCACCGATCCTGGCCGGGCGCACCGCCCTTGCGGGGATCGTGGAGCGCTCCCGCAGCATGCCCTGCCGGCACGCAACAGGACGGCGGACGGCGTGATCCCGTCACCGCATACTTGACCCCATGCAAAATTTGTGCATGCCGGGGCAGGCCCGCGGAGAAAACGCGCATGCCGACCGCTGCGCCGCCGTTGCCCCGGGCCCGGCGGCCACGACACCGGCCCGTGCCGCCCCCTTGCCGTGCGGACTGCCGCGGGCCGCTGGGATGCCGTTTCCCGGAGGCGGGGACCGTACGGCAATCCCCCGCACGGCAATACCCGCCTGTCCCCGGCAGGGCGGCGAAGACGCACGGTCCCGGGCGTGTCCGGGGCCGTTGACATGGACCGTACATCCGGTTTAGGAGGCAAGAATTCCTATCCCGTCCCTAGGAATGGGACCCCCGTCACTCCGACACCGGTCCGCACCGACCGCGCCAAGGTACTGCATGACGCAAAAGAACTACGACCTGACCTTCCACTATTTCCGGGCCTTCGCCATCCTTTCCGTCATGCTCACCCACATGTGGGTGGGCCCCGTCCTCGCGGGCAGCGAGGACGCCGCCAGGCTCCAGGACAGCCTGCGCCTCTGCCTCTTCCACTCCGCCACCATCTACTTCGTCTTCATCTCCGGCTATCTCTTCGACTTCGTGAACCGCAGGAAAGGCGCGTTCTCCCCCCTGCGCTTCTACAGGTCCAAGCTCGTCAACGTCTTCTGCCCCTACTTCATCCTTTCGCTGCTCCTGCTGGCTACGGGCTGGGTGTCCCACCACTGGTTCGGCTACGACATCCCCTTCATCAACGACGGCACGCCCGTGGCCTCCCCGGGGGACGTGCTGCGCTGCCTGGCCTACGGCTCGGCCAGTCTGGTTCCCTACTGGTACATCCCCTTCATCATGACCGTCTTCAGCGTGGGGCCGCTCATCTTCCATCTGCCCACCAGGGTGCTGCAACGGATCCTGATCCCGGCCTCCGTCCTGCCCCTGATGGTGCCGCGCCTGCTGGTCTCGCCCCTGCGCAACCTCTGCTTCTTCGTGCCCGTCTTCCTCCTGGGCGTGTACTGCGCCCGCAACCGCGACGCCTGCATGGCCTTCATCCGCCGCCACCTCGGCGCCATCCGCGTGACGGCCGTCATGACCACCCTGCTCATCACGGCCGATCACTACTTCGGCAGCTTCATGCCCAATATCGAAGGCGCCTACTATGTGCAGAAGCTCTGCATCGGCTCCTGGGTCCTGGAACTGCTGGAAAACATGGACAGGGAAGTGCCGGCCCTGGACTTCCTGGCCCGCTACAGCTTCCCGCTCTTCTTCCTGCACGCCATCTTCCAGGGCATCTTCCAGGCGCCCCTGTTCCGGCTGCTCGGCCCGCTGCTGCCCGGGCAGGTCTTCACCATCGCCAACCTCACCGTCACGGTGGAGATCGGCCTCTGCATCCTCTGCATCCTGGCCATCAAGAAGATCATGGGCAGCCGCTCGCGCTACCTCATCGGCGGCTAGGGATGCCCCGCGGCCGCGCGGCCCGGGTACGCCCCCGCGCCGGGGCCGCCACGCCGGGCAGTCCCCCTGCCCGTGAGGCCCCCCGCCGGCGGGCATGGCCTGCACGACAGCCCGGCCGCGCTTGCCGGCGGCGGACGGCGCCACCTGATGCGCGCCGGGACAGGGACTGTCCCGAGGACGATTGTCCGCGGCGCACGGCACGGCCAGCCCGGGCAGCGGCGATACCGCTCCGCAGCCGGACAGCACCCGCTCCATGTACGGCGCTGCAGCACCCGGGGCCGGCGCGGCGACGGTCTCACGGCAGCGACGCAGGACAAAAAAAGACTTGCCCTCCACGGCTCCCTTGTGTATTTTCATTGAAAATGAAATTCAATTTATAGAAGGACGACCATGCGACCCAGCCTTGTCAGCCAGGCCCTGCACAGCCTCGTGAGCATCCGGCAGCCCGTTTTCCTCTGGGGACCGCCCGGCGTGGGCAAAAGCCGGCTGGTGGCCGATGTGGCCCGCCGTCAGGGCCGCGCGCTGTACGACCTGCGCGCCGTGCTGCTGGACCCCGTGGACCTGCGCGGCCTGCCGCGTATCAGCGCCGAAGGCATCACCTCCTGGTGCGCGCCTGAATTCCTGCCCCACCCCGGTGACACCTCGGAGGGCATCCTGTTCCTGGACGAGCTCAATGCCGCGCCGCCGCTGGTACAGGCGGCCTGTTACCAGCTCATCCTGGACCGCCGCGTGGGCCAGTACCGTCTGCCCGACGGCTGGGCCGTGGTGGCCGCGGGCAACCGCGAAGGCGACCGGGCCGTGGCCTGGCGCATGCCCTCGGCCCTTGCCAACCGCATGGTGCATCTGGACGTGGACTGCCATATCGACGACTGGCTGGACTGGGCCCGGGACAACGGCATCCGCCAGGACGTGCAGGCCTTTTTGCGCTTCCGGCCCCGCCTGCTGCACGATTTCGATCCCCAGGCCGCGGACAGCCGGGCTTTCGCCTCGCCGCGCTCCTGGGAATTCGCCTCGCGCATCCTGGACGCCGCGCCCGACGCCCGGCTGGAGGAGGAACTGCTGGCCGGGACCGTGGGCAAGGCCGCTGCCGCGGAGTTCGCCGGCTTCCTGAGGGAGTGGCGTCACCTGCCCAGCGTGGAAAGCATCATGGACGCGCCCGAGGCGGCCCTCGTGCCCGCGGACCCGGCCTCCCTCTACGCCCTGTGCGAGGCCCTGGCCCTGCGCGCCGCGCCGGAGACCATGACCGCCCTGGCCGCCTATGCGGAGCGCCTGCCCGCCGAGTTCGGCGTCCTGCTCATGCGCGACGCCGTGCGCCACGATCCCGCCATGGTGGAGAGCGAAGGCTTTGCCCGCTGGGCCCGCCGCAATGCCGAGGTCCTGATGTGAGCAAGAACCATGTTCCTGCCGCGCCATACAGCCTCCCTCCCCATGATGCGCACCCTCTCTCCTCCGTCGGTCGCGCGGATAGCGACCGTGCGACCGGAGACACTCGCGCCACACCAGAGGCCGCAGTTTGCCCGCCCTGCCCGGCAACAGCCGGGATGACGCGGCAGGACCATCAGCCGGGACGCCCGTATGAACGACCACAGGTCACGACCATGAGTACCGCCGTGGGCGTCCCGGCCTTTCAGGACGGGCTTGCGCAGCGCGCCCTGACGGCCATGACCCGGGCCCGGGCGGAGCTGGTGCTCCGGCAGCCCTTTTTCGGTTGTCTGGCCCTGCATCTGCGCCTGCTGCCCGACGCGACCTGCCGTCATCTCTGGACCGACGGGCGCAGCCTGGGCTTCAATCCCGTCTGGGCGGCCACCCTGCCGCACCGGCGGCTGGTGGGAGCGCAGGCCCACGAGATCATGCATCTGGCCTGCGCCCACCATGTGCGGCGCGGCGGGCGCGACGCCCGGCTCTGGAACGAGGCCTGCGACGTGGTCGTCGATGCCCTGCTGCTGGGTGCGGGCTTCGAGCTGCCGCAGGGCCATCTGGAGCGGCCCCAGTACGCGGGCCTCAGCGTGGACGAGGTCTATGCCCGTCTGGCCGTCCTGCAGGGCACGCCCGCGCACGGCGGCGCACAGCAGCAGGCCGCCGGACGCAGCCCCCGGGAAAAAGGCCCCGACCAGCAGAGACATGACGGCCAGGAACGGCAGGACGCCCCCGCGGCCGCGCCTTCCCGTGAGGGGGAGACGGACGGGGAGGCTCCCCCGGAAACCGCGGGCAACGCCCACCCCGCCGGGAAGAAGCCGGAAAAGGAGCAGCCTGTCCCGTATTTTTCCGGCGAGGTCCGCGACCACCCCCTGCTGGAAGAAGGTCAGGGGGACGCGCGCCACAAGGCGGAACAGGAGGCCGAGTTGCGTCTGGAGCAGGCCCTGCAGCGGGCCCGGCACATGGGCCGCGAGCCCGCGGGCTTCAGCCGCCTGCCGCGCGGCGGCCGCGCGGCCCGGGGCCCGGACTGGCGCGGCCTGCTGCGGCGTTTCCTGGAGAACTGCGCCCTCAACGACTACACCTGGAGCGCGCCCAACCGGCGCTACCTGCATCACGGCATCTACCTGCCCGGACGGCAGGAGCTGCGCCTGCCGCAGCTGGCCGTGGCCGTGGACTGCTCGGGCTCGGTGGACGACGCCGCCCTTTCCCTGTTCTGCGAGGAGCTGTCGTCCATCCTCGCGGCCCACGAAACGGAACTGACCGTCATCTTCCACGACAGCCGGGTGCAGAACGTGCAGACCTTCCGCCGTCAGGATCTGCCCCTGCGCCTGCGTCCCGTGGGCGGAGGCGGCACGGACTTCCGGCCCGTGGGCCGCTGGCTGCGCGAACAGGGCCTGCGCCCGGCCTGCCTGCTCTGGTTCACGGATCTGGAATGTTCGTCCTTCCCCGACGAGCCCGCCTGCCCCCTGCTCTGGATCGTCCAGGGCGGGGGCGGGGAGCGACCGCCTTTCGGCGAGGTGCTGCGCCTGCCCGCCGGAGCCTGAGCCTCAAGGAGCCCGTATGCGTATCAGCTGGAAAATAGAGAAGAAGCGCGGCAACCTGCGCCCGGTGCTGACCTATGCCGTCACGCTGGAGGACTGTGAGCGCGCGCTGGCCACCCCGCCCCTGAGCATCACCTCGCTCATCCCCGAGCCGCCCGAATCCTGGCAGGAACACTGCTGGCCCGGGCAGCACGAACGCGCCGCGCAGGCCGGCAGGGACGCCCTGCCCTGCTATCAGCTGGCCATCCCCTCGCACAAGGGGCGGCACGGCAGCCAGAGCCTGCGCCTGCCCTGGCGCGAAGACAACAGCTACCCCGAGGTGGAAGCCTCCTTCCGCCTGCTGCGCGAGGCGTTCGAGCGGGAGCTGCGGCGGGCCGGGGCCAGCGGCCCCATGCAGGAGGAAAACAGCCTGGAGCTGGGCCGGGCGGCCCTGCACGAAGTGGCACCGGCCATCATCGGCCGTCGCTTCCTGGAGGCTGTGGGCCCGGCGCCCGCGCCGCTCCCTGCCGGGAAAAGCTGACCTTCCTGCGCAGGACCGCCGCGCGGCGCCACAGGACGGGCAAAAGCCCGCGCACGGCGCAGGGGCGGCGAACGGTCGCAGCAGGCCGTCGCAGCCGCAAGACCTGCGGCATCGGCCCGCACGGCCGCCGTCAGGCAGCGGCGGCCCCGCCGCCACAGCTCCCGCCGCTCCCCGGCAGGCGGCACCGCCACAGGGGACGGCCAACGGGCGTCCCTCCACTGCGCCGGCAGGCAGGCCCGGCAAGGCAGGCCGTGCGTCGTGTGTCCGCGCCGCTCCGGGCAGATGTCCTTCAGGCGTATCCCTCTCCGCCTCCGGGCCATCATGCCCGCCGGCCCGGCCCGGGCAGGCTCAGGCCGTCCCGCGCCCGTCCGGGGCCTGCGCGTCCTCCGTCAGCATGTCGCGCAGGCGGCGTGCGGCCAGGCTCAGGGTGTGGCCGGCGTACTCCAGCAGGCTGATGCTGCGCGGCGGGATGGCCTCCGCCAGCCGCAGGGCGACCACCCGCCCGGCCGCCAGCGCCTCCCGGGCCGACGGCTCCGGCAAAAAGCCCACGCCCAGGCCGTGGCGGGCCAGCTCCAGCACCAGTTCCGACGTATCCGGCTCCATGGCCGGGGCGAAGTCCACGCCCCGCGCCTTGCAGATGCCTTCCAGAAAGTCGAAGGTCAGGGTCCCCTGCTTGTGGCAGATCAGGGGCCGGC
Organism: uncultured Desulfovibrio sp.; assembly: GCF_949282365.1. Taxonomy (GTDB): domain Bacteria; phylum Desulfobacterota; class Desulfovibrionia; order Desulfovibrionales; family Desulfovibrionaceae; genus Desulfovibrio. Next base: position 20,131 of record NZ_CASDOY010000013.1, read on the forward strand.
GCATGACCTCCGCCAGCGTCATTTCCCTGTCCCGCAGGCTGCCGAATTCCGGCGCGACCACGAAGACGTCGCGAAAACCGTAGAGCGCTGTCTCCTTCAGCGCCCGGAAGCCGCCGCCCGGCACCGCGGCCACGGCCAGGTCCACGGCCCCGGACTTGAGTTCCTCCACAGCCTCACGGGCCGTGCCTCCGAACAGGCGCAGACGCACGCCCGGATAGAGCGCGTGGAAGCGCTCCAGCCGCGGCAGCACCCAGTGCCGCAGGGCCGTCTCGCTGGCGGCCAGGGTGATGCTGCCCGACTGCAGGCCCACGGCCTGTTCCAGTTCCTCCCGGCCCCGGCGGAGCTGCTCGCCGCCCGCCGCCACACGCTGGTAGAACAGCCGCCCCTCGGGCGTGAGCTCCACGCCGCGCCTGTTGCGGATGAACAGCCGGCAGCCCAGTTCCCGCTCCAGTGCGGCCATGGCACGCGACACCGCGGGCTGGCTGGTGAAGAGCACGGCCGCCGCCCGGCTGAAATTGCGGCAGCGCGCCACCTGATAGAAGATCCGGCACAATTCCCAGTCCAGCTCCATTACGTCCACCTGTTATGCGTTTTTGATATGGCTATGATATCAACTAAGCATTTTACCGTATCAATCGCCCCTGCTATAGGCAAGGACACGCCCACCCCTTCCACCGCCCTTTCCGGCAGGGAGCCCAGACCATGCATCGCGGTTTTGCCTTCATCCTGCTCGCCACCGTCTTCTTCAGCTCCATGGAAGTGGCTCTGAAGACCGTGGCCGCCGACTTCAATCCCGTGCAGCTCACCTGTACCCGCTTCCTCGTGGGCGGCCTGCTGCTCATCCCCTTCGCCCTGCGCGGCCTGCGCCAGCACAAGGCCCGGCTCGATGCCGGCGCCTGGAAGGCCTTTGCCGGGCTGGGCTTCCTGGGCCTGGTGGTGAGCATGGTGCTCTACCAGCTCTCCATCCTCCATGCCCCGGCCTCGGTGATCAGCGTGCTGTTCAGCTGCAATCCCGTGCTGGTGCTGGCCTTCGCCTGGCTCATCCTGCATGCCGACATCCGCCCCCAGCATCTGCTGGCCCTGGTCATGGAAGTGGGGGCCGCGCTCATCATCATCGACCCGCTGCACACCAGCCTCGACCCCGCGGGCATCGTGCTGGTGCTGCTCTCGGCCGCCACCTTCGCCCTCTACGCGGTGCTGGGCAAACGGCAGTGCGCCCGCTACTCCGCCGTGGCCGTCACCTGTTTCAGCTGCCTGGCCGCCAGCGCGGAGATGATCCTGCTCATGCTCCTCAGCCACCTGGGTCCCGTGGCCAGCCTCCTGCGCGACGCGGGCCTGCCCATGTTCGCCGCCATGCCCTTCTTCGCCGGCTACAGCGCGGACAACATCCCCAACGTGATCTATATCTGCGTGTGCGTCACCGCGGGCGGCTATGCCTGCTTCTTCATGGGCATGGAAGCCACCTCCCCCATACAGGCCTCCCTGGCCTTCTTCCTCAAGCCGGTGCTGGCCCCCATCCTCGCCATGATCTTCCTCGGCGAACACATCCCCTGGAACATGTGGCTGGGCATCGCCCTGATGCTGGCGGCTTCCGTGGTCTCCATGATCCCGGCCTGGACGGCCCTCATGGACGCCCGGCCCTTCGTCATCCGGCGCCTGCTGCACCGGCGGTGCTGACCCTGCCGGGAAGTCCCTCCTCCCTCCCGGCAGTTCCCGGGCGATGCGCGGGAATGGAAAAAGGACGCCTTGCGGCGTCCTTTTCATGGCTTGCCCTGCGCGCTCCGGCAGGTTTCTTTCCTGGTATGGTTCTCCCGCCGGCGGGTGCGGCAAGCTCCCTGTCCTTCAGGAGCGGCCAGAAGCGGCGCGCAATGGCGGCGCTCCCACCGGCACGGCAAGCGGCCGGCGCTCCGGCGCGTCAGGACAGGGAAAGGGGATCAGGCGGCGGGCGGCGGGCACGACCTCCGGCGCAAAAGCGGACGCCGCCGGCGCGCCCCGGGCCGCCGGACTCGGCCTCAGGCCCGGCCTTCCTGCCGTTGACGCCAGCGCACGATGTCCGCCACCGCCAGCAGGGGCAGATCATGCTCGCGGGCAAAGGCCGCCACCTGCGGCAGGCGCGACATGGTGCCGTCGTCATTGGTCAGCTCGCAGAGCACGCCGCAGGGGGGCAGGCCCGCCAGGGCCATCAGGTCCACGGTGGCCTCGGTATGGCCGCGCCGCTCCAGCACGCCGCCGGGACGCGCCCGCAGGGGGAAGACATGGCCGGGGCGGCGCAGGTCGTCAGGCCGCGCGCCGTCGGCCACGGCGGCCTTGACCGTGGTCACCCTGTCCGCCGCGGAAACGCCGGTGGTCACGCCCTCGGCGGCTTCGATGGAAATGGTGAAGGCGGTCTGCTGGGTATTGGTGTTGTGGGCCACCATGGGCGGCAGGCCCAGACGCGTGGCGCGCTCGTCGGTGAGGCAGAGGCAGACGATACCGCTGCAATGACGGATCAGGCGGGCCATCTGCGCGTCGGTCAGGCTGTGGGCGGGATAGATGAGGTCGCCTTCGTTCTCGCGATCCTCGTCGTCCACCACCAGTACGCCCTGCCCCGCGCGCACGGAGTCCAGAGCGCGCTGCATGCGCGTTTGCCAATCACCAAAAGAAGCCAGGATATCGGGGGACTGATGCATCATCGTCTCCTTGGTCGGCCCGGACGGGCCGGAAGATGTGCATCAGGGCACGGCTGCCGCGCGCGCCACGAGACGGCCCTTGCGGACCGTCCGTTCTGCGCCCGTCGCGGCAGAAAAACGAACCGTTCTCTTGCATCCGGACTGTTACCGTCGGCTCCGGGATCGCACCGGGATCTGCTGACCCGCGACACCTTGCATGTCGCGGCGCTCGCGGGCTCGTGCGGAAAACCGCCATCACCGCCGGTGGGGACTTGCACCCCGCCCTGAGAATGCTCCCACCATACGCGCGGCCGGGCGCTTTGGCAATCCCCGGACACGGCATGGTCACAGCCCTGTGGAAAAGCCGACGCGCCGCGTTTCCCGCCCGGGGCCGTGAGGCGTGGCGCGTCGGGGACAGGGTACCGGCATGGAGCCGGCACAGGCCGGGCGCATCCAGACGCCGTCCCTGTTGCCGCGTCACCGGATGCCGGAAAACGGCGCTTCCCGCGTTCGGGACGTCCGTGGCCGTGGTGCGGCCGCCGACGGTCATCGAACGGCGCTTCCCGCGCGTCTGGAGCGGCCAGGACATCCCAGCCTCCTGCGGGAACGTCAGGGAACGGACCGCACATAGACGGGGAGCCCGCACAGGCCGGGCGCGTCCAGGACGCCATCCCTGCTGCCGCGCCATCAGCGGGCGACGCACGGCGCTCCTCCCCGCGCATCCGGGGCGTCCCGGGGCGTCCCGTGCCCATCGCCTGCGGGAACGCCGGGCCCGGGCAGCGCGCCGAGGGGGCCGGAGCCGGGCGGGCCCTGTCCGCAGCGGCGAAAAAGTTTTCCACATGCTGTTGACAACTAGCCGGCACAGCTTACTTCTATGTCAACAAGAAAAATATCAGGAGGCATTGAAATGAGCCTTATCCGTGTATATCCCCAGCATTGGTTCTCTCCCAGCAACGCCCGGTCCGAGCAGGGCTTCCAGCCCCTGGACCGCCTGCATCACGATATCGACCGCCTGTTCAACGGCTTCTTCACGCCCGGCTGGCCCACCAGCCTGCTGGACAAGCCGCAGGCCGACATCCGCCCCAGCCTGGACATCCACAGCGATGACAAGGCCTACACCATCCACATGGAAGTGCCCGGCGTGGATCCCGACGAGGTCAAGGTGGAAGTCCGCGACGGCATGCTGACCGTGGAAGGCGAAAAGAAGATGGAAAGCTGCACCGCCCCGGCCGCCGAAGGCGACAAGGCGGACGCCAGGGGACCTGTCTGCCATGTGCAGGAACGTGTCTACGGCTCCTTCTGCCGCCAGATCGGCCTGGCGGAAGACGCGGATGTGGAAAACATCAGCGCCAGCCACAAGAACGGCGTGCTGACCATCGTCATCCCCCGCAAGCAGCCCGAAGCCCCCGCCGCCCGCGCCATCACGGTGCAGAAGCAGTAATCCCCCTCATGATCCCCTCCAGCGGCTCCCGCTCCCCGGGGAGCCGCCCCGCCCGCAACGGGCGGGACTCCACGGCCTGCCGCGCGCTCCTGCACGGCAGGCCGCCTTTTTGTGCACAGTCTGGGGACAAGGCTGTGCCCTCCTGGAAGACAGCCTCTCCGGTGCAGGCCTGACCGCTCCTCCGCCGGCAGTGCAGGCCATGCATCGTGCGCCCGCCGGGCCTCCGCGCAAGCGGGGCGCCGAACGAAAAAAGGCGGCATCCCGCGCGAGGGGACGCCGCCTTGCATTTTTTGGAGGGCTTGCGGACGGGCTATTTCCTGTCCGCGGGCTCGATGACTTCCACGCCGTCCATATAGGGCACCAGCACCCTGGGCAGCACGATGCTGCCGTCCTTCTGCTGGCCGTTTTCCAGAATGGCGGCCATGGCGCGGCCCGTGGGCAGGCCGGAGCCGTTGAGGGTGTGGCAGTAGGCGCTCTTGCCGCCCCTGGGCTTGAAGCGGATGTCCGCGCGGCGGGCCTGGAAGTCGATGCAGTTGGAGCAGGAGGAGATCTCGCGGTAGGTGTTCTGCGCGGGCAGCCAGACTTCCAGATCATAGGTCTTGGCCGATCCGAAGCCCATGTCGCCCGTGCAGAGGGTGATCACGCGGTAGGGCAGCTCCAGCTTTTCCAGCAGGGTGCGGGCATGGCCCACCATGATCTCCAGCTGGTTGAAGCTGTCGTCGGGATGGGCGAAGCGCACCATCTCCACCTTGGTGAACTGGTGCAGGCGGATCAGGCCGCGCGTGTCCTTGCCCGCGGCCCCGGCTTCGGAACGGAAGCAGGGCGTGGCCGCGCAGTAGGCGCGGGGCAGGTCGGCCTCGTCCAGCACCTCGCCGGCGTGCAGGTTGGTCAGGGGCACTTCGGCCGTGGGGATCAGATAGTAATCCCAGACGGGCATCTTGAAGAGGTCTTCCTCGAACTTGGGCAGCTGGCCCGTGCCGGTCATGGTGGCGCGGTTGACCATGAAGGGAGGGCAGACTTCGATATAATCCTCGTGCTTCACATGCTGATCCAGGAAGAAATTGACCAGGGCGCGGTCCAGACGGGCGGCCCAGCCCATGTACAGGGCAAAGCGGCTGCCGGCCAGACGGGTGGCGCGCTCGAAGTCCAGGGCGCCGCCGCCCAGCTCCCAGTGCTGGCGGATGGGGAAATCGAACTGGCGCGGCGTGCCCCAGCGGAGCACTTCCACATTCTCGGTCTCGTCCTTGCCCACGGGCACGCTGGCGTCCGGGATGTTGGGCACGCCCATGAGCCAGGCTTCCACGGCGGCCCTGGCCTCGGCGGTCTGCACGTCCAGGGCCTTGATGCGGGCGGAAAGCGCGCCCAGCTCCGCCATCATGGGCGAGGCGTCCTTGCCTTCGCGCTTGAGCTGGGCCACCTGGCGCGAGGCGGCGTTCTGCTGCTGCTTGAGGCTTTCCACTTCGGCCAGCAGGGCGCGGCGGCGGCCATCCAGTTCGAGGAATTCATCCACTTTCAGCGGCGACTGCCGGTCGGCCAGGGCCTTGGCCAGCACTTCGGGCTGTTTCTGCACCAGTTTGAGGTCGATCATAAAAACTCCTGCATAGCATGCGCAATGTGGGGGCCACGCTACCACGAGCCCCCGGACCTTGCAAGACAGGGACATTGCGTATATAAAAAGTCTCAAGACTTTTTAACACATCTTCCCTGCGAGAGCCCGCCATGAAATCCGCCCGTATCACCCGCCTCCTGCCCCTGTCGCTGGCGCTGCTGCTGGCCCTGTTCCTGACCGCCTGCGGTCCCAGCAACACCGTGCGCCTGATTTCGCCCGCGCCCGCGGTCAACCCCGTCCTGCCCGCGCCCAACGCCCCGCGCGTGACCGTGGTGCCCTTCGCCGACAAACGCCAGGATACCAGCAACCTCGGCGTGCGCCGTGACGGCAGCGCCTTCGTGGCCAGCGAAGACGTGGCCCAGTGGGTGAGCCGCGGCCTGGCCGACGAACTGCGCCGCCAGGGCGTGCAGGTCTCCTACGCCATGGACGAGAGCCAGGCCCGCAGCGGCAACCCCGACTATATCGTCACCGGCACCCTGGAACAGGCCTGGCTGCGCGAAGTCTCGGCCACCGAGCTGGCCACCTCCATGCGCGCCACCTACCGCCTGGCCTCCCGCAGCGGCCGCGTGACCAAGGAGACCCTCAACTCCAGCCAGAACCGCAGCGGCCTGCCCACCAGCGACGCCGCCGAGGAGATCATGGTCAGCAGCCTGCGCGAGCTGGTGCAGCCCATGGCCCGCAAGATCAAGGCCATCGTGGACGGAAAGTAGACAGGATCCCCGGGGCTCCCCCGTGCGGGAGCCCCTTCCTTTCCCGGTCCTGCCCCTTGCGACAGGACCTTTTCTTTTTTCAGGGGCCGGCATGTCCGCCCCGGGACGGCCGCGGCCGTCCCGGACAGTCGCCCCGCATCCCCACGGAGCCCGCTGTGCGCGATCCCCTGGTCAAGGCCTACGGCCATGTCTATCCCGTGACCCCCGCCCTGTACGACGCCCTGGAGCTGGCCCTGCGCGATGCCCTGGGCGACGATGACGGGGACGTGCCCCTGCTCTGCCGCGAGGGCGACATGGCCCGCATCTCACTGGAAGGCTTCTATTTTCCCGAAGACGGCGTACTGGACGCCTTCCGGGCCCACCTGACCCCGGCCATGCAGGGCAAGCTGGACGTGCTGGACATGGAAGGCTGGCGCCTGACCCGGCATGTCTTCGATCACGGGCAGGTCAAAAGCAGCAGCGCGCCCCTGAACAACGTGCTGGACTATTCCGGGCATTGATGCCCGCCCGGCAGCGCCTTCCCGCGCCCTGCCCTCGCCGCAGGACGAGGGGTCGACGCCCCCTCTGGCCCCGGCGGCACGGCGTCCGGCAGCCGCCGCCGGGGGCTCCCGGTCCCGGCTTCGTCCGGCGGGCATGCGGCGCGGCAGCCGCCCTGCCCCTTCACGGTGCTGGCCGCACCTCGCGGGGAGCCCGCCCGCGATCCGGTCCTGCCCCGCGATCCGTCACCCAACCCGCATCCCCGGAGGTCCCCATGGACATCGCGTCCTTCATCCGCCATGTGCCCGACTACCCCAAGCCCGGCATCCTCTTTTACGACATCACGCCCCTGCTGGCCTCGCCCGGGGCCTTTGCCGCCGTCACCGACTGGATGGTCGCCCAGACACGGGCCCTGCGGCCCACCCGCATCGTGGCCGCCGAAGCGCGGGGCTTCCTGTTCGCGGCGCCGCTGGCCCAGCGCCTCGGCGCGGGCCTGGCCCCGGTGCGCAAACCCGGCAAGCTGCCCTGCGCGACCTTTTCCGTCAGCTATGACCTGGAATACGGCTCCAATACCCTCTGCCTGCACAAGGACGCCCTGGGCCCGGAAGACCGCGTCCTCATCGTGGACGACGTGCTGGCCACGGGCGGCACCGCGAACGCCATGATCCGCCTGGTGCGCCGGAGCGGGGCCAGCGTGGCGGGCTGCTGCATGCTCATGGAACTGGACGCCCTGGGCGGGCGCAAGCTGCTGGGCGACATCCCCCTGTCCGTGCTGCTGCACGTCTAGGCGTGCTGACACTCTCCGCAGCTTGTCCGGGGGGGCAGGGAAGGCCCTCCTCCCTGCTGCCGATGCCCGCAGCTTCCACCGTCGCAACGGACACGGCCGGCGGCTGCCATCCGGTCGCTGCTCGCGCGCGAAGGCTTCCCCTTCTCCCTCCTCCTTTCCCCAGCGCGCTTTTTCGGATGAACAGGGGAAGATGCGGCAAGCATCCTCCACCGGACAGAGGCCGCCGATGAAATCTCCTAATGCGTTGAAATGAATCGTACAATTCGTGCCAGCACGCCCCAGCCCATCTCCTGTGCGCGGCGGAAGGCCGGAATGGTGTATCCAGGCGGGAACAGCGGGGGGAGGTCGCTCCTGTCCGCGGCGGAAGGCCCGTGGAAAGCCCCTGGACGCAGGCAGCGACCGCAGGCGCCCGCCTGGCCGCGCCCGCCGGTGACATGGGACGCCGCGGCCACCGCCGGCAGAACGGAAAGGAAGGGAAGCAGCCCGCGAGACCGGCAGAGCGCCATGCCAGGCCCGCATGGACGGGCCCTGGACAAGGAGAGGCGGGAGGGGGCCCCTTTTGCCACCGGCAAAGGGCTGCCCTCTGCGCACCATGTTCCCCGGATGCAAAAGGCCCCCGATGCGTTCCGGCATCGGGGGCCTGTGCGGCAAAACGGCAAAACAGACTACAGGTTGGCGGCGTACCAGTCGCCGGCCAGGCGCAGGCCCGTGCGCACGTCGAACTGGGGATCATAGCCCAGCAGGGTGCGGGCGCGGGTGATGTCGGCCAGGGAGTGGCGCACGTCGCCGGCGCGGAAGTCGCGGTGGGTGGCCGTGGCCGTGGCGGCCTCGGGCATGTGGCGCGACACTTCCTCGCGGATCAGCTCAAAGAGCTCGTTCAGGGTGGTGCGCTGGCCAAAGGCCACGTTATAGATCTTGTTGCGGCCTTCCTCGCCCACGAAGCTGGCCAGCAGGTTGGCCTGGACCACGTTGTCGATGTAGCAGAAATCGCGGCTGGTCTCGCCGTCGCCGTTGACGAAGACGGTCTCCTTTTTCAGCAGGCTGGCGAACCACTGGGGGATGACGGCGGCATAGGCGCCGTAGGGGTCCTGACGCTGGCCGAACACGTTGAAGTAGCGCAGGCCCACGGTGGTGAAGCCATAGCAGCGGGCGAAGACGTCGGCATAGAGCTCGTCCACATACTTGGTCACGGCATAGGGCGACAGGGGACGGCCGATCTTGTCTTCCACCTTGGGCAGCTCGGGCGAATCGCCGTAGGTGGAGGAGGAGGCGGCGTAGACGAAGCTCCTGACGCCCGCGTCACGCGCGGCCACCAGCATGTTGACGTAGCCGGTGATGTTGCAGCTGTTGGACAAAATGGGATCGTCGATGGAACGCGGCACGGAACCCAGGGCGGCCTCGTGCAGCACATGGTCCACGCCCTGGCAGGCCTGGCGGCAGGTATCCAGATCGCGGATGTCGCCCTTGATGAAGGTGAAGCGGCTCCAGGCTTCGGGACCCACCAAGGCTTCCACCATGTCTAGGTTCTTCTGGTAGCCGGTGAGGAAATTGTCCAGGCCCACCACGGTCTGCCCCAGCTTGAGCAGATGTTCCAGCAGATTGGAGCCGATGAAGCCGGCCACGCCGGTCACCAGCCAGGTGGAGGGCCGGGCACGCATCGTTTCACACAGTTGGCTGTAAGCGCTCATAGTGCTTCCTTTGGGATCGAGATTGCCCGCCGGGAGGCCGCGAGAACGAAAATTTCCGCCCTCGCGGCACAGACGGCGTGCTTCCCTTGTACGCTGCGCCGCCGCCGCTGTCAAAATGCGCGGGCCCGCCGGGAGCCTGCCGGACGGTCTGTCGTTGCCCGGCTTTCGTGCGCCGCCACCGCCCGGACAGGCCGCGGTGTATCGGGGCACCGGCCCTGTGTGCCATGATGGCGCCGTCGTGCGGCCGCCGCCCGCGTCCTGCCCGCATCCTGACTGCGCCCCGGCCAAACTGCCCGTCTCCTGTCCGCGGATGCCCGGCACGAGCGCCCCGGGGCCTGCACGGAAGGGAGCGCCCCCTCCGCCGCTGCTCCCGGCAGGCACGCCGGGCCCCCTACGGCCTCTTTTCAGAGACGGGCGATGCTGGTATAGCCCCGTAAAGAGGCCGCTGCAGGGCCACGGGGCCGTTCCCGCCACCGGCCGTCCCCCGCTGCCGCGCCCGGCCGGTGCCCTGCCGCCGGCGCGGGAGATCCCGGAGCTTTTGAGGCGTCCGCCGGAAAGGCGGACAAAGGATATGCCGTGAAAATACTCGTACTGGGCAATCAGGCCCGCTCCACCGCCAATTTCTGGACCGTGCTCATGGGCCGGATGCGGGCGGCCGGACATACCGTCCTCTGTGCCGTCCCCCCCGGCGACAGTGCCGCCGAAGCCGCCCTCCTCGCCATCGGCGGGCACGGCAGCGCGCGCCGTTCAGGCCCGGCCGTGCGTCTGTGCCACTATCCGCTGGACCGCAAGGGCCTCAATCCCCTGCGGGACATGGTCACGCTGCAGGCCCTGTACCGCCTCTTCCGGCGGGAAAAACCGGACCTGCTCTTCGCCTCCACCATCAAGCCCGTCATCTACGGCTGCCTGGCGGCGCGTCTGGCCGGGGTGCCGCACATCTACGCCACCATCACCGGTCTGGGCTATGCCTTCGAGGCGGACAACCTGTTCAAGAAATGCGTCAACCGCCTGAGCGTGGCCCTGTACCGCTGCGCCCTGGCCGGAGCCGAGGGCGTCTTTTTCCAGAACCGCGACGATGCCGAGCTCTTCCGCCGGGTGGGGATCCTGGGCCGCGACGCGCGCGTGCTCATGGCGCGCGGCACCGGGGTGGACATCCGCCGCTTCGCCGAAGCGCCCCTGCCGCCCCTGCCCGCCGACGACTGCCCCCCGGAACAGCGGGCCCTGACCTTCCTGCTGGTGGGCCGGCTGCTGGAAGCCAAGGGCCTGCCCGAATACGCCGCCGCGGCCAGAGAGCTGAAAGCCTCCTATCCCGCCGCCCGCTTCCAGCTGCTGGGCCCGCCGGAACAGGGCCTGGGCAGCGTGGACCTGGCCCAGGTGCGCCGCTGGCAGGACGAAGGCAGCATCGAATACCTGGGCGAGACCCGCGATGTGCGCCCCTATGTGGCGGCCTGTCACGCCCTGGTGCTGCCCTCGTGGCGTGAAGGCACGCCTACGTCCATCATGGAAGGCATGAGCATGGGCCGCGCGGCCGTGGTCACGGACGTGCCCGGCTGCCGCGAGGTGGTGGAGGACGGCGTCAACGGCTGCATCTGCGCCGCCCACGATGCCCGCGCCCTGGCCGCCGCCATGCGCCGCCTGCTGGACGAGCCCCGGCTGCTGGCCGGGATGGGGGCCGCCGGCCGGGCCCTGGCCTGCCGTGAGTTCGACGCCGACGTCGTGGCCGAAAAGATCCTGTCCGACATGCGTGTGCCCCACGCTGCCGGTTAAGACCGTGCCGCCGGAGGCCCGACGACGGGCTCCCGGCCGTCCGCGACCGGGCGCGCCGTCCAGGCGCGCCAGCGCCCTGTCCGTAGCGTCGCGGACCGTCCGCGGGGGATGTTCCCCGGCACGAACCCTTGGAGAAACGTGGAGAAACTATGATCAGCCGTTACCGCATGGCTCTGATGCAGGTGGTGGACCTGTGCTGCATCCTGCTGGCCCTGACCGTTTCCGGTCTGGTGACCATCGCGCCGGATCTGAGCGTCTTTGACGACTACACCGGCGCATCCCTGTTCACCGTCTTCTTCTACCTGCTCTTCTTCTACATCCTCGACGCCTACAGCGTGGGCATGGAAGACATCAAGGACACCCTGGGCCGCGTCCTGGTGGCCTGTGTGCTGGGCATCATCAGTTCGGCCACGGCCTCCTTCGCCCTGGAGCACTGGCGCTTCGACCGCGAGACCGTGCTCCTGCTCTTCGCGCTTTCCTTCGTGTTCTGCATGGGCTGGCGCCTGCTCTATTACCTCAATGCCGAGAAGCTGACCCATCCCCTGCGCGTGCTGCTGGTGGGCGTGGACCGCGAAGGCAAGGTGCGCAAGCTGCTGGCCGAAGGCCTGCCCAAGGCCCGCATCCTGGGCTATGTGGGCGAAAAGGACCAGGGCCCCGAAGCCGGTGAATGCTTCGGCCCGCCCTTCATGGCCCTGGAAGCCGCCAAAAAGCACCAGGCCACCATGATCGTGCTCCTGCCCGACGCCCCCATCGACGACGACATCGCCCACGACCTGCTGGAAGCCAAGCTGCACGGCGCCATGGTGGTGGACATCCGCGCCTTCTACGAACATGTGGTGCAGCGCCTGCCCCTGTCCCAGATCACCGAGGAATGGCTGCTGCAGACCGAGGGCTTCTCGCTCAACACGCGCGGCAGCCTGCGCCGCCTGAAGCGGGCCTTCGACCTGTTCCTGTCCCTGCTGCTGCTCATCCCGGCCGCGCCCGTCATGCTCATCACCGCCCTGCTGATCCGTCTGGAATCGCCGGGACCGGTCATCTACCGCCAGGACCGCGTGGGCCTGTATGAAAAGGAATTCACGGTCTACAAGTTCCGCTCCATGCGCACCGACGCCGAAAAGGACGGCGCTGTCTGGGCCTCGGCCAACGACGCCCGCGTGACCCGCGTGGGCAAGTTCATCCGCAAGGTGCGCATCGACGAGCTGCCCCAGATCTGGAACATCATCAAGGGCGACATGAGCTTCATCGGCCCCCGCCCCGAACGCATGACCTTCGTGAAGCAGCTCAAGGAACACATCCCCTATTACAGCCTGCGCCATACCGTGAAGCCCGGCCTCACGGGCTGGGCCCAGGTCCGCTACCCCTATGGCGCCAATGAGGAAGACGCCCGCCACAAGCTGGAATACGACCTGTTCTATGTGAAGAACATCTCCATCCTGCTGGACATCCACATCATCTTCAAGACCATCGGCGTGGTGCTCTTCCCCAAGGGCGCGCGCTAGGGCGTGCCGGCACTGTCCACCTGTTTGGGGGAAGGGAAGGCCCTCATCTCCGCTGCCGATGCCCGCAGCTTCCTCCGTGGCAACGGGCACGGCCTGCGGCCGCCATCCGGCCGCTGCCCGCGCGAGAGGGCTTCCCCTTCCCCCAAGCTCCTTGGCCCAGCGCGCTTTTCCAGACGGGCACGGGAGCCTGCGGCAGCCCTCCTTCACCGGGCATGCGGGGCCGGCGGTCACCCGCATACGCTGGACGTGACGCCTGCGGCAGCCCTCCTTCACCGGGCATGCGGGGCTGATATCCTCTGTTTGTGCGAAACAACTTGCAAAATTTGTATCAGCACGCCCTGGATGCGGACATCCCGGCACAGCGGACATCCCGGCACAAAGGACGGCGGGGCGGATCAGCCGGCTGATCCGCCCCCTTCTTTCTTCCCGGCCGGGGACAGAGGGGCCTCTGGCGGGGCTCAGGCCCGCTCCTGCCCCGGGCGCCGCTGCCGGGCCTGACAGTACTGGCAGTTCTCGCCGTCGATAAGGCTCTTCAGGATACCGCAGCCCCCTTCCCGGTTGCCGTCGCATTTGTGATACAGGGATTCGAGATGCGTCTTGAGGTGCTCAAGGTCCCGTATCTGCTGCTCCACGGCTTCGATATGCGTGCGGATGAGCCTGTTGATCCAGTCACAGCTGCCCGTGGGATGGTCGCTGTACACCAGCAGGGTGCGGATCTCGGCCAGGCTCATGCCGTGCTGGCGGCAATGGCGGATGAAGCGCAGCCGCGCGATGTCCCCGTCCCCGTAAAGGCGATAGTTCCGTTCCGTGCGTTCCGGGCGTTCCAGCAGCCCTTCCTTCTCATAATAGCGGATGGTGACCACCTGACAGCCGGTCATCTTCGCCAGCTCGCCTATCTTCAACTTCATGTGCTCCTCCGGTCCGGGCCTGTGGGGCGTCCCGGCAGCGGCCGGAAAAATCTTTCCGCAGGGCTTCCTTCCCTCTTGACCCTATAGCGACTATAGGCCCTATGGTCTGTAAAAAGCAAGAACGACCGGGGACGCCGGACACCGGCAGCCCCGTGGAGGAACGACCATGAACAGTGGAGCCCTGTTTCCATGCCCCTGCGGCGCCCGGCACCCGCAGGGCTTCGAATGCGACAGGCTGCCCCGTGCAGCCATGCCCGCCGGACACGCACACGCCTCCCACGGCCACGGGCCTTGTGGCCACAGCCATGACCACGGATGCACAGATGACCATGCCCCCGGGCACGACGCCCACCCGCACGGCCATGCGCATGCGGGCGACCTCCATGCGCACGAGCACGGGAGCGGCGGCCACGACCATGCCCACGACCACGGGCATGGCCAGTGCCGTTGCGGCCATGGTGCGGCCCAGGCCGTGGACTGGGCCACGCTGGCGGCCCCTTCCGCCACGCGCGCCGTGTACCGCATCAGCAACATGGACTGTCCCATGGAAGAGGCGCTCATCAGGAAGAAGCTGGCCACCGTCCCCGGTATCACCGGCCTCGGCTTCAACCTCATGCAGCGCGTGCTCACCGTGGAGCACGGCCTGCCGTCCACGGCGCCCATCGAGTCCGCCCTGCGGGCCATCGGCATGACGCCGGAAACGCTGGATGCGGCCGGAGGCGCCACGGCCGTCTTTGTGCTGGACGGCATGGACTGCCCCACGGAAGAGCGCCTCGTCCGCAAGGCTCTGGACGGCCTGCCGGGGCTGCTCGGCCTTGAGACCGACCTGATGCAGCGCCGCGTGCATGTGCGGCACGAGCCCGCGGCCCTCCCGGCCATCAGCGCCGCCCTGGAAGGCCTGGACATGGGCGCCCGGCTGCTGGGAGGGACGGCACAGGCCCAGGACGCCATGCCGGCTCCCCGCATCCCCTGGAAGCGGCTCGCCGTGGCTGGCGGCTTCGCCATCCTGTCCGAGCTCATGGAGCTCGTCCGGCACTGGGAGGCGCTCCCCCCGGACCACGGCATGGCCTCATGGACCGTGGCTGGCTGGCCCGTGCTGACGCTCCTGCCCCTGCTCTTCGCCATCATCGCCATCCTGCTGGGCGGCCTGACCACCTATCGCAAGGGCTGGCTGGCCGTCTCCAACCTCGACCTGAACATCAACGCCCTCATGTCCGTGGCCGTCACCGGGGCCGTGCTCATCGGGCAGTTCCCGGAAGCGGCCATGGTCATGGTGCTGTTCAACGTCTCGGAAGCCATCGAGGCCAGGGCCCTGGACAGGGCCCGCAACGCCATCAGGGACCTGCTGGCCCTGGCGCCCGCTACGGCCACTGTCCTGCGTGAGGACGGCAGCTGGCAGGAAGCCGACATCCGCACCGTGGCCGCGGGCAGCCGCGTGCGCGTGCGCCCCGGCGAGAAGATCGCCCTGGACGGTCTGGTGCTGGACGGCCATTCCCTGGTGGACCAGTCGCCCATCACCGGCGAGAGCATGCCGGTGGAGAAGCAGGCCGGGGACACGGTCTACGCCGGCACCCTCAATACCTCAGGCTCCTTCGAGTTCCGGGTGACCGCCGCGGCCACGGACACCACGCTGGCCCGCATCATCCATGCCGTGGAAGAGGCCCAGGGCAGCCGTGCCCCCATGCAGCGCCTTGTGGACACCTTCGCGCGCTGTTACACCCCGGCCGTCTTCGTGGTGGCCCTGCTGGCCGCCGTCGTGCCGCCCCTGTTCCTGGGCACGGCCTGGACGGACGCCGTCTATACCGCTCTGGTGCTGCTGGTCATCGGCTGCCCCTGCGCCCTGGTCATCTCCACGCCGGTCAGCATCGTCAGCGGCATGGCCGCCGCCACCCGCTACGGCATCCTCATCAAGGGCGGGCTGTTCCTGGAACAGGGCAGACGCCTTGACTGTCTGGCCCTGGACAAGACCGGCACCCTCACCTGCGGCACGCCGCGCCAGACCGACTGCCTCTGCACGGGGCAGGAAGACGAAACGGAAGTCCGCTCGCTGGCGGCCAGTCTGGCGGCCCGCTCCGACCATCCCGTTTCCGGGGCCATCGCCCAGGCCGCCGCGAAGGACGGCATCCCCCTGCGGGACGTGGACGACTTCACGGCGCTGCCCGGTCAGGGCGTCAGCGGCGTCATGGCCGGACAGCGCTGGTACCTGGGCAACCGCAGCCTGGCGGCATCGCTGGGGCGGTGCCCGGCAGAGGTCGGGGAGCGGATCGCCCGGCTGGAGCAGCAGGGCAAGACCGTGGTCGCGCTCGTGGGCGACAAGGGCGTCCAGGCCCTGCTGGCCGTGGCCGACACGCCCAAGGCAAGCAGTCTGGAAGCTGTCAGGGAATTGAAGGAACTGGGCGTGCGCACGGTCATGCTCACCGGTGACAACGGGCATGCGGCGGCGGCCATCGCCCGTCAGGTGGGCGTGGACGACTTCAGGGCCGATCTGCTCCCGGCGGACAAGCTCGCCGTCATCGAGGAACTGGAAGCCCGGGGCCACAGGGTGGGCATGGTGGGCGACGGCATCAACGACGCCCCGGCGCTGGCCCGGGCCGACATCGGTTTCGCCATGGCCGGCAACGGCACGGACACCGCCATCGAGACCGCCGACGTGGCGCTCATGGACGACGATCTGCGCAAGATCCCCCGCTTCATCCGCCTGTCCAGGGCCACCTTCGCCATCCTGGTGCAGAACATCGCCCTGGCGCTGGGCGTCAAGGCACTGTTCCTCGCCCTGACCTTCACCGGCCATGCCACCATGTGGATGGCTGTCTTCGCCGACGTGGGCACGGCCCTGCTGGTGGTGGCCAACGGCCTGCGGGCCATGCGGCAATGACGCCGCCCGAAGGCGGCAGCGGGAGCCTTCCGCATCGCGGAGGGACACGCTCCCGCGTGATGCCGCTTCCCGCCCCGCGAACGGCAGACCGGGACGGTCCCCCGGGGGACCGTCCCGGTCTTGTCTTCCATCCATACGGCACCGGACTGCCTGTTTTTCCCGTACGGTCCAAACAACTGCCCGCCGGGTTCGCCGCAGGCCATGCCATGAGGCGGGAGGCCTGCCGGCACAAGAGCTCTGCGGTTCCGTACGCTGCGGCGATGCCGCCGCATCAGGCGCACGGGCCCGGGAGCCTCACTGCCGCCGCTTGAACAGCTTTTCCAGGGCCGCGGCATCCCAGCGCAGGACGCAGGGGCGGCCGTGCGGGCAGTACTCCCGCTCCGGCGTGTGCAGCCACTGGCGCAGCAGGGCCGCGGCCTCGTCGTCGGCCAGACGCTGCCCGGCCTTGATGGCGCCCTTGCAGGACAGGGAGATGAACATGGCGCGTATGTCGTCCCTGCGCCCGGCCAGGACCTCGCGCAGGAAGTCCCCGGCCTCACCGCGCGACAGGGCGGGCGGGATGCCCCGCGCCAGCAGGCGGCCGCCGGAGCAGCTCACGTCGAAACCCATGCGCTCCAGATTGTCCCTGATCTCCAGGAAGCGCTCCTCCTCCACCGGCTGCAGGGGCAATTCCAGCGGCAGGGCCAGGCACTGGGCCGTGCCCGCGAAGGCCCCCTTGCGCAGGCGCTCGTAGAGCACCCGCTCGTGCGCCGCATGCTGGTCCAGCAGCATCAGGGCCCCGGAGCCGTCGCGCAGCACGAGGTAGGTCCCGGCCACCTGGCCCAGATAGCTCAGGCCGCCCACCGTCAGCTCGCGGCATCCGGCGGCGCTGCCGCCCGCAGCGGCATCCGGCGCGCAGGCGCTCTCCCCGCTCCCCTGCGCCGCCCCTGCGGCTCCTGCCGGGACGTCCGGCAGGCATGCAGGCATGCCGTCCGGCGCGGCCTCCGCCACAGTATCCGGCACGGCGCCCATCCCGGCCCGTGCGGCAGGGCGCTCCGCGGGGCGGCGGGCCCCGTCCGTACCGTCCTGCTC
>NZ_CASDOY010000014.1 GCF_949282365.1 uncultured Desulfovibrio sp.
TAGGCAGCGGCGCGCTGGCGCGCCCCTGCGGCGGGCCCGTGCCCCCCGCACCGCCGGGCTGGAGCTGGGAGGCGCTCATGCGTCTGGCCCTGGACGAGGCGCGGCAGGCCGCCCGCGAAGGCGAGGTGCCCGTGGGCGCGGTGCTGGCGGCGGCGGACGGCCGTCTGCTGGCCCGCGCCCACAACCGGCCCGTGGCCCTGCACGATCCCACGGCCCATGCCGAGATGCTGGCCCTGCGCGCCGCCGGGGCCGCCTGCGGCAATTACCGTCTGGGCGGCGGCGTGCTGGTGGTGACCCTGGAGCCCTGCGCCATGTGCGCCGCGGCCCTGGTCCATGCCCGCCTGGCCGGGGTGGTCTACGGCGCGGCCGACGCTCTGGCCGGGGCCGTGACCTCCTGCGTGGAGACCCTGGACCAGCCCTTTTTCAATCACCGGGTCTGGCACATGGGCGGCGTGCTGGCCCGGGAAAGCGTGGCCCTGCTGCGTGATTTCTTTGCCGGACGGCGGGACTGACCCGCCATAGTTGGGCGACCCCGCCCCTTCATGGGACGACGATGCTGGAACTCATCGCTTTCGCGTGCGGCGCGCTGGTCATGGTGCTGGAGATGACGGGCGCGCGGGTGCTGGCCCCGCATGTGGGCACCTCGGCCGTGGTCTGGACCAGCCTCATCGGCGTGGTGCTGGCCTGTCTGGCCGCGGGGGCCTGGCTGGGGGGCCGCCTGGCCGACCGCCACCTTTCCCGGCGCGGCCTGGGCCGCATCCTGCTGGCGGCCGCCCTGGGCAGCGCCCTGGCCGCCGGCACGCACCGCCTGGCCAGCGCGGCCCTGTGCGCCCTCATCGACGACATCCATCTGGCCGCCGTGGCCTGCGCCCTGGGCATCCTGGCCCTGCCGGCCCTGTGCTGCGGCATGATCAGCCCGTACGTCATCCGCCTGCGCATCAGCGACGTGGCCACCTCCGGGGCCACGGTGGGGCGACTGTACGCCCTGTCCACGGCGGGCAGCATCGTGGGCACCTTCCTGGGCGGTTTCGTGCTCATCTCCTTCTTTTCCAGCAGCCTCATCCTCTGGGGCGTGGCCCTGGGGCTGCTGCTGCTCTCCCTGCTGGCCGACCGCTCCCGGCCCGGGCTCCGGCTGGGCCTGCTGCTCCTGCTGCTCCTGCTGGCCGTCTGGGACAGGCACTGCCGCCTGACGGACGGCCCCCTGATGGTGGAGAGCCCCTACAACTGCATCCTGATCCACGAGAGCCGCGACCGGGGCCGGCCGGTGCGCATCCTGTCCACGGATCCGGGCTACAGCCAGTCCGGCATGTATCTGGACGATCCCGACGAGCTCTATTTCGACTATACCCGCTTCTACGCGCTGGCCGTGCTGGCCCGGCCGCAGGCCCGGGACCTGCTCCTGCTGGGCGGGGGCGGCGGCTCGGTGCCCAAGTGGCTGCTTTCCGGCAAGAGCGGCCTGCCCGTGGCCGGTCTGCGCCTGACCGTGGTGGAGCTGGACCCCGCCATGACGCGGGTGGCCCGGCGCTGGTTCCAGCTGCCCGCGGAGGAGCCGGGCCTGCGCCTGATCCATGCCGATGCCCGCGCCTTCCTCAACCGGCAGCGCGGGCAGTACGACATCCTGCTGGTGGACGTCTTCAACTCCTGCTATTCCATCCCTTTCCACCTGACCACACAGGAGGCCTTCGCCGTCATGCGCCGGGCCCTGCGGCCCGACGGCGTGCTGGCCATGAACGTCATCGCCGCCGTGGAGGGCCGGGACGGCCGTCTGCTGCGCGCCGTCTGCGCCGGCCTGCGGCGGCATTTCGCCCGGGTGGAGGTCTTTTGCGTCACCAGCCCCTGGCATCCCGGGAAGCTGCAGAACCTCATGGTGCTGGCCTTCTGCGACGCGGCCACGGCATCGGCCCTGCGCGACGGGCCGCTCTGCTCCCCGCAGACGGCCGCCATGCTGGCCTGCCGCTATACGCGGCCCCTGCCGGAGGCCGAGCCCCTGCGCGACGATTTCGCGCCGGTGGAGCGCTACGCCCTTTCGCTGCTGCGCTGAGGGCGGCCGCCAGACTTGCCGTTTATGGGCGAAATGCGTAGATTGTACGCCGTGGAGGTCCGGCGGCGCGCCGGGCAGATCCGTTTTACTCTAACCGTGCATGTCCCGCAGATGCGCGTTGCAAGGGAAGGCAGTTTTGAGCGAATCCATCGACGACCTCACCGTGGAATATGAGGAGAATGGCCAGATCATCCTCAAGGAGCTGGGCAAGATCGTCCTGAGCAAGGGCGCCTGGACCACCATCCTTTTCCGCTATCAGGAGTGGAAGCCCCAGACCGCCTCGTACGGTCCCGACAAGTATGTGATCCGTCGCTACAAGAAGATGGGCGGCGAATACCGGCAGCAGAGCAAGTTCACCATTTCCAGCGCCGACCAGGCGCGCAAGATAGTGGACGCCCTGCAGACCTGGATCGGCGAGGCCGAACAGGAAAAATAGCCGGACCCGCCCGTCAGGACAGGCGGTGTCCGGGCGACGGCAAAAGGGGCGCGGCGCAGACCGCGCCCCTTTTGCGTCCGGCGGATGTGCCGGGGAAAGAAAAGGACCGCCGGGGATGGCGGTCCTTGATGCGGACGGGCAGCGGGGGGAACGTCCCGTCCCTGCGGGGGCGGAAGGAAGGGCGGGCGATGCCCGCGTCCTAATGACTATAGATCATTGACGGATCAGGACAATACTTTTTTGCGGGACTATACAGTTTGATACATGTAAAGGGGGCTGCAGTGGTCTGCCCACTGTCAAAGGCCTGCGCGGAGGGACGGCTCATTCATGCCGCAATGCATCCGGGCAGTCATGGTCCGGGGCGGCACGGCACGTTTTTGACGTGAAAAGTCTTCGTCACGCGGCAGGAGAGCCTGCGTATCATGCGGCAGGCCATGCGGCCAGCGCATGCCGGACGGCGTTTCCCGCGCTCACAGCGGGATCAGTCCTTGACAGTCCGATTCCCCCGGATGCATTGTTATAGAACAATGCGGCTTGTTTTGGTTCTGCGGATTTCCCCATTCGTCGCCGGAGAGCGGGGCTTCCAGACAGGGACCCGGCCGCGGGGCACATATCCTGAAGAGCCACGGCCATGACGAACAGCAATGGGTTTCAACTGTCCAACCTGCGATACTGGCGCGAGCTGAAGGTACTGGCGGAGCGCGCCTCAAGGGATGTGCTTTCGGGACTGCTGAATCGCGAGACGGCCACAAACTACATTGAGCAATGCCTGAAGCACATGCATCCCGGGGATGTCTGCGCCCTGTTCATCATCGATCTCGACAACTTCAAGCAGGTGAACGACACCCTGGGGCATCAGGCCGGGGATCAGGTCATTCGACTGGCGGCGCGGGCGCTTTCGGGCTGTTTCCGGGCCACGGATATCGTGGGGCGCCTCGGTGGGGACGAATTTTTCGCCCTGCTTGCCGGCAGTATCACGGAAGAGACGGCGCGGGAGAAGGCGCGCGCGGTGTGCGAGGCCCTGCAGTTCTCCATCGGGGCGAACCCCACCCTGCACCTGAGCGCCAGCGTGGGCGTCTATATCGCCACCGGCGAGAAAAAGGAATTTGAAAAGCTCTACGAGCGGGCGGACGCCGCGCTGTACGAGGCCAAGGCCGAGGGGCGCAACCGCTATCACATCAGCGTCGGGGCGTCGCAGGACATGCCGCGCCAGGATGCGGCGGTCATGCCGCATGCGCCGCTGCAGCTGAGCATGCTGCTGGAACACATGGAAGAAGGCGTGGCGCTGCTGGAAGTCGGAGAGACGGTGGACGTGGTCTATGCCAGCCCTTCGCTTGCCCGCATGATGGGGGCGGATGCCCCGGAATTTCTCCTGCCGTGCCGTCTTGCGGATTTCGGGGGCATACATCCTGACGACGTACCAGAATATGAGCGGCGGCTGCGGGACGCACTGGCCGGGGGCAAGGCGCTGGAATACGAGTATCGCTTCGCCCGGGACGGCGGCTGGCGCTGGTGCCGGGCGCGGGTGACGCGCGCGCCCTTGCCGGATGGCAGGCAGGTGATGCTGGCTCTGGTGCGGGACATCTCCGTCTCGCGCAAGAACGAAGATGCCCTCCTTGAGGACAGCGAGCTGCTCAAGCTGGCCTTGGAGCGCGGCTCGCGCGTGTTGTGGGAAGTGGACGTGGCTTCCCGCTGCTTCCGGTTGTACAATGGCAAACGGCACATGCGCCGCACGGGTGCCCGGGTAAAGGATTTTCCGGATAGCCTGATAGAACGGGGCTGGGTACACCCGGATTCCGTGGCACGATTCCGCAATTTTGCCGAAGCCATGCTGGGCGGCAGGCCCGCCGGGGGCGGGGCCTTCATCTTGCGGCACAAGATGAGCCGCCGTTACGGCTGGTTCTCCCTCTCCTACCGCACCCTCCCCGACAGGGACAGGCGCTCGCCCAAGATCGTGGGCATAGCCGAGCCCCTGAGCGGCGGTCTTTCAGCGGGCATCTCCGGCAAGGACCGGCTCTGGGAGGCCTTGCGACCCAACCTTTTCTGCTACATCCGGGCGGACCTGACGGCCGACAGCGTGGAGGACCTGTGGACGGAAGGGCACATGCTCACCGGACAGATCCGCGGTACGAGCTGCCGCGAATTGCTGGAGCGGGAGAGGAAACGCCTTTTCTCCCGGGGGGACAGGAAGGAATTCCTTTCGGTCTTTGGACGGGAGGCACTGCTGGAGGCCTTCGCGCAGGGGCGAGAGTGGGTGACCAGGGAATATCGCCGCGTGGATGCGGGCGGTATGGTGCGCTGGCTCTCCTATACGGCGCATCTGTCTCGGCATCTGCTGACCGGCAACGTGCAGGCCTTTGGCTTTTTGCAGGACACGGAGCGCAGGCACGCGCGGGAAGCGGCCCTGGCCAGCAGCTCGCGGGATCTGCCCGTGCACGGCATCTACAGCCGGGACATGGCGAAAAGGCTGGCGGAAAACGCGCTGGAAAACGGCGGCTCTCCGCTGCACATGCTGGCGCTGGTGCGGGTGTTCGGCCTTACAGGGTCGGAGGGAGAACGCAAGCGCGGCTTCATCACCATGGCCCTCGCCCTGCTCCTGGGCTCGGACTGCGTCATCGGCGAACTCGGCGAGGACGCCTTCACCGTCTTTCGGCCGGACGCCGCGCCCAAGATGGTGACCAGACAGCGTATGGACGAGGCGTTCGCCTTCGTGCGGCAGACACTTTCTGGCGGCGGCCTCGACGTGGCGCCGCGCTTCGTGGCGGCGGTGGCCTGCGCGGACCTCGGCGGCACGGATTACGAAGGGCTGCTCGGGAGGGCGGAGCGCTGCTGCGCCGCCTGGGAGAGCGCGGCCGCAGATTCCGTGATCTTCATTGATGAGGTGCCCGTACCCGAGGGACCGTCCGCAGCGCCCGAGGAGCGCCCGGGATCCGCTGGCAGTCTGCCGGAAGCACTCTCGGCAACGCCCCTGGTCACTTCGGAAAGCCCCCTTTCCGGCGAGGAGAAGGACGTGGCGCTCGCCTGCCTGGACGCACTGCTCATGGACGATTCGCCGGACGTGGCCATGGCCGAGGTCCTGCGCCGCGTGGGGCTGTATTATCAGGCCGACAGGACCTATACCCTTTCCCTTGCTGAGGACGGGCGTACCGTGCGGGCCGGTCACGAATGGGTGGCCGAGGGGCACTACAGCCTGAAGAAGCATGTTTCCGGCATGCCACTGGACAGGCTGCCCCTGTTGCGGCGCTGCCTGCGCGAGAACGTGCCCTTCCACCTGCAGCGCAGGCCGGAATCCCTTTCCGGAGAGAGCTGGAGCTATGTGGTCTTTCCCCTGGCTCCGGCCGGAGGCGGGCCGGACGGGCTGCTATGCGTGGAAAATCCGCGGCGCAGCATGCGCGACGACGCCTTGCCCGGCATACTGCTGCCGCACATCGAGCGGGCGCTGCGTCTTTCCGGCGCGGCGGGCCCGGGCCGGGTCTCGGCGCAGCTGGACACGCTCACCGGGCTCCAGAACCTGCGCGCCTACATGGACAAGGTCTGCACGCTCAATTCCGACCTTTACAGCGCCATGGGCGCGTTCATCCTCGACATCCCGCGTCTCGTGGACATCGGCAACCGGCACGGCCGGGGGCAGATCTCGCGTCTCCTCCTCCATCTTGCCGAAACGCTGGGTACGGTCTTCGGCCGCAAGTGGCTGTTCCGCACCCGCAGCGACGAGTTCGTGGCCCTGTGCCCCAACTCCACGCAGGACGTGTTCCTGGGCAGGGTGCTGCGGGCGCAGTCCATGCTCCAGCGACGCCATCCCGGGCAGCTGCGTTTCGGCTACACTTGGGCTGAAGGGCTCTTCTCCGGTGATAAACTGGTCAAGGAAGCGCGTACCGTCATGCTCTGCGGCCAGCTCGAGGCCTCGGCCGGCGGCGCGGCTCAGCCCGCTCTGGGCCTGCGAGGGCCGGGCATGGCGGGCACGGGCGGGCTGGAGACCTTCACCATCTTCCTGCAGCCCAAGGTGGACATGCGCACGGGCGTCCTTGTGGGCGCGGAAGCGTTGGTGCGCGGTCTGGACGGTTCGGGCCGGGTCATAGAGCCTGCGCGCTTCATCGAGGCCATGGAAAGAAGCGGGGCCATCCGCGATTTGGATTTGCATGTGCTGGACATGAGCCTTGCCGCCATGGACGAGTGGCGGCGCAGAGACTGGAAGCTGGTGCCCGTTTCCGTGAACTTTTCCCGTGCGACGCTGTTCAGCGCGTCCGCACCGGGCTCGGTGCTGGCCCTGCTCAGCCGCTACCCCCTGCTCCCCCCGAAGCTTGTGGAGATCGAGATCTCCGAGAACCTGGGCGATGTGGAGAACAGTACGCTTGAACGGGCCATGGCCGGTTTTCGTCCTTTCGGCCTGCGTTTCAGCCTGGACGATTTCGGCACGCGCTACGCCAACCTCTCGCTATTTACCTCCGTGGCTTTCGATTCCGTGAAGCTCGACAGGAGCCTTATCCACAATCTGGCGCACAACAGCATGAACCGGACGCTTGTGGGCGATCTCGTGCGTCTGTGCGAGGCACGGGGCATGGCCTGCGTGGCTGAAGGCGTGGAGAACAGGGCGCAGGTGGAGGCCCTGCTGGCCGAAGGCTGCGTGCTCGGCCAGGGCTTCCACTACGGCCGCCCCATGGCCATTGAGGATTTTGAAAGAACATATCTGGGCCCGGATACGGGCCAGGAAGGAGTTGCCCCATGACAGCCAAAGACATGAGCGTGCCCGGGCCGGAACGGCAGGATGCCCTGCCCCTGATCGTGGGGATGGGGGCCTCGGCGGGAGGCCTGGAGGCCCTCCAGCAGTTTTTTGCCTGCATGCCCGACAACAGCGGGCTCGCCTTCGTGGTCATCCAGCACCTTTCGCCGGATTACAAGAGCCTGATGGCCGAGATCCTGGGCAAGTACACCACCATGATGGTGCTGCAGGCGGAAAACGGCATGGAGGTGGAGCCGAACACCGTCTATCTCATCCCGCCCAAGAAGAACATGACGCTGAAAGACGGCAGGCTCCAGCTCACCGATTATGCCCACGGCGCCATCAACCATCCCATAGACATTTTCTTTTCCTCCCTTGCGGAGGAAAGACGGGAACTTTCCCTGGCTGTGGTCTTTTCCGGTACCGGTTCGGACGGGACGAGCGGCATCAAGTCCATCAAGGAACACGGCGGGCTCGTGCTGGTGCAGGAGCCGAAGAGCGCCAAGTTCGACGGCATGCCCCGGAGCGCCATCAACACCGGCATCGCGGACTTCATCCTGCCTCCGCGCGAGCTGGCCGAGGAGATCCTCAATTTCTCCAATTATCCGGTGCTGTCCGTCGTTTCCGAGGACGCCCCCTTCCCCGCAGATAACGAGGACATCCTCGCCCACATCTACATGCTGCTCAAGCAGGTCAGCGGCGTGGACTTTACGCACTACAAGCGCAACACCGTGCTGCGGCGCATCGAGCGGCGCATGGTGGTCACCCACTGCCCCACGCCCGCCCGCTTCGTCCGTCTGCTGGAAGAGAACAGGAACGAGGCCAGCCTGCTGGTCAAGGACATCCTCATCGGCGTGACCAAGTTTTTCCGCGACGCGGAATTTTTTGAAAAGCTGAAGTATTCCGCCATCTACAGCATCGTGGAGCACAGCGACGAGTCCGAGCCCATCCGCGTGTGGAGCGCGGGCTGCTCCACCGGCGAGGAAGCCTATTCCCTGGCCATACTCTTTCACGAGGTACTGGAGGAAAAGCGCCTGCGCCGCGACATCAAGATCTTCGCCACGGACGTGGACACCAAGGCCATCGAACAGGCGGGCAGGGGGCTGTTCCCGGAAAGCATCACCGACGACGTGTCTTCCGAACGGCTGGCCAAATACTTCATCAAGCGGAACGAACAGTATCAGATTTCCAAGGAAATCAGAAAGATGATTATCTTCGCGCCGCACAACATGCTCTCCGATCCGCCCTTCGGCAAACTGGAACTCATCTGCTGCCGCAATGTGCTCATCTATTTCCAGCCCGTGCTGCAAAAGGGGCTGTTCGCCATCTTCCATGCTGCGCTCAAGAACGGGGGCTATCTCTTCCTCGGCAAGAGCGAGACCGCCAGCGAGTACAGCAAGGTCTTCACCCCCCTGTCCATCGCGGAAAAGATCTATGTGCACAGGAGCGACGGCAAGATGGACGATCTCATGCCACCGGTGTTCAACATCCCCAAGATACAGACCACCATGCCCAGCGCCTCGAGCCTGGCCCAGCGCGAGGAGAGCAATTTCGCGCTGGAAAGCATCTACACCCGCTTCTTGGAAAGGTTCCTGCCCGCCTCCGTCATCCTCGACGAGCAGAACAACGTCATCCATTTCTTCGGCAATTATTCGGATTATCTGAATATCGCCGTGGGCAAGGCCACGTTCAACTTTTTCTCTCTCGTCAACAAGGACATCAATCTGGTCTCCTCCACGGCCATCAACCGCTGCCGTGTGGAACGCTGCGCCGTCACTTATACCGGCATCTCCGTGGATACGCCCGCGGGGCGCAGGATGATCGACCTTTCCGTGCAGCCCATCCTGGATTCCTCGTCCATCCATACCGGCCTGCTGGCCATCCTCTTCGTGGAGCAGCGTTCCCTGCCCCTGGAAGGCCTGACTGAAAAGTACGACATCAACACCACCGCCGCCCAGCGCATCACCGACCTGGAACACGAGCTGCAAGTCTCCCAGAACGAGCTGCGTTCCACCATCGGCGAGCTGGAGACCGTCAACGAGGAACTGCAGGCCGCCAACGAGGAACTGCTGACCGCCAACGAAGAGCTGCAGAGTTCCAATGAGGAACTGCAGTCCGTCAATGAGGAACTCTATACCGTCAACTCCGAGTTCCAGCAGAAGCTCGACGAGTTGACCATGATGACCAACGATCTGTCCAACTTCCTGTCCTCCACCATGATCGGCATCCTCTTCGTGGACAGCAGGCTCAACATCCGCAAGTTCACGGAGTATATCGGCCGGGAATTCCAGCTTGTCAGCCAGGACGTGGACAGGCCCATCCAGATCTTCGCGCACAGCTTCCCGGAAGAGGACATCGTCAAGGATGCCCAGAACGTGCTCAAGACCCTGGCGCCCATCGACAGGGAAGTCACCGGCATGAACGGACGCTTCTATACCATGCGCATAGCTCCTTACCGGACCACGGAGAACAACATCCGCGGCCTGGTTATCACCGTCATCGACAGCCTGGGCGCGGGCCGGGAGCGCGACGTGCAGGCGGCGGAGGCCGGGGCCGGGAGCCAGAAGGCATAGCCCCGCGCAAAGGAGGGCCTGCCGGGCAGCTCATCGTCCTGTTTCCGGCGGGGCGTCGCAGATGCGGGACAGCGGTCTTGTCTGCAGTCCGTGGACGGTTGCAAAGCATGCGGCCCATTCCCCTTGACGGGAGTAGGCCCGCTTTTTGCGCTGGAGGAGGTGTGCCGGCAGGACCAGAGGGCGGGACGTCCCGCGGCGGGCGAAGGAGGCTGTGACCGGCAAAAGGGAACGGCAGGCTGTCCGCAATGCGGGGCAGCCTGCCGTAAATATGGTGGGCCCACCAGGACTTGAACCTGGGACCTGCCGGTTATGAGCCGGAGGCTCTACCAACTGAGCTATAGGCCCGTGAGGGAAGCGAACTATAGCCGGAAGGTCGCGTCGCGGTCAAGCCCTTCCGGGGACGGGACCGGCTCCTGCCGCCCGCCGGAGTGATCCGGGCAAAGGAAAACAGGTCCCCCGCATCAGGCGCGGCCGGCGGCACCAGCGATCAGGCGGCGGATTTTCCTGTCATGCCATCGCCGCAGGGCGCGGCCGGCGGCACCAGTACGCGGGCCATGGCGCTGGTGCAGGGAGCCCCGGGGCAGCGCCGGAAGCTGTCCCGCGGCTTCCGCCACAGCCCCGTGAGAACGCTTCGGGGCTGCCCGCACAGCACGGACAGCCCCGAAAAAAGGGGAGCGGAGCGCACCGGGCCTACATGGCGCCGCCGGCGTCCAGCTTGCTGATCTGTTCGTCCATGGCCTTTTGCAGGGGCGCGGGCAGGCCCATGATGTCCACGTTGAGGAAGCCGCGCACGATGGTGGAGGTGGCTTCGTCCTCGTCCAGGCCGCGGGCCATGAGGTATTCGATCTCTTCCTGGGCGATCTTGCCCACGGCGGCTTCGTGGGAGAGCTCCACGCCGTCGCGGCAGCTGTCCAGTTCGGGGATGGCGTGCACGCGGCCGCCGCCCACGATGAGGCCCTTGCATTCCAGGTGGCCCTTGACCGGCGTGGCCGAAGCGCCGATGAAGCCGCGGTTGATGATGGTGCCGCCGGTGGTCAGGGTACGGGAGATGATCTCGCCGCGGGTGTGGGGCGCGTTGAGGTGGATGGCGCTGCCGCTGTCCACATGGGAGCCCGTGGGCGTCACGATGACCGAATTGAAGGTGGCCACGGCCCCTTCGCCGTTCAGGTCGATGCGCGGATAGGATTCCAGGCTGCCCACGCTCTTGAGCAGGATGTAGTTGTTCTGGAACACGCCCCCGGCTTCCACCACGCCCGCCGAGCGCGGCCGCACGGTGGTGGAGTCGCCCCAGTTGTGGATCATGGTGAAGGTCAGCTTGCCGCCCTTTTCCACATAGTATTCGGTGATGCCCAGGTGGGCGGCGTCGTTGCTGTGCTGGGAGGTGGCGCAGCCGCCCAGGATGTTGAGCTCGGCGCCTTCTTCCACCACCACGATGTTGTGCACGGCCTGCCCGGCGGCATTGCCCTTGATGAACATGCAGGACTGCACGGGCTGGCTGATCTTCACGCCCTTGCGGGCGCGCACGAAATAGCCGCCGTTGAGGCGCTCGTGGGCCATGCGGGTGATCTCGTCCTTGTTGGGGTCGAGCAGTTTCCAGTAGTACTGGGGCAGGCCGTCGAACTTCTTGAGGGCCGCGCGGATGTCCATGAGATCCAGGCCTTCCTGCCGGGTGGTGCAGTGCACGTCGGCATGGTTGAGCTGCATGAAGGCGCCGCTGACCTTGGTGTCATGCACGTCGATGCCGGCCAGCACCAGCCGCTGCTGGTCTTCCTGGGGCAGGCGGGTCAGGTCGTCGATGGGCGCGGCGTTCTCGCCGCCGCTGAAGTCGAAACGGGAAAGGTCGATGCTGCTCATGCCAGGGGAGCCTCCGCGATTTTGCCGTACATGTCGCCCGCCAGACAGCGCAGGCATTCCTGGTAGCCGTGCTGGGCGATGTGGTCGAGGATGACGCGCGGGCGCGCCTCACAGCAGAGCTTGCCGTGATACATGACCTGTCCGCGGTCGGCGTTGACGTATTCCAGGATGTGGCCGGTATGGGTGATGATGAGCCCGCTGGTGGAACGCTTGCGCCCCTGCTCGCGCAGGGTGGCGCTACAGCAGTCGGGCACGCCGTCCAGCAGCTTGCGCACGGTCTTGCCCACCAGGGCCATGTTTTCCAGATCCACGCCCGATTCCGGCTCGTCGAAGAGCAGCAGGCTGGGCTGCTGGGCCATGAGCTGCAGCAGCTCGGAGCGCTTGATCTCGCCGCCGGAGAAACCGGCGTTGACATCGCGGTCGAGGAAGGCGTCGAAATGCACACGTTTGGCCATGGCGGGGATGTCCATCTCGCGGCCGCGGCCGCACAGTTCCACCATCTTGCCCGTGGGCAGGCCGTGGATGGTGGGCGGGCGCTGGAAGGACATGCCGATGCCCAGGCGGGCGCGCTCGTACATGGGCGCGTGGGTGATGTCGTGGCCCTTGAAGATGATCTTGCCCCGGGTCACCTCATAGCCGGAAAAGCCCATCAGCGTCATGAGCAGGGTGGTCTTGCCGGAGCCGTTGGGGCCGAACAGGATAAAGGTTTCGCCCGCTTCCACCTTCAGGTCGATGCCCTTGAGCACCGGCGTGCCGTGGACGGAAACGTGCAGGTCTTGGATTTCAAGCATTGCTTCCCTCAATTATGCCGGAAGAGCGGTCCCTTGCGGGAGCCCGGCGGGCTTACTGGTCCTGGGGCTCGGTTTCGCCCAGATATTCCATGACGTCGTAGTGCACATGATCCAGCACATGGGTCAGGTAGGAGACACATTCGTCGCCCACGGCGTGGCTCAGCAGGTCCACGATGAAGGCCGCGCGCTTGGCGTTGACCAGGGCGGTATGGCCGGGATCGCCGTCGTCGGGGATGGCGCTGACGGTCTCGTGGAAGGCCAGCAGGTCGTCCTCGGTCAGGTGTTTGATGGGCTGGGGCTCGTCGTTGATGTGGGGGATGCCTTCCCGCAGTTCCAGCATGACGGGAGTGCCGTGCATGATCGCGATGCAGACTTGCATGATAGTGTTACCTCGCTATGAAGTTGGGGGCATAGTGGCAAACTTGGGGGGCCATGTCCAGAGGCTCTCCCGGGGCGGAACGCTTGCTCGCGACGGGCCGGCGGTCCCGTGCCTTCCGCAGTAGAAGATGGGGACGCGACGGCAAAAGGCAAGGGGCGGGCCTGATTTTGGCCGGGCTGCGGCGCGGGCGGCGGGCAAAAAAAAGGCCGGGGCAGGGCCCCGGCCTGAAGCGGCGGATGCTGGCTAGCTCAGCTGGGAGATAAGGGTCTCCTTGATGGAGTCGATGGAGCCTTCGCCGTTGAGTTCGATGTACTTGGTCTTGCCTTCGGCAGCCAGGTTCTTGAAGAAGTAGGCCGCGGCCAGGGTGCCGTTCTCGGTGTTGTAGTAGATGTCGTGGCGCTTGTTGATGGCGGCTTCGTCCTGGTCGTCGGAACGGGTGGAGAGCTCACCGCCACAGACGCGGCACTTGTCGCCGTTGGGCTTGATGGCGTCGATGAAGATGTTGTTGGGATGGTTGTTGTTTTCCTTGCACAGGCGACGGCCCATGATGCGGTTCTTGGCGATCTCGCGGGGCAGGAGGATCTCGATGACGTAATCCAGCTGCAGCCCTTCGGCCTGCAGGGCTTCCCACAGTTTCTGGGCCTGCACCATGTTGCGGGGGAAGCCGTCCAGCAGCCAGCCGTCCTTGCCCTTGGTCTTCAGGGTCTCCAGCACCATGGGGATGGTGATGTCGTCGGGCACCAGGTCGCCGCGGTCGATGTATTCCTTGGCCTTCTTGCCCAGTTCGGTACCGCCGCCGATGTGTTCGCGGAAGATGGCGCCGGATTCGATGTGCGCAAGATTGTATTTGGCTTTGACCAGATTGCCCTGGGTGCCCTTGCCGCTGCCGTTGGGACCAAAGATGAGGATGTTCATGGCGCTTCTCCTTATGACGGACCGTTGTTGGATTGTGCAAAAAAGAACAGATACGGCATCTCTACCCTTTGCGGTCCATTCTGTCAACGGGGCCGGGAAAGTGCAAGGCCTTTTCGCCGGAAAAGTGCGTGTGCCCGCGCCGGGGGGCCTTAGTGAAAGAGGTTCCAGGTGCCTTCCACCACGCCGCCCAGGAGCTCGAAGATGCCGTGGGTCAGGCTGGTGACGGCGTAGAGGATGGCCGTCCCGGCGCTGACCGAGACCTTGGGATCATGGAGCTTGCCGGTCACGCGCACGGGGAATTCCTGCATGCGGTCGTTCTTGACGAAAAGGTTGCAGTCCAGCTCGTCCTTGTTGAAGTCGATGCGGCCGCCGCCGCGCACGCGCATCTCGTCGTTCTGGAAAAAGAGGTTGCTGCTGCGGGCCACGCCCCCCTGCATGTTGCCCGAGGCGCTGAGGCGGCGGAAGTTCTCGGCCCTGGAGTAGCGGCCGTTCCTGTCCTTGCTGCGGTAGCTGCCGTCGATGACGGCCACGCCCCAGGTGCCGGAAAGGGCGGCGGGCATCTGGCCCGGGCCGGTCAGGTGGGCGCTCATCTCCGATTCCACCGAGGCCAGGCCGCGCAGGTCGCGCTTGTCGTCGCGGTCGCGGCTGATGCCGTCCAGGCGGACGTTGAGGGCCCGTGCCCTGGAGGTATAGCTCAGGCCCCGGTCGAAGTGGAAATCGCCCGAGGCCCGCAGCCGCGAACCGTAGAAGGCGCCTTCCAGGGCGGGGATGGCCAGGTGCCCGTCCCTGAGGCTGAAACGGGTCGTCATCTGCTGGATCTGCAGGCGCATGAAGCGCACCTTGTCCACATCCAGGGTCCCCTGGGCGCTGATGCCCTTCATGAAGCGCAGGTCCCAGGGCGCGCCCGTGGCCTTGATCCGCCCCTTGCTGCGGACCTGCTCGGGAAAGAGCTCCGCCAGCAGGCGGTCGATGTCGAAGACGGCACTGTGCAGGCGCAGGTCCAGCTGCGGCACGTCGCCCTTCCAGCTGAGGCCGGCATCGCCGTCCAGCTGCTGCCAGCCCAGGGTGCAGCGCAGGTCCTTGAGCTTGAGGCTGTCCGTGCCGCCGGAGGCCGCGCCCTTGAGCTGCAGGCTGTTGAGGGAGGCGGGCAGGGCGGCCGGTGCCGTGCCCCGGATCAGGCGCAGGCTGTTTTTCAGGTCCCGGCAGGCAAGGTCCAGATCGCCGTTCCAGACCAGGCCGCCACGGCCGGAGCCCACGTCCAGGTCGCCCCGGATCTGGACGCCCAGGACCGAGGCGGTCATTTTTTTGAGCTTCAGGCCGCCGGGGCCCGCGCAGCTGGAATTGCCGGCGGCCTCCAGATCCAGGCCCCGGGGCAGGAAGTCCTTGCCCCTGGGCGCAAGGTGCAGGCGCAGGGAGCCGGGCAGGTCCTGCCAGGCCACGAATTCCCGGCCGCCGAACCAGACCAGGCCGTCCAGGCTCTGGTCCAGTTTCAGGTCCGCGCTTTCCAGCGCGGCGGTCCAGCGGCCGGTGAAACCGGCCCTGGCCGGGGTGGGGCGCAGGTCCCGCCGGGCGGTCTGCAGGTCGAGGCGCAGGGAGAGCGCGTCGAAGGGCAGCTCCGCCTGCCTGCCCGCGGGCAGGGCCCCCTTGCTGCCCCTGGCCGTGACGCTGCCGCGCATGCTCTTCAGGAACAGGTCCAGATCCGCGCCCCGGCTGGTGATGGCCGCCTGGGCGGACAGGGTGCCGCGCCGGACGGGGAGCAGGTCGAAATCCCGGACCAGCTTGCCGCCGTGGACCTTGTCCAGACGCAGGTCGATGTCGAAGGTGGGCATCTCGTCGGGCCCGCCGATGGCGCAGCGGCCCTTGAGGCGGCCGTCGTAAAAATCGCCGCTGGCCCGGATCACGGCCGTGCCGTTGCCCGCCTTGTCTGGCGTGCCGGGCTCGATGACCACATGCGCGCCGCCGATGTCCACGGGGCCGTAATGCACCGTGCGGGCATTGAGGCGGATGTCATAGCCGATATGCAGGTCCGTGGCCGGATCGGGAGGCGGCAGGGGCGTGGAACGGGAGGCCCGCAGGCTGGTCAGGGGGCCGTGCGGGAAGTAGACCTGCAGCGGCAGGGTGCCCACGGCCTCGGGGATGGCCCGGCCCAGCACCACCTCCGGCGCGGTCAGGTCCAGCGCCACCACAGGTTCCGCCCAGCGGGCCACGCCGCCGGAGCCGGTGAAGCGCGCGCCCGAGGAATGGGCCACGATGTGGGGCACGCGCAGGCCCTCGGCGTCCATCTCGAATTCCAGCAGGCTGTCGGTGATGTTGTCCAGGGCCATCTGCAGGCCCGGGGCCAGACCGCGCGCGAAGCCCAGCCAGCGCGTCAGGCTCAGGCGGTGGGCCTGCAGGCTGCCGTTGAGCACCGGGCCGCGCTGCCGGTCCAGGAGCAGGCTGCCGTCCAGCGTGGCGCTGTCCTCGCCCAGTTCCAGCAGGATGCGCTCCAGACGGATGGGCGGCTGCGTCCCGCCCGCGACGGGCGGCACGGGCCGGGGAGCGTCCTCGGCTTGCGCGGACGGGGCCAGATCCCGTGCGTCCTGCGTGGCGTCAGGGGCCGGGGACGGGGCCAGGGCCGGGGACACGGGCAGGTCGGGAGATGCCGGGGCCGCGGCGCCTGTCGCGGCCAGATCTTCGGGAGCGGGCAGGAAGACCTCGCGCAGCATGCGCCGCACCGAGGCCTGGGGGGCGTTCCTGTCCTGGCTGAGCCGTCCGGCCACGGCGAAGGGGATGGGCTCGTCGTCCTGCATGAGATCGCCCCGCAGCTCATGGTCCAGCTGCCAGCCGGAGGCCGTGGCCGTGAGATCCAGCCTGGCGCGGAGCCTGGGCAGGTGCGGGGGCAGATGCAGCAGGGTGGCGAGGCGCAGGCGGGGCGTATCGCTCAGGAAGTGGAGCGGGCGGCTGCGGCCTTCCAGGGACAAATTCTCCAGATCGAGGAAGGGCACGGCCGTTCCGGCGGCCAGATTGCGGATCATGCCGGCCTGCAGCCGGCCGCGCACGTCCTGGAGGCCGCGCAGATGCAGCACGCAGGACAGATTGCCCACGCGCAGGGCGGAGCCGTCCCCGGCCTGCAGGGAGAGGTTGCCCTGTTCCACCTCCAGCTGGAGGCTGCCGGGCAGCAGGGCGGCCAGCCGCGCCGCGGGATCGCCGTCCGGCGCCGCGCCGGACGGGGCGTCTGCCAGGCGGCGCAGGTCCAGCGTAGGCAGGGGCAGGACGCCGGAAAGCACGGGGTTCTGCAGGGCAAGGTATTCCAGTTCCAGACGGCCCCGGAGCAGGGCCGTCAGCCGGGGACGCAGGCGGACCGTGCGCACGCTGGCGTTCAGGTCCCTGCCGCGCACGCGTACGTCCTCGGCCCGGATGGCCGGGGGCAGCCAGGACAGGCCCACGGACCGGACCTGCAGCTCCAGGCCCGTGCGCCGGGTGACGTCTTCCAGCAGATAGTGGGTGATGGCCACGGAATCGTGCTGCACATAGAGCATGCCCGCCCCGGCCAGCAGCACCATGCCCAGCAGCAGGGCTGCCAGACAACGGAGCAAACGGCGCGGACGGCGGGAGGATTCAGGCATGGCGGGAAGGCTGCTTGACGATGAAAAAGGGCAAGGCTAGGTTACGGACGCTGCGTTGGGGCAGGGGCCGCATGCCGGGCGCTCCGGCCCGGGGAACAAAAGACCGTTTCGCGCCGGAGCGGAAACGGCCGGGAAAGCTAACGGCTGCTGTCCATGTGCAGGTCCAGCGCCGGATCGACGGCCGGGGTGCGTGCCGGGGCCTGTCTGGCCGCGGGCGCTTCGAAGCTCAGGTGCAGCAGCGGGTCCTGCGCCGCCGGTGTGGCCTGGACGGCCGTTTCGGCCAGTTCGGGGGCAGGGCAGCCCAGGGCGTCCAGCCGGGCTTCCATGGCGCGCAGCAGCACGCGCATCTGGGCGTGCTCGTCGCGCAGGGCGCGGTTCAGGCGCTCCTGGGTGCGCAGCATGTAGAACTGGACGGCAAGCATGCCGAGAAAACAGAGAAAAATGAAGAGCATCAGGGAAAACATGGGAGCGGCCTCGCGGGTATTCTGGCGGCCGTCGCCCCCATGTTCCCGGGGCTGGCCGCAGCTCCGCTTATATACATTCGGACGCGCCAGGGCAAGATGCCGCAAGGAAGGAAAATGGCAACAGCGAAGATCGAACCGCATATGGTCATGGCCGATGCCCAGGGCAACATTTATGACGATCCCGACCTGCTCATGGTCTGCCGTCGCGGCGAGGAGTGGGGCACGCCCCGTCCTGACGAGCTCATGCCCCTGCCCGAGGAGAGCGAGCTCTTCCTCCTGCCCGGCCGCCGCGCCGTGGGCCTGGATCCCGGGACCGGCGAGATCGAAAGCACCGACGACCTGGCCGTGGCCGCTTTCGCCGCACCGGCGCACACGCTTTCCGCCCATCCGGCCTATGCCAGCGATGCCGACGCCCCCCTGCTGCCCCTGTTCGCCTACGGCGCCGTGGGCTTCGCCAGGGGCCGCTTCTACATCTGCGCCCGCAAGGTGGATGCCGACCAGCGCCAGGAATTCCGCCACATCCCGCGTTCCCGCATCGAAAAGAACGTGCGCGCCCTGCTGCGCCAGTTCCCCAAAAACCGGCTGGTGCGCCACATCCTCGAAGACTGCGTCATGAAGTATGACTGCCCGGCGGCCCGCAATTTCGCCCTGGGCCGCTTCGAGGCGCCCCTGCCCAGCTCGCGCACCTGCAATGCCCGCTGCGTGGGCTGCATCTCCGAGCAGGACAGGGACTCTCCCGTCAACGTGACGCCCCAGTGCCGCCTGACTTTCACGCCCACGCCCGAGGAGCTGGTGGAGGTCATGAGCTTCCATGCCGGGCGCGAGACGAAAACGCCCGTCTATTCCTTCGGCCAGGGCTGCGAGGGCGATCCGCTCATGAATCCCGACCTGCTGGTGGAGAGCGTGCGCCTGTTCCGCAGCCGTGGCGGCGCGGGCACGGTCAACTGCAATACCAACGCCTCGCGCACCGAAGCCGTGGAACGGCTGGCGCAGGCCGGGCTCTCCAGCATCCGCGTCAGCCTCAACAGCGCCCGGCCCGAAGTCTATGAACGCTATTACCGGCCGCACGGCTACAGCTTCGACGATGTGCGCCGCTCCATCGCCGTGGCCCGGCAGAACGGCCTCTGGGTCTCGCTGAACCTGCTCTTCTTCCCCGGCGTCACCGACAGCGAAAGCGAATTGGAAGCCCTGGCCCGGCTGGTGGGCGAGAACGGCGTGAGCATGATCCAGTGGCGCAACCTCAATATCGACCCGGAATGGTACCTGGGCCTCATGCGCGGTATCGACCACGGGCCGGTCATGGGCCTCGGCCTGTTCATGAAGCGCTTGAAAAAACTCTGCCCCTGGCTGCGCTACGGGTATTTCAACCCCTATGTGGGCGAAAAGGCCGAGCTTGCGGCCCCCCTGCCCGGACAGTGGCAGATGCCCGACCTCTCCGTGGCCGACGCCCCTCTGGCCGGGCCCGTCACGGAAACCGCGGACGGGGACGCGGAAGCGGAAGGATAGTTCGTTGTTGCGGGAGGGAGGCTTTGTGGGGCCCGGTGGAGGAGGCGCTGTTGGAAAAGCGTCCCCTTCCCCGGGTCCCCTCTCCCCGTAAGATGTTTACTCTGGGGTGGGCGGCAGGCCCCCGTCTTCGGCTCGCGGGGAGCGATCCCCTCCCGCGATCGGGAAGGCGGGGCTGCGGTAGCGCGTGTCCTGTGTCTGGAGTGGAGCCGGAGCTGTCCGGGGCCATGACGGCAGGATCGCCGCCGGGACACGGCAGGGTACATGAGCAGGTGGCAGGCGTGGCCGATGCCCCCTTCATGAAGTTGAGGTGCATCCGGGAGGTGCAGGGATGCGCAGCCAGGAGAGCAGGATACATCCACGATGGAAACAAGCCGTCGCTGTCAGGCCGGCGTGTTTGTCCCTGGCGGGATGTTTTTGGGGAAAAGGAATGTTTTTAGCTGGATGCGGATATTTTTTCGTCGACGGGCGGTCTTTCGCTTGACGGACGGGACGTTCTTTTGTAGCTTCTTTTTGAAATTGAATTTCTTTTTCTAAACATCCAACAGCGGCCACGCCGCCAGGGAGTTGTCATGAGCAAAGTCCTGATCGTCTTTGGTTCCAGCACCGGCAATACCGAGGGCATCGCCCAGAAACTGCAGGAGATCATCGCCGCCGCCGGGCATGACGTCACGCTGCGAAACGCTGCCGACACGGCAGCCGCGGGCCTGGCCAAAGGCTACGACGCCGTGCTGCTGGGCTGCTCGGCCTGGGGCGAGGAAGAACTGGAACTGCAGGACGATTTCCTCCCTCTTTATGACGAGATGGAAGCCATGGAGCTTTCCGGCGTCAAACTGGCGGCCTTTGCCTCCGGCGACAGTTCCTACACGCATTTTTGCGGCGCCGTGGACGCCATCGAGGCCAGGGGCAGGGACCTGGGCGCGCAGATCGTGGCGGAGGGCCTGAAAGTGGACGGCACTGTCAGCGATGCCCCTGACGCCGTGCAGGAATTTGCGGCAGCTGTTCTGGCAGCCCTGTAAGCCGCAAGAGACCCCGGCACCCGCCGGGGCGCGTCCTGTGCCTTGCGCGGAGTCTGGCCATGGACTCCGCGCTCCTTTTCCCGCTGTCCGGCATGGCGCGCATCAGGGGGCGCCGGTCCCCGTTCCCGTCGCCTGCCGTTCCCGTCTTCAGGGTCGCGCCTCCGCTGCCCGTCGTTCCCTTGTTCGGGGGGCGTCCCCGCTGTTTCCTCCCCAGGAGGGCCTCCCCGCCGTGGGCGCCCGCGGTCCCCGGCTTGGGGCCGCGTTTCCGCCGTCTTCCTCCCGATGCCCCGCCCTGGGGGCCGCGTCCTGCCGTCTCCCGCCGTTCCGCCGTCCTCCGCCGCCCGTCTTCCCCTGTTTCCCGCCCTTGCCGGCAGCAGGCCGAGCCCGCCGGGTAGAGGCCCGGTTCAAAACCCTGTTCCCCACCCTTGCCGACGGCGGGCAAACGTCGTAACGTGCCGCATCATCCAGTTGCGGAGGTCAGTATGTCGATCCTTGTTTGCGGCGGCGCGGGCTATATCGGTTCCCACGCGGTCCATGCCCTGGCGGCAGCCGGGCAGGACGTGGTGGTGGTGGACAACCTCCAGACAGGCCATGCCGCTTCCGTGGCGGGCAAGGCCGCCTTCGTGCACGGCGACATCCGTGATGCCGCCTGCCTGGACGATATCTTCCGCCGTTTCCGCATCGGGGGCGTCATGCATTTCGCCGCTGATTCGCAGGTGGGCGAGAGCATGATCAAGCCGTTGCAATACTTCAACAACAATGTAGGCGGCATGCAGAGCCTGCTGGAAGCCATGGTGCGTCATGGCGTGGGCAGCATCGTCTTTTCTTCCTCGGCGGCGGTCTACGGCGAGCCCGACAGCGTGCCCGTCAGCGAGGACGCCCCCACCCGACCCACCAATCCCTACGGCCACAGCAAGCTGATGATGGAAGCCATGATGCGCTGGGTGGCGGCCGCCCACGGCATCCGCTACGTCTCCCTGCGCTATTTCAATGTGGCCGGGGCCCTGGCCGATGGCAGCATCGGCGAGGACCACAGCCCCGAAAGCCATCTCATCCCCCTGGTCCTGCAGGTGCCGCTGGGCCAGCGGCCGCACATCACCATTTTCGGCGACGATTATGACACTCCCGACGGGACCTGCATCCGGGATTATATCGCCGTCACCGATCTGGTGGACGCCCATGTGCGGGCCCTGGAGCATCTGCGCCACGGCGGGGAAGACCTCATCTGCAACCTGGGCAACGGTCAGGGCTTTTCCGTGCGCCAGATCGTGGACTGCGCCCGCAAGGTCACCGGCCACGCCATCCCCGTGATCATGGGGCAGCGGCGCGCGGGCGATCCGGCCCGCCTGGTGGCCGCGGCCCGCAAGGCCCGGCAGGTGCTGGGCTGGCAACCGCGCCTGGGAGTGGAAGCCATCATCGATTCGGCCTGGCGCTGGCACCGCGAACATCCGCGGGGCTACGGCGACCGGGCGTAGGCGGCCCGGGCCGCGCGGGACGTAGCGGCTCCTGCACCGTCCGGCGGGCCTGCCCGGGGGACGGCACAGGCCGGCGACGTTCCTTCCCCGCACCTTCGACATCCGGCCCGGAGGCCTTTGCCGGTCCCCCTCATGCATGCCGTCCGGCCCGGGCGCCTTGCCTTTCCGCCTTTCCGCCTTGCCGTCAGCAGGCGTCCGCGCTGTTTGGGCGGATGCGGGCAGCGCCGGCCGTCAGCGGTCGCGCGCCACACATGGGAGGGCCCACCCCTGTATTTTTTGCGCCGCCGCAGGCTTGCGCTTCCGGCCTGCTGTGTTTATCAATATAGTATTGATAACTATTACAGCAAGGAGATGCCATGTACGGCAAGACCAGCGCGCGACGCGCCGTGATTTTTTTCCTGCTGGTGCTGCTGGGCGTTGCCGGGAGCGACGCCGCAGCCGCGGGATTTTCCCGCCCCGCCTTTGACCCCTTACGGGAGGAAGCCCCCATGACGGACACCTCGTTTCGCATCGTGGCCCGTGGCGATGCCGCCGTGCCGCCCCTGACGCCCCTGGAAGCGGACATCATCCTGCGCAAGGCCACGGAGGCCCCCTGGTCCGGCGCGCTTGAAAAGAACACGGCCGCCGGGACCTATCTCTGCCGCCAGTGCGGCGTGGCCCTGTACCGCTCGGCGGACAAATTCGACTCCGGCTGCGGCTGGCCCGCCTTCGACGACGCCCTGCCGGGCATGGTGCGCCGCCAGCCCGATGCCGACGGCCGCCGGGTGGAGATCGTCTGCGACCATTGCGGCGCGCATCTGGGGCATGTCTTCGAGGGCGAGGGCCTGACCGCCAGGAACACCCGCCATTGCGTCAATTCCCTGTCCATGAGCTTCGCGCCCGCGGGCAGCGACAAGGAAAAGCTGGGCCTGGCCCTGTACGCCCGCGTGCGGGATACCAGCGTGGCCGTGCTGGCGGGCGGCTGCTTCTGGGGCGTGGAAGATGCCCTGGGCAGGCTGCCCGGCGTGGTGGACGTGCGTTCCGGCTATACGGGCGGCCATACCGACAGGCCGTCATATGCGGATGTCTGCCGGGGCGATACCGGCCATGCCGAGGCCGTGCTGGTGCGCTTCGACCCCGCCAGGATCAGCTATGAAAGCATCGTGCGCCGCTTCTTCGAGATCCACGATCCCACCCAGCTGGACAGGCAGGGCCCGGATGTGGGCAGCCAGTACCGCTCCGCCGTCTTCTGGCTGGACGAGGAACAGAAGCGGACCGCGCAGAAGCTCATGGATGAGCTGCGCGGTCTGGGCTACGATGTGGTGACCCGTCTGGAACCGGCCGGGGCCTT
Source organism: uncultured Desulfovibrio sp. (assembly GCF_949282365.1). Classification (GTDB taxonomy): domain Bacteria; phylum Desulfobacterota; class Desulfovibrionia; order Desulfovibrionales; family Desulfovibrionaceae; genus Desulfovibrio. The sequence goes on from NZ_CASDOY010000014.1 coordinate 23,106, forward strand.
CTATGAGGCCGAGGCCTACCATCAGGACTTTGCCCGGCGCACGGGCCGGGGCGGCTGCCATCTGGCCGTGCCCCGCTTCGAGCGTCGCGCCGACGGCAGCCCGCGCTAGGGCGTGCCAACACTATCTGCAGCCTGTTTGAGGGAAGGGAAGCCCCTCATCTCTGCTGACGATGCCCGTCGCGCCGAAGGGGGCTGCGGGCATCGCCGGCAACGCAAGGGGCCTCCTTTCCGGGCCGGATATCCCGGGGACGGTTTGTCGGGGGCGGATGGCAGGGATGATCCTCCCCGCCGGGCCGGACATCCCGCCCCGCGCCGTCAGCTGCGGTTGCCCGTGGACGGTCTTCCACCCGGGGCGGAACCTTCCTCCTCAGGCCCTGATGCGCCGGACCAGCGGCGCCAGGCAGAAGATGGCCAGACCGAAGAGCACGATGGGCGACAGGGCCCAGCGCAGGTCGAACTGCTGGGAAAGGAAGCCCACCATGGGCGGGCAGCCCAGGAAACCCAGGAAGCTGAGGGACGAGACCAGCGAGATGCCCACGCTGGGCGGCACGCGGCTGGATCGGCCCGCCAGGCTGTAGCAGAGCGGGATCACGGAGGCCATGCCGAAGCCCACCAGGGCCAGACCGGCGGTGGCGGGCAGCAGGCTGGGCCGCAGCAGGGCCAGGCTCAGGCCGGCGGCGATGCAGAGGCCGCTCAGCTGGAGGACGGGCGTGACGCCGAAACGGTTGACCAGACCGTCGGCCAGCAGGCGGCCCGTGACCATGGCGCACATGCAGGCCAGATAGCCGGCGCGGATCAGGCTTTCGCCGGGGCGCACCACCTGGGCGAAATAGACGGAGCTCCAGTCGTACATGGCGCCTTCGGTGGCCATGCTGCCCAGGGCGATGCAGCCCAGCAGGGTCAGGTAGAGGTCGGGGCGGAAGGCCGTTTTCGGCCTGTCCGGGGCGGACGCGCCGATGCGCACTTCCCGGGGCAGGGTCCAGGAGCGCAGGCAGCAGAGGGTCGCCAGCGTGAGGACGAGGATGGCGGCGAAGTGGGGCAGGGGGGCCACGCCCAGCGGGGCCAGCACCGAGCCGATGAGGCAGCCCGCCACGCCGCCCAGGCTCCACATGCCGTGGAAGGTGGCCATGATGCTGCGGCCGTAGAGCGTCTCCACGCCCACGGCCTGGGCATTGAGGGAGATGTTGAGCATGTTGTTGGCAAAGCCGAAGCCCAGCAGGGCCACGGCCAGCCAGCGGGGGCCGGCCGCCAGGGACAGGCAGAGCAGGGCGCAGGGCAGGAGCGCCAGGCCCAGCAGGATGACCCGGCGGCTGCGCAGGCGCGCGATGAGCCAGGCCGTGGGCACGATGGAGAGCATCTCGCCCAGCGGCGCGGCCAGCAGGACGCTGCCCAGGGCGGCGTCGCTCATGTGCAGGCTGGCCTTGATGTCCGGGATGCGCACGGCCCAGGAGGCGAAGATCATGCCCATGACGAAGAAAAAGGCGTTGATGGCGGTCCGGTAGAAGGCCCGGGGCGTGTGCGGCAGCATGCGGGCCGCAGACCGGCGGGCCGCGGTGACGGTCAGTTCCATGAAACGATCCTCGGCATCAGACGTATGGCGCTCGCGACGGAGACTGTTTGAGCGCACAGACGATATGTAGGCGCATCGGCCCGGCTTGAAAAGGGGCCGGCACGGGAAAATTTTTGCGCCGCAGCTGTGAAAGCCGGCACACTGTTTTTTCTTGACAAGCGGCGGAAAAAACAGGGAAACAGAATCTCCGGCCACGGGCCGGACGCTGACGGGACAGCCCCCGGCAGGCGCGCGGGGATACATCGTTTTGCACGACAATAGCACAAGGGAAACGGCCGCCCCGCAGGCGCGCGGTGAACACGCTGCAAGGCGTCTTCCTCATCGTCCACGGTGGAAAAGCTCCGCAAGCGCGCGGGGGATGCGACATGCATCCGTGTCCTGACGAGCAGGGAAGCGACAGTTCCGTGGGCGCGCGGGGGATGCGATGCCCGCCGATGCCAAGGGCTGGGAAGTGCCCGACAGCTCCGCAGGCGCGCGGGGGATGCATGGACAAAACAGGCACCTTTTCATGCCGCGCCGACAGCCCGGCGTGCGGGCCAGGCGGCCCCGGACGGAGATCGCGTTCTTGGCGGGCAGGCCGCGGCGGCGCGCGCAATGCCGGAGCTGTAGGATGCCCTTGCCGGGGCACAGGACAGGCATACAGGTGGACCATGACATGCATCATCGATCTGGGCAGGATGCCCTACCGGGAGGCCCTGGCCATCCAGCGCGCCCGGCATGAGGCCGTGCGGCAGGGGGCGGAAGACACGCTCTTCCTGGTGGAGCACCCGCCGGTCATCACCTTCGGGCGGCACGGCGGCGCGGAGAACCTGCACCTCAGCCGCGAGGAGCTGGCCCGGCGCGGGGTCGAGGTCGTGCAGACGGAGCGGGGCGGCAACATCACCTGCCATTTCCCCGGCCAGCTCGTGGCCTATCCCATCGTGCGCATCGGCAGGCGCACCAACGGCCTGCACGGCTTCGTCCATCTGCTGGAAGAAACGGTGATCCGCACCGCGGCCGCCTTCCGGGTACGGGCCGCCCGCTGGCCGGGCCGTCCCGGGGTCTGGATCGGGCAGCGCAAGCTCTGCTCCCTGGGGCTCGGGGTGCGGCACTGGGTGACCTTCCACGGTTTCGCGCTCAATGTGGGCCGCGACCTGTCCCTGTTCGATGCCATCACCCTGTGCGGTCTTGCCGATGCCCGGGCCACGTCCCTGGAGCGAGAACGCGACGCCGCTCCCATCCCCATGCAGGAGGTCAAAGATGTCTGTGCCGGAGAATTCCAGGCCCTCATTGCGCATCCCCCCGTGGCTGCGCGTCAAGCTGCCCTGTAGCCCGGCCTATGCCGCCACCGGCGCGCTGGTCAGGGATCTGGACCTGCATACGGTCTGCCGCAGCGCCCGATGCCCGAACATGTTCGAATGTTATTCCCGCAAGACGGCCACCTTCCTCATCCTCGGCGATACCTGCACCCGCTCCTGCGCCTTCTGCAATATCGGCGGCGGGACGGTGGGGGCTCCCGACCCGGGCGAGCCCGCCCGCGTGGGCCGGGCCACGGCGGCCTTGGGCCTGCGCCATGCCGTGGTGACCTCCGTGACCCGCGACGACCTGCCCGACGGCGGTGCGGGGCATTTTGCCGCCACCATCGCCGCCATCCGCCGCTGCAACGATCCCTGCCCCACCATCGAGGTCCTGATCCCGGACTTCCGGGGCGACGGGGCGGCCCTGCGCACGGTCATGGCGGCGGGGCCCCACATCATCAACCACAACGTGGAGACGCCGCCGGCGCACTATGCCCGCATACGTCCCCAGGCGGACTACGGCCAGAGCCTGGAGCTGCTGCGCCGGGTCAAGGACGCCGGGCACGTCAGCAAGAGCGGCCTGATGGTGGGCCTGGGCGAGAGCGACGACGAGGTCTGCGGCGTGCTGGAGGATCTGGCCGCCGTCCGTTGCGACATCGTGACCATCGGCCAGTACATGCGGCCTTCGCGGCGGCATCCGCCGGTGGAGCGCTATGTGCATCCCGATGTTTTCGCGGGCTATGCCCGCAAGGGGCGGGCCATGGGCATCCCCTTCGTCTTTTCCGCGCCGCTGGTGCGCAGCAGCTACAATGCGGAACAGGCCTACGCGGCCCTGAGCGGACAGGGCCCGTTCCCCGGGGACGACCGGCCCGTGACGGCCTGAGCGCATGGCGGGGCGACAGGGCACGGGATGCCGCGGCCCGGTCCCGCCCTGCCCGCAGGGCCCCGGGAGGCAGGGGAGCCGGCGGCGCCCTGTGCCCGGGCGGCCTCATGGCGGTCGCCCTGTGCGCGTCAGGCGTGGCATCTTGCCGCTGGCGGTCGCTCCCGTCGTCACATCCTGCGCCGGGCATGCTGCCGTGGGGCCGGAGCGGCGCCCCGGTCATGGGAAGCGCCGCCGTCGGTCACGATGCCGGCCGTGAGGCAGGGTATCCGGTCGCGCCCTGTCCTCTGACCTGTCCTGTTCGCATGGCGACCGGAACGCACTGGGGAGGTGTGTCATGAAAAAGATGCTGCGGACCAGCCTGATGGCGCTGCTCCTGCTGCTGGGCGGGGCCTTTCCGGCCGCGGCCCTGGACATCCACATCGACAACAGCCAGGACCTGGGCGGGAGCCTGGCCCTGCGCTATCTGCGTGCGGACGGGGTGTGGGTCACGAAAGGCTGGGTGAACTTCGCGCCGCACAGCAAACGGACCGTGACGCTGGAGACCTGGGAGCCCGTCTTCTACCTGCATGTGGAAGTGGGGGGCGGCGCGTCCGTGGAGCTGCCGGGCAAGAAGCACCGCTTCTGGGTGGTGCGGGACGTCTTCGAGCTAGAAGGGGATGCCCGGCCGGCGCAGGGGTATGAAGCGGATTTCGTCAGGGTGGAGGTGCAGGGGGACGACCCCGCTTTCACCCTGCGTTTTTGAGGCCGGGCCGGCGACGGGCCTTATAGGGCGACATCGCCCTTGTGCCTGGCATGACAAAGGCCGTCGGTCTGTGCGGATCGACGGCCTTTGCCATGCCAGGCGGCAAGATCCTGCATGGGGCGTATCGGCACAACTTTTATAAGGTATTTCCAATAAGTATCGGCTGGGTCCGCCCGGTGAAGTGTGCTTGCCGCATGCTCCCGCGTTCATCTGAAAAAGCGCACCGGGGAAAGGACGGGACTGGAAGGGAAAGCCTCTCGCGCGGGCAGCGACCCAAAGGGCGGCCGCAGGCCGTGCCCGTTGCGAGGCAGGAAGCTACGGGCATCGACAGCAACGCGCGACCCAAAGGGCGGCCACAGGCCGTGTCCGTTGCGGCGCAGGAAGCTGCGGGCATCGACAGCAGGGTGGAGGGCTTTCCCTTCCCTTTCAAACTCCCTCCATCTTCTCCCAAAGCCGCCGGTTTTTTATGGACGGATAAGGACGAGCGTCCCCATTTCTGAAAACGATGTTATCGCGGCCTGTTGCCGGATATCCCACAGAAACACGCTTCGATGAGGCGTCGCTGACCCTAGCGGCAGTTGCAGAGCGTCCTGTCGCGCAGGGAGGGCAGGCGGATGCCGCCGCGCGTCAGTTCCAGGCGCAGCTCGGCCAGACGGCGCCCGATGGCGTCGGGCAGGCGCACACCGGCATTGCGGGCCCAGACCTGCGGCGGGACGATGTCCACGCCGCCGTTGGCCAGGTCATAGGTGATGATCTCGTTGCCGGCGAAGGCCCCCTGCGCCGTGGCCTTGACGATCTCGAACACGGCGCGGTCGGCGCGCTTGACGATGCTGGTCAGCATCAGGCGGGGGGCCAGGTCGTGCTGGTCCCTGTCCACGCCCACCAGCGGCCTGCCCGCGGCCGCGGCCGCTTCCACGGCGCCCAGGCCGGAACGGCCGGCCAGCACGGCCAGGGCGTTGATGTCCATGCCCAGCAGTTCCTGCGCGCGGGCCCTGCCGTCGGCAGGGGAGGCATAGCTGCCGGCCACGCCGTTGATGACGCGCGCGCCGGGGCTCTCCAGACGCACGCCCTCCACGAAACCGTTGAGCATGGTCTTCAGCTGGGGATCGTCCTCGCCGGCCAGCCAGCCCAGGGTCAGCTCGCCGCTGTCCCGGCGGGCGCCGGGGGCGGGCAGCAGGCCGTGCCGGTGCAGCTGGGAGAGCAGGGCCCCGGCCAGGAAGGCCGCCTGCTCGTCGGCGAAGGTCACGCACATGATGTTGGCGGCGCGGATGCCCGTATCGATGCAGCCGAACTTCGTCTGCCGGAAGTTGGCGGCGTTGTCGCGCAGGATCTCGTGCAGGCGGGCCCCGGAGAGCAGCACCAGGTCGGCCTGGCGGGCCGCGGCGCGGAAGATGGCCTCCTGCGAAAGACCGTCGCTGCCCTGCGGCGGGGCCACGACCACGGCGGTGCTGACGCCCAGCTCACGCCGGGCCTGTTCCAGCCCCTGGCGCAGCAGGTCGTTCCAGCCCTGGTCGGGGGCACCGTCTTCCAGCAGCAGGGCCACGCGCAGGTGGGGGGCCGCGTCCGCCGCAGGGGCGGCAGCGGGGCAGAGGACCGCCGCGAGGACGGTCAGGACCAGCAGGCAGGCGAGATGGATGATCTTTTTCATGGAATTCTCCCGGCGGCATACTAGCAGGGGGGCCGGGAGGCCACAAGCGCCGGCAGGGCGGGACAGGGGGAAGATTGAGCAGGCGAACAATTTATGAGTGAAACAATGTGATTTTCTCAACATAGGTTATTTGCAGATAAAAAACGGCATGCGGAAAAAAACGGCGCTGGTTTTCCCGCTTTTTTTCGGGCGGGGAGCCGCTTTTCTGTGAAAAAAAGCACTAGGCAAGCCTGCCAACATGTGCTAAGTCTCCTGCTCAGGAAACGTGTACGCATGTCCCGCCCGTGCGCAGGCTTCGCGCCGGGCGGGGCGAACTCCCTGGGACCCTGCTTGGAAGGAAACGTTATGTCTGCATACGAGCTGCCTGCATGGCTTGACACCCGGTTCATCGAAAACGCGCTCAGTCGTACGGCTGCACCGGACAAGGCGGAGCTTCGGGATATCCTGGACAAATCTCTGGCTCTGAAGTCGCTGACCATCCAGGAGGCGACGGCGCTCATGCGGGTGACGGATCCCGACGATGTCGCCCTGATGATGAAGACCGCGGACGAGGTCAAGCAGAAGGTCTACGGTGACCGCATCGTGCTGACCGCGCCGCTGCACATCTCCAACCACTGCGGCAGCGAGTGCCTCTACTGCGCCAACCGCAAGAGCAATACGCTCATCCAGCGCAAGTACATGACCTCGCCCGAGATGCGCGAGGCCGCCGGCAAGCTGATCCGGCAGGGGCACAAGCGCGTGGTGCTGGTCTCGGGCCAGCTGCCCAATGCCGATGTGGAATACCTGGCCGAAGCCATCAGCATCCTGTACACCCTGTTCGACGGCCGGGGCGAAGTGCGCCGCGTCAACGTCAACGTGGGGCCGCTGAGCGCCGACCAGTACAGCGTGCTGCTGGACGCCGATGTGGGCAACGTCCTGATCTATCAGGACACCTATCATCCCGACTATTACAAGGCCGCCCATGTGGCCGGGCCCAAGAGCCATTACGAAAAGCGCCTCAATGCTCCCGAGGTGGCCCTGGGCGCCGGTGTGCGCGATGTGGGCCTGGGCCTGCTGCTGGGCCTGGCCCCCTGGCAGTTCGACGTGCTGGCCATCATGCTGCACATGGCCCACCTCAACCGCCTGTTCGGGGCCGGCGGCCATACCATCAGCATGTTCCGCCTGCGCCGCGCGCCGGGCAGCCTCTTCGTGCCGCCGCATCCGCTTTCCGACGACGAATTCCTGCGCTGCGTGACCATCATGCGCCTGGCCGCGCCCTATGCGGGCCTCGTGGTCACCACGCGCGAGCCTGCCGGCCTGTGGCGCGACGCCTGCAGTCGCGGCGTCTCCCAGGTCTTCACGGGCAGCGTGGGCGGCGCCTACGAGACCTGGAGCGACAAGCCCGGCCCCGACGGCATCCCCTTCCCCGTGGGCGAAGACACCCACCTGGACGAAGTGGTCCGCTTCCTCATGGAAGAAGTGGGGCACCTGCCGTCCTTCTGCACCGCCTGTCCCCGTCTGGGCCGCAGCGGTGCGGAATTCATGGGCATGGTGCGCGAATGCGGCATGCGCAGCCAGTGCGGGCCCAATTCCATCGCGTCGTTCGAGGAATTCCTGATCAACTACGCCACGCCCTATACCCGCGAGGTGGGCGAGCGCCTGATCTCCAGCAAGCTCCCGCAGATGAGCGAGGTGGAACGGGGCGCGGCGGAACGCCTGCTGCAGAAGGTGAAGTCGGGCCGCATGGACGAATTCATCTGACGGGGCAGCGGCCCGGGCCGCAGTCTCCAGCACAAGCGCCGCCACCGACTGCCGCAAGGCAGGCTGTGGCGGCTTTTCCTTTTTGCCGGTACAGAGCGTTGATCCTGCCGTGCGCGCGGCGCAGGCGGGGAAGAGAACAAAGGGAGGCGCCGTGGCACCATTTGCTGACCGCATCTTTTTCGACAGGCAGGACAGGGACATCCTGGTGCTGGTCAACCGCATCCTTGAAGCGCCCAATGTGCCCTCGCGGGACAATCTCTTCAATCCCGAGCTGCACCCCCACGGCATCAAGGAGCTGGTCACCTCGCCGGCCTCCCGCATGGCCTATGCCGTCATCAACCTGCTGCGCAATCTGGAGGTGGGCGGCTCCCGCGACCGCCTGCTGGCCCTGCAGACCCTGTACGACGAGGTGCTGACCAGCGCCCATTCGGCCCTGCGGCGCAACACGGCGCGCGCGCTCATGCAGATCATGAAGGACATGGTGCGCGCCCACGGCGACGAGACCCGGCAGCTCATGCTGGCGCACGACTTCCGCAATACGGCCCTGGGCACGCCGCGCATGGTGCGGCGCATGCTGGCCCGCTACCATCTGCCGGAGATGCCCGAAGCCTGGAACCAGCTGGCCTTCGACGATCACGTCTACGACGTGAACACCAAGGGCCGCAAGACGCCCACCCACCTCATCATGGACGCCTGGATCAAGGGCCTGCGCTCCATCACGGTGGTCTACGACAACAGCGTGGATCTGGAGGCGGCCACCGAGGTCATCCACGCCTCGGGCATCGTGGGCATCGCCGTGCGCATCGGGCTGGAGTTCAGCGTCCCCTTTTACGACCGCTTCGTGAACATGGTCTGGATGCCGCGCGGCTTCAGTTCGGGCAAGGGCTTCCTGGACTTCCTGCGCGCTCCGCAGATGCAGGAGATGCTGGAAAAGGGCCGCGAGGTGCTGCACTGGCGGCGCGAGGTGGCCCTGCATACCCTGGAGGTCTGGAACGAGGACGAACGCCCCCTCCTGGAGGAGCGCTGGGGCGTCACCGTGCCGCCCATGAGCCTGGAGGAGTTCCTGGATTTCGTGGGCCGCGGCCATGCCTCGCTGCTGCGCCTGGCGGAATACCTGCACCGTCACATCCAGCCCAGCCTGCGCGCCCGGGCCGGGATCCTGCGCGCCCGCGGCGATGATCCCGAGGCCCTGGAGGAACTGCGGCGTCTGGACAATCTGGGCCCTGACGACGTGCAGGCCCTGTGGCTGGATCCGGGCCGCAACCCGCGCATCCCCAATACGGAGCGGCCGGGGGCCTGCGACAACCTGCCGGAACTGATGCGCATGAGTGCCCAGGACCTGTCCGCCTATCTCGGCAGGCTCGCCACGGGCAACCGCCTGATCCTGGGCACCGAGGGACTGAGCGTCGAGGACGTGGTGGAGCTGCTCTGGGACTGCGAGGGGCGCATCACCCATCTGGAGCTGTTCAACATGAAGAGCTGGGTGGAGGGGCATCTCAACAATATCGCGGCCATCAACGACCTGCAGCGCGTGCTCAACCAGGGCCTTGCCCCGCGCATGAAGCAGATGGTGCGCCAGATGATCCGGCAGATGGAGCTGCTGGGCGACGAGGAACGCCTGGAAAAGTTCCACGCCATCCTGCGCGACATCCCCAAGCTCTGGGCCGCCTACCGGCACGAGCCGCTCAAGTCGCGCCTGGGCAGCAATTCGGCCAGCCGCTCCCGCTCCTACGGCATGGGCCTGGCCATCCGCGAGACCCTGCCGCGCCGGGCCCTGCAGCAGATGAAGAAGACCGGGCAGCGGCAGTCCGCCATCCCCATCTATTCGCCCGTGGAGGAGCAGATACGCTACAACGAGCCGGAAAACCCCTCGCCCGGGCAGCGCCTGCTGGCGCATCTGCGCTTTTTGCCCGGCTGCGCCCATCTGGGCATGGAGCGCCGCCGCGTCTGGCGCGCGGCCAGCGAGCATTGCCGCGTCAGCAAGCAGGGGAACCTGGTCAATCTGGGCGGCCTGAGCCCCTTCCGCGGCAACGGCCTGACCGACGCGCCCCGGCAGGAGGCCGTCAGGCCGGACCACCGCTACCTCAACAGCTCGCTGAGCAACTGGCTCAAGGTGCTGCTGGGCTTCGTGCCCGCCTTCGTCTCCTTCATCTATACGCAGGACTGGTGGTTCCTGGCTTGGTTCGGCACCTTCATCTGGTTCGGCATCACCGGCGTGCGCAACGTGGTTCAGATGGTCATGGCCGCGCGCGGGGCCAAGCGCAGTACCCTGACCCACTGGCGCGAGCACGTCAGCGTCAGCCGCATCTGCGATTCGCTCATGTACACGGGCATCTCGGTGCTGCTGCTGGAGGTGATGGTCCGCGTCTGGCTGCTGGAGGACGGTTTCGGCGTGACCGTGGCGGAACGGCCGGTGCTGGTCTTCACGGTGCTGAACATCGTCAACGGCTTCTACATCTTCGCGCACAACGTGTACCGCGGCTTCCCCCGCGAGGCGGCCATCGGCAACCTTTTCCGCAGTGCCCTGGCCATCCCGGTCTCGTCCCTGTACGACTTTTTGATGTTCCACAGCCTCCTGCTGGTGGGCATCGCCGATCCCCATCTCTACCTGATCCCCAGCGCCGCCGTCATCTCCAAGATGGCCTCGGACACCGTGGCGGCCATCATCGAAGGCTACGCCGACAGCCAGGTGAACCTGCGCATGCGCCGCTGGGACTATGAGAGCACCATCAAGCGCATCTTCGCCTGCTACACCCAGCTGGAGCTGCTCTTCCCGCGTGAGGACGCCCTGATCTGCCTGGCCCGGCCCGGCGGCCTGCGCGGCCGCGGCGGCGAGGAGGCCCTGCGCCTGGAGCGCCGCCTCATCATCTGCGCCCTGGACCTGATGTATTTCTGGTTCTACCAGCCGCGCGCCCAGGAGGCCTTCCGCCAGAAGATCCGCTCCATGGCCGAGGCGGACAGGGCCGTGCTGCTCAGCGCCCAGCTGGTGCTGATGCGCGAGCGCGAAGTGAGCCAGTTCCTGGTGGACGGCCTGCTGGGGCGCAATTTCTCAAAGCCCCTGGCCTTCTTCCTGGACCGGCGCAAGGAATACCTGCGCCTCATGGCGCGCATCTGCATCCTTTCGAAGCCGCGCGAGGCAGCCGCCTGTCCGGTGGTGTTCGGCGAGGACAAAAAAAGTTGAATCTATTTCATAAAATCTAGTTGCCTTGGGAGAGCTGCTGGCGTATGTTGATTCTAGTACATCCATAAACGTTTCCAAACCGGGCCCGGACGGGGATCCAGACCGTTCGGACACCCAAACCAAGGAGTTGCATAATGAGCACGGATGTCAAGAGCATGCATATGGGCCAGATCACGTCCTTCTTCATCCCCACCGTGACCCTGGTCGGCCAGAACTGCTCCACCCAGATCCCTGACCGCCTGAAAAGCCTCGGCGGCAAGAAACCCCTGATCGTCACCGACCAGGGCATCGTGGCCGTGGGCATCCTGAAGCAGATCACCAATATCCTTGACGCTGCCGGCATGCAGTATGCCGTGTACGACAAGACCGTGCCCAACCCCACCGACAACAACGTGGCCGAAGCCACCGAAGCCTACAAGAGCAACGGCTGTGACAGCCTGATCACCCTGGGCGGCGGTTCCTCCCATGACTGCGGCAAGGGCGTCGGCTTCGTGGTCGGCAACGGCGGCAAGATCCATGACTTCGAAGGCGTGGACAAGTCCAGCAAACCCTTCCCGCCCTATGTGGCCGTGAACACCACTGCCGGTACCGCCTCCGAAATGACCCGTTTCTGCATCATCACCGACACCTCCCGCAAGGTGAAAATGGCCATCGTCGACTGGCGCTGCACCCCCAGCGTGGCCATCGACGACCCGGTCCTGATGATGGGCATGCCTCCGTCCCTGACCGCCGCCACCGGCATGGACGCCCTGACCCACGCCGTGGAAGCCTATGTTTCCACCGCCGCCACCCCCATGACCGACGCCTGCGCTGAAAAGGCCATGGAATACATCAACCGCTACCTGCGCCGCGCCGTTGCCAACGGCAAGGACATGGAAGCCCGCGAAGGCATGTGCTACGCCCAGTACCTGGCCGGTATGGCCTTCAACAACGCCAGCCTCGGCCATGTGCACGCCATGGCCCACCAGCTGGGCGGCTTCTACGACCTGCCGCACGGCGAATGCAACGCCATCCTGCTGCCCCACGTCTGCGAGTACAACCTGATCTCCAGCCGTCGCCGCTTTGGCCGCATCGCCAAACTGCTGGGCGAACGTGTGGACGGCCTGAGCCCCACCGACGCTTCGCAGGCCGCCATCAAGGCCATCCGCATCCTGTCCAAGGACGTGGGCATCCCGGAAGGCCTGGTGGCCCTGGGCAAGAGATACGGCAAGGAAGTCAAGGAAGAAGACATCCCCACCATGACCGCCAACGCCCAGAAGGACGCCTGCGGTCTGACCAACCCGCGCATCATGAGCGACGCCGCTGTGGCCGCCATCTACAAGGCCGCCCTGTAGTCCTCGCCGCATAGCCGCATACCTAGGGCCCCCGGGAGACCGGGGGCCCTTTGCCGTTTTCGGCGGGCGGCAGCCTGCCGGCATGCGGGGCCGGAAAGGGCGGCTGCGCGGCACGGGGAGGCCGCGGACGACGGCGGACGGGACAGCCTCGCGGGCCGCAGCGTCCTCCTGGCGGAGCAGGCTTCAAGGCAACGAGTTCCGGGGAGGGGAGAGCGCGCGGGGAGGGGCCAGCCGGGCCTGCCCGTTCCCGGGAGGTCCCCGCCAGTGGGCAGCGGTCCCGGGCGGGGAGGCAACACGTTCAGGCCGGCAGCCGCAGCGCCCTCAGGGCGGGCAGGTCCCGGTGCTGTCCGACCGTACCGCATGCGCGCGATGGGGCGGGGGCGACCGGCAAGGCCGTGCCTGCCGGCGGACGGACAGCTCTTGTGCGGCCGGATCGCCGTCCCTATGCGAACAGCTGCGGCCGGGCCGCGCGGCAGACGGCGGCGGCCACGGCGTCAGCGGCCAGAGCGCCCAGCAGGTTTTCGTTCCAGGGGCCGTGGCCTTCGGGCAGGGGCTGCTGGCTGGCCAGGGCGAAGACGATATCGCCATCGAAGAGCAGATGGGCCGGGATGATGTGCCGGGCCAGTCCGGTGGCGGCCATGCGGGCCAGGCGGCTGCACCGGGTCTTGTCCAGGGGCACGTTGGTGGCCACCACGGTGAGCACGGTATTGCCCGCGGGGATCTCCCCGGCCAGTGCATCCAGGGCCTGCTCATGGGGCACGGGCCTGCCGTCGGCATGGCGGCCCCCGGCCAGGAAACGGCCCCGGGCGTCATAGACGTTGCCCAGGGCGTTGAGGACCACCAGCGCCGCCACCTGCAGGCCCCGGTGCTCCAG
>NZ_CASDOY010000015.1 GCF_949282365.1 uncultured Desulfovibrio sp.
CGGACGGGGACGGAGCAGCGGCCGGGATGGCGGCGTTTTGCGGCGCGGGCGCGGCAGGCGTCGCCGGAGCGGAGGCCGCGGGCGCGGGCCCGAGGGAGCGTTCTTCCAGCCCCGACGGCCTGTCCGCGGCGCTTGAGGGCGGTTGCAGGATGATGGTGCCGCTGGCCACCACGTCATCCGCCGCTTCCTTGCCGCCGCAGGCGGCCGGGAGCAGACAGCAGAGCAGGCAGAGCAGCGCCCGCAGCACGTGGCCGCAGCGGCCCGTGGTGATCGTATCCATGGCTAGACCTCCTGGAGCGTCCAGATCACGCGCCCCAGCAGGCGGCGCTGCAACAGGGCCGCGTCCAGGGGCGTCTCGGGATAGCCGGGAGCGCAGGAGCGCAGCACATAGCCCTGCTGCGGACCGTCCAGGAAGAGCTGGCGGATCACCAGCCCTTCCAGCGGGGCGAACAGGGCGTAGGTGCGGCCGGAGACCGGGGCCAGATCCCGGGTATCCACCCCGAGGAAGGCGCCTTCGCGCAGCATGGGCTCCATGGCCTGCCCGCGCAGGCGCAGCACGCACAGCGAGGGCGTCAGGAAAGCATGGGGCAGGGGGAGCCGCCCGCTCACGGACAGGGTGGGACGGGGGGCCTCGTCCGTATAGGCACAGGCCATGTCGTGCACCTCCACCACCGAGGAGCGGGCCAGATCCTCGCCGTAACAGGCCGCGTTTTGGGCCAGGGCCTGGGGGGCCTCCTGCGGGCAGTAACCTTTTTCGGTGCGCAGATAGAGCGGCCCCACGCCGTACTTGAGCCAGTCAGGATTGAGGCCGAAGCGTTCAAAGAGCTTCATGTACCAGTCGCCCGGTACGGAATCGCGGCGTTTGGCATCCGAGATGCTGGACTGACGGATATTGAGCAGCTCCGCCAGTTCCACCTGGGTGCGACAGTTGGCGGCCAGCTTGATGCGTTCGTAGATTTCCGTAAAGCCCATGACACCTCCCTACTTCTGCAGGTCCAGCAAGGGCGTCTGACTGCTCAGCACCATCTTGCTGTTCTCCTTGAAAGCCTTGCGCATGGCGTCCAGCCAGCGCTGGTAGGAGTAGAACTCAGGCGACTTGCCGTAGGCCGCGGCATAGACGGCGGCCGCCTGGGCATCGCCCTGGCCGTAGAGCACCTGGGCTTCGCGGTTGGCCTCGGCCAGGATGAGGGCCTTCTGGCGGTCGGCGTCGGAACGGATGCGCGTGGCCTCTTCCTGCCCTTCGGAGCGGTACTGCTTGGCCTGGCGCTCACGTTCGGCCCGCATGCGGTCGAAGATGGAACGCTGGTTCTCCGTGGGCAGGTCGGTGCGCTTGATGCGCACGTCCAGCACGTCCACGCCGTAGGGCTTCATGAGGTCCGAGACCTTTTCGGTCACGCGGGCCATGATGGTGGCGCGCTCCTTGGAGACCACCTCTGTCAGGGTATAGGCGCCCACCAGGGCGCGCAGCTGCGAATAGACCACGTCGTCCAGGCGGGCCTGCGCGCCGGGGATGGTGCGCATGGTGCGGTAGAACTGCAGGGGATCGCTGATGCGCCAGCGGGCGTAGTTGTCCAGGACGATGGTCTTCTTGTCCACGGTGAAGGCCTCGCGCGAGCTGGCCGCGTAGTCGAGGACGCGGGCGTCGAAGTAGACCACTTTCTGGATGAAGGGCAGCTTGAAGTGCAGGCCGGCACGATAGACCTCGGGCAAGGGATCGCCCAGCTGCAGCACCAGGGCCTGCTGCGTCTGATGCACGGTAAAGCAGCACTGGGTCACGAAGACGGCCAGCACCAGTACCAGCACACCGTAAAAAAGAGGATTCTTGGTCATTATTTCTTCTCCGAGGGCAGGACGCCGAATGCGGGCGTGCCCGGAAGCGGCATGTGCGGCAGCACCTTGCCGGAAACGCCGCTGTCCAGCAGGGTCTTGTCGCCGGAAGCGGCCAGGATCTCTTCCATGGCTTCGTAATACAGGCGCTGACGGGTCACGTCGGGGGCCTTTTCGTATTCCTGGCGCAGGGCGTCGAAGCGGCGGGATTCGCCTTCGGCCCGCTGCAGGCGCGCCACCCGGTAGGCCTCGGCCCGGTTGAGGATGGCCGCGGCCTCGCCCCGGGCCTGGGGCAGCAGGGCGTTGCGGTAGGCTTCGGCCTCGTTGATGATGCGGCTCTTGTCCTCGCGGGCGCTGGCCACGTCCTTGAAGGCGTCGCTCACTTCCTGCGGCGGATGCACGTCCTGCATCTGCACGGCCAGCACCTGGATGCCGGCCTCGTAACGGTCGAGGATCTGCTGCAGCAGGACGGTGGCGTCGCTCTGGATCTTCAGCTTGCCGTCGGTGATGGCCGAATCGATGAGGCTGTTGCCGATGACCTCGCGCATGGCGGCCTCGGCGGCGTTGCGCACCAGATTGGTGGGGTCGCTGATGTTGAACAGGTACTTCACCGCGTCGCTGATCTTGTACTGCACGCTGAACTGGACGTTGACGATGTTCTCGTCACCGGTGAGCATGGAGGCTTCCTTGGGCACGCTGCGCAGCTCGCCCTGGCGGAAGGTGGTGGCCTGCCCCGTGGAGCGGAAGCCCACTTCACAGCGCAGCACCTGGGTCACCTGCGGCTTGTAGACGCTCTCGATGGGGGCGGGCAGGGCGTAATGGGGGCCCGGGCCTTCGGTGCGGTCGTACTTGCCGAAGCGCAGGACCACGCCCTCCTCGTCGGGGTTGACGATGTAGATGCCGGACAAGAGCCACAGCACCACCAGGCCCAGTGCCAGCCAGAGCACCGTGCCGCCCGGCATCTTCATGCCGGAGAGTTTTTTCAGGGCATTGCGGCCGTCGAAACCGTTGCCGCCGTCACCACCGCCACCGCCGAAGGGCGAGCGACGGGCGCGACGGGGCTCGTCGTCCCGCGAATCGTTGTCGTCGTCATCGCCAAAAAGCGGCCGGGAGGGGCGCTGCCCCTGCTGACGCTGCCGTTTTTCCTGTAATTTGTCCCAATCCCAAGTCATATGAAGGTCATCCCTTTGTCTGCATGGGGTTAAAGAAAGCCCGCGGGAAGCGCGCCGCTGCGGCGACGGACCGGACCGTTCCCCGGCCCGGAGGGGCTCCCGCAGGATCGTGGCCGCCCGGCCCGGACACTGCCGGCGGACAGCATAAATTCCTGTCATAGTACGGCGCTCCTCCCCGTGGGTCAAGGCGGGCGCCGCCGCAGGGGAAGGGTCCGTACAAGAAATCTTAGTTATATAGTAAGAAATAAAGACGCCGTGTCAACACGGGGACGCGGGCCTGGCCTGCGCATGCGCCACGGTCGCGCGGGAACGTCTGCCGGACACGGCGCCCGTACAGGGCGCGGGCGCCCCGCCTGCCGTCCGGCGCGCGCCCTCCCGTGCGGATCTTCTTTTCCGCAAGCCGCGCCCCTGCCCGCCCGCAGGCCGCCGGAACGACCAAGCGCCGTGACGACGCACGGCCCTGCTGTTTTCGCACACCTCACGGCCCGCCCGAACCGGGACAGGGCCGCGTCATGACGGCGGGATCAAACTTCGCTGACGATGGGCACCACCACGGGATCGCGCTCCAGGACCCGGCGGAAGAAGCGCCGCAGCGAGGCCCGGATGCCTTCCTGCAAACGGGTCAGCTGACCGGGGCGCACGGCCTCGATCTCGTCCAGCACCAGACACTTGGCGTCCTCCAGCACATGGCTGTAATGCTGCTCGAAGACGAAGCCCTTGGAGAACATCTCCGGGCCGTGCAGCACGCTGCCGGTCTCGGCGTCCAGCACCAGGACCACGATGACCATGCCCTCGTCGCCCAGGATGCGGCGTTCGCGCAGCACGGCCGAGCCCACGTCGCCCACGCCCTTGCCGTCCACCAGGGTGCATTCCACGGGCACGGGCGCTTCCAGGCGGAAGCCGTCGTGCAGCAGGGTCAGGGGACAGCCGTCTTCCAGCAGGACCACGTTGTCGGGCCGGACGCCGCATTCGCGCGCCAGCTGGCCGTGCTTGAACAGGTGGCGGTATTCCCCGTGCACGGGCACGAAATATTCGGGCCGCACGGCCTCCAGCAGCTCGCGCAGCTCGTCACGGTGGGCATGGCCCGAAGCGTGGATGGCGCGCACGCTCTCATAGAGCACGGTGGCGCCCAGGCGGTACATTTCGTTGATGAGGCGGGACACGGCCTTGACGTTGCCCGGGATCATGCGCGAGCTCATGACCACGGTATCACCCTTGCGGATGCTGAGCTGGCGATGCCCGCCCAGCACCATGCGCGAGAGCGCCGACAGGGGCTCGCCCTGGGCGCCGGTCACCACCAGCACCAACTGCTCGTCGGGCAGGTCGGGCACGCCGTTGTGGGCGTTGAAGAAGCTGGGCGGCAGCTTGGCGATGCCCAGGTCGCGGGCCATCTCGATATTGTTGGCCAGGGACTTGCCGCTGATGACCACCGTGCGCCCGCGTTCGCGCGCCAGGTCGAAGACTTCCTGTATGCGCTGGATATGGCTGGAGAACAGCGTCACCACGATGCGGCCGGGGGCCTCGTCGAAGACCTTGCCCAGGGATTCCATGACCGCCCGCTCGGTGAGCGAGCGCCCGTCGCGCTCCACGTTGGTGGAGTCGGAGAAGAGCAGGCGCGCGCCCCCCGGCCCGGCGAAATCCCGGAACATGGCCAGGTCCGTGCCGCTGCCGGCCAGGGGCTGGGGATCGATCTTGAAATCACCGCTGTGGACCACCCGGCCCACGGGCGTCTCCACGCCCAGGCCGAAGCCTTCGGGGATGGAGTGGCAGACGGGGAAGAAATGGAAGGTCATGTCGCCCAGGGTCACGGCATCGCGCGGCTCCACCGGGCAGAGCTCCACCCAGTCCAGCAGTTCGTGCTCGCGCAGCTTGTGTTCCACCAGGGCCAGAGTGAAATAGGAACCGTAGATGCGCGTGCCGCGCAGCTGGGGCACCAGCCACGGCAGGGCCCCGATATGGTCCTCGTGGCCGTGGGTCAGGACGATGCCCAGCAGCTTGTCGCGCACGCCGCTCACGGCGCCGAAATGCGGGATGACCACATCCACGCCCAGATGGAAATCATCGGGGAACATCAGGCCGCAGTCCACCATGACCACGCCGGCCCGGGTCTCCCACAACTGGCAGTTGAGACCGATCTCCCCCAGGCCGCCCAGGGGGGTCACTGTCAGAAAATCTTCGATGTCACTCATACGGGACCGTTTACTTTCTTTTGCCGGCGGCGCCTTCCCGCAGCAGGTCGGGATGATATTCGCCCATGGCGACATAGATCTGGGAAAGGGCCGTCAGGTAGTCCGCCTTGGCGCCGGTCAGGGATGCCTGGGCCGTGGTGAGGTTGGCCGAGGCGTCCAGCACGTCGAAGTTGGTGCCCACATGTTCATGGTAACGGGCCAGGGCCACATTGTAGGCTTCCGTGGCCTGGGCCACGCTGTTGACGGCCACGGCGATGCGCTTGCGGGCCTCCTGCACGGCCAGGTACTTGGACTTGATGTCGTAGCCCACTTCCAGCTTGAGGTTCTCCTGCTCGTAGCGCATCTTGGTCACCTGCCAGCCGGCCTGCTTGTCGGCATAGTAGGTGGTGCCCCATTCAAAGACGTTCCAGGTGGCCTGGGCGCCCACCTCCCAGTTGGTGACGTGCGAGCCGTTCTCGCCGGAACGCTGCATGCCGGGCGTGTTGCCGCTCTGGGTGATGCTGTAATAGCCCTCGATTTGGGGATAATAGTCGCTCTGCACTTCCTTCTGGCTCTTCTGGGCGATCTCCACCGCCTTCTGGGCCACATAGAGGTCGGGACGCTGGCGGTAGGCCAGCTCCAGACACTGTTCCAGCGACTGGCGGAAGGGGACCTCCTTGAGCGTGCCCGTATAGGTATTGACGGCCGTGGCGTCGAAGCCCAGCAGGGTATTGAGCTTGGCCTGATAGGTGGCCTGGTTGTTCTCGGCCTCGATGAGCAGGCGCTCGGCCTCGCTCACGTCCACCTCGGCCTGCAGCACGTCCAGACGCGGGCTCAGGCCCACCTCGAAATAGGCCTGGGCGATGCGCAGCTGCTCGCGCAGGCGGGTCAGGCTGTCGCGCATGCTGCGCGTGTTCTCACAGGATTTCAGGTAGTCCAGGAAGGCCGTCTGCACCTGCTCGGTCATGGAGAGTTCGGCATAGCGCAGCGACGCCTTGTCGCTGTCGGCCTGCAGGGCGGCCTTCTGGTAGGCGGAGAGCAGACGGAAGCCCTGGAAGATGGGCTGCGTCACTTCCATGCCCCAGCTGTAGACGCCCAGCTTGGGGTTCCTGGTGCCCATGGTGGCGGAGGGATCGCGCTTGCTCTCGGTCTTGGTGGCCGTATAGCTCAGGCCCAGCCGCGGCCCGAAGGCCCCGCGCGCCGACTTGCGCCCTTCTTCGGAGGAGCGGCTTTCCGCCTCCTGCGCGCCCAGCCCGGGATTATAGCGCAGGGCGTGTTCCACGGCGTCGGCCATGCCGATGCGTTTGCCCGCCACGGGCCTGTCCGCCGTCTCCACGGAACGCTGGCCGCCGTAGACGGGCTTGCGGGCGATGCCGTCCTGCCGGTCGGCGGAGGCGGCGAAAGAGCCGGCCGGCAAGGCCAGCAGGACAAGGCACAGGACCGCCAGGATCCGGTACAGGGCACGGCGGCCGCGGAAGGGGGAAAGGCTTTGCGTCAACATGGCCCGCAGCATACACCCTCACCGTCAGGCTTGCAATGCGCTTTCTGCGGCAGCAGCGGCCCCGGCGCGGGATGCGGGCGGCCCCGTCCCGCCTGCGGGGACCGCACCCCAAAAGCGCACGCAGGATCGCCAAGCCCGGCCTGCGGGGACTGTCCCCCGGCAAAGCCCCACGACAGGATGCGGGCGGGACGCGCGGCTCCCTGCCATGAAGGCGGCACGGACGCGGGAGGGCGCTTTTGCCGCTCTCCGCCTGATGGCCTGATGGGGGCCGCGCAGGCGCAGGATGATGCAATGGACACGGGGGCGGGGCAAGTCCCGGCGATGGGCCGTGCGGACGCGAGGACCAGTCGTGCCCCACACCGCGATCCCCCTTCCCCTTACCGCGCGGGCGCGGCACGGCGTCCCGCCCGGCGGACGAGGCATTTTTCCCCGGGAAGATCGCGGGCTTCGGGCCGTCGCGGCCTCCCGGGCCGGGCCTGACGGACGCGGCCAGGCCCCGGCACAGAAAAAAGGCTTGAAAAAAGCCGCCGAACGTAGCATCCTCCGGGCGGTTCAAGACCGCGCCTCAGCCGTTGTCTTCCGGGCCCGCCCGGATGGCAGGGGCTCTTCGGCGTTTGCTCTTTTTACGGCGCGCACCGCGCGCAGGCGCGGCGGCTCCGTCCGCACAGGCACACTATTTCCATCTCCAGGAGTGATACATGGAGTTCAGTTTCTTCAATATGATCAGCCAGGCCAGCCTTGTGGCCAAGATCGTGCTGGGCATCCTGGTGCTCATGTCCGTGGGCAGCTGGGGCATGATGATCCAGAAAACCCTGGCCCTCAACGCGGCCTACCGCAAGGCCCGTCAGGGCACGGACCTGTTCGAGAAGGCCCCCAGCCTGCGCGAAGCCGTGCTTTCCCTGGGTTCCGACCGGGCCTCCCCGCTCTATTTCGTGGCCCACCAGGGCGTCATGGAGTTCAACCGCTCCAAGGAAGCCGGCAACAGCAGCGAGATCGTGGTGGACAACGTGCGCCGTTCCCTGCGCCAGGGCGTGGCCAGCGAGATGGCCCGCCTGGAACGCTCCCTCTCCCTGCTGGCCACCACCGCCAACACGGCCCCCTTCATCGGCCTGTTCGGCACGGTCTGGGGCATCATGCATTCCTTCCACTCCATCGGCCTGCTCAAGTCCGCCTCCCTGGCCACGGTGGCCCCCGGCATCTCCGAAGCCCTGGTGGCCACGGCCATCGGTCTGGGCGTGGCCGTGCCCGCCACCATCGGTTTCAACATCTTCATGGGCAAGCTCTCGCAGGTGGACACCCTGCTGGTGAACTTCGCCGGCGTGTTCCTCAACCGCGTGCAGCGCGAGCTCAATGCCCACCGCCCCGTGCAGCGCACGGGCAGCACGGAGATGTAAGATGGGCGCCAGCGTGGGCGGCAACAACCGCTTTGTCTCCGAGATCAACGTGACGCCCTTCGTGGACGTCATGCTGGTGCTGCTGATCATCTTCATGGTGGCCACCCCCATGATGAGCCAGGGCCTGGAAGTGGACCTGCCCCAAACGAAACAGGTGGAAGTGCTGCCGACCGAGACCGACAACATGATGCTCACCGTCCGTCATGACGGCAAGATCTTCCTGGACGAATACGAAGTGCAGACCCTGGACGATCTGGAAGGCTACCTGAAGACCCTGGTCAAGGAAAAGAACAAGACCCTGTTCCTGCGCGCCGACAAGGAAGTCCCCTACGGCACGGTGGTGGACGTCATGGGCCGCATCAAGGCCGTGGGCATCGAAAAGCTGGGCGTGGTTGCCGACTCCTCCGAGAGCCTTTCGCCCGCTGCCGCGGCGGCCGCCGCCAAAGGCGGGAAGTAGTCTGCGATGAACTGGGCCTCGTATCTCCTTTCCCTCTGCCTGCATCTGGCGGTCTTCCTGCTGATCATGTTCTGGCCCAGCTCGCCGCCGGTGAACCTGGAGACGCCGCCGGTCATGATCAGCCTGGTGGACGGCGCCCCGGGCGGCAACCGTACGCCTTCGAGCATCCTGGGCAAGATGGGCAAGCAAACGGACGGCCCCAAGGACGTTTCGCCCCCGGCCAAAAAGGCCGAGGTGGCCGCGCCCGAAAGGCCGGAAGTCAAGGCCGACCCCACCAGGGAAGCCCGTCCCGTGGAGGCCAAGCCCGAGCCCAAGGTCGAGCGCAAGCCGGAGCCCAAGCCCGAGGTCCGGCCCAAGCCCGAGCCCAGGGACGACGCCACGCCCGTGGCCGACAAAAAAGACAAGAAAAAGAAAGAAGACAAAAAACAGGACGACAAGAAGCCCGAAAAGAAGGACGACAAGAAGAAGCCCGAGAAAAAGGTCGAAAAGAGCGACAAGAAGACCGATAAAAAGGCCGACAAGCCGACCTCGGGCGATCCCGTGGCCGCGGCCATGAAGCAGGCCCGCCGCGAGGCCACCTCCCGTGCCGAATCCGGCGACAGGGGCAACAGCGTGGAACAGGCCCTGGCCCAGGCCCGCCGCAAGGCCGGCGGCGACGGCGGTGGCGGTGGCGGCGAAGGCGACGGTCCCGGTGGCGGCGGCATCAACGACGTCTACATGGGCCAGGTCATGCTTGCCGTGCGTCCCAACTGGAGCTTCACCTCGGCCACGCGCCTGAATCTGGTCTGCGTGGTCCGGGTCAAGGTCAACCTGCAGGGCGAGGTGGAAAAGGTCGACGTGACGCAGAGCTCCGGCAATGCGCAGTACGACTCCTCGGCGGCCAACGCCATCTGGCGCACCAGCCGGGCGGGGGCCTTCCCGCCGCCGCCTTCGGCGCAGTACACCGACCTGGACCTGGTCTTCACCCTCAACGAACTCATGGGCCGCTAACAGGCCCGCCAAGGCGGTCGTGCCCTGCGGCGCGGCCGCCTTGCCGTCCCACTGTCCTTTGCCTGGGAGGAAGGGCCCCGTGCGCCGCCGGTGACGGGAGCCGCCCTGCGGCGCCGGCGTCCCGGGGAGGTCCGCTCCCCAGGATCCCGCCGTCCTCCCACGGCGCTTCGTTCCGGGATGATGCTGTTGCCTGCACGCAGCATCGTGATGCACATCTGCCCTCGTGGAGGTCACATGAAACGAACCCCTCTCCGTCCGGCGGCCTTCATGGCCCTGCTGCCGGTCCTCCTGCTGTGTCTGTCGCCGCTGTCCGCCCGGGCCGCGGGCGCCGCGGCCGCGGACGTGGCCAATGCCTACGCCGGCGAAGCCATGGAAAAGATCCTGGGCAACTGGGCCGCCCCCGCTGATCGCGGCAAGGTGCGCATCGTGGTGCGCGTCGATGAGGAAGGCAAGGTCGAACGCTGCGGCTACCTCGAAAAATCCGCCAGCCAGGCCCTCAACGACTCCGTCTGCGCCGCGGTCATGAAGACCGGCAATCTGGGCAGGCCCCCCTACAGCATGGGCCAGGACGTCTACCTGACCTTCTGGCAGGGCAATATGGCCGACCTTTCCGGCATCAGCCGCCAGCAGAAGGCCGCCCGGGCCGCGGACAGGAAAGCCGCCGCCCCGGTGGAGGCCAAGGCCCCGGCATCCGCCGCGTCCGCCGGCGCCAGGGACGTGCCCGTGAAGCTGCACGGCAAGCCCGCCGTGCTCGCCAGCCCCCTGAAGGCCCAGGACGCCTACGGCCCCGAACATGCCGCCTATTTCCGCAAGCTGGTCACGGAGCTGCGCGAGGCCACCTACATCCCCGAGGATCTGCCCAGGGGCACCTATTACGCCACCGTGCGCCTGGAGCTGAACAGCGCCGGCAAGATCCTCGATCACAGCATCCTGCAGAGCAGCGGCAGCGAGCTGCTTGACAGATACGTCCGGCAGGGCATACGCCGGGCAGGAAAGGTCAGCCCCCCGCCCGCGGCTGTGGGCAGGTTTGTGAACGTCACCCTAACCCTGGTGCGCTAGACACCACAAGGATCCTTACGCCATGAAACGTCTTGCCATCCTTTTGGCCCTGGCCGTCGCGCTGTCCCTGGGCGGCACCGCCCAGGCCGCCATGCGCGTCGATATCTACGGCCCTGGCCAGAATATCGTGAACCTCGCCCTGGCCGCGCCCATCTCCGGCCCCCAGAAGCAGGCCACCGGCATGGGCGCCAAGCTGCAGAAACTGGTGGAAGAAAACCTCAGCTTCCTGCCCTTCATGCGCCTGACCCCCGCCTCCGCCGTGCTGGGCGGCACCCTGCTGCCCGGGTACGAGCCCCCGAACCTGGATTTCAAGCGCTTCCAGCTGGCCGGGTCGGACATCGTGGTCACCACCTACTGGCCCCAGGGCGACAGCGGCACCCGCCCCGTACAGATCCGCGCCTTTGAGACCAACACCGGCGGCCGCCTGTTCGGCAAGGAATACCCGCAGGTGCGCTCCAGTGACCTGCCCGAAGTGGCCGACCGTTTCTGCGCCGACCTGCTCGAAGTGCTGACCGGCAGCGGCGCCTTCTTCCGCTCCACCCTGGCCTTCGTCAAGAAGTCCGGCCGCCTGTCCGCCAATGTCTGGCTGGTCAAGCCCACGGGCCGCGACCTGCGCCAGATCACCAACATCAAGGGCGAAGCCATGTCCCCGGCCTGGTCCCCGGACGGCCGCTTCATCGTCTTCACCCATATCGACGAAAAGTCCCACTCCCTAGGCGTCTGGGACCGCAAGAAGGGCAGCGTGCAGCGCGTGCGCTTCCCCGGCAACGTGGTCATCGGCCCGGCCTTCACCCCGGACAACAAGGTGGCCGTGGCCCTTTCCAACGGCCGTTACCCGGTCATCTTCCTGCTGAACCACGGTTTCCAGAAGGAACGCATCCTCGAAGGCGGCAGCTCCATCAACGTCTCGCCCACCTTCGACAGCACCGGCACCAAGATGGCCTTCACCTCTTCGCGCCTGGGCGGCCCCCAGATCTTCCTCAAGGACCTGTCCAGCGGCAGCATCACCCGCGTGAGCAAGAACGGCGGCTACAATACCGAAGCCAACCTCTCGCCCGACGGCACCCTGGTCACCTACAGCCGCATGACCGAATACGGCCACCGCATCTTCGTGCAGGACATGGTCACCGGCCTGGAACGCCAGATCACCTTCGGCCCCGGCAGCGACGAACAGCCCTCGTTCTGCGGCGACAGCTACTTCATCGCCTTCGCGTCCAGCCGCGGCGGCGGTCGCGGCATCTACCTGACCACCCGTCACGGCGGCGACGCCAAGAAGGTGCCCACCGGCGGCGGCAGCGCCTCGTTCCCGCGCTGGGGCATGCCCAACGGCAAGTAGATCGCATGAAATCCGGCTCCCTGCCCGTTTTTTTGCCCAAAGCGGGCAGGTTTGTGGAAAAAATAGGGGAATCCCCCCTCTCCCGACTTGACAAAACTTTGTTCACATATACCATCCGTTCTGCGGCCGGACACCTTGTCCGCCGCTGTGTACAGAAAGGAAAGGTACCTTTTTGGAGTTAGAGCTGTTCAGGAGGACACACAATGAAACGCTACGCTCTTATCCTTGCTCTGGTTATGGCCCTCGCCGCCGGTTTCGGCTGCGCCAAGAAGACCCAGGACGCCACCGGCGATGTCGATGACATGAGCCCCGAAATGCGTGCTGCCATCCAGCAGATCACTGACGGTCGCGTGCTGTTTGCTTTCGACAAGTTCGACATCCAGCCCCAGTACAAAGACATGCTGACCGCCAAGGCCGAACTGATGAAGAAGTTCCCCAGCATCCGCGTGCGCATCGAAGGCAACTGCGACGAACGCGGTACCCAGGAATACAACCTGGCCCTGGGCGAACGCCGCGCCCGTGCCGCTTATGACTACATGGTCCGCCTGGGCGTGAATCCCGGCCAGCTGGAAATGATCAGCTACGGCAAGGAAAAGCCCGCTGTGCAGGGTTCCGGCGAAAGCGTGTGGGCCCAGAACCGTCGCGACGACTTCTGCGTCATCGCTCACTAAGTCGTCAGCCATACGGCTTTCAAGGGTCGCCCTCCGGGGCGGCCCTTTTTTTTCGCCCCGCCCCGGCCGGCCGCCCCTTGCGGCTGCGCACGGCTGAGGCTACACTGCTTGCGAAAACAGCGGCTGCCCCTGTTTTGCTTTTTTGCCTGTCCGGGCAACAGGCCACGCAAACACTGCCTGCCCGCTTCGCGCAGTGCGTGCAGCAAGGATCACCATGAAGATAGTTGTGCTTGACGGCGACGTCATCAACCCCGGCGACATCAGCTGGGCCCCCCTGGAAAAGCTGGGCGAGACGGTCATCTACGGCCATACGCCCGAAGACAGGATCATCGAACGCGCCGCCGGCGCGGACGTGCTGGTCAGCAACAAGGTGCCGCTGCGCGCCGCCACCCTGGCGCAGCTGCCCGACCTGCGCATGGTGGCCGTGCTGGCCACCGGCTACGACATCGTGGACGTGGCCGAGTTCGCCGCCCGGGGCATCCCTGTCTGCAACGTGGTGGCCTACGGCGTGGACGACGTCGCCCAGCATGCCTGGGCCCTGCTGCTGGAGCTTTGCCGCCATACCGCCGACCATACCGCCGGCGTCCGCGCCGGAGAATGGAAGGACACCTGGTGCTACTGGAAGACCACGCCCGTCTGCCTGCGCGGGCGGACCCTGGGCCTGATCGGCTTCGGTTCCATCGGCCGCCGCGTGGGCGAACTGGGGCATGCCTTCGGCATGGGCGTCCTGGCCAACTGCCGCACTCCGCGCAATCCTCCTTCCTACAGCCCCTTCGCCTTCGCCTCCGTGGACCAGATCTTCCAGCAGGCGGACGTCATCTCCCTGCACTGCCCCCTGACCGACGCCACCCGCGCCATCATCAACGCCAAGGCCCTGGCCCGCATGAAGCCGGGCGCCATCCTCATCAACACCGCCCGCGGCCCCCTGCTGGACGAGGCCGCCGTGGCCGGGGCCCTGCACAGCGGCAAGCTGGGCGGCCTGGGCGTGGACGTGCTGGCCAAGGAGCCCCCGGCGGAGGACAATCCCCTGCTGCGCACGCCCAATACGCTCATCACGCCCCATATGGCCTGGGCCACGGCCCGCTCGCGCCAGAACATCATCAACCTCACGGCCGAGAACATCGTCCGCTGGCAACAGGGGACGCCCGTCAACGTGGTCAACGGCGTGAAGCTCTGATCCGGCCGCAGGCAGGACAGCGCCCGGGGGCCGCGCGGGGCGGCCCCTGACGGCGGAAGTCCCGCCGCCCGGTCCCTCCGGTCAGTCCCCGTCCGCTCCGGCCGGGCCTGCCGCACTGCCGGATTGCCGGACACGGCCATGACAGACCGGGCAGGGCGACCCGTGCAGGCGTGGGCGGCCCGTGATCGCCGCGATCGCGCCCCTGTCCGGCAGTCACCGCCCGGCCGGGAAAAATTCCCCTCCCCGCTCCTCCAGCCTTGCGAGTCCACCATGTTTTTCGACATCCACACCCACGCTTTCCATCCCAAGATCGCCAGCAAGGCCGTCACCCATCTCAACGAGGTCTACCACCTCGACTGCTGCGGCGACGGCACCATCGAACATCTGCTGGAGCGCGAAAAGGCCGCCGGCATCGACAAGTGCGTGGTCCTCTGCGCGGCCACGGCCCCCGCCCAGGTCATCCCGGCCAACAACTACGCCATGAAGCTGCAGCGCGAGCACGAGGAAGTCATCGGCTTCGGGACCCTGCACCCGGCCTATGTGGACTGGGAGGACGAGCTGGAGCGCATGAAGGCGGGCGGCCTGCGCGGCATCAAGCTGCACCCGGATTTCCAGGGCTTCCCCCTCAACGACCGGCGCCTGCTGCCCATCTTCGAGGCGGCCCAGGACGATTTCGTCTTCGAGATCCACATCGGCAGCGACGACCCGCTGGAAAAGGCCCCTTCCAGTCCCTTCATGCTGGCGGACATCCTGCATTCCTTCCCCCGCCTGCGCGTCATCTGCGCCCATTTCGGCGGCTACCAGATGTGGGACTACAGTCTGGAGGCCCTGGGCGACTTCGAGAACCTCTGGATAGATACCTCCAGCACCACGCCCTATGTGACGCCCTCGCTACTGCAGCGCCTGCTGCACCACCATGCCCTGGAGCGCCTGCTGTTCGGTACGGACTGGCCCCTGTACGACCCGGCCGCCGAACTGGAACGCCTGCGGGAAATGAGCGGCCTGAGCGACAGCGAGCTGGAATACATCCTCAGCAATGCCGGCCGGCTGCTGGGGATACACGACAAGGCTTGACAGCGGCCCCCTTTTGCGGCTAGCTTGCCTTCAAGCCGGACGGCGGCAGCACTGCCAACCCCGTCAGGTTCGAAAGAAAGCAGCGGTAACAGCCGCTGCCGGGTGTCCGGCCCACAAAAAGCCGCGAACGTGGAAGCGTTCGCGGCTTTTTGTTTCCCCCTGGGGGCAAGGCCGGGCCCGGGCAGCTCCAGGCCTCCTGCCCTGCCTCATCCGGAGCCTGCCGTCACGAATTTTGCAACCTATTCCGATCGGACAGCCCGCCGGCCAAAGCCGGTGGGGTGCCCGATCCGGCATGGTATCTGGAATATTCCACAAAAACACGGACCCGATGATGCGTCCCGCCCCTAATGCCCTGTGATGGCGTATTTCTTGAGCTTGTACTGCAAAAGGCTCTTGGAGATGCCCAAAAGCTCGGCGGCCTTGACCTGCACCAGATCGGCGCGCACCAGGGCGCGGCGGATGAGGGCGGCCTCGATCTTTTCCAGGGTATCGGCCAGGTCAAGCTGCACGGGCAACAGGTCCACGGCGCTCTTGAACTGGGCGTCCTCGTCGCGGATCTCGGCAGGCAGGTTGTCCACGTCGATGACTGTGCCGGGCACCAGCACCATGCAGGATTCCACCACGTTCTCCAGCTGACGGATATTGCCCGGCCATTCGTAGCCGCTCAAATAATTGAGGGCCTCGGTGGTGAAGGTCTTGGCCGGCATGTTGTTCTCGCGCGTCACCTTGTCCACGAAGTGCGCCACCAGCAGGGGGATGTCCTCCCGGCGTTCACGCAGGGCGGGCAGGGGGATCTGCACCACGTTGAGCCGGTAGTATAGGTCATCGCGGAAGGTGCCCTTCTCCACCATGGCGGCCAGGTCCTTGTTGGTGGCGGCCACCACCCTGATGTCCACCTCGATCTCCTCGCCGCCGCCCACGCGCTCGAAGCGGCGCTCCTGCAGGACACGCAGCAGCTTGACCTGCAGATCGGGCGTCAGCTCGGCCACTTCGTCCAGAAAGAGCGTGCCGCCGTCGGCCTGCTCGAAACGCCCACGACGCATGGCCACAGCCCCGGTGAAGGAGCCCTTCTCATGGCCGAACAGCTCGCTTTCCAGCACGCCGGGATTGAGCGCCATGCAGTTGACGGACACGAAGGGCTTTTCCTTGCGCGGGCTGGCATAGTGGATGGCGCGGGCCACCAGTTCCTTGCCCGTGCCCGACTCGCCGGTGATGAGCACCGTGGAGCGGCTGGGCGCGGCGCGGTCCACCATCACCAGCACGTCGCGGATGGCGCGGCTGCGGCCCACGATCTGATGCACGCTGTAGCGGTCCTCCATGGCTTCCTGCAGCAGGCGGTACTGGCGATGGGCCCGGGCCAGCTCCGTGGCATTGTGGATGGACAGCAGAAGCTCGTCATTGGCGAAAGGTTTGGTGATGTAGTCGAAGGCCCCGTATTTCATGGCTTCCACGGCGCTTTCGATGGAGCCGAAAGCCGTCATGATCAGCACCGGGATGTAGGGCCAGCTCTTTTTCACATGCTGCAGCACCTCGCGCCCGGAGACCTTGGGCATCTTCATGTCCGTCACCACCACGTCCACCTCGCTCTCGGCCAGGAAGGCCAGCGCCGTCTCGGGATCGCTGATGGCGGTCACCGTATAGCCTTCGTCCTCCAGCAGGGTCTGCAACACCAGCAGGTAGTTCTTTTCGTCGTCGATGACCAGAATATGCGATTTGTCACTCATGCCGTGTTTCTCCTGGAATGGACGTCAGCCAAGCGCCCCCGTACCGACCGTGCGCCGGAAGGGACAGCCCCGGACGCCGAAGGTCCCGGGCCCCGCAGGGCCCCAACGCCGGGTGCCCCAGATGCCGAAGGGCCCGGTCGCGCGGGGCGGTGTCACTGTCCGGGCCATAGGCCGATGCGTCCCGGCCCCGGCCGTGCGCACGGGAACGCATGCAGGACGCGCCGGACGGGGAACATTGGGCCGCTGCCCTGCCTATCCGCCGCAAGGCGGCGTTGCCCGCGCCACGGGGCGGCAGGCGGGATGACGGGACGCGCCAGCGGAAGACCGGGGCACAGCGCCTGCGGCGCTCCCACCGCGCCCATCATCCGGGACATTGTCCGGGACCCGCGGGCCGCGGCACGGCGGGCGGGAAACGGCGGGCGCGGCGTCTCGTCGCGGCCGCCCCGGGCTCCTTCCTGCCGCCCGGAAAAATCTCATGGCACCACCGGGCCGGCCTGCCCTCCCGTACGGCTTCCCGGGCACGGATCACGGCGCGGCATCCACCCTCTTTTCGCCGCCGGGCCGCGCCAAAGCCCGTTCCCGGACGTCACTCCCGCGCATGGCCCCGGGCCTGCGCGGCCTCTCCGGGCTCCGTGCCCGTCCCGTCAGGAGCGGCGGACGCTTCCTTCGTCTCCGCAGGGGCCGGAGCGGAGCTGTCCGCTTCCGCGGCCGTGGCGGGCGCTTCCTCCACTTCCGGGACCTCGGGCTCCGCAGCGGGCAGCAGGATGCGCACCAGCGCCCCGCCGTCGGAGCCGTTGTCCAGCTGGATCTCGCCGCCGTGACTGTTGATGATGGAGCTGACGATGGGCAGGCCCAGACCGGTACCGCCGTCCTTGGTGGTGAAGAAGGGGTCCAGCACGCTGTCCAGCAGGGCCGGATCGAAGCCAGGACCGGAGTCCAGCACTTCCAGCGCCACCCGGCCGTCCTCGCTCCTGTGGCTGCTGATGCGGATGATGCCCGGCCCGTCCATGGCCTGCTGCCCATTGACCAGGATATTGTAAATGGCCCGGTAGAGCAAATCCTTGTCGCCGTGCACCCACAGTCCGGGGGTGGTCTCCCGCTCCACGGCCACGCCCACGCGCCCCAGCTCGCCTTCCAGGAAGGCCAGGGCCTGGTTCAGCACCAGATCCAGATCCACCAGATCCTGGCGCGGCTGGCGGGGACGGGCATAGTCCAGAAAATCGTTGACCGTCTGCGACAGGCGCACGGATTCGTCATAGATGGCCTGCAGGATGCGCGAGGTTCCGGCATCGGCCTTGCCCATGCGGCGCTGCAGCAGCTCCGCGCTGGAGCGGATGATGCCCAGGGGATTGCGTATCTCGTGCGCGATACTGGCGATGACCCGGCCCATGCTCACCAGTTTCTCGTTGCTGTGCAGCTCGTTCTCCAGCTGGCGGTTCTTGGCCATGCGGTCGGCCAGGACCCGTTCCGCGCGCTGGATGAGCATCAGCAGCAGGGCGAACATGATGACCGATGACAAAAGGCAGGTCACCACCACCACGCCCTGGAAGAGCAGGATCTGCTCGTAATCGCCGGTGATGTCCTGGGTCAGTTCCAGCGCGCC
Organism: uncultured Desulfovibrio sp.; assembly: GCF_949282365.1. Lineage (GTDB taxonomy): Bacteria > Desulfobacterota > Desulfovibrionia > Desulfovibrionales > Desulfovibrionaceae > Desulfovibrio. The sequence goes on from NZ_CASDOY010000015.1 coordinate 18,154, forward strand.
CATGATGGGCGCGTCGCCTCCCGGCTGGAGCGGCTCCCCGCGCAGGGGATAGAGGGTGCGCAGCACGAAGGTCCCCGGCGGCAGGGGCAGATGGAAGATGGCCCGCCAGTCGGGGATGTTGGAGATCAGCTCCGGCTTGGGCACGCCGCCGCGCAGGGTGCTGTCCAGGGTCTCCGGGCCCACGCCCGTGCGGCCCAGCTCTTCCCGGCTGGTGGAATAGGCCACCACCCGCGTGAAATCATAGATGCGCAGGCGCTCCATGGGCAGGCCGTGCACCACGGACTGCACCACCTGGTCCAGCCTGTCGAACTGGGTGGGCTGGCGCAGGGCGATACGGCCGTGGGCCAGCAGGGTGGGCAGGGCGAAGCGCCGGTAGATCTGGTGGTTGAGGTTCTCAGCCAGCAGGCGGGCGAAGTTCTCCTGCCGGGTCAGCAGGGCCTCGCGCGCCGAATTGGCGATGAAGAACGACAGGACCAGGCTGGTGGCCATGATGACCAGCAGCGAGAGCCAGGACAGCGTGCGGGCATAGCTCAGCGGCAGATCCTGCTCCGCTGGCGCTCCTGATCCGGCGGTGCCACCTTTGAACATCGGATGCTCCTGTCTGCCGCCCCCGGCCCGCCCTGCGGCGGACCGGGACGGCGGCGGCCAAAGGACCTAGAAGGCTTCGCGCTCCTGCGGCACGGCCAGATAGGCGGCAAGATCGGCCTCTTCCTGCGCATAGCCGGACGCGCCCAGGCGCGTATTGGCCAAGCGCTTGCCCAGTTCCACGGCGGGCTGGTCCAGCGGATTGATGCCCATGAGCCAGCCGGTGAGGACCGTGGCCGCCTCCAGCAGCATCATCATGCTGCCCGCGGCGCGGGGCGTGCATTCGCCCATTTCCATGTGCAGCAGGGGCACGCCGCTCTTGCACAGGGCCATGCGCGTGCCCAGGCCCTCGGCTTCCAGCAGCGCGCCGAAGGGCTTGCCGCGCAGCCAGCTCCATTTTTCGGGCAGGTCCTGCCCGAAGCTGCGGCCTTGCTCCAGCCCCTGACCAGTCACGAAGATGCAGCCCTTGTCGCGCTGGCCGTCCAGGAACATCTGGTTGATGGAATGCTGGTCCGTGACGCCCGTGGCCGGCACCGGCATGATGCCCTTGCCTTCCTTGCCCAGGCTCTCGGCCCAGAGCTGGCCGAACCAGGGCCCGTAGGTGGCCCACTGCGGCACATAGCAGAAAAAGATCAGCTGGCTGTAGCCGTGCCGCTCCAGGGCGTTGGCCCAGCAGGCCAGATGGAAGGACGGATGGCCGGCCAGGCAGTCGGGGTCTTCGACCAGAGGACGGGCCACCGAGGCGGCGCCGTCCAGCAGGGCCTGCCAGTCGATGCCCAGGAAGGCCGCGGGCAGCAGGCCCACCGCCGACAGGGCCGAATAACGGCCGCCCAGGTTGTCCGGCACTTCCAGCGAGGCCAGCTGGTACCGGCCGGCTTCCTCGCGCAAAAAGCCCTTGTTCAGATCCGTGACCACGATCATGTGGTCCCGCCAGGCATCGCCCAGCGTGCCGCGCAGCCAGTCCCGGCAGAGGAAATACTGCGAAAGCGTCTCGATGGTGCCGCCGGATTTGCTGATGCAGACCACCGTGGTCTCGCTGGGCGGCAGCTTGGCCAGCCAGCCTTCGAAGGTGGCGGCGCAGACATTGTCCGCGATCCAGAGGCAGGGGCCGTCATGGCAGGGGCCGTCCTGGCCGGGCGCGAAGGCACGCTGCAGGGCCCGGGCCCCCAGGGCGGAACCGCCGATGCCCAGCACCAGCATGTGACGGCGCGCGCGCACCCGCGACAGCAGGGGCGGCAGTTCCCGCTCCAGGCGCTCCCGGTAGGGCATGGTCAGGAAGGGCAGCAGCCCCTGCGCGCACTCGTTTTTCAGGCGGGTGGCCAGTTCCGGCGCACGCGCGGCAAAAACAGCGGCGGAATCCCGCTGCAGACGACCAGTATAGGCCCGCGACCATTCAAGCGTATGCATCATGGTGTCCTCCCCGTGTATGGGGCGCCTTCCGCGAAGGGAAGCAAAGGTATCCGGCACTGCCGGAGAGGGGCCCGTGCGACGCCGGCACAGCGCCGCAGCACAGGCCCGGGACAGTTACGACAGCCGGGACGCCTGCCGGGGCGCTGCACCGGGAGGCGTTTGCCGGGCTCAAAACAGTTTCAAGGGTTTGGGAGCAAAAAAACGCCGCCGCACGTCCTTGTAGGTCTGCGGCCGCACGCCGAAACGGTAGCGCCACAGCACGCAGCCCTCGCGGGCCGCGCACTGGCGCACCTCGGCGCGGCTGCCCGCACAGCTCAGGCACTGCCCGCGGATGACGCGCAGGGCCCGGCGCGAGGCGTCCGGTCCGTGCCATTCCGGGCGGCTCCCGGCTTCCACGGCGGCCAGACGCCAGTCCCACAGGGGACAGGTCTCATCCGCGCAGCGGCGCACCGAGCGGGCGGAGTTGCCCTGGCATTCCAGACAGAACTGCCGGATGGCGGCAACAGGGCCGGAGCTGGCCATGGGACCCTCCGCCTAGGCCGATTCCCGGCCGCAGCACTTCTTGTATTTTTTGCCGCTGCCGCAGGGACAGGGGTCGTTGCGGCCCACCTTGGGCTCGGTGCGGCGGTAGGCCCTGGGACGACGGGGCACCCCGTCCACATAGTACAGCTTACCGTCCTTGCGCTGGAAGAAACTGCGCTCGCCGATCTGGCGCACGCTCTCTTCCAGCTCGTAATAGGCATAGAATTCGGCCGTATCGAACAGTTCGCCGTTCCGCCCTTCGGGCTGGTCCTTTTCACAGGGACCCATGTCCAGGCGCAGCCAATGCACGTCGCGGGTCTGTTCCGCCAGCTTCCCGGCGCTCAGATCCTCACGGTAGGCAGGGTGGGTGGTCTCCACCAGATAGTCGAAGTTGCCGAGGCAGTAGGCGCTGAAACGCGAGCGCACCATGGTTTCGGCATCCTCGGGCCAGGCCTTGCCCTCAAGATAGGGACCACAGCATTCATCCAGGGCGCGGCCGCTGCCGCAGGGGCACAGTTCAGACATCGTACGGGTACATCCTTGTCATGCAGCTGCCGTGGCGCAGACCACGGCGCTTTTCCACTGTAGCCCATGGCCGCCCCGGCGGCAAGCGGCGCGCCGCAGGAACGCCTGCTGCAGGGGCGCGGCGGGAGGCTGGCAGCTCCCGGGGAGCGAGGGACCCTGGTGCCAAAACGTCCTCGCTCCTTCGGCTCCCCCACTCCCCCGCAAAGGTTCGGCCAGGTCTCTGACGGTGGCCGGGACACGCGGGGCGTCAGGGAAGTCCCAATCCCCCGGTGCCGCGGGAAAGGGGCGGCCGTCACAGCCCGCACCGCATCGCCCCCCGGGTTCAGGACCCATGACGTTTGGTTTCGGGAAAAGGCTGCATGGAGCGCCATGCCGGCAGACGCTCCGCCGCCCTCCCGTCAGTGGCTGCTGCCGCGAAAGCTCACGAAAAAAGCCGTTCCCGAAGCCCGCCGGTGCGGAAGCCCTGTCCGTCCCGCAGGGGATGTGCCTCCATCATGGGGAAAGGGGCAGCGGGGCGAAGTCGCGCGCAAGGCGCAAGGCACAAAAAAAGGAGCCCCCTGCCGGGAGGCCCCTCCTTGTGTCACAGGCTCGTCCGTCAGCCTCGCGGCGCGGACAGGCGCACATAGCACGCCCCGGGCAGGCCGCCCCGCGCCGGGCCGTCGGCCGCCAGCCGCAGTTCCATGCAGGTGGCCGCCTTCTTTTCCAGCCGCGCCTGGCCCAGCTCCTGCCCGTCGGCGTCCACCACGGCGCACAGGGAGCCTTCGGCGGGGCCTTCCTTCTTCGAGCCCGGGCACCAGAGCAGCAGGCTGCCGTCCTTTTGCGGCGCCATGCGGAAAACTTCGCTGTAACCGGCGTACCAGAGCAAGCGGACGATGCGACGCCCGGCCACAAAGGACAGCAGGCCAGGCACGATGCCGATACAGGCCAGGATGCCGGACAGCCAGAAGGGATTGAAGCCCAGCAGGGAAACGGTCAGGGAATGCGCTCCCTGGCGCAGGCTGGTGGCGTCGCTCCAGACCGTCACCTCATAGCGCTGCGTGGCGCTGGCCGGTGTGCCGCGCACGCGCAGGCTCACGGAGTAGGTCCCGGGGGTCGCCCCCGGCTCCGCCGCCACCTCGCCGCGCCACATGCCGTTGCCGAACCAGTAGCTGGCGAAAAAACCGTCCAGGCGGAAGCTCACCGGAGCGCCTTCCGGGCTCACGGAGACCAGCAGGTCGCCGGCGCGCGGCTTGTCGATGCCGATGGGGCCGGAAAGCATGGTCCCCTCTCCGGCCACGATGTCCAGATGATAGGAGCCCGCCCGCATGAGGGCCTGCAAGCCGTCCACAAGGACGAGAACGGCCAGCCCCAGCACAAGAGCCGCCAGCAGACCGGTGCGGCGCTGGCGTTCTTTCAGGGCCGGCAGGGCCTGCCAGAAGGAAGGAGTGCTGTCGTTCATGCGGCCAGTCTAGAGGAAGAGCGACCTTCCGGCAAGCCCGCCGCCTCCGCTTCGGGCCCCGGCCCAAAGCGGCGGGGACGGAGGGCAGCGGGCTTTTCCGGAGGGGAATGTCAGCGCACGATCCCCAGATGGTGCTGGGGCTGTTCCACTACGCGCCAGTAAACGAGGCTGGCGCCCTGCCGGGGCAGTTCGATGTAGGTGGCGCCTTCGTCGGCATAGATCCGGCGGATCTTGCGGATCAGGGCGAAGGCCCCCATCCAGACGGGGATGGAAATGCCGAAGAACCACAGGCAGAAGGTGCTCATGGACGACATGGGTGAAAGTGACGCCATGTACATGCCCAGGAAGACCGCCGAGATCATCAGCACATTGGCGGCAATGCGGACGATGCTGGAATACAGGGAACGCTTGTAGCTGCTGGTCATGGCGGGCTCCTTGGCAGGGTTCTCTTGTTCAAAAGACTGCCGGGAAAGGCTTTTCTCGGCAGTCTTCGTTGCAGGAGGGGTGGGGGGCGGAGACCGCCCCCCGATCGTGGATGCTGTTGTTACTTCTTGAAGATGTTGGTGCGGGTGATGTTCATGAACCGCAGGGCCTGATGCTTGGCATTTTCCTTGTAGTACATGCGGACTTCGTCACCAGCTTCCCAGGTGGCCGGGGGCAGGTCGATCTTGTCAGCAGGGATGGTGAAGGTCACCAGGGCCTGCAGGCGGGCCGAGTATTCGGTCACGGACATCTTGTCCTTGTCGATGATGGGGAAGGTCTTGCCATGCACCTTGGGATGGGTGCGCTTGATGCCCTTCTCGACATCGGTGAAGGTCACGTTCAGGACTTCCAGAGCCTTGGTGTCGGGGTTGAAGATGGTGACGGTGGACTTGTCCAGGTCGAACATCACGCGGCCGCCGGGCACGGGCAGGGGACCGATCTCGGACGGATCCTCGGGCAGGGTGTACTCATGGATGCCGCCGGAGTAGTGGGGGTTGAGCTGGTCATGATTGACGTCCAGCACCACCAGCAGGGTTTTGGTTTCGGGGTTGAAGGCCACGCAGCGGCCCTGTTCCACCTGGCCAAATTCGCACGCGGTCAGACCGAGGCTGAGAGCCAGAACCAAAGTCAGGATTACGTTACGCATTCTCATGTGCTTGCCTCCTTACGCCTGGCGCTTCTTGGCGGCAAGTTCAGCCTTGGCGCCCTGAACCATACGAACGGTGATATAGAGGGAGATGGCGCTCACGAAGCCCAGGACCACCACGGTGGCCACGCCGTTGATGAAGCCGGCATAGCTGGGGAAGTAGGGCTGGATGAGCTTCAGGACCACGGAAGCGAGGCAGCCGAGCACGGCGCAACCGAAGGCGATGCGGATGCCGTAACCCTTGATGTACTTGGTGGCCACAGCGCCGACCTGGGCGCCGATGGCGGCACCGACCAGCATGATGAGGGCGGCCACGAGTTCAGTACGACCCTTGAAGGTGAAGGAAGCGGCGCCGTAGAGGCCGGAGATGGCCACTTCGAAGAGGTCCGTACCCACGGCCACGTGGGTGGGGCAACCGACCAGGTACACGAGGGCGGGCATGCGGATCAGACCGCCGCCGATGCCGAGGATACCGGCCAGCCAGCCAGTGAACAGCGAGACGATGATGGGCAGCCAGGCGGAGCAGTAGATGCCGGCGCCGTGGAAGTGCACCATGGGGGGAATGCGGATGGCGTGCAGCTTGGAGGCCCAGTCGATACCGGTAGCGGTGGCACCCAGCTGTTCACCGCGGGCGGCGGCTTCGCGTTCCTTCTTCTTGCGCAGGGCCACGTCATGGAAGACCATCCAGGCCATGCCGATCAGCAGTACGACATACAGCCAGCGCACGACCTTATCCACGGAACCCAGGCGTTCCAGCCACATCAGCATCTGGGCGCCCAGTTCCACGCCCACGATGGTACCGGCCAGCATGGTCAGGCCCAGCTTGTAGTCCACGTTGCCGAACTTGCCGTGCCGCAGCGTGGAGATCAGGGATTTGCCGGCCATGTGGGCCACGTCAGTGCCCACGGCGAAAGCCATGGGGAAACCAAGGATGTTCAGACCGGGGGTCACCATCCAGGCGCCGCCCATACCAAAGAAACCGCCGATGATGCCGACGCCGAGGCCCAGGATGATCAGACCGGGCCAGAAAATCGTCACGCCGGAAATGGGCATCAAAACATACAACCAATCCATGTTTTCCTCCCTTCCGGCCTAGTGTTCAGCCAGCTCGCGGTGCTTGAGGTCGATACCGATGTGCGACATCACGATGTCGGCCAGGAAGCCGAAGACGCAGCCGACAGTCGGGATGATGATGATGGTCAGGATGGTGAAGTACAGATGACTGTCATTGTACATCTGCGCCCACCACAGCATGATACCGTCCAGACGACGGGTATCGGCCACGATGACCACGTTCGCCGCTGCCTTCTTGGCGGCCAGGGCCAGGGAAGGCATCATGACCAGCAGCATGACGAAGCTGCCCGCAATGGCTGTCCAGAGCTTGCGCATCATTTTCATGTTCTCCTCCGGGTCTCGGGGTTGTTACATTCAGATCCTGCGTCCCACGGCAGGATCGTTCGTCCCAAACTTCACATGCTTTCACTTAGCAAGGCCCGTGCCAATTTCGTCAAAATCGCCAAAAATCCTTGATTGCCAATGCCGCAAGCTCATTTTTGACTTGCGCAATATGCGTGATATGGGTAGATTTTAAACAAATCTTGCACGATTTCTGCGTCACTGGGAGGATGTATGCGCATCTGGAGCCCCCCCATCCTGGGAAACTCGCTGGAGAACACCCGTTTCTTCGTGAACCGCAGCCTGACAAGCCGGCTCCTCCTGCTCGGTTTACCGCTTTTGACGCTGGTTTTATTACTTGTTTTCCTCGCAACAGGGCGCAGCATCGAAGCCCTCGTCAATCGCGCAATAGCCCGCAACGCCCAGTTGCAGGCCCAGGCCATGAGCCTTTCGCTTGAGCAAATCCTCACAGAGACCCGCAACCAGCTCCTGATCCTGGCCGCCGGCTCCATGGATCCTGAAGATATGATACGCCGCCTCAAGTTCCGCGTGCGCGCCGAAGGCCTGCGCTACCGCGAGGTGGCCTTCATGGGCACGGCCCCCTCGCAGCGCTACCTGCTGCTCAGCTACGGCGGCGAGATCGTCTCCATCCCGCCCGACATCGCCTCCGCCACGGTGGGCAATCCCTTCACCAGCCTGAGCGCGGCCCAGCGCCCCGGCCACGTCCAGGTCAGCCAACCCCTGGAAGTGGTCTATTCCATGGTGCCGCTCAACGATTCCGTGCAGAGCATCCCCCTTTACGTCATCCGCTTCTCCACGCCCATCTATGACGCCCAGGGCGTCTTCCAGGGCATGCTCATCCTCTCGCTGGACCTGACCGTGCTGCGCGATGCCATCAGCATGTTCTCCTCCCCGGCCGCGCCCCTGCGCAGCGAGGGCAACGAGACCCGCATCCGCAGCATCTTTTTCGACAATCAGGGCTGGATGCTCTTCCAGTCCGAGAACCTGGAGGCCGACGAGACCGGCGGCCGCCTCAGCAGCGATTCCCTGCGCGCCGGCTTCCAGGGCGAGTTCGGCCGCGCGGGCTTCAGCACCGCCTTCCGTCCCGGGCCGGACCACGTCAATTACTGGTCCATGGTCTCCAGCGTACAGGCCGGGCATTCCGGCCAGATCTTCCTGGACAACAACGAGGCCTGGGGCCGCGAGAACAGCGCCGTGGAAGGCGTCAGCTTCGCGCCCGTGACCTTCGCCGCCAATCCCGACAGCCCGCGCACCATCATGGGCGGCCTGGCCGTGCTGGACACCAGCTTCACCGCCACCCGCACCGGCATGCAGATCATCGGCATCTACGGCATCTGCCTGCTGGCCGGCATCTGCCTGCTGGGCCTGAGCCTGGCCTGGCTTTCGCGCGGCACCACCAAGCGCCTGCGCCGTCTCACCAACGAGGTGAACCTGCGCATCGACAACCACAGCTCCACGCCGCTGGTGCTGCCGCTCATGCCGCGCGAACTGGAGCAGCTCAAGGATGCCATCAACGCCCTGCTGCACCGTCTGCGCCGCAGCGAGGAAGAGCAGCTCAACCAGCAGCTCATGCAGGACGCCCGCTGGGCCCGCGAACCGGCCGAGAACATGCCGGAGCTGGACGACATCCCCGAGAACGGCCTCGTGGGCACCTCCGCCTCCATGCAGGACCTGCGCGCCAACATCCTCAAGGCCGCGCCCACCATGGCCGACGTGCTGGTCATCGGCGAGACGGGCACCGGCAAGGAGCTGGTCTCGGCCGCCATCCATCAGGCCAGCCCCCGGGCCGACGGCCCCTTCATCACCATCAACTGCGGCGCCCTGGACGAGAACCTGCTCATGGACACCCTCTTCGGCCACGTCAAGGGCGCCTTCACCGAGGCCCGCCAGCCCCGCAAGGGCGCCTTCCTCACGGCCGAAGGCGGCACCCTGATGCTGGACGAGATCGGCAACGCGGCCCCCAAGGTCCAGCAGGCCCTGCTGCGGGCCCTGTCCACGCGCATGATCCGCCCCCTGGGCAGCGACGAGGACGTGCCCTTCGATACGCGCATCATCGCCGCCACCAATGCGGAACTGCTCCAGGACGCCCAGGAAGGCTCCTTCCGCGAGGACCTCTACTACCGTCTGGCGGTCATCACCATCCGCACGCCTCCCCTGCGCCGGCGCAAGTCCGACCTGCCCCTGCTGGCCGTCTTCTTCCTGACCCGCGCCGCCGAATCCCAGGGCCTGCCCACGCCCCGCCTCAGCCGCGGGGCCCTGCGCAAACTGCAGGAATACCACTGGCCGGGCAATGTGCGCGAACTGCAGAACTGCCTGACCCGGGCCCTGGCTTTTTGCGAAAATGGCCTCATTTTTGCAGAGAATATCCAACTGGGACCGGACACCCTGTCCGCCGAGGTTGCGCGACCGGAGCGCGGCAAGCTCTCCTGTCCGCCCGCCAGAGACGATGGCAGGGCAGCCCATGCCGAGGTGCCGGACGTGCCGGGACAGCCTGTCAGGGAGGCCCTGCCCGCCGGTGGCGAAACACATGCGCCGGCTGCCGCCGGAACGCCCGCGCCGCGCCTCAATGCCCGCCTGGCTGCCCTGCTGCCGCACATCGTGGAGCTGGGCAGCATCAGCCGGCAGGAATACCAGGACATGGCCGGCAAGGACATCTCCATGCGTACCGCCCAGTACGACCTGCAGGTCCTGGTGCGGCTGGGCTATGTGCGCAAGGAAGGCCGCGGCCCGGCCCAGCGTTACATCGTCTTGCCCGCAGCCCGCGGCCCCCGCTCCTGAAACGGCCCTGCCGCTCCGGTGCCCGGGGGCGGCGGCATGTCTGTCTGTTGTGAAAAGCGGAGTCTTCCCCGTCCGGCGGACGCCGGCCACCGGGAGCAGGGCGGCAGCGCCCTGCCGGACGGCGCTGCCGCCCTGACGGGGGAAGGAAAGGAACGTCCATGACCACCACCATCAAGACCCTCAAGCGCCTGTTTGGCCTGGAACCGCGCATCAGCCGCGAACAGGCCATGGCGGCTTTCGGCCGCCGCTATGCCTCTTTCAATGAACTGCTGCAGTCCAATGCGGACCTGGCCAGCATCCTGGCCAAGCTGGACGCCGTCCAGCGGGGCGACAAGCATCTGGAGACCCACGAGGTGCGGCGCATCGCCCGCAAGGCGGTCTTCCACTGCGAGCGCATGGCGGCCTGTCTCAACGACATGTCCCGCAACCGCTACAAGGAGCTGGAGAGCAGCGTGGCCGCCATCGGCCAGCGCATCGAGAACGAGCTGGAGAAGCACACCCGCGGCGACGTCAACGCCCTCATCCTGCCCCTGACCGAAGTGGACGCCAGCATGGGCTACAGTGTGGGCGGCAAGAACGCCAACCTGGGCGAGCTGGTCAACATGCTGGACATGCCCGTGCCCCCCGGCTTCGCCGTGACCATCCAGGCTGCCAGCCTGGCCCTGCTGCGGCCCAGCGGCCTGTTCCGGAAGATCCACACCACGCTTTGCAAGGTAGACCCCGACGTGCCCCACAGCCTGCAGGACGCCGCCCGCACCGTGCAGGACCTCATCCTGGAGGCCCCGCTGCCGGAAGAGGTGGAAAGCGCCCTGCTGGCCGGCTGGGACGAGGCCTTCGGCAAGGACAGCCAGGTGCAGGCCGCCCTGCGCTCCAGCGCCGTGGACGAAGACGGCGTGCAGTCCTTCGCCGGGCAGTACCTGAGCATCCTCGGCGTCACGCGCGAGAGCCTGCCTACGGCCTTCAAGCGCGTGCTGGCCAGCCTGTTCTCGCCCCGGGCCCTGAATTACCGCATCCGCAACGGCTACGCCCTGGACGCCACCAGCATGGGCATGTGCTGCCTCAAGATGGTGCGGGCCAAGGCCGCCGGTGTGGCCTTTTCGCGCCATCCGGTGGACCTGCGTTCCAATTGCGTCATGATCCAGGGCACCTGGGGCCTGGGCGAGATGGTGGTGGACGGCACCGCCACCCCGGACAACTGGCTGGTCTCGCGCGCCAACCTGCGCATCCAGCAGGAGACCATCGCCCACAAGGAGATCCGCCTCGTGCTGGCCCAGGGGCCCGACGGCGTGGAGAGCCGGGAAGAGGACGTGCCCGAGAGCCTGCGCAACGTGCCCAGCCTCTCGCACGAGCAGGCGCAGCAGCTGGCCTCCATGGCCCTGGAACTGGAACGCCACTACCAGTATCCGCAGGACGTGGAATGGGCCGTGGACGAGGACGACCAGATCATCCTGCTCCAGACGCGGCCCATGGGCCTGGACGCCTCGGTGAGCGAGGTCACGGCCCCGGCCCTCTCCCACCTGCGGCCCCTGCTCAGCGGCGGGGAGGTGGCGGCCAGGGGCGTGGGCTGCGGACCGGTCATCCATGTGCAGCCCGCGCAGGACCTGACCCATTTCCCCGAAGGCGCGGTCATGCTCCTGCAGCATACCTCGCCCGACGCCATGGTGGCCATGCAGCGGGCCTCGGCCATCATCGCCGAGACCGGCAGCCTCACCGGGCACATGGCCTCCGTCTGCCGGGAATTCGGCATGCCCACGGTCATCAACCTGCCCGGCGCCACCAGCCTGCTGGAAGAAGGACAGGTGGTCACCGTGGACGCCATCGGCGGGCGCGTCTTCGACGGCGAAGTCCCCGAGCTGCTGGCCCTGCGCCTGCAGCCGCGCCGTCCCGCCGCCGATACCCCGGCCCTGATCCTGCTGCGCCGCATCGCCAGCTACATCATGCCCCTGCATCTGGTGGACCCGCATTCCGAGCTCTTCAGCCCGGCCAACTGCACCTCGCTGCACGACGTCATGCGCTATGCCCATGAAAAGAGCTACAGCGAGATGTTCCTCATCTCCGACAGCGTTTCTGAAGGCAGCATGGGCGCGGCCAGCCAGCTGGTCTGCCCGATCCCGCTGGACCTCTACGTCATCGACCTGGGCGGCGGGCTCAAGAACCCCGAATCGCGCCGCGTCACGCCCGAGGACGTCATCAGCGAGCCCTTCGCCGAAGTGCTCTCCGGCATGCTCAATCCCGCCGTCCAGGCGCGCGGCCCCCGGCCCGTCAACATGCGCGGCTTCCTTTCGGTCATGAGCCAGAACATGAGCGGCGGCAACCAGCAGGGCGGCCAGCGCTTCGGCGACCGCAGTTATGCCATCGTCTCGGACCGCTATGTGAACTTCTCCTCGCGCGTGGGCTATCACTACGCCATCCTGGACAGCTGGTGCGGCGAGACCCTGAGCAAGAACTACATCCGCTTCGAGTTCGCCGGCGGCGCCGCCGGCAGCGTGCAGCGCGAACGGCGCGTGCGCTGCATCGGCGTCATCCTTTCGGAGCTGGGCTTCACCGTGGAAGTGGTGGGCGACCGCATCCGGGCCCGTTACCAGAAGTATCCCCGCCTGGAGATCCTCTCGCGTCTGGACCAGCTGGGGCGCCTGCTCATCATGACCCGCCAGATGGACATGCTCATGACCGATGACAAGGCCGTGCACGGCTATGCCATGAAATTCCTCAACGGCGAATACCATTGATGCCGGGCCCGGCGGCCCTTCCGTCGATCAGGCCCCTCCCCGGCGGAGGGGCTTTTTTCTCCAAGCGGGGCGCTGCCCTCTATCGGGTTGCGTACGCAACAAAATAACCGTAGATTGACCCGTCACCGTCCCCTCCTTTCCCAAAAGGCTGGTTCCCTATGTCCGTCCCCCTGCCCGTCAGCGAAGAAAAGCCGAAACTCTTCAGCCGCGACTTCATCCTGCTTTTCTGCATGGCCATGTGCAACAACAGCTACATGGCCGTGTTCTACTGCTTCGAGCAATGGCTGGAAGGCATGCAGGTCAGCCCCAACTGGCGCGGCATACTGCTCTCGGCCCTGTTCGCCATGGTCCTGCTCTGGCGGCCTCTGGCCAGCATCGTCCTACTCTCGCGCAGCAAGCTGCCCGCCCTGCTGGTCACCATCTGCCTGTCCAGCTGCATCATGCTGGCCTACCCCTTCATCCACGGGCCCGACAGCATCTGGCTCATCCTGGGCCTGCGCATCGCCCAGGGCATCTCGCTGGCGGTCTATTCCAGCTGCGTGGTGGCCGTGCTGGTCAGCTGCATCCCCAAGGGCCAGAGCGCCCGGGGCTTCGCCATCTTTTCCCTGACCGCCCTGCTGCCCTATTCCATCATCCCGGCCGTGGGCGAACAGATCCTGCCCCTGCTGGGCGGCGAGCCCCGCCTATTCGCCCTCATGGCCGTGCTGGCCGTCCCGGCCCTGTGCATGCTCGTGCCCCTGGCCCCCCGGCTGCGCACGCCCGAACTGCCTGTGAGCGGCGACAAGAATCCCATGCCGCCGCGCGCCGTGCTCCATGCCATGACCCATTCCGGCCTGGCCTGCATCTATCTGGCCTGTCTTTCCTTCAGCATCATGACCGCCCTGGCCATCTATTTCGTCAAGGGCCTGTGCGTGACCACCGGCGCGACGCCCGCCACCTTCTTCATGGGCTATACCATCACCATCATCCTGGTGCGCCTCTTCGGCGGGCATGTGCTGGACACCCTGCCCCGCTACCGTATCGTGCCCCTTTGCGCCCTGGCCCTGGCCATCAGCATGCTGGGCCTGGCCTGGGGCCCCGCCTGGGCCTTCCTGCCCCTGACCATCCTCTACGGCCTGGGCCTGGGCCTGCTCTATCCCCTGCTGGCCTCCACCATCTATGACCGCTCCCCGGATGCCACCCGCTCCATCAATTCCAATGTCATGATGCTCACCTTCGACGCCAGCGGCGTGCTGGGTCCCCTGCTGGGCGGCGCCGTGATCCATGCCGGTTTCGGCTATCGGGGCGTCTTCGTGGCGGCGGCCTTCATGGTCCTGTGCAGCGGCGGCTTCATGGTCCTCGACCGCTTGCGCCTGGCGCTCTGGGAACGCCGCGAAAGACAGGCGTAAGGTCCAGGACTCGACCTTTTGTCTTAAGGGGGAAAAAGCCCTTTGCGTTGCTGTCGATGCCTGTAAGGCCTTGCGGCCTAACAGGCACGGCCCTGCGGCCCGCCCTTTGGATCGCTGCCTGCGGCAAAAAGGGCTTCCATCCCCCCACCAAGACCGGCCCAATTTTTACGGACAACCAACCTGCAACATTTGTTTATGCACGCCCCGGACGGTACGGGCAGCCCGCTCGCCTGCGGGACAGCGGGCCCGCGAAACGACGAAGGGCGGCCACAAGGGCCGCCCTTTTTCCTTCGGATAGCTGTGCGGGGAACGTCAGCTTTCCAGCGCCCCGGCCTCACGGCCCAGGATCACGAACAGCTGGCGCAGATTGTCCACCGCCACCACGCGCGGGCTGCCTCCGGTATCGCTCACGCGCACGCGCACGGCATAGTCATTGCCGTTGCCGTGATCGCGCAGTACGAAGGGCACGATCCAGTCCGCGCCCCGGCGCACGGGCGTGCCCACCTGGCGGATCTCCTTACGGCCCAGGGAAACGGCATCGAACAGGGGGGCCACCATGCCCTGCGATGAAAAATCCTGGCGCTTTTTCCCGGCAAAGGCCCCGGAGGCGATGCCGTTGAGCACGAAGGCCCGCGTCTCGGAGACCAGCAGCTGGCGCACGCCCAGGCCGTTGTCCTCCGCCATGGCGGCCCCCGAGAACATCAGAGCGAGCATGGGCGGCAGCAGGGAGCTGTTCTCGGGCTTGCGCGCCTCCTCCACGAACAGGTCCACGGCCTCGTCCAGGACGGCGTCCATATCCACCAGTTGCTCGAAGCAGGCGGCGTCGGCATTGTCCACGGCATTGCCCGCTTCGATGACGCAGGCCCGGGCCGCATCGGACGACAGGGCGCGGGCGGCCACGGGAAAGAGGCACAGGCAACAGGCCAGCAGCAGGCACGCGGCGACGCTGCCGCGGGCAACAGCCGTTTTTGTGATCAGAGCGTGCATGACACGTCTCCTCGCGGGCGCGGGCCCGCCGTTATGGCCGGGATCCCGGCCGGAAAGGCGTTGCGGCAGGGGCGCGACGGGACGTTCCCCGTCGCAGCACCATGTCCGTCGCAGCGCCGTTTTTCATCATGCCCAAAGCGGAGCCGCCCGCAGGCGCTCTCCTGTCGCGGGCACTCCCTCCCCCATTCCCCGGACAGCTCCCCAGGCCGTTCGCCGGCTCACTTCCCGCCGCCGGAGGCCGGACGGGACGACACGGGCGGCGCCGGAGCCGCGGCAGCGTCCCTGTCCGCCGCGGGCACGGCCACGGGCGCGACGGACGGGACGGACGGCGCGGCAGGGGACGGGGACGCGGCCGCAGGACGGGCGTCT